>OZ257144.1:3355000-4184854 GCA_965279205.1 Hyphomonadaceae bacterium
CGGGCAAGACGCGCCGAAACGCTGCTTTGCCTCTTTCTGTAGAAAGAACACGCCCAGATCGAACGGAATGGAATCGAACCCGCACGAGAACACGATGCGCGCACCCGATGCCTTCGCCTTGGCATCATACTTCGCGATCATCGCCGCCATCCATGCCGGCTCGCCGCAGAGATCGACATAGTCGGTCCCCGCCTCGGCGCACGCCGCGACCATGGGCTCGCCATAAAGCTGATACGGGCCAACGGTCGTGATCACGACCTTCGCCGCCTTCGCCATCGCCAGGAGAGACGCCGGATTGGACGCATCAGCGACAACCAGCGGCAGGTCCGCCGGCGCGCCGATCTCGCTGCGCACCGCCTCCAGTTTCGCCTTGCTGCGCCCCGCCATCGCCCAGCGCACATCGCCGCCGGCGCCATACTTCGCCAGCATGTGCTCGGCGACGAGCCGGCCGGTAAAGCCGGTCGCGCCATAGACGATCACGTCATACGTCCGTCCGTCCCCCACTCGGGCTCCTATTCAGGCAGGTAGATGATGGGAAGCCGGATCGCGCTTGCCTTGCCCGCATCCATGAACACGGTGTTCTTCGCAACACGCGTCTTCACGTTCGGTCCCGGATTCTCGCCCGTGTTCGGGTTCACATCGAAGCGCGGATTGTTCGACGAGGTCACATGCACGGCGATGCGATGGCCCTTCTCGAACGTGATCATCGTGTCCCACAGGTCGAACTTCAGTTTCTCCGGAGCGTTGGGCGTCATCATCCTGATCTGGTCCGGCTCGCGGCCATCGCGATAACGCGTGCGGATCGCGCTATCGAGCACGATCGCCTCGTAGCCGTCGGGATAGACATCCACCAGCTTCACCATGAAGTCGGTGTCCGGCCCGTCCGTCGCCGCCCACAGATCCGCAAAGATCTCGCCAGCCACAACCACGTCCTTGGCCAGCACCGGCGTCTGGAATTTCAAATAGTCGGGACGGTTGCCGATCGGCCGCTGGTCCATCGGCCCGCGATCGAAGGTCAGGTTTGCCCCGCCATACGTCTTCACCGGATTCTTCGGATCGAAGCTGTAGGTCTTCGATGGATCCTGCGGCCCCGGCGCCCTGGTCGACAGCGTGCCGTCGGAATGCAGGTAGTAGTTCACCAGGTTCGGCGCTGGCGGCCAGTCGCCGAAGTACATCCACTTGTTCTTCGGCGAGACCGCGCCCTTGCGCGCGCCGGCCATCATGTAGACCTTCACCGGCGGCTCGCTCATGATGCCGTTGTCGATGCCCTTCAGCCAGTAATCCCACCAGCGCATCTCTGCATCGGTGCCGCCTTGCGCGTTGCCGATGCCGCCGCCGCTCGGATACTCCATGTCGCCAGACAGCGCGCCGTGTCCGAACGGACCCATCTCCAGCTTCTGGTTGCCGCGAGCGCCCGGCAGGCCCTCATGCTGCAGGTACATGAAGTTGCGCACGTTCCCTTCGTTGAAGATGTCGTACCAGCCGCCATACTGGTAGGTCGGGATATCGATGTACTTGCGATGGTCGCCGATCTCCGTCCGCTCCCAATAAGACGAGTCCGGATAGTTCTGCGCCGAGAAGGCAATCGTCTCTTCCGGAATGCCCTGGCCGCGCGACCAGTCGCCCGAATCCTTCTGCTTGAAAGCGCCGCCGATATAGGTGCCGGTCAGGCGCGTCGAAGGCGTCACGATCGCGAACGCCGCCTTCAGATGCGGCGGGTTCATCGTGGCCGCCAGCATTGTCGTGTAGCCCATGGCGCTCGCGCCAGTGATGCCGATCGAGCCGTTGCACCAGTCCTGCCTGGCCATCCACTCGATCGTGTCATAGCCATCGAAGGCGTCGTTCAGGAACGCCTGATAGAAGCCATCCGACCGCCCCTTCCCGCGCACGTCCTGCACCATGTAGGCGTAACCACCATCGGTGTATTTCTTCGCGCCGGCCGGGCTCGCGAACATCGCGTCCTTGCCGTAGGGCGTCCGCTGCACCACGCACGGGAATGGGCCCTTGCCCGCAGGCAGGTAGAGATTGCCCGCGAGCTTCACGCCATCGCGCGTCACGGCGATCACCTCGGTTGCGCCTGTCGCCACCTTTGCCGGCTTCCCGCCGCGCACCGCCGGCGCGGCTGGCTGTGCTGTCGCGCCGGTCTGCGTCTGTGCAACCGCCACCGCGCCCAGGGCCGTCGCCGAAAGCGCCGCAACCGACACAGCCGCCATCGCGGCCTTCATGAACCTGCGCATCACGTCTCTCCCTGAGCCGGTCTCTGTGAACCGCTGGAGCGCACTCTCCTGCCGTAACGACCCTGTGGTCAATTGCCTCCGGCCTGAATGTCGCTACGGCGCCCCGCTTCACAGCCTGCCTGTCCCATGCGACTCCTCCGCCCCATGGATTCTTTCGTGAAGCCAACTCTTATCGCCATTCCGTTCTTCATCCTCACCGTCGCGCTCGAATGGTGGGCGGTGAAAACGAAGCGCGCTGGCGGCCGTTACGAAACGAAGGACGCGATCACGTCGCTCGCCATGGGCCTCGGCAGCGTCGTCGCCGACACGCTCTTTGCCTTCGCCGGCACGTGGCTGCTCATGCTGTTCTGGCCCTATCACCTGTTCGAGATTCCGGTGACGTGGTGGAGCTTCATCCTCGTCTTCGTCGGCTACGACCTGATCTACTACTGGAAGCACCGCTTCGCTCACACGGTCAGGTGGTGGTGGGCCGAGCACATCACGCACCATTCCTCGACGCACTACAATCTGACGACCGCCCTGCGCCAGCCCTGGTTCGGGCCGCTTACCGGTCTTGTCATCATCTCGGCGCCGCTGGTCCTGCTCGGCTTCCATCCCGCCTTCATCGCCCTCTCGGCCGGCGTGAACCTCGTCTACCAGTACTGGATCCACACCGAGGCGATTGGCCGGATGCCGAAATGGTTCGAGGCGGTGATGAACACGCCGAGCCACCACCGCGTCCACCACGCGACCAACCCGCGCTATCTCGACGCCAACTTCGCCGGCGTCTTCATCATCTGGGACAGGATGTTCGGAAGCTTCGTGCCGGAGCTCGACCACGACAAGCCGGTCTACGGCATCGTCAAGCCGCTCAACAGGTTCAACCCCATCATCGTCGCCTATCACGAACTCTTCGGCCTGCTGCGCGACTGCTGGAACGACGGTCCGCGCCCCTGGCGCTGGGCCGGCCGCTTCATCAACAAGCCCGGCTGGTCGCCCGACGGCAATCATTCCCGCTCAAATGAACTGAAAGAGGCTTTTCTCGTAGCCCATCCGGAACAGGCTGGAACGCCTGGCTTGCCCAAGAAGCATCTGAAGGCACAGACAGCCGCGCCATCTGCAGTTCCAGCGGAATAGTCCCCGTTCCCCACACTCATGACCCCTGCTAGGATTCCTCCCGGGACGCGGGATCGGGGGATCTCTACTGTGGGGACACCATGGCAGACGTCTTCATCTCGTATCGCCGCTCCGACCGCCCGACCGCCGAGGCGCTCTATCGCGCGCTGAAGGAGGAAGGCCTCGACATCTGGTGGGATGGCGGCCTCCAGGCTGGCGAGACGTTCGACGAAAAGATCCAGTCGGTCCTGCAAGCCGCGAAGGCGGTTGTCCTTCTGTGGTCGCCCGAAGCCGTCGACAGCGACTGGGTGCGCGGCGAAGGCGCGATCGGCCGCGAACGCGGCATCCTCGTCCCCATCATGGTAAAGCCGGTCAATATCCCGGTCCCCTTCAACCTCATTCACACCGCCGACCTCTGCAACTGGAACGGCGACCGCTCGGATCCGACCTATCAGGGCGTGGTCAAGCGCATCAAGGAACTCGCCGCCAAGCAGCATGTGAAGCCGCTGAAGCCGCCGCCGAACCGCGCCATGCGCGACGTGTGGACCGCGATCTCGGCCATCGCCGTCATCTCGATCGGCGGCGCCTCGCTCTGGTTCTTCAAGCCATGGGAAGCGATCCAGACCGCCATGGACCCCGCCGTGCAGGCGCAGAAGGCGCGCGACGCGAACATCGTGAAGCTCGCTGCGTTCGGCATCCAGCCCGGTGACCTCGAGAAGTTCGACTGGAAGCGCGTCGCCCAGAAGCGCTTCGACCAGGACAAGTTCGACGCACTGCAGGCCGAAGCCGAGTCTGGCAACGGCCCGGCGCGCGCGGTTCTCTGTGCTGTCCTCTACTGGGGAAGCCCGTCGCGGCAATCGGATGAAGCGGCAGCCTTCACGCAATGCCGCCTCTCCGCCGAAGCTGGAGAGCCTGCCGGCCAAGTCTACTACGCCACCATGCTCGGCGACCGCGCTTTCCTGACGAACGATCCCGAGCAGAAGAGCGCTCATGAGGCTGCAGCCACGACCGAACTGAAGAAGGCCTCCGACAGCGGCTTCGGCTGGGGCCAGCTTCAGTATGGCGGCCGCATGCTCTATGGCACTGGCGGCGTCTCGCGCGATCCGCAGCAGGCGATCGAACTCTACAAGCTGGCGCAGGCGCAGGGCATCGCCGCGGCGGACTTCGCGCTCGGCGAGGTCGCGATGGCCGGCATCGCGACCGGCGAGCCCGACCGCGTCGAAGGCGTGCGTCTCATCAAGTCAGCCGCCGACAAGGGCTATGCCCGCGCGATCTACGAACTCGCGGACCTTTATCTGCGCGGTGTCGGCGTGCCCCAGGATCGCGACGAGGCCCTGCGGCTGTACGAAGCAGCCGCGACGCAAATCGACAGCGAACAGATCGCAAGCCGGGCTAAGGGCCAGATCAACTACATCCGTGACCAGATCAACCGGGAGAAAGCCGAAGCAGCGGCGACGCCTCCCGCAGAGACGCCGCCCGCTGCTCCCAATTAGACCTTACGTCTTCTTCTGGCTCGCGATCCAGCTGCGCACGCGTGTCTCCAGCACGGTCAGCGGCATGGATCCGCCAGCCAGCACGGTGTCGTGGAAGCCCTTCCAGTCGAACTTGTCGCCAAGCTCGGCCTTCGCCTCGTCGCGCAGCTTCTGGATGGCGATCATCCCGATCTTGTAGGTCGTCGCCTGGCCCGGCCACAGCAGGAAGCGTTTCACCTCGCTGCGGATCGCCTGTTCGGGGCGCGGAGAATTGTCCATCGCCCACTTCACGGCTTCCTCTTCCGTCCAACCCTTCTCGTGCAGGCCGGTGTCGAGCACCAGCCGCACCGCGCGCCACAGCTCGGAAGAGAGCCGGCCGAAATCGTTGTACGGGTCGGTGAAGAAGCCCATCCCCTTGCCCAGCTCCTCGGCATAGAGGCCCCAGCCCTCGATGAAAGCGCCATAGCCATACTGCGTGCGGAAGACGGGGATGTCCGTCAGCTCGCTCTGGATGGCGATCTGCATGTGATGGCCCGGAACACCCTCGTGATAGGCAAGGCTCTCCAGCGCCCACAGCGACACTGAGGTCATGTTCGACAGGTGGGCATAGAAGATGCCCGGCTGCGACCCATCCGGCGTCGGCCGGTTGTAGTGCGCAGCCCCGCCTGCCACTTCGCTGAACGCCGGTTCTCGCCGTACATCCAGCTTCGCCTTCGGCAGCCGCCCGAAATACTCCGGCAGCTTCAGCGACATCGCATCGAGATAGCCCTTGGCCTTGTCGAGATACTGCTGCCGGCCCGCGTCCGTGTTCGGCAGGTAGAACTGCTTGTCAGTGCGCATGAACTCGAAGAACGCCTTCGAGTCGCCCTTGAAGCCGGTCGCCACGCGGATCTTGTCCATCTCGGCGTGAATGCGCTCGACTTCCTTCAGCCCGAGCTGGTGGATTTCCTCGGGCGTCATCGTCGTCGTGGTCTGCAGTTCCAGCGAGACCTTGTACCACTCCGGCCCGTTCGGCAGCGTCAGCGCGCCGACCTTGCCCGACTGCGCGTTGGCCATGTCTTCCTTCAGCCACGCGATCAGCCGATCATAGGCCGGCTTCACATGCCCCTTCAGCGCCTGCTCAGCAGCAGCGGTCCATGCTTTCGCCTGCTCGTCATTGGCGCGGTCGGAAGCCAGCAGCCCGCCGATCTTCTCCTTCACGTCCGCCCACAGGGGCGAGTCCTCGCCCTTGGTGAACGGCGCACCGGTGATGATGCTCGTCGCCTCGCCGATCGTGCGTTCATAGCCGAACTTCGCCGGGCGGATGGCATCGGCCGCCGCCAGCTTGGCCCGCTCGGTCGCCTGGTCCATGAAACGGCCCAGCTCTTCCAGCCGCTTCACATAGGCGTCCATGTCCGCCGGCGCGTCGACCTTGTGATAGCTGATCAGGAATTGCGGCACGTCCGTATGCGGCCCGCCATAGCCGAACACATAGCTGTAACGCAGCCATTTGGCGCGCAGCTCGGACCGGCCGAGCTCCATGTCCCACATGTCCCAGGATGTCTTCGCATCATCGTTCAGCTCGGCCGGATCGAACTTCGCCTTCATGTCGGCGACGCTCGTCCGCCGCCACTCCAGCTGCTTCGTGACATCCGCTTCCGAGAAATCGTCGAGCTTGTCGTACTGCTCCTTGCGGCTCATCTGCGTGAGCGACATCGGGCTCATCGCCAGTTCTTCCTCGAACTCGGCATTGAGATAGTCGGTCAGTCCCTTGCTCTCCGCCGCGATTTGCTCGGGCGTGACCTTGGGTTCGGACGGACCGCTGCAGGCAACGGCAAGCGCGGCAAGGCCGGCTGCAATCAACAGACGCATGTGACTCTCCTTGTAGCTGGCTCGCTCAGGTTTTCTTCTGTGCTGCAATCCAGCGGTCGATCTTCGCTTCCAGCACCGGCATCGGCAGGGCGCCGCCGCCGAGGATCTGGTCATGGAAGGCGGGATAGCTGAACTCGTCGCCCAGCTCGTTCCGCGCCTTGTCGCGCATCTGTTGCAGGCGAATCATGCCGATTTTGTAGGCCGTCGCCTGCCCCGCCGTCGTGATGTAGCGGCGCACTTCGGATTCGATCGCCGCTTTCGGGATCGACGAGTTGTCGATGAAATACTTCACGGCCTGCTCTTCGGTCCAACCCTTGGAGTGGATGCCTGTGTCCAGCACAAGCCGGATCGCGCGCCAGATCTCACCCGAGAGACGACCGAAATCGCTGTAGGGATCCTTCAGGAAGCCCATCTCCTTCGACAGCGCTTCCGAATACAGCCCCCACCCTTCCGAGTACGCCGTATAGCCATACTGCGTCCGGAATTTCGGGAGCTTGCTCGGACCCGTCTCGGCCTCCAGCTCCTGCTGGATCGAGATCTGCATGTGATGGCCCGGCAGGCCTTCATGATACGCGATGTCCTCCAGCATGTAGGTCGCCATCGCATTCATATCGGAGAGGTGCGCGTAGTAGATGCCCGGCCGCGACCCGTCCGGCGTGCCCGACTGGTAGTGCTGCGCGCCGCCCGGCTCTTCGCGATACGGCTCGACACGCTTCACGACGAGATCAGCCTTCGGCAGCCGCCCGAAATACGTCGGCAGCGCCAGCTTCATCTCCTCGATGTGCTTCGTCGCGCGGTCGATATACTCCTGCGCGCCCTTGTCGTTGTTCGGCAGGTAGAACTGCTTGTCCGTGCGCATGAAGACGAAGAACTCTTCCAGCGTGCCCTTGAAGCCCGCCGCCTCCTTTACCTTCTCCATCTCGCCGCGAATGCGCGCGACTTCCGACAGGCCGAGCTGGTGGATCTCGTCCGCCGTCATCTCCGTCGTCGTCATCAGGTTCAGCATGGCGTTGTAGTACGCCACGCCATTCGGCAGCTGACCCGCGCCGATCGGTTCGGCCGGCGCATTCTTCTTGTCCTCTGCGATCCAGGTAGAAAGCCGGTCATAGGCCGGCTTCATCTTGTCCTTCATCGCCGCTGCAAGCTGCGTCTCCAAAGCCTTGCCTTCGTCAGCCGTCGCCTTGCCAGCTTTGACAAGCGCTGCGATCTTGGCCTTGCCATCCGCGAACAGGGCCGAGTCGCCCTTGCCGCCGAACGGCGCACCGGTCAGCACGCGCTTCACCTCGGACGTCGTCATGTCATAGGCGAACTGCGGCATGCGGATGCCGTCGCCCGCCGCCAGTTTCGCACGCTCCATCAGCTGGTCGAGCGCTGTGCCGATCAGCCCGACGCGCGCGATGAACGCGTCCATGTCGGACTTCTCGTCGACGCGGTGCTGGTTGATGATGAAGTTGACGAGGCCCGTATGCGCCCCGTTGCGCCCGAAGATATAGCCATAGCGGCGGAACTCCGCGCGCTTCTCGGCGCGCGCCAGCTCCAGCTCCCAGATGTCGTAGGAGACCCGCGCGTCTTCGCCCAGCGCCTCGGGTTTGAACTTGGTCTTCATGTCGGCCACGCTCTCGCGACGCCAGGCGAGAACCTTGTCCGCCGCGGCTTCCGAGCGATCATCCAGCTCGCCGTACTTGTCCTTCCGGCCCTGGCTGGTCATTTCCTGAGGCGAGAACTGAACCTCTTCCTCGTACTCGACGTCCAGATACGCCACGAGGTCGGCATCGTTCTTGGCGATGTCCGCCGCGGTCGGCCCCTTGGGCTCAGCCGGTCCGCAAGCCGCCAACACTGCCAGCATCGCTGCCGCGCCAAAGATCGCCCTCATCAACACTTCCTCTCTGGAATCCCCTGCCTCAACCCCGGCCCGATATAGCGTGAACGTGCTGAGCCGCGCCAGAGGCGCGCGAGCATCATCTCCTGTTTGTCATCCAGCAAGTGCGCCGCAACGACACCCGTTGACGTCGCTGCGCAGCGGCCTGAATACAAAATCAGGAAAAGGAAACACCCATGGCTCGCTTCACCGGCAAATCCGTCATTGTCACCGGCGCTGCTTCCGGCATCGGCCGCGCTTCCGCCACGCTGTTTGCCGCCGAAGGCGCCTCCGTCATCGCCGCCGACAAGTCGTCCGCCGTCGGCGACACCGTCGCCGCCATCAAGGCCGCCGGCGGGAAGGCCGTCGCCATGGAAATGGACGCCGGCAATTCCGGCGATGTTAAGGACCTCGTCTCGCTAGCCCTCAAGACCAATGGCGGCCTCGACATCATCTACGCCAATGCCGGCATTTCGGGCGGTACGCCTTCCCTGTTCGAACAGACCGAGGACGAGTGGAAGCAGATCCTCCAGGTCAACCTTATTGGCCCCATGCTCGCCATCCAGATCGGCGCACCGGAGATCATCAAGCGCGGCGGCGGCGCCATCGTCTGCACCGCCAGCGTCGCGGGCCTGCGCCATGGCGCCGGCAGCCCCGCCTATTCGGCCTCCAAGGCCGGCGTCATCTCGCTTGTCTCGCTTGCCGCCAACAACCTCGCTGGCACCAATGTCCGCGTGAACGGCATCTGCCCGGGCCTGATCGAGACCGGCATGACCAAGCCGATCTTCGACCGCGCCCGCGAGAAAGGCACCGACGATCGCATCGGCCAGCTCAACGCCATGCGCCGCGCCGGCCAGCCGGAAGAGATCGCCAGGGTCGCGCTGTTCCTCGCGTCAAGCGATGCATCTTATGTGAACGGTCAGGTTCTGCCGGTCGACGGCGGCCTCTCTTCGTCGCTCCCGGTGGTGCCGCCGAAACCGAAGGGCTGAGCCATTCAAAAAGTCCCCACCCGGGGCATTGCATTTCCGGCGACGCAATCCATTCTCCCTGCCTCGGGGGAGGTCAGGGAGCTGCAATGCCGACACCCGAGCGCGTGCGCGACTTCATCAGTCGTGTCGAGATGAAGGACTATGTCGGCGCGATCGTGCACTTCTATCATGAAGACGCGAGCATGCAGGAAAACATGGGCGAGCCGCGCCGTGGCCGCGACAGGCTCGTCGCCAACGAGATGGAGGTCTTGCTACGCTTTGGCGACATGCCGCTGCGCAAGGTCGAACGCTTCGCCATCAATGGCGATACCGTCTTCATCAACTGGATCTTCGAGATCAGGCAGCCGGACGGCTCGTTCAGGACGCTCGACGAAGTCACCATGCAACACTGGGATGGCGACCGCATCAAAAGCGAGCGTTTCTACTACGATCCGTCGCAGATCAGGTGATTACCTGATCGCCACCAGCGCCGCTCCGCCCGCAAGCAGCGCCAGGCCGCCTGCCCGCTTCAGGTCGATCGCGTGCACCGGCGCGCCGAACAGCCCGAACTGGTCGATCAGCGACGACATCACCAGCTGGGCCACCACCACGCACATCACGAAATTGCCGACGCCAAAGCGCGGCGCAAGGAAAGTCGCGCTGATCGCATAGAACCCCATCGCCATGCCGCCCAGCCAGGCAATCGGCGGCACCGCCGCAAACAGGCTGCCCGCCGGCATCGCTGGCCGGAACGCCGCGAACACAAGCCCGACCCCGACGAACGCCATTCCAACCGCAATCAACGATGCGTGCATCGGCGACTGCAGTGTTCTTCCCAGCGTCCCCTGCATCGCCGCCATCACCGGGATCAGCGCGCCGGCCACCGCCGCCCACGCCGCATACATCGCCACCGTGTTGAAACTCATCCGCGTCTCCCGCTGCTGGCGCGAGATGACGCCCGTCATGCCTTCAAGGCAACCATTCGGTTCGTGCAGCTGGACTAAGCATGGAGGTTGCCTTTGCCGCCCCCGTTGCATCGCGCCCCCCAATCCCCCGCCGGCTGTCATCCCGGCTGAAGCGAAGCGGAAGGCCGGGACCCATTCGTCAGGCGGGACGATCTGCGAAATGGTTCCCGGACAGCGCTGCGCGCTTCCGGGATGACACCGTAGATGGTGCGGAAGGTTGCTGCTCCGCAGCTGATGTCATTATCGAGCTTGTCCCGAGAATGGCCCGCATCGATCCCCGCAATGCATCGCCACCCTCCCCGCACACCCCACCCGCGAGGTCGCATCCCCATGCCGAAATACGCGCCCGCAGCATGTATCGCGGTGAAACGATCCGGCCGGCTGATCTCCGGCCATCGCCTCCAGGGATGTGGCTTGCAGCCGCGTTTCTCCCTTCGCGGGGGAAAACGCCCGGTTTCGGAGCGCGATTCTCCCGCCACGCGTCATGGCCCGGCCATTGCGACATTCCTCACAACACCCGGGGGGATTCCGGTCCTTGAGTAGAGTGTGGCGATTATTCCGATGGAAGAGATGAAGGCGCATCCGAACACGCAGGCCGTCCTGGACGCCTGGCGCCGCCTGTCCGAAGGCGCCCCTTCGGAAGATGGGCCGACGACCGAGGACTATCCCGGTCTCGTCGGCCGCCTGTTCGTTCTTAACCACGTTGCGGAGCGCGATTTCTGTTTCCGCCGTGTCGGTCTGTCGCTTGAGCGCTTGTTCGGCCGCCAGCTCGCCGATCACAATTTCCTGTCGCTGTGGAACGAGCCGGAGCGCCGCCTCATCGCCGCGGCACTTGCCGCCGCCTACCAGGATCGCGGCCCGACCATGATCCGGGCCCGGGGCGAAACGCTTGACGGCCGCCGGATCGATCTCGAATTCGCTCTGGCGCCGTTGTTCGGCCGCGCTGGAACGCCTGCCCGCTTCCTCGGCCTGTGCCAGACCATCATGCCGGAAGAAGCTCTCGGCGGCCGTCCGCTGCGCCGCCTCCAGGCCGTGGCGATCTATCCGCCAGCTCCAAATCTAAACCCGACGATCCGGATCGTCAGCTCGCGCTGACCGGCAAAACCGGACTGGCAAGGGTTTGTGAACCATTGCCCGGTTAACCTTGCAGCAACAGGGGAGACCCCTCTCCCACGGATGAGGGTTGCCATGCAGTTGGCGCAGGCCGCAGCAAAACCATCGATCCGGCGCCAGGAAGCGCAGGACCGCAGGCGGCATCGCCGCGTCCAGTGGGCCGTTCGCGTTCGCGGTCTCTCCGCCGACGGCGAAGAATTCGAGTGCACCACAGTCGACGTCTGCGCCGGCGGCCTTCGCATCAATCTCGCCCGCCCGCTCGAGAAAGGCGAAAACCTCGTCCTTTACATCGACGAGATCGGCCGGGTCGAAGGCGTCGTCACACGCGTCCTCAACGAGATCGGCTACGCCGTCGAATTCAAGCTGACGCCCCGCAAGCGCGACAAGATCGCCGACCAGCTCACCTGGATTATCAACCGCGACCGTCTCGGCCTTTCCGACGAACGCGAGACCGAGCGCCGCGCAGCTGGCGGACAGGTCGTAGCTACCTTCGGTGACGGCGTCTCGACCACCTGCGCCGTTGTCGACGTCTCGATCTTCGGCGTCGCGCTCCGGACATCCGGCCCGCGCCCGATGATCGGCGATCGCGTCATGGTCGGAGAACGCGCCGGCACCTGCGTGCGTTACATCGAGGACGGTTTCGCGGTCGACTTCCGCACGATGGATTCAACCAGCTCCATCGACTAGTAGTTGCTGTCCTCCAGCATCGACGCAAAGCGCTGCACCATGCCTTTCACCCCGATCAGGTGTGAAAGGTCGCCCGTCCGCATCGCATAGGTCGCAAAGCGCACTGGGCTGGCCCAGTAATACATCTCCGCCTGGTCAGCCATGCGCGGCCACGTCCTGCCGCCTGCCCGCTCATAGCGCCGGATCATGTCCTCCATCGCCTCGCGCCCCAGCGTCGAGAAGATCAGCGCGAAGTCGCTCGCCGTGTCGGTCACTTCCGCATCCGCCCAGTCCTCGAGCCCGATCAGCTTCATGTCCTGATCGACCAGCAGGTGCGGATGATAGAGATCGCCGTGCACCAGGCCTGTGTGCTCCGGCCAGAAACTGTCCTCGCCGATCCATTTCAGCCACAGCTCCCACAGCTTCTCTGGCACAGGCGACAGCGAGTTGAGATCGTCCATCCGCACCTTCAGCCGCGCCCGCGACTGATACGGCGACACACTGGAAACGCCTGCAGCCAGAGCCTCTTTCGCATCGAGCCCGTGCAGCGTTGCCATCGCTCCCGCAAGACTGTCGAGGAACACGTCGGGCGGATCATCCTGCGGCACGCGCCAGATCAGCTCGCCCATCAGCGGATCGACCTCAGCGGCGGGAAGCCCCGGTAGGTAGGGATAGGCGATCAGCTTGTCGGTATGGACCTTCCAGTCCGGCACCGCGATTCCAAGACGCGGCCGCACGAAATTGAGGACCGCAGCCTCTGCCTTGGCCGACAGCCGCACATCGCCCCGCCGCGGCGCTCGCAACACCCAGTACTTGCCGTCCCGGCCCCGCGCCATCGCGCCGAAATACTCGGCGTCCGCGCCGCCGGTGCGCAGCATCGACGCGTCGGGATCAAGCTCGATCCCGTGCGTCGCCGCCAGCTCGGCAAAGTCAGGTGCAGAACTCATGCACTCTCCAACGCCCGCCCTGCCCCGAACAGCTATTGCCTACTGCTCATTGCCGATTGCCCGGGCGCGTAGCGCCTCACGCTTCGTTCTTCCACACCGGCTTGCGCTTCTCGGCGAACGCCTTCGGTCCCTCGATGTGATCCGCCGACTTCATCAGCCTGCCGATGCCCGGAACCTTGTGATCGAACGCCGTCTTGAAGTCGGCCGTGTTGAGGCCCGTCAGCACGGTCTCCTTCGTCGCCCGGATCGCCATCGGCGAGCACTCGAGGATCATCCCCGCCCAGCGCTTGGCTTCCTCCAGCGCCTTGCCCGGCGGCACCACTTCAGTGACGAAGCCGATTTCCTTGCCTTCAGCCGCCGACACCGTCCGGCCCGTCAGCATCATGCCCATGGCCTTCTTGAGCGGCACCTGTCTCGGAAGACGATGCATGCCGGCCGCCAGCGCCGCAAAGCCCACGCGCGGTTCCGGCAGGGCGAACTTGGCGTTCTCGGCCGCGATGATGATGTCGGCCGCCAGCGCGATCTCGAACCCGCCGCCCATGGCAAAGCCGTTCACCGCCGCGATCACCGGCTTGTAGAGGTCATACCGCGACGTCAGCCCGCCGAATCCCGAAGCAGGCATCGGCACGGGCGATTTCTGGCCGGAAGCCGCAAATTTCAGATCATTGCCCGCCGAGAAGGCTTTTTCTCCGGCCCCGGTCACGATCGCCACCCAGAGTTCCGGATTGGCCGCGAACTCGTCAAAAGCCGCGCCCATCTCCGCATTTCCCATGGGATGCAGGCAATTCAGCTGGTCGGGGCGGTTGATGGTCACAATGAAAAGACGGCCATCCGTCTCGGTTTTGATGAACTCATAGCCGCTCATGGGTTTCTCCCGTTTACCTTTGGCAAAGGTGGTTTCCCCTACAACTAAACGTAAACAGGGGTTTGCGGAACACACTGTCTCCATGAGCGACACGCTTGAACTTTCAAAGCAGGTCGGCCCGGACGACGAGGAGGGGATGAACACCCCACCGCCGCCGTTCGAGGGCGTGAAGTGGCGCATCAAGATTGGCGACAAGGAATACGGTCCCTATCCCCGCTCGCGTCTGCTCGATTTCCTGAAGGAAGGCCGCGTTCAGGCCGCCACGTCGATCGCCTGCGGTTCTGACACCGAATACCACCGCGCCGACCACCACCCCAACCTGCGCTGGGACTTCAAGACGCTTCGCAAGCGGAAGTTCGGCGAACCTCGCCTCGACGCTGGCGAAACCGAAGTTCCGGTCTGCAACTATTTCATCGCCGCCCGCCTGCTTGCGGGCAATGACCGCTTCGAGCGCGTGCTGCGCGAAGCCGGGAAGATGACCCGCGCCGCTGGCGACATGTGGGTGCTGCGCTCGAAACAGACCGTCCAGCAGCTGCGCAACCAGCTGACCCTCGCTATGAAGCCGCACGAGCACTTCATCATCGTCAACGCCTCGAAGGACCGGCTCGCCTGGTACAATATCGGCGTCGAAGCCGACATCTCTGTCAGAGGTGTCTGGGACTCGGACGAAGTCGCCTGATCTATCTCAATGCGTTAGGTTTTCCGGACGACTTCATTGCGCAAGCCGCAAGGAGTTTATCTTGCCACGCTCGAAATCTCACGTCGAACGTCATGCCATCGATCGCATCGGATGGCTGCGGGCCGCCGTGCTGGGCGCCAATGATGGCATTGTCTCAACTGCCAGCCTGATCGTCGGCGTCGCTGCAGCGCATGGCGATGGCAACGCCATCTTTGTCGCCGGCGCGGCCGGCCTCGTCGCTGGCGCGATGTCCATGGCGGCGGGTGAGTATGTATCGGTCAGCTCGCAACGCGACGCGGAGAATGCAGACATCGCGCGCGAGACGCGCGAACTCGCCGAGATGCCGGAACACGAACGGCAGGAACTGACGCAGATCTACGTCGACCGTGGCCTTGATCCGGTCCTCGCTCGCCAGGTCGCCGAACAGCTCACCTCGCACGACGCCCTTGGCGCCCACGCCCGTGACGAGCTTGGAATTTCCAAAGCCACCGAAGCCCGTCCGATCCAGGCTGCGATCGCCTCGGCAGCCTCCTTCTCGGTTGGCGCGGCCCTGCCGCTTGCCGTCGTATTCCTGGCCCCCATCGCCCAGGTCTCGATCTGGGTAGGCATCGCCTGTGTGGCGGCGCTGGCGTTGCTTGGTTTTCTCGGAGCGCGCGCCGGAGGTGCAAACCCGCTCAAACCGGTCATCCGCGTTGTTTTCTGGGGCGCCATCGCGATGTTGGTTACTGCTGGAATCGGCAGTCTTTTCGGCGCGGTAGTCTGACGCGCCCCTGCTGTATCAGCGTTTTGTCGGCTGGCTTTTATCCACAGTTGCTGTAAGGGACCCCGCCAGACCCGGCCTCCCCCTGCGTACTGTTTCCCGCACTCGGGACGGCCGCCGACACGAAATCGAACACCCATGCCCTTCCCGACCGTCCATCCCGCGCTCGACCGCGCCCTTTCCGCGCGCGGCTATGCCGAGCCTACGTCCGTCCAGCTCGCCGTGGTCGAGGCCAACCAGAATCCCGAGCGGCCTAACGCCGACATGCTGGTCTCGGCGCAGACCGGCTCCGGCAAGACCGTCGCTTTCGGCCTCGCGCTCGCCTCGACGCTTCTCGGCGAAAACGAGCGCTTCAGCCCGCCGGGCCAGCAGCCGCTTGCCCTGATCATCGCCCCGACACGCGAACTCGCCATGCAGATCAGCCGCGAGTTCGAATGGCTCTACGCCGACACCAACGCCCGCATCGTCCAGTGCGTCGGCGGCATGAGCGTGCGCGACGAACAGCGGCAGCTCTCGCGCGGCGCCCACATCGTCATCGGCACGCCCGGCCGCCTCTGCGATCACCTGACCAAAGGCTATCTCGACCTCTCCGCGCTGAAAGTCGCCGTCCTCGACGAAGCCGACGAGATGCTGGACCTCGGTTTCCGCGAGGAACTCGAGACGCTGCTTGATGCGACCTCGGCCGAAACACGCCGCACGCTCCTCTTCTCCGCCACCATCGCGCGCGGCATCGCCATGCTGGCGAAAAACTACCAGCGCGACGCCATTCGCATCGACACCACCAGCGCCACCGAACCCCACGGCGACATCGACTACCGCGCCATGCGCATTTCGCCCGGCGACACCGAACGCGCCGTCGTCAACGTTCTGCGCTATTTCGAAGCCGGCGGCGCCCTCGTCTTCTGCGCCACGCGCGAAGCTGTTCGCCACCTCCACGCCAGCCTGCGCGAGCGCGGCTTCCATGCCGTTGGCCTCTCCGGCGAGATGAACCAGCGCGAGCGCAATGACGCCCTGCAATCCCTCCGCGACGGCCACGCCAAGGTCTGCGTCGCGACCGACGTCGCCGCCCGCGGCCTCGACCTGCCCGACCTCGGCCTCGTCATCCACGCCGACCTGCCCACGAACAAGCAGACGCTCCTCCACCGCTCCGGCCGCACCGGCCGCGCTGGCAAGAAGGGCGTCTCCGTCCTCCTTGTCACCCACACCAAGCGCCGCCGCACCGAACAGGTGCTTGCCTCCGCCAACATCGACGCCACCTGGAGCGGCCCGCCCACCGCGAAGGAGATCCGCGAGCAGGATCGCCAGCGGCTTCTTGAGCACCCGGCCCTCAACGCCACCACGTCAGACGAAGACCAGTCCGTCGTGAAACAGCTCGCCGAGCGCCTCACCGCCGAACAGCTCGCCGGCGCGCTCATCGGCCTCCTCCGCAACGAACTCCCCGAGCCGGAAGACGTGTCGGACGATGGCCGCATGCGCAACGCGCAGACGTTCGAACGCCAGCACGGCGAGAAGCCCTCCGGCGAATTCCGCGAGCGCCCATCTGGTGAACGTGGGGCCCCGCGCGCCCGCTCCGAACGTGGCTTCGCTGCCTCGGAAGGCGACGGCGTCTGGTTCCGCCTCAACGTAGGCCGCCAGCGCAATGCCGATCCGAAATGGATTCTCCCGCTGATCTGCCGCGTCGGCCACATCACCAAGGCCGAAATCGGCCCGATCCGCATCTTCGGCGACGAAACCAAGTTCGAGATCGTCGGGCATGCCGCCGAAGCCTTCGCGATCGCCGTCCAGGACACACAGGACGACAAGATCCACATCGAGCCCACCACCGCGCCGCAGCCCGGCGAGAACACGCATCCGATGCGCGCCCGCCGCGATGGCGATGGCCCACGCGCCGACCGCGCGCCGCGTGAAGACCGCCCCTTCCGCGAGAAGCGCGACTTCGGCGACCGTCCCCCGCGTGAGAAACGCGCGTACAGCGACCGCCCACAACGCGAACCGCGCGCCGACGCTCGTCCGCCGCGCGAAAACCTGCACAGCTCCGCGCGCGACGAAGCCCGCGCCGCCCGCCACATGCAGCGCGACAACGAACGCGCCAGGCTCGCCGCCGACCCGGTCTACTCCGCGCTCACTTCCGCCGAACCCGCGCCGTCCAAGGGCCCGCCGCCCGCTCACCCAAGCGGCCAGAACCGCCGCGAACGCCGCGACGCTGCCCGCGCCGAAGGCAAGATCGCGGCCATCGGCGTCGAAACACCCAAGCGCACATGGTCACCCGACGGCGACGCGCGTCCTCAGCGCCCCGACCGCGCCGAGCGCCCGCACACCGAACGCCGCGCTCGCCCCGAGCATGCACGCGGCGAACACGTGAAGCCCGACGGCTTCAAACCGCGCGGCCCCAAGGGCCCGGGCGGCAAGCCGTTCAAGCCACGCGGCGACAAGCCCTTCGGCAAACCCTTCGCCGGCAAACCCGGTGGCGGCGGCAAGCCATTCCGAGGCAAGCCTGCTGGCCGTCCCGGTGGCAAGCGCGACAGCCGCACCTAGCCGATCGCGCCTGCCGCTATCTCAAACGACCGCTTCCGCTTGGCGTGATCCCAGATCGAGCCGGTCACCATCAGCTCGTCCGCGCCTGTGCGCTCGGTGAACGCCCTGATGCCGGCGGCGACCTTCTCCGGCCCGCCGACCACAGAACACGACAGCGCCTGCGCAATCCCGGCCTCGATCATCGGATCGTAGTCGGGATCGGCTTTCGGCGGCGGCATCTTGCCTGGCCGCCCCAGCCTCAGGTTCGCAAACGCCTGCTTGATCGAGGTGAACAGCAGCTTCGCTTCCTCGTCGCTCTCACCCCCAATCACGTTGAGGCCGAGCATCATATACGGCTTGTCCAGACGCTTCGATGGACGAAACCGCTGGCGATAGATCTGGATCGCGCCTTCCATGTCGCCCGGCGCAAAGTGCGAAGCAAACGCATAGGGCAGACCCAGATGCGCCGCGAGCTGCGCGCCGAACAGGCTCGATCCCAGAATCCACATCTCGACGTCTGAACCCGCGCCCGGCACGGCGCGTATGACCTGCCCTTCCTGCGGCTGCTCGAACCAGCCCATCAGCTCGACCACATCGTCGAGAAACGTATCGCCGCTACCATGCATCATTCGTCGCAGCGCCCGCGCCGTGGCCATGTCGGTTCCAGGCGCGCGCCCGAGCCCGAGATCGATCCGTCCCGGATGCAGCTCCGCCAGCGTGCCGAAAGCCTCCGCCACCATCAGCGGCGCATGGTTGGGCAACATGATACCGCCCGCTCCAACCCTTATCGTCTTCGTGCCACCCGCCACATGCGCGATCACCACGGCGGTTGCGGCCGAAGCAATCCCCGGCATGTTGTGATGCTCGGCCAACCAGAAGCGATGATAGCCCAGCTTCTCCGCGTGTCGTGCAAGGTCGAGGCTGTTCTGCAACGCTTCCCGCGTCGTCGAACCCTCGACAATCGGCGCCAGATCAAGAACGGAAAGCTTTGCCATCGCCCAGATATAGGCGATACCGCGCGCCACGCCACCTTGGGCAAAACTCAACGACGGATGCAGGTCCGGTGACAGAAG
This sequence comes from Hyphomonadaceae bacterium, assembly GCA_965279205.1. Taxonomy (GTDB): domain Bacteria; phylum Pseudomonadota; class Alphaproteobacteria; order Caulobacterales; family Hyphomonadaceae; genus UBA7672. The sequence goes on from OZ257144.1 coordinate 3,374,064, forward strand.
CAAAAGGCATAGCCACCGCCGAAATCGCCCGCGACTTCTTCGGCGTGCAGCTGCACTACGCCGATGTGCTGTCCGCGAAGGCGGGCATCCCGCTCACCGAGGCCATCACCTTCCACACCAACTTCCACCGCCTGTTCGCCTACGGCAATCTCTCGAAGATGGCGCCGGATGGAGAGTTCCTGTCGCTCGTTCACGACACGATTGCGATCGATGATCCCCGCGCGCGCGCGGACCATCTCATCACCGCCTACGCCAGACGCCCCGCAGATCCGTGGCCGTCAGACCGCTTTCCCTTTGGCAATCACTTCGCCTGCGAAGCGCCAAATGACGCGGGCGTGGTCCGCATCCATTTCCGCAACCGCTTCAACGATGATGCGTTCGGCCCGCTTCACGCTTCTAACCTGGCGCAACGCCGCGCCGATCTCACCGCGATGTTCGCTTTCGTCGCGCAGCGCTGGCCGGAGACGAAATCCATCGGCGGCGCCAGCTGGCTCTACAACACGGAAGGCTATCGCCGCCTGTTCCCGCCCCACTATGGCGCGTCCCGCACGCCGCTTGTCGGCCCGCGCCCGATCCACGGCCTCTCGACCTGGGGCCAGTTTCTCGATTTCCGGGGACACGCAAAGCCTAAGATCGTCGAAACCTTCAAGCAGAACCTGAACACGCTCGACGCGACCCAGCCCTGGCTCGCCTTCCCCTACCCGGTGCTCCAGACGTCTGCGCCATTCGACGCGTTCCGGCGAGAGTACGACCTTTAACGCGGGGTCGGTTGCGTTGAGGCGTCTGTGGCCACTGATGTGGACAGACCCTCAACCTGTCATCCCGGCCGCAGCGACGCAGTCGCGGAGGGCCGGGAACCATCCATCCGCGTGTTCGCACGTTGAGGAATGGTTCCCGGACAGCGCTGCGCGCTTCCGGGATGACAAGTGGGATGTGTTTCCACGTCACCGAACACTTCTGCTTGAAGCGACCCTGCTCTAGCGGATCGTTGCGCGCGTCTTGCTCATCGAGCCATCGACATCAGAGGTATCGCCGGAAGCCGTTCCATCCTTGATGAAGGTCACGCCGTTCTCCACCATCGTCTTCAATGTCGCCGACGCCGGCGGATGCGCGAAGGCCACCACAACGAACACGGCCGGCGAAACAAACGCCGCTAGCCCGATCCTCCATCTCATGGCTTCCTCCCTTGGCGCACACACCGCCTGTGGGTCAGAGGCCAGAAACGCGCCGTTCGGATGCGGCGCCGGGAGAAAAATCTATTTCGGCCGCTCCTTCGCGCCGGCCTTGAGCAGCTTCACGGTCTCCCGGATCCGCCGCACGCGCTCTTCGGGCTTCTTCTTCGTCGCATCGATCCAGGCGAGATAACCCTTGCGATAGAACTGGGCGAGGTCGTCGAAGAACGCCGCCGCTTTCGGTTCGGCCTTCAGCGCCGCGAGGAAATCCGGCGCCAGGTCGGCCTGCTGCGGCCCCTCCGGCCACAGCACCACGCTGGCCCGCTTTCCGACCTCGACACAGGCGTCGCGCCGCCACATCGGCGTCAGCTTCAGGCCGCCATCTGCGGCGCTGATGATCGCTCTGATCTTCTGTCCGTCGATCGTCCCCGAAACACGATGCCGCGGCTTCTTCCCCCAGACATCATCCGCGTCGAACGGCAGGGCGATGAAGGCCCCACCCTTCTCGCCCTCCGCCACAACCGCCTTGAAGCTCTTCTTCATCGCCATCAGCCGATCCGCTTCAGTCCTTTGGCGTAGCGCTTCCAGTTCTCGACATAGTGGTGTGCGCCAAACGCGATCATCTGGATCTGCTGCTCCGTCAGCTCCCGCACCACCTTGCCCGGCGCGCCCATCACCATCGAGCCGTCCGGGATCACCTTGCCTTCGGTGATCAGCGAGTTCGCTCCGATCAGGCAGTTCTTCCCGATCTTTGCGCCGTTCAACACGATGCTTCCGATCCCGACGAGGGAATTGTCCCCGATCGTGCAGCCATGCAGCATTACCATGTGGCCGATCGTGCAGTTGGCGCCGATCGTCAGCGGCTGGCCGACATCCGTGTGCAGCACCGATCCGTCCTGCACGTTCGAATTCTCACCGATGATGATCGGATCGTTGTCGCCGCGCAGCGTGGCGCCAAACCAGACGCTGGCGTTCTTCTTCAGGATCACCCGTCCCATCACGCCGGCGCTGTCGGCGATCCAGTGGTCGCCTTCCGTCTCCGGCCTCACGCCATCGAGTTCGTAGATCGCCATCAGCTCACTCCGCGGCGCCAATGCCTGTTTTTGAGTCACACAACTGTAAAATCGAGTCCGAGACTCCGTCTGCGCCAAACTGCCTCTTTATAGTTCCGTTAACGGCAATCTAGTCTACTCCTAGGGAAGCTGATTCGGGGTGGCGCGGTTCTTGCGGCGCAAACCCTGAAAAACGGGGAACTGGATTGAGTCGACCGCGAACGGTTGCACCATCCGAACACGACGCAGCAGGCCGCCTGTTCAGGCGACCGCCGCCGCCCCCGGCACACTCTGAAATCCGGCACGTCCAACGCCGCAGCCCCTCCCAGGCTTGCGGCGTTTTTGTTTTTTCCACGCGAGTTTTCTGCTGCAAACGAGGAGTACCTCCATGGCAAAACGTTCCGCTGTCCGCCGCATCCGCGCCGACTATGACGCGCGTGATGGCCGGAACTCCGGCGGCGTTCATCTCAATGTCATAGAGGGCGGCTGGGACCCGATAGCCGAGGACCATTATCCAAGACGAAAGAAACGCGGCGGCCACGCCGCCAATGATCACCAGCAGCACCAGCAACGCGAACCTGCGCGCGAGCCAGCCCGGGATCAGGCCTACGTCAAGAACGTGCAGCCGAAATCCGAAGGCCAGGCGAAGCTGATGGAAGCGATCGACCGCTCGCATCTCGTGCTTGCCCTCGGTCCGGCCGGCACCGGCAAGACCTATCTCGCCATCGCCAAAGCCGTCGAATACCTGCGCGCCGGCAAGGTCGGCCGCATCGTCCTCTGCCGTCCAGCTGTCGATGCCGGCGAGAATATCGGCTTCCTGCCCGGCGACATGGAAGAAAAGCTCGCCCCCTACCTGCGCCCGCTCTACGACGCGCTGCAGGATCGGATGTCAGCCAAGCAGGTCAAGGCGATGATCGCCGAAGGCCAGATCGAGATCGCCTCGGTCGGCTTCATGCGCGGCCGCACTCTCAACAACGCCTTCATCGTGGTCGATGAGGCGCAGAACTGCACCTACGTCCAGCTCAAGATGATCCTGACGCGTCTCGGCTGGAATTCGAAAATGATCGTCACCGGCGATCCGGCCCAGTCGGACCTCTTGCCCGAACTCTCCGGCCTCGCCCCGGTCGCCGACCGGATCGAGAGCATGGGCGGCGATGTCGGCGTCGTCCGCCTCGCGCAAGGCGACGTCGTCCGCCACCCGCTGGTCGCCAAAATGCTGGACGTTCTCTAGCCCGGTTCACCTTCCACTTAACCTCTGCCATCGCGCGGCCGCTCCATGCGGCCGCGCGATACGCATTCAGAATAGGCTTCCGCTTGACGTCCCGCCTACCACAACCATAAGTTGTGTCACCTTGGGTTGGGCAGATGCGGGAGGGGCCGATAGCCGATTCCGGTGGCGGTCTTTTCCGCATTCTCGATCTGACGGCCGCCAATCCGTCCGCGCGCGCTGATCCGCATCCGCGCCTAGCCGAATTGCGGGCGCAATGTCCGCTTCATCGCGATGAAGAAGGCGGCGCCTGGTTCGTCGGCCGCATGGCGGATGCACGCGCAATTTTCCTCGACAACTCCCATTTCAAGAATCCCGAGCACGCGGAGCCTGCCGCCGTGGCCATCCGCCGTCGCCGGGCCACGGTGCCCGCAGGCCTCGCTTTCCCGGACGACCAGCGCTCCTCGCTGCTCGAACTCGACGGCGAAGAGCATGCACGCGTGCGCGGCCCGCTTGTGCAACCACTCTATGCCCGCATCGCCGGCTTTGAACCCGTCTGCATCCGCATCGTCGACCAGGCGCTCGACCGCCTCGAAGGCAAACACGAGTTCGACCTCATGAAGGAAATCGCCGAGCCCGTCCCCGTGGCCTGCATCGGCAATATCCTCGGCGTACCGGAGGATCGCCTCGCCTCGTTCCGCGAATGGCTCGACGGCATCATCCAGTCCTTCAACCCCAACCGCACGCCGGAGGAAGTGGCTGCGCTTGTCGCCGCATCCAACGGGCTCAGCACTTTCATGCGCGAGACCTTTGCTGCGAGGAAGCTCGACCCACGCGATGATCTCCTCACCGACATGGCCCGCATCCAGGCAGGCGGCGCGCCGCTGACGGATGTCGAGATCACCTTCAACCTGCGCACGCTGCTGGTCGCCGGAAACGTCACGACCACCGACCTGATTGGCAACGCCGTGTATCTCATCCTCACCCATCCGGATCAGCGTGCCGCCCTCGAAGCCGACGCCTCGCTCTGGCTGACTGCCGTGGACGAGACCCTGAGATACGAGCCACCAGTCGACTTCACCTGGCGCATCGCCTCGCGCGAGCTGGAGCTGTCCGGTTGTCCGGTCGCACAGGGCGCAGCGCTCAACGTCTTCATCCGATCCGCCAACCGCGACGAGACGGCCTTCGAACGCGCTGACTCATTCGACGTCACCCGGAAGAATGCTGCGCGGCATCTGGCGTTCGGCGGCGGCGCTCACATCTGCCCCGGTGCGCCGCTTGCGCGCATGGAAGCGCGGCATGTGCTCGCTCGCCTCTTCCATCGTTTCCCGAAGCTTCGCCTTGCCGATCCGGACGCCGCCCCGCACTGGCGCAGGCTTCCCGGCTTTCGTGGACTCGAAAGCCTCAGAGTTCGCATGGGCTAACCAGGCGAAACCGCCGCGCTTTCAACGCGGAACCTTGGTTCCGTGCGCTGGATCCAATTGAAACCGGAACCCCTCGCCGCGCGCTTCGTTAGACCTGCACGAACGACCGGACGACTTTGAGGACGCTTCCCATGTCTGCCATCAAGACGCTCTTCTGCGCTGCCGTTTCGAGCCTCTCGCTCGCAGCGTGCTCGACAACCGACAACTGGGATCCCTCCCAACGCAACGCTGCGGTCGGCGGCGCGATCGGCGCTGCTGCAGGCGCTGCGATTTCCGACAATGATCTGGAAGGAGCTCTGATTGGAGGCGCGATTGGCGCCGCGATTGGATACTACACTGGATGCCAGGAACAGGGTGGCTGCTTTGTCGGCGGGAAACAGGTCGCGAACCGCGGCGACCTCGTCTACGACAGGGACGACCGCAGATACTATTACGTCGACCGCAACACCGGCCGCACCTACTGGGAAAACGGCGAATACCGCGGCTAGAACAACAACAATTGTAACCACAACCACCACCCTCCCCACCCAACGTCGTGATCCATCAGCGAGGCGCTGCTCTGACGAGAGCGGCGCCTTTTTGCGTTCCGCAGCGTGCGCTACCGGATTGAGCATCTCCGCAAAAGCGCGCACTCTGCGCCAGCTCGGATCGGGAGGGTCGGATGCGGAGACTCGCAACAATAGCACTGGCGGCCGGGATTTGCGTCGCTGGCGAGGCATGGGCGCAGACGACACGCGAAGTCATGGTCTATTTCGGCTCTGACTCCATAAAAATGGCCGACGAGGCCGAGGCTGTCGTTATGGAAGCGCGGAGCATCGCCCTCAATTGCGACGCCACGGCGATCCGCATCGTGGGACACGACGATTCAGGCCGCCTGCCGGAAGCATCCAGATACCAGTCAGAGCAGCGCGCCGAGAATGTGCGAAAGTTGATGACCGAGGGAAATTACTTCGATCCCAAGATCTTTCAGACGGAGCATCGCGGGGCTGACGATCCCGTCGTGAAAACTCCGATTGGCGCCAGAGAACCGCTCAACCGGCGCGTCGTCATCACGATCACCTGCAAATAGCCCGCTCACAGTCTTCGGAGGCGTCATGCGCTCTACCCTCGCTCTTTTTGCTCTGGCGATCGCTGCCTGCCAGTCGCCGTCCGCGACCGTGTCCGCCATACCTGCCGCGCCCGAAGGCAACACCGCCTCGCCTGCCGACATCCTCGCCGCGTCGAAGCCCGAGGAGTGGCGCAGGCTCGATCCCGAAAACACGCTCTACATGGATTTCCCCAAGGGTCGCGTCGTGATCGAGATGGCGCCGGAATTCTCGCCAAAGCACGTCGCCAATGTGAAGGCGCTCTCGCGCGAGGGCTATTTCGTCAACGGCGCCGTCACGCGCGTGCAGGACAATTTCGTTGCGCAATGGGCTCAGGCCGCGGAGCCGCCGCGCCCGCCCAAGGTCGGCGTCGAAAAACTGAACGCCGAATTCTTTGTCCCCCGCACAGGCGTACCCTTCAACGTGCTGCCGGATCCGGACACCTACGCCAGCGAGATCGGCTTCTCGAACGGTTTCCCTGTCGCGCGCGACGCGACCTCGATGTGGATCACCCACTGCTATGGCGTTGTCGGCGTCGGCCGCGAGAATGACGAGAACTCGGGCGGCGGCACGGAACTCTACACAGTTATCGGCCAGTCGCCCCGCAACCTCGACCGCCAGCTCACCATTCTCGGCCGTGTTGTGCAGGGAATGGAGATCCTCTCGTCGCTGCCGCGCGGCACAGGCGACATTGGCTTCTACAAGACGCCGGCTGAGAACGTGCACTATACTGACATCAAGGTGGCGGCGGACGTGCCCGCCGCGCAGCGCACCAATCTCGAAACCCTGCGTACCGACAGCGCGACGTTCAACACGCTGGTGAATTCACGGCGCTGGCGGAAGGACGATTTCTACAAACACCCGGTCGGCCGCATCGGCCTGTGCAACATCACAGTACCGGTACGCGCGGCGCCATAGGCGCCGGCACGCCGTTCGGCATCGGCGTCAGCTCCTGGTGCTTCGGCGGATCGATCACGTCCCGGAACAGGTAGCCCAGGCCCACGATCGCCCCGAGGGTCGCCAGCGCGATCAGCGCTAGCACGATCGGCCGCACCGCGCGGCGCAGCACGACTTCGAGGGCGATGATCCAGTCATTGGCCGGCCCCTGGTCCTCTGGCCGTGTCTGCAGCAGCGCCCATAGGGCAAGACCCGACAGCGCCGTCCCGATCGGCACGGCTACCGCCAGCAGCGCCGATTCCATCCAGATCACGCCGCGCGCCCACGTCCAGCCTTTCAACAGCCCGATGCCGCCGATCAGCGACGGAATGAAATAGACGACCGCCAGACCGCCAAAGATCGCGAAGATCGAACCGGCAATGCTGTAGAGCGCGGGATCGCGCGGCAGGATCGCTCCCAGGAACAGCAGCACACCGACGCCCAGCCCCAGTGCGCCGACCACGATATGCGCCCACGCCAGCACGCGAATGCGCCAGTCGAGCTTCACTTGCCCGTTTGTCGTCCCTGATCCCATACGGACGCGGTAGGTTTCACCGGCAATTTGCGCAAGCTCCAGCGCTTCAAATTTTCCCCGTGCAGCGCCGGAACCCTCAGGCTATGAGGACGCCCATTCACTTCATTTGCGGGGAGCGCACATGACCGTCGCCATTTCCACCATTCTCAAAGGCGCAAGCGCCCAGACCCTTGGTGCTCTTGGAGGCCTCCTCAAGAAGGGCGCCGACCACGCCGCCAATGCCAAGCTGCCGGAAGAGGTGTTCCTCAACTTCCGTCTCTTCCCGGACATGTTCCCGCTCTCGCGCCAGGTCCAGATTGCAACGGATCAGGTCACGCGCGGCGCCGCCCGCCTTGCCGGCGTCGATCTGCCTTCCTTCCCCGACGTCGAAACCTCCTTCGCGCAGCTGATCGAGCGCACCCAGAAGGCCAACGCTTACTGCCAGGCAGCGTCGTCCGAAGCGATGGACAAGCGCGCCGAGACCACGATCAACATTCCGATCGGCGGCGGCCAGGAGATGCCGATGACGTGCACCGTCTACCTGTCATCCTTCGTCTTCCCGAACCTCTACTTCCACGCCGCGACCGCCTACAACATCCTCCGCCACAACGGCGTTACCCTCGGCAAGCGCGACTTCCTGCGCCCGCCGGGACAATAGAAGACCGCCGAAGCGCCTCCGCCGGTTGACTCCAAAGCGTCATCAAGTCGTCCTAACGTCCGCGACTTGACCGGGAGGCGGACGTCATGAGTTTCATCATCAATCGTCGCGGGCTTCTTGCAGGCGCGGGAAGCGGGTTGATCCTCGCCACCCTCCCCGGCAGGGCATTCGCCGCGCCGCTCACCGGCTTCACGCATGGCGTCGCTTCCGGCGATCCGGACCAGAGCAGCGTCACCTTGTGGACGCGCTACGTCGCCGCCGCGCCGACGATCCTGCGCATCGAGGTCGCCGAGGACGAAGCCTTCAGGACAATCGTCATCGCTGGCGAGACCGAAGCCTCGCCCGTCAACGATCATTGCACCCACACCCGCCCCCCGGGGCTCCAGCCCGGCCGCTGGTATTATTACCGCTTCACTGCGCCGGGCGGAGAGACCTCCGAAACCGGCCGCACCCGCACCCTGCCCGCCGCTGGCGCCGACCGCTTCCGCATCGCCGTTTTCTCCTGCTCCAACGGCACGTCGGGCTGGTTCAACGCGTATGCGCATGCCGCCGCGCGCGACGACATCGACCTCGCGCTCCACACCGGCGACTACATCTACGAATCTCACGTCACACGTGCCGACGCAGCCCCCGGCCTCGCGCAACTGCGCGGCCTCGCTCCTGCGGGAGAGATCGTAGCCCTCGCCGACTACCGCCAGCGGTATGCCAGCTATCGCAACGATCCTGATCTCGCGGCGCTGCATCGCCGCCTGCCGATGATCGCGGTGTGGGACGACCACGAGACGGCGAACAATTCATGGGCCACCGGCGCCGCCGCGCACGACCCCGCCACGGAGGGCGACTGGGAGACACGCAAGGTCGCCGGCGTCCGCGCCTGGCGCGAATGGTTGCCGATGAGTCAGGACGCGTATGGCGCGCACCAGATCGGCGATCTCGCGACACTCTTGCGTCTCGAAACGCGTCTCATCGGCCGCACCAAGCAGCTGGACGATGATCTCGACACGCTGTTCGCCTCCGGCGGCGACATCCCCGGGAAACTTTCCGCCTTCGGCACGGGCCCGCTCGCGGACGCCAAACGCTCGATGATGGGCGCGGAGCAGGAACGCTGGCTCGCCGAAGCGCTGAAAGCTTCCACAGGTGCAGGCGCGCGCTGGCAGATCCTCGCCCAGCAGGTCATCATGGGCCCGACACAGTTCCCGAAGCTGAGCCCGTCGTGGGTCAACGGCCCGATCCCGCCCGAGATGCAGGCCGACATCGCCCGCCGCAATGCCATGACCGACGCGGGCCTGCCCTACTCGTTCGACAAGTGGGACGGTTATCCCGCGGCCCGCCAGCGCCTCTACGACAGCGCCCGCGCCGCTGGCGCCAACCTCGTCACGCTCACCGGCGACAGCCACAATGCCTGGGCGTTCGACCTTGCCGACGCCCATGGCCCGGTCGGCGTCGAATTCGCCGGCCAGAGCATTTCCTCCTTCGGCTTCGAGCGTCGCTTCAACGGTGATCAAGCACGCCTGGCATCGGACTTCATCGCCGCGAACCCCGCACTGAAATGGATCGACACCAGCCAGCGCGGCTATTTCACGCTCGACATCACGCGCGACCGCATCGAAGCCGAATACGTCTTCGTACCGGCCGTGGGCAGCCGCTCGACCAGCGAGACCGGCCGGAAGAAGATCACCGTCGCCCACGGCGCAAGGAAGCTGGCTGTCTAGAGGCGCGCTGATCAGGCCCCCGGCGCAACCCGCCAGAACTCCGTGGCTGCGCCTTCGACGCCGAAATCATTGTCCGAGACGAGCAGGATCTCCCCGGAGGGCAGCAGCACCATGCCCTCCATGTCCGACCCCATCTCTGGATGATCGTCGCTGGAGAACAGCAGACGCTTCTCCGGCAGCCGCGCGAGATCGGCTTCGTAGAGCTTGGTCGTATGCGCGATGCGTTCGAGGACGATGAGGCGGTCGTCTCCCGTCCACGCGAACTCGCAGATTTTCACGTCGCCCGCCGAGACCTTCCGCCGTGCTGCATCGCGCCAAAAGCTTGAAGGCTCATCGAACGGATAGCGCCACTCACCTGCCAGCGCGCCCGTTCGCGCGTTCAGCTTCCACACTGGCGCCGAGCGCTCGTCCTCGCCAACCAGCGCGCTCTGGAACCCGACATAGAGCCACGCCCCATCCACCGAGACGCACAGTGCCTCGAACCCGCGATTCGCTCTTCGCCGCATCGCAGCCTCAGGCAAGACGCCGCGCACGATCAGATCAAGATGCGCGAGCACCAGCTCCTGCCCCGCCGGGACCCATCGTTCGGTCACGACGCCTTCCGCATCCACCTTCAGAAGCGACGGGCCATATTCCTCCGCGACAAAGAACCCACCATCTGGCGTCGCGGCGATCGCTTCGGTATCCGCGCCAAGTACGTCGGTTCCAAGCGGCCGGCCCTGCATGTCGAACACCGCTTCCATCGTGTCGCCTGGAAGCGGCAGTCCGGAGAAGCGCCGCGTCCTCGTCCTCAACGGCCAGCTGCGCGACCAGACAACGCAGCCATCGGAGATCAACAGCTCATGTATTTCGGGACCCTGATCAGGCCTCGGCATGATCTTGGCGTCACGCACGGCCCGGAGATGTTCAAGGCCAGTGAGGCCGTAGTCGCCGATCGCGCTTGAAACGAACAGGTTCGGCCCGCGGTCGGTCACCGCAAACACGTGGCCCGCTGCATCGCTTGGACGCTGCGAAAGGCCAGAACCCAGCCCCACTGTCAGTTGCAGCGTCGCTTTCGGAAGATCTATCGCCTCTTGTGGAATGTCGCGCCACGCAAGCCGCTCTACGCGCGCGACCATGTCAGAACCGGCCGCCGGTCTTGAAGCCACCACCACCGCCAATGCGGCCGCCCGTCTTGAAGCCACCGCCAGAGCTTCCGCCACCGCCAAAGCCGCCGCCGCCCCAGCCTCCACCTCCGCCGCCCCACCGGCTCCCCCGCGTCGCCGCCTTGATCACCTCACCGATGATGACGCCTGCAACCACATCGCCAACGCCAATGCTGCGACCACGCCGCGGGCCGCCAAAATAATCGTCATCATTGCGCGGCGCCTGCTGCACCGTGGCCTGGATCGCGCGCCACAGCGCGTTGCCATCCGGCGCCGGTCCCTTGCCATAGGCCTCGATCGCCGCCTCAAACGCGCCGCGCAGCACCATAACATAGGGACCGTCGAGCCCGGCATCCTTGAACCGCTGACGCACCTGTTCGAGCGTTTCCGAGCCGACGCGGCGGCGCGCCGGCAGTGCTTCCACATTGCGCCAGTTCACTTCCATCTGCAGTTCTTCGGTGCGGATCTTGATCAACGCATCGACGATGCGGTCGTCGTCAGGCGTCGTGGTTTCCGCCGCCAGAACTTTGAGATCCGGGAAGCTTGCCTTCGCCAGCCCCGCCTCAATCACCAACCGCGCCTGCTCCTGGGGACCTGCATCGCCACTCGCCGCGCGTTCCTGCTGCAGCCGAAGATTCGAATGCTTCGCTTCGGCGGCGGCCAACGTATCATCCAGCGCCTTGAGCTTCGTCTTGGCTGCGTCCAGCTCTTCCGACAACTTGCCCGCGCCGCGCGCCTGCAGCTGCTGCGACTCGAACCGCTCGATCGCCGCCTGCGCCTCCGCCTCTTCCAGCTTCATACTGGCAAGGTGTTCCGCGATGCGATCGGGCAACTCCGTCAGCCGAGCATAGTTCAGATAGGCGTCGTCATACCGGCACAGTTTCGCGACCCACCCGTCGAGCATTCGCGACAGGCCGCCCTTGCTATAGTCCGGCGTCCGGAACTTCCGTTCCCACAGGTAGGAGAACAGCGGATCGCCCTCATAGGGCTTGCCCTTCTCCAGCCTGTCCGTCTTCGCCAGTTCCAGCTTCTGCTCGGCCCGGATCGCAACCGACCGCGCATCCTCGAAGCCCTGCTTCAGCGCGATATAGCCCGGGTCCGCCTGCACATCCTGCTCGACCTGCGCGATCAGCGACTCGTAAGCGTGCAGCGCCGCATCGACTTCCGCCTCGCCTGCCCGGCGTGCGGCTTCCGCGTCTCCCAGCGTCGCTTCCGCCTTCGCCACATCGCCACCGATGGTCGACAGGAATGTCTCGTGGTCCGCCAGCAGGCGCTCGGCTTCCTTTTCCGCCGCAGAAAGCGAGTCATCCGCGCCTGCCTTGATAACGTCGAGCCGCATGCGCGCCAGCTCGCGATAGCCCTCGGACTTCATCCGCGCGAGGTCCGTACGCCGCCGCCCATGTCCTTCCGCCGCCTGCGCTGCCGCGTCGAATTCCGCCCGCGCGCCAGCCGTCAGCGTGTCCAGCCTGTGGAGCGCGTCGCGTCCGGAAATGACATCGTCATACGCGCCCATCAGTCATCCCAGTCCGTAAGAGCGCCGCCGGGCACTGGCGTGTCCCACCGAGGCTCGAGCTCACCGCGCGCCTTGTGACCGAGGATGTCATTGGTGATGATGCCGCCCGACGCCGATTTTTCGGCCGCCATTCTGTCATACGTCTCCTTGTTGACGCGCTGGGCCCATTTCGAGACGTCTTTCGTCTTCTGGTTCTCGATGCTGGTAACCGGCACTTTGAGGACGCGCCCGCCGGGGGCCACCGCTTCCACGACGAGATAATAGTGCATGCCGCTCGGTCGGCTGGGATCCTGCCGCCAGAAACCGGAATCCTCGTCGGGACGAACGACGATGCGGACATCGTATTCCTGCGCCAGTTTCGCGTTGATATCCTTCAGCGTCGCCACCTGCGTGCGCGCTGCACCGTGATCGTCATTGGCGACAGCACGCTGGCCTTCGGCGGCAACGCTCGCAAGCTGCGCATCAACCACTGGATCGACGGCAAGTTGCTGACCTTCCGCCAGCAGCCGCGAAATCTCCGTCGGCATCCCCTTCCACTCATTCGCCTGCGGGATGGCCCAGAAAACCTGCCAGCCAACCACCAGAGCGGCGACCGCACCTGTGAACGTCATCGCCGCCGGAAACCATTTCCTGCGGCTGACATAGAGCTTCGCCAACTTCACCGGGAATGTGTCGGCCGGTGGCTTGTAGGCGAAACGCTGCTCGGCCAGCGCCTTGACGCCGTCCTTCAGTATCTTCTCGGGGACCTCGATTCCTTGCGCGCCATAGATTTCCTTCAGCCGGGCAATCAGCTGTTCCTCGCGCGCGCTCTCGTTCAACTCCTGATCAACGATCCGCACGCGATGGCGCAGCGTATCGACCACGTCCATGGCGAGCATCACGTCGTCGAGCTTGCGAGGTTCTTCCGGCAGGGCGGGAGCTGTTGCTCCCGCCTTCACCGGAACGGCTGTCTCACTCATGAGGCCATGCTCATCAAGTACGCGCGATAAGCGCAACAGCGGCGCCCTGTTCAATGAGGTGCGCCATGCGCTTCTTGCCGTCCTCGACCGCATCGCGGATCTCTTTCGAGTTCTCGGTCGCCAGCTTGCGCATCTCGGCGATGATGCCGATCGAGCGTTCCTGGTAGGAAACGACCGAATCCACCAGCTTCTTGACTGCAGCAGCAGAGATCGTCGGGCCGTAACCGGCCTTGAGAGCCGCCTCCTGCACCTTCGAGCCGATCTCGCTCAGCGTTTCCAGCGACTGGTCGATACCCTTCTTCATGCTCTCCAGCGCTTGCGTCGATTCATGCAGGCCGAACATGCCGGTGAAAGTCGCCGACAGCGCTGTCAGCACAACTTCATTGGTGCCAAAGAATGACACAGACTGCGCGTAGATGCGTTCCTTGGCGTTCGTCGTCTGGACAAGACGCGCCATGATCACTTCGGACGTGTTGTAGCCGATGGTGATGTTGTCCGAGAGATCCTTGGCGACCTGGTAGCGGCCTTCCTCGGCCTGCAGTCGGCGCAGCTCTTCGTCACGCGCCAACTCCAGCTTCGAGCGCTCTGCGGGCTCCGTTCCGGTGTAAGCCGCCACCGCATCGGACGCCGCCTTCATCTGCGCCTTGGCAGCTTCCAGCTTCCCCTCGGCCGTCCTGAGAACGTCGAGCGCCAGCACTTCCGAATTCTTCAGCGCGCCACGGAAGTCCATGTAGGCTTCGAGGATCAGACGTTCCTTGTCGATCTGGACCTTGGTGTCCTTCTGGACGTCGAGATAGGTGTCCTTGATCTTGTCGAAGCGCGCCGCGATGTCGCCGCGCGTCATCTTCATCCACATGTTCGACAGCCGCTCCATGGTGGAGACCTTGCCGTCGGCATACTGGTCGACGAGGCCCTTGGCGTCGTCGCGGATCGAGTTGAAGGCGTTGGTGATCGTCTGGTAGCGCTCCCCGACCGTGATTGCCGAGATGTGCTCGCGCACCACGTCGTTGAACAGCGACATCTGATCGAGCGTGCGGGCGATCGTCGTCACCTTGTCGGGTTCAAGCGTCGAGATCTGGTTCAGCAGCGCGACGACGGGCGCGATCTCGCCCTTCTTGTCGGGAAACAACCCGAGCTGCCGCAGGCTGCCAACTGCCTTGTCGAGATACTGAAGCGCCGTCGGGCTACCCGCCATCATCCTGACTCCCTCACCAGCGCCGGGAGGAGGCCACGGCGCGCAATACGACAGTACGTGCCCCTAGTCTTAGCGCCTACAAGGGTTTGGCGGGAGAATTTTTTCGATAATCGATATCGTTTGCAGTTGCGCTGCAACCTGCCCTACTGCGCGAGTCGGCAGGCGAAGACCTGGGAAACACATGATCCGTCACACACTCGCGCCGCTGCTCCTCGCGCTTGCCGCGTGCGCAAACCTTCCCGCCGGAACCGCAGCCGGACCAACAGCAACACCCGCCCAGCTTCTCGACCGCGTCGCTGCTTTCGCCCAGCCGACACAGGATGGCCGCTTGGCCGCGCTGAAGGCGCAGCTTGAAGCTGCCGGCCTCGCCTACACAGTCGAGGAATTCCCCGGCAATCGACCGACGCCCGCTCGCGGCTACAACGTCACTGTCCGCGTTGGCCCCGCCGACGGCCACGAAATCCTGCTCGTCGCGCACTACGACGCGATCGTCCTCGACAATGGCAAGCTGGTCGATGGCGTTGTCGACAACGCCGCCTCCGTCGTAGCAATGATCGAGGCAACGCAGCGCGTCGCTGGCCGCACGAAACATCCGGTCCGCCTTCTGCTTACCGACCAGGAGGAACTCGGCCTCCTCGGCGCTCGCGCCTTCATCAAGGCGCACGGTGTCGAAAGCATCGCCGCCGTCATCAACGCCGACATCAACGCCTATGGCGACACGCTCATGCACGGCCTCAACAATGGCCAGCAGTCCGCCCGCGTCACCGAAGCTGTCCGCGCGGTCTGCGCGGAGCGGGCCATGTCGTGCCTGGATTTCCCGCAATACCCGCCCAGTGACGACCAGGCCTTCTCCGCCGCCGGCGTCCCCACCGTCTCGCTCGGCATGCTTCCAAAAGCAGAAGCCGAAAAGCTCAAGACCTTCATGCAGAACCCGGCCGCCGCCTCGCGCGACCCCAAGGCGATCCCGGACGTCCTGTCGCTGATCCACACGCCCAACGACATGATAGGCCATGTCGAGCCCGCGACCCTCGCCCTCGCCGCCGACGTCTTCGCGGCGCTGGTGATGAAACTGGACGCGGAGCTGCCTTGAGCAGGGCGTTGGATCGAGTTGGGCCGCTTCCGAACGATCCAGCCTTGCCTGATCCGCGCGGCGGCGCGACAAGTCGGCAACCCAGAGGAGCCTCCCCATGCCCCGCACAGCAATCGTCACCGGCTCGACCAGCGGCATCGGCGAAGGCATCGCCCGGGCGCTCGCGGCGTCCGGCTGCAATGTCGTGATCAATGGTTTTGGCGACACCGCCGCGATCGAAACGATCCGCAAGTCGATTGAAATCGGCAACAAGGTGAAATGCCTCTACTCGCCCGCGGACATGACCAAGCCCGACCAGATCGAGCAGATGTTCGCCACCACGCGCGAACAGCTCGGGCCGGTTGATGTCCTGGTCAACAATGCCGGCGTTCAGCACGTTTCCCCGGTCGAGGATTTCCCGGTCGACAAGTGGAACCTCATCATCAACCTCAATCTGAGCTCGGCGTTCCACACCACGCGTCTCGCTTTCCCTGACATGAAGAAGAACAAGTGGGGCCGCATCATCAACATTGCTTCCGCCCACGCGCTCGTCGCCTCGCCCTTCAAGAGCGCCTACGTGGCCGCCAAGCACGGCATTCTCGGCTTCACGAAATCGATAGCGCTTGAGGGCGCAACCTTCGGTATCCGCGTCAACGCAATCTGTCCCGGCTATGTCCGCACGCCACTGGTCGAGAACCAGATCGCCGACACGGCAAAAGCCCGCGGTATCTCGGAAGAGGCCGTCGTGCGCGACGTGCTGCTCGCCGCCCAGCCGACCAAGGAATTCGTGAAAGTGTCAGATGTCGCTGCGCTTGCCGTGTTCCTCACCAGCGAAGCCGCCAACCAGATCAACGGCGCCGCCCTGTCGATCGACGGCGGCTGGGTCGCGCAGTAGTTCAACCGCCAATTCCATCAACCGAAAGGCACGACCTTGTTGTCGCTGTCGTGTCCGATATCGGCGCGGCCCAGATAGGGAATGCCCGACCGCTCGCACCAGAATCGCGCCACGTCCTCCTCGGACAATTCGAAATCCGGGTCGTTCTTGGGCACGGCCGAGCAGCGCCCGAGCCTTATCCCGGCACACC
This sequence comes from Hyphomonadaceae bacterium, assembly GCA_965279205.1. Classification (GTDB taxonomy): domain Bacteria; phylum Pseudomonadota; class Alphaproteobacteria; order Caulobacterales; family Hyphomonadaceae; genus UBA7672. The sequence continues at coordinate 3,390,790 of OZ257144.1, forward strand.
GCCGCACGCTGGCGCTCGAAGTCACGTGGAAGAAATACCGGTCGATCCGGTACATGTACTCGCCCACATCCTCGAGCATCAGCACATGCCCGTCGAGCTTTGGCTCCAGAGGCGTGCCGAGCAGCTGGCTCAGGATCGTCAAGTTGAACGCCAGGTTGGGATGGCCGGGCGTCACGCCCCGCTCCAGCGACGAGGCCGCGCCCTCGACCAGCCAGGCAAGCCCCCGCTTCACCGCGCGTTCGCCATCCTCGCGGAACAGGTCGACCGGCATCGGCCCATGCGCCACGCGCTCAAACCCGGCATGGTGCAACCCCGCCAGCAGGAATCCGATATCGGAATAACCCATCCACGCCTTGCGGCGCGCCGCTGCGTCCAGCTGCGGGATCGCATACTCAGCCACCCGGCACGCGCCATAACCTCCGCGCGCAAACCACACGGCGTCCAGGTCAGGATCGTTGCCGACCTCCACCAGCGCATCGATCCGGTCGCAGTCGTCGCCTGCAAAATGCCCGGACGACATAAAGCACTGCGGATGGAAAACCAGCTCCACGCGCCCGCCATAAATCTGCTTCGCGAGCGCAATCGCCCTGTCCGCCAGCTCTCGCGGCATGCGGGTTCCGGGCGCCACGCACCCGATCCGGAACGTCTTTTCACTTGACCCCATGCACCACCCGCTGAGACATCCGGATCATGTCCGACTCAAAGACCGCCCTTGCGCATTCGGGACCCTACTTCTTCTGCGGCATCGGCGGCAGCGGAATGTTGCCCCTCGCCCTCATCGTCAAGGCGCGCGGGGCCGATGTCGAGGGCTCCGATCGCTCCCTGGACGCCGGGCGCACCGCGTCGAAATTCGAATTCCTCAAGGCGCGCGGCATCGGCCTCCACCCGCAGGACGGCTCTGGCGTCACCCGCAAGGAACAGCTCCTGGTCACCTCGGCCGCCGTCGAAGACACTGTTCCTGATGTCATCGCGGCAAAACGCCTGGGCTGCCCTCAGGTCACGCGGCCCCAGCTCCTGGCCCAGCTGGTCAACACGGCCAAGGTCTCGATCGCTGTCGGCGGCACATCGGGCAAGTCGACCACCACCGGCATGATCGGCTGGATCCTCTACGCTACCCGCCGCGATCCCACGGTCATGAACGGCGCGGTGATGAAGAATTTTGTCGCGGGCGACGCACCCTTTGCCTCAGCCATCGTCGGCGAAGGCGACATCTTTGTTTCGGAAGTGGACGAGAGCGACGGCTCGATCGCGCTCTACAATCCCACCATCGCCGTCCTCAACAACATCGCCCTCGACCACAAGTCGATGGACGAACTGCGCCACCTGTTCACCGACTTCATCACCAAGGCGCAGGTTGCGGTCCTCAATCTCGACAATGACGAAACGAAGCGCCTCGCCGCCGAGGTGAACCACCCCAACGCCCTCACCTACTCGCTGACCGACACCAGCGCTGACTTCTCGATCTCGGATCTCGTGACACAGCCCGACGGCATGTCGTGCATTGTCACCGAGAAATCGACCGGCGAGCGCCAGCGCATCTGCCTGCAGACGCCCGGCCGTCACAACCTCTCCAACGGTCTTGCCGCCATCGCCGCCGCCCGCGCCTGCGGCCTGCCGCTGCGCGATGCAACCATGGCGCTGATGAATTTCGTCGGTATCCGCCGGCGTCTTGAGGTCGTGGGAACCGCCAAGGACATCACCGTCATCGACGATTTCGGGCACAACCCCGACAAGATCGCCGCCACCCTCGCGACGCTCCATCAATTCCCCGGCCGTCTTCTGGTCATGTGGCAACCGCATGGCTACGGCCCCATCCGCCAGATGAAGGACCAGTTCATCGAGATGTTCGCGCGCGACCTCGCGGCGAAAGACATCCTCCTGATGCCCGAGCCAGCCTATTTCGGCGGCACGGTCGACCGCTCGATGGGCTCCAACATCATCGCCGAAGGCGTCACCGCCCTCGGCAAGACCGCCTTCGCCCTTCCCGACCGACCCGCCTGCGGCGACAAACTCGTCGACCTCGCAAAACCCGGCGACCTCATCGTCGTCATGGGCGCCCGCGACGACACGCTGTCAGAATTCGCCGCCGATGTGCTGCGGCGCGTGAGCGAGAAGAGCTTCTAGCGCAAGGCCTCAGCCCTCATCCTGAAGAGCGGACGAAGTCCGCGTCTCGAAGGACGAGGGCGCGCTCACCGCCGTTGATCCAATCACCGCATCCCCCGCGAAGGGTGAGAAGCGGTCCCGAAGGGACGAATTGGTCCAGTGGACCAATTCGAGCGCCGAACGCCCGAAGCGCAAGCGAAGGGCAGGCCCAGTCCAGCGCGCGTCAGCCGTGTCCCCCGCGCAGGCGGGGGCCCAGTCCAGCGCGCGAATGCGCGCTCGCAGCCAGCTTCGCGGCCCGCACAGTTCCTGTCGAAACAACTGCAGTTGGCGGGCCCAGGCCCGCCGGACTGGATCCCCGCCTGCGCGGGGAACGCGGACTGCGTCCGCGGTGTTCGCCGCATGCATGGAAAACCATGCAGGTTATCCCACAGCGGGGGCAGCGTTTCCTTTGCGAAACCAATGCTCCAACGGAAATCCTGCTCCGGGTTATCCTCCACCCCTCACAGCGGCCGTAGGATGCGCATGCCCTGACACGAGGGAGGTCTCTGAGACGTCCGGGATCCTGAGACGTCAGGGCGTTGGCCGGCGTGGGTGTTCGAAGTGTCGGGGACGCATGAGCCCCGTCAAGCAAGCCAATTGCGACTGGGGACGGGCCTATCTGACCCCTCCTGGTTGCGAGGCGAAACGAACTTCGAACCGGTCTGCCTCCGGGGAGTGAAACCGGAGGGTCCGGGGTGGCTCGGTTACGAAACCCCGCACGCGGAACCGATCACTGGCTATGGAGCCAAGGCCCCTGGCGGCTCGTCCGCCTGGTGTGTCGATAGCAACTCCTGGTTGCCATATCGGGAAAGAACGGCCGATCCGGGGCGCGTGTTGACGCGCATCCGCTGGCGCAAGCCAGCACTGGCACGACCCACGGCGCTCCATCACGCGCCCCGCTCCCTCATCTGGAGGGACAGACGACAGCATCCCGCAGGGCAGCTCAGCCCGTGCGACCGAGGGCGCGCAAACGCGAGGACGCTTGCCACCGCAACGGAAACTCGCATTCACGCTTGGACGCGCCAGCAAACCCGCTACGCTGCGTGTAGGCACCGGGAGGCACGTCATGGCTATTCGAACACTCGCGCTCTGCGCCACAGCTCTCATCGCGATCGCTGCTTGTTCGCAGCCCGCAGCCGAGCCAGCAGCGTGGGACCCGGCCAAGGCGAAGGAAACCGCCGCGACCTACGACGCACGCATCATTCGCGACAAGTTCGGCGTCCCGCACATCCACGGCAAACGCAATGCCGACGTCGTGTTCGGCCTCGCCTACGCCCACGCCGAGGATGACTGGAAGAACATCGAAGAAGTCATTCGCTCGAGCCGCGGCACGCTGGCCGAGATCGTCGGCGAGTCTGGCGCGAAGTCGGACGATTTCATCCTGTCTCTCGGCAACACCGAGATCGTGAACCGCGACTATGACGCGAAGGTCTCGCCCGAAGCCAAGGCCATCGCCGAGGGCTACGCCGCCGGCATCAATCTCTGGTGCGCCGAACACGCTGATACTGGCTGCGCCCGAACCATGCCCGTCCGCGGACAGGACGTCATCGCCGGCTATGCCAATCGTCCACCTTCGTTCTACGGCCTCGACGGCGAGATCGACGCGCTTCTCTCCGGCCGCGCCAATTACGAGCTTTCCACGCGCGCTGCCCTGCTCGACATTCCCGATGATGTCGAGCTCGGCTCCAACGAGATCGCGGTCGCTCCGTCGCGCTCGGCCGATGGCCACACACGCCTCGCCGTCAATTCGCACCAGCCTTATGAGGGTCGCGTCGCCTGGTATGAGGCACACCTGAAATCGGAAGAAGGCCTCGACATTATCGGCGGCGTCTTCCCCGGCACGCCGCTGATCCTGCACGGCGCCGGGCCGAATCTCGGCTGGGCCGCTACAGTCAACAAGCCGGACGTCTACGACTTCTTCAAACTCACCGTCGATGACGAGAAGGCGCCGACAAAGTATCAGATGGATGGGCAGTGGAAGGACCTTCGCCACCACACCATCAGCTACAAGGTGCTGAAGGACGACAAGCTCGAGACGGTGTCGCGCGAGGCGTACTGGTCCGAACACGGTCCCGCCTTCGTCACCGACAAGGGCGTCTTCGCTGTCTCCTTCACCAGCGCCGGCGAGCTCCACTATCTCGACCAGTATCTCGCGATGAACCTCGCGAAGACAGTCGACGACTGGCGCGCAGCACAGATCAAGTACAACGCCATCCCGAGCGTGAACTACGCCGTCGCGGATTCACAGGGCCACATCGCCTATTTCTGGAACGCCCACATGCCCAAGCGCGAAGAGGGCTGGAACCGCAAGAAGATCCTGCCCGGCGACACCTCCGCCACGCTCTGGAAAGGCTGGGAACCGGTCGAGTCCCTTCCCGCCGTCATCAATCCCAAGTCCGGCTACGTGGTGAACTCGAACCACACACCCTTTCTTGCCTCTGGCCCGGACGACAACCCGAAGCCGGCGAACTATCCCGCGAGCTTCGGCGTCGACACCAATCTCACCAATCGCGGCCTGCGCGCGCAGGAACTCATAGGCGCCGACACATCGATCACGCGCGACGAATTCATCGCCTACAAGATGGACCACCGGTATTCGAAAGACTCCAACGTCATGAAGATGGTCGCCGACCTCAAGCAGGTCGACGCCCTGAAGCAAGCAGACAAGGGAGACAAGGATCTCAAGGCCGCGCTCGACATCGTCACGAAATGGGATGGCTCTGCCGACATGAAGAACCGCGCAGCAGCACTCACCATCTTCACCGGCCAGGCCACCATGGGCGGCCAGATGCACGACGCCTACGATCGCGAGAAGGCGCTCACTGCACTTAAGGCAACAGCAGAACTACTCAAGACCGCCACCGGCCGCATTGATCCTGAATGGGGCGAAGTCAGTCGCGTCGCGCGTGGAGACCAGTCCTGGCCCACCAATGGCGGCCCCGACACACTTCGCGCCGTTTACGCTGCGGGCGACCTCACCAAGGAAAAATTCCGCAAGGGACGCGCGGGCGACACCTACATCATCATCGCCGACTGGGCGCCGGATGGCGCTTACACGCTCGACACCATCCACCAGTACGGAGTCGCGACCATCGACCCGGCGTCACCGCACTATGCCGACCAGGCCCCGCTATTCGCCGCCGAACAGTTCAAGCGCCCACCGATGACGCTGGAGGGCGTGCTTGCAGAAGCGACGCGCGACTACAGACCTGGAAAGGATGGAGCGAAGTAGCGCCTACTTCTTCGCGGCTTTCTTCTCGAGCTCTTCCAGGCGCGCGCGTAGCGCCTTCAGCTCGGCGGCATCGTTGGCCGGCGGCTCGGCCGCTTCCGGCTTGCGCGGCGCTGCGCCACCCATGCCTGGAATGGCGCCGCCCCAGAAGCCCGCAAGGCGCTTCTGGTATTCGCGCTGCATCTCCTGCATCGCGTTCGGGTCGAACACATTCCATGGCTGGACCATGGTCGACGACATCTGGCTCGCCAGTTGTTCCTGCTGCGATCGGATGAAGAGAACCGACTGCTCGAACAGGCCGGTCATCATCTCGCTGGCCTTGGACTGGTGCAGGCGGATCATGTCCATCATCAGGTCGGCCGACAGCATCGTGCCCGCCGACTGGTTTTCCTGTTCCATGATGATCTGCAGCAGGACAGCGCGGGTCACATCCTCACCTGTCTCGGTATCCTCGACGCGGATATTGGCGCCCTTGCGCACCATTTCCGCAACCTCAGGCAGCCGCACATAGCTGGAGGCGTTCTTGTTGTAGAGCTTGCGGCTCGGATAGCGGCGCAGCTCGATGGTTTCTGTTTCGCTCATGGTTCGTCAGTCTCTAACGCGAGAGCCACTCGCGCACGGCGCCATAGAATTGATCCGGCTGATCCAGCATTACGTAGTGACGCGCATGGTCGATGCGAAGCCTCCGGCCCTGCGCGAGCCCCGAATAGGACGAGGCATAGATCTGATCCAGCCCCGACCGCGTCGAATGCCCGGCCTTATCCCAAGCATAGATGACATCGACCGGCGCCTGGATGCGCGGAATATCTCCGCGCAGGTCGGTCACCATCACCTCGGCCATCACATCCGCGGTCGTCTGGCGATCGGACGCCATGGTCCAGCCGACGACTCGCTCAAGCTGGTCATGGCCGACCACAAGCTTTTCGCTCGCCCGCCACATCTCGTCTTCCAGCTGCTTCCTCGACTTGTCGACATAGGACCGGCGCGAATGCTCGGCGATCGCCGCCATGTTACCGGCCGAGGCAAAGGGATTTATCAGCACCGAAAAGAAGGCCGGCACATCGACAACCGTCAGCCGGTTGACAACATCCGGATGGTCGCGCGCCAGGATCAGCGACACGAGTCCGCCCATCGAATGGCCTACCACGGCGACCGGCCCGGTTTTCAGCGTGCGGATATAGCCGGCCAGCGCATCGGCGGTCGGCTTCAGGAAATTCATCGGGGTGCGGAAGCCGCTCGCCGGCAGGCCGGCAAATCCTCTCATGTGAATGAAATGCGACCTGACATTGGTCCCAAGCCGTTCTGGCGCCTCTTCCCAGCACTCGGGCGAGGCCGCGAGACCATGGACGAACACAACATCCTGCCCCTTGCCCTCGGTAGCGACAGTAAAAAGCTCGCCGTCCCAAACCCGGGACTCGCGCTTCAGCCAGCGTGCGATGGAGCCAAGCTGCATAAGGGGGCGACGTCTCCAGGGAGTTCGGCGGCGTTCAGTTAGCAGGCGCAGCATGGCCGGCAGCCCCGTCTACCCGGTTCCCGCAGATTCCAGAAGCCCGCAATTGACGCAGGGCGGCAAAAACAATTCCAGCGCCTTCCCTCACGGTTTGGCTGCTCGTCGGTCAACTGGGGCTTCTCAACTTCGTTCAACTAAATTGACCGCACCCCGGGGGGTGTTACCTTTTGACTCACACAGGGTTTTTCGGGCGCATCGATGAATGACGGTCTCAGCTCCGCAGGCGCGTTCGAGCTAGGGCAGAATTTCCAGCGCATAAACTTCCTGCTTCAGCGCCTCTTTCTTGCCCTCTCCAAGCGCGAAGTCCGCAATCCCGGCGTCGAAGGTCCGGGGCAGCCCTTCCTCATGCGCGCCATGATGGGCCAGGCACAGGGCTGGATGACCAACCCAATGAAGGCGTTCAACACGCACCTTCAGTTCTGGCAGAACACCACCGCGCTCTACGCAGAACTTACGCAAGCCATGCTCTCAGGCGCGGCGCGCATGCCGAAGACAGAGGGCGAAGACGCACGCTTCTCGGACGAGGAGTGGAGCAAGCATCCGTTCTTCTACTACCTGAAGCGCCAGTACCAGATCATGTCCGCCTATCTCGAAAGCCTCGCCGAGACGGCCGACATGGGCGACGAGAAGCACTCCGAACAGATGCACTTCTTTACACACCAGCTGGTCGACTTGTTCTCGCCCTCCAACTTCCTTGCCTCCAACCCGGTCGCGATCAAGAAAGCGGTCGAAACCAACGGCCGCTCGCTGGTCGAGGGCCTCGAGAACCTGGTGAAGGATCTTGAGCGCAATGGCGGCGACCTGCTGGTCACGCTGTCCGATCCCGACGCCTTCAAGGTCGGCGAAACGCTGGCGACGACCAAGGGCCATGTCGTCCACGAGACCGAACTGTTCCAGCTGATCCGCTACGAGCCGGTGACCGAAAAGGCCTATGCAAGGCCGCTTTTGCTGGTCCCGCCATGGATCAACAAGTTCTACATTCTCGACCTGCAGCCCAAATCCTCGCTGGTGAAATGGCTCACCGAGCAGGGCTTTGCGGTCTACATCATCAGCTGGAAGAACGCGAAAGAGAACCTGCGCGACTACGGCATGGACAGCTATGTGCAGCAGGGCATCGTGCCTGCGATGCAGAAGGTCGACGAACTGCACGGCAAGGACGGCGTCAACGTCGTCGGCTACTGCATCGGCGGCACGACGTTGTCGCTGACGCTCGCCTGGCTCAACAAGACCAAGCAGGAAAACCCTGCCAAGTCGGCGACCTTCTTCACCGCCCTCACCGACTTCGAGGATCCCGGGCCGCTCAAGTCCTTCATCGACGAAGGCTTCATCTCCGGCATCGTGATCGAGGCCCAACGCAAGGGCTATCTCGACCAGCGGATCATGGCGCGCACGTTCAGCTATCTGCGCCCGAATGATCTGGTCTACGGGCCTGCCGTGAAAGCCTACTTGCTTGGCGAACCACGGCCGAAATTCGACCTGCTGTTCTGGAACGAGGATTCTACCCGCCTGCCCGAGCGCATGGCGCGCGAATACCTGACGCACCTCTATCGCGATAACCAGTTCGCCAAGACCGAGTTCGAGATCGACGGCGTGAAGGTCGGCCTGGACGACATCAAGATCCCGCACTACGCGGTCGCCTGCGAGAAGGACCACATCGCGCCATGGCGCGCATCGTTCAAAGGCCTGTCGCGTCTCAAGGGCGGCGGGCGCTTCGTGCTGGCGCAATCCGGCCACATCGCCGGCATCGTCAACCATCCCGACAAGAAGAAGTACGGTTACTGGGTCAGCGACGAGGACCCGATCGATCTCGACGCCTGGCGGGCGAAGACCGAGGCCCATGACGGCTCCTGGTGGCCTGACTGGGCGGCCTGGTTGGCCAAGCGTTCGGGCAAGAAGATCGACGCCGCCGACAGCTTCCCCAAATCCACTCCACGTCTGGAGCCGGCCCCCGGCCGCTATGTCCGCGAATAACCATGAGGGGCTAAAGCCCTGATTTCTGGCCTCAAACCCCGTAAATCCTTACCAGCCGCCTAACATTCCGTTCGCAGGTGCGACATTTATTTCGCACCTGCGGCATAATTTTTCTTGTCTTTGCCGCGGCGCGGCATTAGATGGCTTCAACGAAATCAGGAGCCCCAAATGAACCCGATGACCGACATGTTCGACCTCTCCAAATTCGACTTCACCAAGAACTTCGAGCAGTTCTCGAAATTCGCCCCCGACTTCGCCAACGCCGCCCCGCTGAAGGCGTTCAACGACATCGCCGCGAAATACCGCGAAGTCGCTGTCGAAGCCCTCAACAAGAACGTTGCGCTGACCACCGCCTGGATGCAGTCCGCCGCGAAAGACGCGACGACGCTGATGACGGCCGAAGCCCAGCCGACCGCCTACGCGAAAAAAGCCGGCGAAGTTGCCCAGGCTGCGATGCAGGACATCCCTGCCCGCCTCTTCGCCTACGCTGAAGTCGCCAAGAAAGCCCAGACCGAGCTGTTCGACACCGTCGTCTCGCTGACGCCGAAAGCTGTCGAAGAAGCCGCTGAACGCACCAAGACGGTCGCCAAGACCGCCGCCAAGAAAGCCGCCTAAGGCTCTCTTCGCGAGACGCCGGATCCGGACTTCCTCCCCCGGATCTGGCGCTCTGACTTCTGACCCAAAGAAGGGCGCGTCGAGTTCGCCATCCACGACCTCCGCGCCCGCGTCTTTTCGACTCAGTCGAGTTCTGTTTTCCCGGTTTTCTGCAGTTCCTGACCTCTCGCTTGCCGCAAGCAGTGCTGATGAGGCTCGCCAGACAGACCGGTGTGTGCGTTAGTTGAGTTTGTAGAGTTCGAGTTAGTAGAGTGGCGTAGAGTACGGAAAGGCGCGCTTCTTACGAAGCGCGTCTTTTTCGTTTCGGCCACGCACCAAAAGCATCGCGCGGAAAAGTGGATACCGGTTTTCCGCAACAGCGATGCGCAAAACATAGAGTCTAGAGCGAGCGCGCGATTCTCGAATCGCGCGCGAAGCTCTAGAATTCAGCGCGCAGCGCCACCCTGAAATTCCGGCCGGCCAGCGGTGCGATCTCTTCTAGCGGCGAGGCGTGCACGCGCACTTCCTCGTCGGTCAGGTTCCGCCCTTCAAGCAGCAGATGAACTCTGTCCGTCAGGTCGATGCCGAGCCGTGCATCGATGGTGAGATAGCTGTCGGTCGGCGTCTCGAACGCTGCAGTGTCGTCTTGCTTCGCGCCATACTGCGCCTCGATCCGGCCGCTGTAGATGTCGACCTTGCCCTCAAGGCCCGCATTTACCGTCAGCGGTGGAATCAGCGGCAGGTTGCCGCCGCTATCTAGCTTCGCGCGCACGAAATCGGCCGAACCATCCGCCGTCCAGTCGACGCCGAAAGCCGTGCCCAGCTGCGCATCCGCCGCCAGCTCGAAACCGCTGAACGTTGCGCCTGCCTGCACATACCGGAAGATCGGCAGATCGCCCTCGGGATCGGTGAACACCGCTCCGGTATCTTCAAGATAGACAAAGCTGTCGAAGTCGAACCGGTAGAAGCTGCCGGAGATGTTGAAGGCGTCGTCCTCCCACCGCGCGCTCACCTCGGTGTTGACGCCCTCCTCCACATCCAGCGTGTCGTCGCCTACCTCGAACTGTGCCGTCGCCGGGTGCGGTCCGTTGGCGAACAGTTCGATATCCGTTGGCGCCCGCGCCGTCCGCGCGATCGATGCGCCGAGGAAAATGTGATCGCCGACATGCATGTGGGCGCCGAACGATGCATTCCACGCTTCGAAACTGCGCTGACCGAAGTCGATATTGTCGATGTCGATGTCATCGAATCGCAGCCCGCCTTCCATGCCCCACTCGCCTGCGTCATAGGTCTCGAACACGAACACGCCGGTCTGCCTCGTCTTGGTCGGCCCGATCAGCGCCTCGTCGCCGATGGCGGCAAAGTCGCGATCCGACGCCTGGAGGCCGACACTGCCTTCGAGCAGGCCGATCGGCGCGTGCTGCGCCTCGATACGCGCCTCCCAGCCTTCATTGGTGAAACGCGTCCCTGGCTCGCCCGGTCCTTCGAACTCGGTGTGCTCATAGTCGACCACCGATCCCGACGCCTTCGCCGACTGGATCGGGCCATTCAGGTCGATGCCGCCGCGCACGTCGTACCGCGTCTGCTCCATGTCGATGAACGCTTCCTCCTCGGCGACGATACCGTAGCGGTTCTCCGACCGCCGCACCGCGCCGCCCAGGAAGGCGCCATCGCCAACCCAGCTGAGCCCGCCGCTCAGTGACTTGTTCTCGACAAACGAGTTCGGCAGCGTGCCGTTCGCGAAATCGGCCGGATCAGCGCCGCCCGCGACCGCTTCATCGCGCGCCGCCTTCGACAGCGCAAAGCCGGGAATATCGACATCGCTGGCGTCGAGCCAGCCGGCATTCAGCACGCCAACCACCTCGCCCATCTTGCCGACGACTCGGCCGGCCACCTGCTTTCCCTCATCCGCGCTGGTCAGCCCGCCATAGAGCGTGGCCAAAAAGTCCTTCTTCGGCAGTGTCTCGACGATCAGCCCGTCGATCACGTTGACCACGCCGCCTGTCGCTCCGCCGCCATAGGCCAGCGACGCCGGCCCGCGCAGGATCTCGATGCGCTCGGCCCCAAGCGGATCGCTGGTCACGGCATGGTCGGGGCTCGCCGCGGACGCATCGATCACCCCGATACCGTTGGCCAGGACTTGCACGCGCTCGGCGCCCAGTCCGCGAATGATCGGACGGCTCGCCCCCGGGCCGAACGATGTCGAGGAAACGCCGGGCAGGCCCGAAAGCGTATCACCCAGCCCACCCGAAAGCCGGTCGGTCACCTCACTGGTGTCGAGCACCGTGGTCGAGGCGATCATCTCGCCACCCGTCCGCGCCGGACCGATGCCGGTCACCACCACCACGTCGCGCTCGGCATCCTCCGGCGGATCGGTTGGGCCCTGTGCATCCGTCTGGGGACCCGAGCTTGCCGCTTCCTGCGCCACGGCCGCCGGAACCAGCAGCGCCAGGGCCGCCACGCCAATCGCCAGTCTCGCCGCCAGACGCATCCGGGTCTCCACGCTTGTTACAGTATAACGATATGATATACTATAACGACTCGCAAGCAGGAGTTTTTGCGGCGTTTTGCGTCTCCTTCCTTCGCCCCGCCGAGCTTTGCCGATAGCCTGTCGCCGATGCGCGGAGATTCCAGACAATGAAACATCTGCCCAACGCGCTGACGCTCCTGCGCCTGATCCTCGCGCCCGTCGTCGCGTTTGCGGTGTGGCAGGCTTATTCAGAGGCCGAACAGTCCGCTTCGCAGGACTGGGCGCTGGCTGCCGCCATCCTCTTCGTCCTCGCGGCCCTCACCGACCTGTTCGACGGCATGGCCGCGCGCGCGTTCAATGCGCACTCGAAGTTCGGCCGCATCATCGATCCAATCGCTGACAAGGCGCTGGTCGGCCTGCCCCTGATTGCACTCTCTGTCGTCGCCTGGCTCGGTCAATGGCCGCTCTGGTGGGCAATCGCGCTGTCGAGCGCCGTGATAGTCACGCGCGATCTGCTGATCACCTATATCCGTTTCACCTCGCCCGATGGCGAAGGCATCCGCGTCTCGCAGCTCGCAAAGTGGAAGACAGCAGTCGAGCTGATCGCCGTGGCCGTGCCCATCCTCCTCACCGCTGCGCCTGCGATCGTGCGCCTCGCTGGGTGGGGCGATGACTTCATCGTGTCGGATGCGATGACGATCGGATGGATCAGCCTGCTGGTCGTCGCCGCCCTGCTCTCCGCCTACACCGGCGCCCAGTATCTGACAGCGAAGAACGCGCGCTAGCCGCGTCAACCCTTCAACCCGTCCAGATTTCCGCGCAGCATCTGCTGCACGCCGGAGAAATCCTTGCCACCGAAACCGAGCCGGTCGAACAGCGCGTAGATCGCCTCCGCCTGGTTGCCCAGCGGCGTGGTCGCGCCGGACTTGGCCGCCGCCTCCTGCGCCAGCTTGAGGTCCTTCAGCATCATCGCCGCCGCAAACCCGCCCTCATAATTGCGGTCCGAAGCCGTCTGCGGCCCAACGCCTGGCCACGGCGAATAAGTCGTCAGCGACCAGCACTGGCCGGACGACTTCGAAGCAATCTCGAAGAACGCAGCCGGCGCAAGGCCAAGCTTCTCGGCGAGCGCAAAGGCTTCGCACGTGCCGATCATCGAAATGCCCAGCAGCATGTTGTTGCAGATCTTCGCCGCCTGCCCCGCGCCATGGTCGCCCGCACGGATGGTGACGCGCGACATCGGCTTCAGGGCATCCTCGACAGCGGCAAAATCCTTCTCGTCGCACCCAACCATGAAGGCCAGCGTTCCCGCATCCGCCGCCGCCGTGCCGCCCGACACCGGCGCATCGGCAAAGCGAAACCCCGCCGCCTTCGCTTGCGTGGCAACAGCACGCGCGCTTTCGACATCGATGGTGGAGCAGTCGATCAGCAGCGCCGACTTCGGCGCATGCGGAAGGATATGCTCGTCATAGACCTTCCGCACATGTGGGCCCGCCGGCAGCATGGTGATCACCACATCCGCGCCCTCGACGGCCTTCGCCACGCTCCCCGCCGGATGCGCGCCTGCCGCCGCCACCTTCTTCACCGCAGCTTCCGACAGGTCGAACGCATGCACCTCGCGCCCACCCACCACCTGCCGCGCGGCCATCCCGCCACCCATGTTTCCAAGGCCGATGAATGCGATGCGGGTCATGTCAGATCTCCATACAGGCGCAGGCGCCTTTCTGCCCCCGCGCGCAGCGCGGGGGAAGTGGATCGCGAACGAAGTTCGCGAGACGAAGGGGGCGGCAGCCGATGATCGATCCAAGCTGACGTCGCCCCGGACTGCATTACTTTGTCATCTTCACGAAGGTTTCGAAGAATTTATCACCCGGACGCGCTACGCAGGCTGCGGCTGTCTTCTCGAATGCACCGGTCGCGCGCTTCACCCACTCGATAGTCTTCTTGCCCTTGTAGGTAAGCGTGTAGGCTCCAAGGCTCATCCTCGCGACAGTCATGTCTTTGAGCCCGAGTTCGGGAAACGTCGCCCGGAAATAGCTGACATCGATATTTAAGTCGGCGCAGGTCTTGGTCGACAGCGTTTCGACGTGATCCTTGATGAGGGCGATCGCGTTCTGATACGGCGCGGCGACTTTGATGCCATCGACCACCAGAGGTTCGAACGTCACTTGCCGAAGAACGCTTTTTGCGACTTCGTCGAACTCCGGAGAGCGCGAGGTTTCCACGACCTCAATGTCGGTGATGGTCCCGTCTGGCTGCACCATCCCCCTTAGCACCGGCATCCCTTGCACGCCGCGCTGAGCTAGTTCCGGCGGCACAATCACATCGGGAACGCTTATCGCTCGCGGCAACTTCTCCTTCTTTGCAGGTGGTGGAGCCGGTGTCTGCGCCCAGGCAGCCAGCGTGATGCTGGCCACCAGCAATATGACCAGTCGTTTCATGATGCCCCCCCTTTTGATCGGCTCCCTACCTCATCGTCGGAATGACGAAGCTCGAATCTCCCACATCACCTTCCGGCCAGCGGGCGGTGACGGTCTTCACCTTGGTCCAGAACTTCACACCCTCCATGCCGTGCTGGTTGGTGTCGCCGAAAGCCGAGCGTTTCCAGCCGCCGAAGGTGTGATACGCGACCGGCACGGGGATCGGCACGTTGATGCCGACCATGCCGACATTCACCTTGGCCGCGAACTCGCGCGCCGCGCGGCCATTGCGCGTGAAGATCGCAACGCCATTGCCGTACTGGTGCTTGCTCGGCAGCGAGACGGCCTGCTCGAACGATTCCGCCCGCACGATCTGCAGCACGGGCCCGAAGATTTCCTCCTGATAGGTTTTCATGCCGGTCCGCACATTGTCGAACAGCGACGGCCCGATGAAGAAGCCCTTCTCATAGCCCTGGAGCGAGAAGCCACGGCCATCGACCACCAGCTCCGCGCCCTCGTCCTTGCCGAGCTGGATGTAGTCGGAAATCTTCTTCTTGTGCGCCGCCGTCACCACGGGTCCGTACTGCGCCGCTGGATCCGAAGAGATTCCCACTTTCAGCGTTTCGATCTCCGCAACCATCCGGTCACGCAGCTCGTCCGCCGTCTTCTTGCCGACCGGCACGACTACCGGCAACGCCATGCAGCGCTCGCCCGCCGAACCGAATGCCGCGCCCGCGAGGTCTTTCACCACCTGGTCCATGTCCGCGTCGGGCAGAACGATGCCGTGGTTCTTGGCCCCGCCCATCGCCTGCACGCGTTTCCCGTTCTCGGCGCCGGTCTGATAAATGTAGTGGGCGATGTCCGACGAGCCGACAAAGCTGATCGCGCGGATTTCCGGATGGGCGAGGATCGCATCCACCGCCACCTTGTCGCCATGCACCACGTTGAGCACGCCGGTCACATCAAGACCCGCCGCCGCGCCTGCTTCCATGAACAGCTCGGCCAGCCGCACCGGCAGGCTCGGATCGCGCTCGGAGGGTTTCAGCACGAATGTGTTGCCGACCGCGATTGCGACACCGAACATCCACATCGGGATCATGGCCGGAAAGTTGAACGGCGTGATGCCAGCAACGACGCCCAGCGGCTGGCGCATCGAATAGACGTCGATGCCCGGGCCAGCGCCCTCTGTGTACTCACCCTTCAGCGCATGCGGGATACCGCACGCAAACTCGATCACTTCGAGCCCGCGCTGGATATCGCCCTTGGAGTCGGCGATCACCTTGCCGTGCTCCGACGACAGCAGCTCGGCCAGCGGCTGCATGTTGGCCTCGACCAGCCGCTTGAACTCGAACATCACGCGCGCCCGGCGCTGTGGGTTCACATTGCTCCAGGTCAGGTGCGCCTTGGCCGCCGCCTGCACCGCGACATCGATGTCCGACACGTTGGACAGGCCCACCTTGGCCTGCACTTCCCCCGTATTGGGGTTGAAAACATCGCCCTCGCGCTGGCTGGTCGCCTTCGTGCTCTTGCCCGCGATGAATCCGTCTATGCGCCGCATGCCGCAAACTCCGTTTTACCGGTTCCCGATACCCCTCTCCGCTTGACCCGACAAACAGAAACTGGCGACTTGCCGTAACGTCTTTTTGCTGAGGGGCAGTTCCATGAAAACCCGCGCCGCTGTCGCGTTCGAGGCCAGGAAGCCGCTCGAGATCGTCGAGCTTGATCTGGAAGGCCCAAAGGCAGGCGAAGTGCTTGTGGAAATCATGGCCACCGGCATCTGCCATACCGACGCCTACACGCTCGACGGCTTCGACTCGGAAGGTATTTTTCCCTCCATTCTCGGCCACGAAGGCGCAGGCATCGTGCGAGAGGTCGGCGCAGGCGTCACGACGCTGAAGCCCGGCGACCACGTGATTCCGCTCTACACGCCCGAATGCCGCCAGTGCAAAAGCTGCCTCTCGCAGAAGACCAATCTGTGCACCGCCATCCGCGCCACGCAGGGCAAGGGCGTGATGCCCGACGGCACCAGCCGCTTCAGCTACAAGGGCCAGACGATCTACCACTATATGGGCTGTTCGACCTTCTCGAACTTCACCGTCCTGCCCGAGATCGCGCTTGCGAAAATCCGCAACGACGCGCCCTTCGACAAAGCCTGCTATATCGGCTGCGGCGTCACCACCGGCGTCGGCGCCGTCGTGAAAACCGCGAAAGTCGAGCCGGGCGCCAACTGCATCGTCTTCGGCCTCGGCGGCATCGGCCTCAACGTCATCCAGGGCCTGCGCATGGCCGGCGCCGACAAGATCGTCGGCGTCGACATCAATCCCGGCAAGCGCGAATGGGGCGAACGCTTCGGCATGACGCACTTCGTCAACCCGGACAACGTCACCACGGATCTGGTCCAGCACCTCGTCGCGCTGACGGATGGCGGCGCCGACTACACGTTCGATTGCACCGGCAACACCAAGGTGATGCGCCAGGCGCTCGAAGCCTGCCATCGCGGCTGGGGCACATCGATCATCATCGGCGTTGCCGAGGCTGGTAAGGAGATCGCAACGAGACCCTTCCAGCTCGTCACCGGCCGCGTCTGGAAAGGCTCCGCGTTTGGCGGCGCCCGCGGCCGCACCGACGTGCCAAAGATCGTCGACTGGTACATGGACGGCAAGATTGAGATCGACCCGATGATCACCCACACGCTCAAACTCGAAGAGATCAACAAGGGCTTCGACCTGATGCACAAGGGCGAGAGCATCCGGAGCGTGGTAGTGTTCTGATCTCTGGACGGCCAGGCTCCTGCCCGGCAGTCTCTACGCAAGCGGCGAGTAGAGGGGGAAACGCGTGAACCGGTTGCTTGTCCTGCTCGCGCCACTGCTTTTCTCGATATCGCCGAGCGCGGCGGCGCAAGAAAAGCCCGCGTTCGAAACAACGTCGCTCACGGTTTACCAGGCCGAAATTCTCGAAACCGTCATGCCCGACGTGGATCAGCTGACAGGCTATCTCGACAGGCTGCAGGATGTAGCCAAACAACGCTTTGCAGCTGTGAAAGGCCAGCCGGGTGTCTCCGGCTCCATCGTTATTGCCGTGAAGCCAGGCGGCAAGCGTCGCATCTGGGTAATGTCCCCTGCGTCGATCGCGCCCGCCATTCGCTCCAGCATCGAAGCCGCTCTCATGGCCCAGCCACAGTCGATGGATCTCAAGGGAGTGTTTCTCATCGCGATCAACTTCGATGCCTGGGGTGGTGGAGAAAACTGGCCGCCCAATGCGCCCGGGCCCCTGCCGCCCGAATGGGAGAGACAGATCCCACCCGAAGGCGTGATGCTGGACGACGCCTTTCTTCTCAAAGTCTGGCCGGACTGATCGCCCATGACAGACTGGTTCACCCGCCCCGTCCTCCACGTCGCCGACGTCCAGGCGTCCATCGACTTCTATCGCGACAAGCTCGGCTTCACCGAAGCCTGGCGCCACGCCGAGGACGGCCAGCTCCTCGTCGCGCAGGTCGAGCGCGACGGAACGGCGATCATCTTCTCCTGCCAATGGCCCGACAAACGCGGCAAGGGCCTGCTCTTCGTCAATCCCGGCGATGGCGATCTCGCGCTCATGAACGCAACCCGCGCCGAACTGGAGGCCCGCGGCGCGCCAGTGAAAGACGGCCAATGGGGCTACCGGCTTTTCGTGATTGACGACCCCGATGGCAACCAGCTCTTCTTCAACTACCCGGCCGACTGAACAGGAATCACCCGTGACCCTTCGCTCCCTGTTCGCCACCGCCGCGATCGTTCTCGCTCCGCCGGCTGCCTTCGCCCAGAAGACCCCCGAAGCTACGCTCGCCCGCTTCATCGACCTCGCCAACGCCGGCCAGCTCACCACGCCCGAAGGCCAGGCCATCCTCACCGGCGAAGCAAAACAGTTCGCGACGGATGCGAAGAGCAACCTCCCCGCCGCCGACAAGATCACCACCGTCACCCCCACCCTTGCCGCCGCCCGCATCGTCCTGCGCGGCAGTGGAGACGAAGAAGCCGACGCCTATTTCTATCTCGAGAAAACGCCCTCCGGCTGGGCCGTGTCCGCCTATCGCGCGATGGCCTTGAACGGCATGGACATGATGCTTCTGCAGGAAATGAAGAAGCGCCCGCGCCTCTCGCCAGAAGACGAACTCCAGAAGCGCAATCTCGAACTTATCCTCTCTACCGACAGCAAGCTCCGCGCGTGGTTCGCCGCGAACCGCGAAAAGCTCGATCAGCTCACCGCCGCCTTTGTGAAAGTGGACAATGGGTCCGACGATATCGACCCCGGCATTGCCGCCGACCTGAAAAACCTCGGCCTCTCATCGATCCATCTTGTGGACGCTGAGGTTCGCATCATCATCGGGGGAACACTCGACAACAGCGTCGGCTTCCTTTCACCCGGTAGCTTGGGCGTGCCAAGGATAAATCCGGAAAGTTTCATCTGGATCGAAGACCTCGGCGGCGGCTGGTTTCTTTTCCGCACGACATGACGAGACAACAAGGCCGGCCATGCCCACATCCGCACGCGAAAAACTCCGCAAGCCTCAACAACCGAAAATCGACACGCTCGACCGGCCGATGAGCAGCTGGGGCCTGCCCGGCATGCGGATGGTGATCTCGACACCCGCGGAGGTCGACGCCCTGATCCGCACCATCCCGAAGGGCAAGCTCGCCTCGACCAACACGCTGCGCAACGTGCTTGCAAAACGGCACAAGGCCGATGTCGCCTGCCCGATGACAACGGGGATCTTCGCCGGAATTTCCGCCAAGGCCGCTGCCGAGGAAGAGGAAATGGGCGCCAGGCGCACCGCGCCGTGGTGGCGAGTCATCAAGGCCGACGGCAAGCTCAACGAGAAATTTCCGGGCGGCGTTGCAGAACACAAGCGCCGCCTCGCGGCCGAAGGCTTCAGGTTCGAAGCCGCCGGCAAGACCTGGCGCGTCGCGAACTGGGAACAGAAGCTGGCAGACCTCGTTTAGCCGGCGCAGGCCCCCGTCTCCAAAGGGATTTCATCCGGTCATCCATCGCAGCGAATAGCTGCCTGCGCGCCGGCGCCGCACCGATTCAATGCGCGGTTCTAGCGAAGCCTTAAGAATACTGTGGCTTCTATTAGCGTTTTCCACAGCCCGGATTCCTCCCCGTGAGTTTTGACGTTTACGCCTTCGACCTGTTTGCGGCGCCGCGCGACCGGCATGATTTCCTCGAATGGATCAGCCGCACTTTCCGCGCGGTCGATGGTCCGCTCGGCGGCGACGCCTCGCGCACAACGCCCGCGCTCCAGGCCTGGCAGGCAGACCTGCGCCAGAGCTTTCCGTCCGCAGGCGATCCGCACGCCTTCGATCCGGAGTCCGCAAGCGCCTCGAAGAACGCCAGCTATCGCTTCGCGCCCAACGCGGTACAGGCCAGCTTCGAATGGGACGTCTCCGGAGGCGCCCTTTTCCGCGCGAAGAAGGCGGCGCAAGCGCATGGCGTCGGCCTGTTCGAGGCAAGCGGCCGTGATGGCGCTGTCTGGATGATGTCTCCGCGTGGCCGCTGGGAAGTCGCCCACCGCGCCGAAGGCGACACGTGCAGCTCCGGCTGAAACGCCTGCCCTCTCGCATGACGGCGCGCGCCGTTGTAAGCGTCGGGCATGACTGTCGAAACCCTCAAGACCCATCGCGTCTGCGGCGGAGAGCTGCGCTACTGCCGCCATCACAGCGGCGCAACGAACACGCCGATGACATTCAGCGTCTTCACACCTGAAGGCCCTGGGCCCTTCCCCGTCCTGATCTGGCTTTCGGGTCTGACCTGCACTGAAGACAATTTCACGACAAAAGCTGGCGCCTATCCCGCGGCAGCCCAGCACGGCCTGATGATCGTGGCGCCAGACACATCCCCGCGCGGCGACAATGTCGCCAACGACCCCGCCTATGATCTCGGCCAGGGGGCCGGCTTCTATGTCGACGCAACGCAGGCGCCGTGGAAGCCGCACTTCCAGATGGAAACCTACATCGTCCGCGATCTTGTCTCCGTGATCCGCATGCATTTCCCGGCCGATCCGGTGCGCATGGGCATCTCCGGCCATTCCATGGGTGGCCATGGCGCGCTCACGCTGGCGTTGCGCAATCCGGAACTGTTCCGCTCTGTGTCGGCCTTCGCGCCGATCTCCTCGCCAATGAATTGTCCGTGGGGCGAGAAAGCCTTCACCGCCTATCTCGGGCCCAGCCGCGAAACCTGGCGCGGCCACGACGCATGCGAACTGCTGCGCTCGGGCATGTCACGCGGCTATTATGACGACATCCTTGTCGACCAGGGCCTCGCCGACCAGTTCCTGTCCAACCAGCTCAAGCCGGAATTGCTGGAACAGGCCTGCCGCGAGACCGGACAGAAGCTGACGCTGCGCATGCAGCACGGCTACGACCATTCCTACTTCTTCATGGCCAGCTTCATCGCCGACCACATCGACTGGCACGCACGCCGTCTCGTCTAGTACGCGAAACTATCTTCCATTCAGATAGCGTATATCTAATCGACAACTCTTCCGCGCCGGTATATTGCGGCCACAGGTTGGGACAAGATTCGTACAAATCCACACAGGCATGAAGGCTGATCATGGCGTCGCGTCTTCCCAACATCGACACTCTCTCGCTCTCCGACCTCAACGAACTCGCCGTGCGCGTCCAGAAGGCGATCGCCTCGAAGAAGGACGAAGCGAAGGCTGAAACGCTTTCCAAGCTGAAGGCGCTCGCAAGCGCCGAGGGCTTCAGCCTCGACGAGCTGATGGGCAAGGCCGCCGGCGGCCGCCGCCAGCGTTCGGACAAGGGCGTCAAGCTCAAGCCGAAATACATCGGCCCCAATGGCGAGATCTACACCGGCCGCGGCCCCACGCCGAAATGGCTGAAATCGCTCGAGCGCAAGGGCGAGAAGCGCGACAAATATCTCGCGAAATAGCCTTGCCTCCAGAACAGACGCCAGCGGCCCGGATGCATATCCGGGCCGTTGTTTTTTGTGGCGGAGGAGAGTGGTAGTGGGACCCGGAATCGAACCGGGGACCTCAGGATTATGAGTCCTGCGCTCTAACCGGCTGAGCTATCCCACCAAGGTTGAGGCGCAGGGATATACGCGCCGCTTCGGGCCAGCGCAAGGCGGCGTTGCGAGGCGCGGCAACGTCGCTAAATCCCAGCCATTTCAGCGACTTTTTCACCAATCGCCAGCGACGATGTAAGCCCCGGACTCTCGATCCCGATCAGGTTCACAAGGCCCGCAACGCCGTGCTCTTCGGGCCCGTCGATCATGAAATCCGCGCTCGGCTGGCCCTTGCCGACGATCTTCGGCCGCACGCCCGAATAGTCCGGCGACAGCGCCCCATCCTTCAGCCCCGGCCAGTAGCGCCGTACCTCGCTGTAGAAGTGCGCCGCCCGCGCCGGATCGACTTCATAGTCGAACGGCGGCTTCGACCCGTCCGGCAACCATTCCGCATCCGGCCCCAGACGCGTGCGCCCACCCAGATCGATCGCCAGGTGCAACCCCTGCGTCGCCTGGTTGTGCATCGGATAGATCAGCCGCGCGAACGCCGCGCGCCCGCTCGCCACGAAGTACGAGCCCTTCACCCAGTGCATCCGCACGCCGTTGTAGCGCGGCCCGCCCTCGATCATGCGCGCGATCGGCAAGGCATGGTGCCCCGCCGAGTTCACCACCGTCCGCGCCCTGATCCGCGAAGGCGCGGCCCCGCCCGTCTCGATCTCGATGCCGTCCTTCGTCACCGCGCCGCGAACCACCGGCGCATCGAACGCAATCGCTCCGCCGCGATCCTCGAACTCGCCCTGCAGCGCCAGGAAGTATCCATGGCTGTCGAACAGGCCTGATACTTCCGTGTGGATCGCCACCCGCACGTCTGGGTTCAGCGCCGGCTCCAGCCGCCGCGCCTCTGCCCCATCGATCAGCCGCGTCTCTTCAACGCCATTCTCCAGCGCGCGTTTCAGCAGGGCCGGCGTCGCCGCCGCCTCGCCATCGTCCACTGCCACCACCAGCTTGCCGCAGCGATGCGCTTCTACGCCATGCTTGGCGCAATACTCGTAGAGTTTCCGCCGCCCTTCGACGCACAGCTTCGCCTTCAGCGATCCCGTCGGATAATACAGCCCCGCATGGATCACCTCGGAATTACGCGACGATGTCTCCGTCGCGATCGCCGATGCTGCCTCCAGCACCAGCACGTCGCGCCCCTTCAACGCCAGCGCCCGCGCGCACGAAAGGCCGACAGCCCCCGCGCCAATCACCACTGCATCTGCGTCGAATGATTCCATGCTTCAGGATCACTACCCGCCCGGCTGCGCAATCGCAAACCACGCCAGATAGATCAGCCCGACAAAGCTCGGATACGCCGTCAGCCCCATCCCGAACGCCCTGGCCCATGGCGCATAGAGATACCCAAGCCAGAACGCGAACCGCCCCGCACCAAACATCACCGCCATCCGCGAGATCACGCCTAGCTGCTCCACCGGCAGCACCAGCGCCAGCCCGATCCACGCCACCGCCGCCAGAAATGCCTGCTCCAGCGTGTTCTGGTTGTAGCGAAGGTTCACCTCGAACGCCCAGCTCTCGACCTTGCGCTCGCCATCGATCGCATCGGGCTTGAGAAACCGCTGGTTCGCCGTCATCCCCACGCCGGCAAACAACGCCAGCCCCGGCACAAGCAGCAACCGCCCCGCAAACGCCAGCCTCTCGCCTGCATCGGTGGGCATCGGATTCGGCGCGCCCCAGTCGACATACAAACCGAACCCCAGCCCGACAGCCACCGCCGTCAGCATGCCCGCGAGAATGTAGATCTGCTTGCGCAACATCACCGCCTCCCCACACGCAGTATGCACATGGTTCCCACTTCGTGGCGGAGAAAATCGTGCGTCAAGGGAGAAGTCCTCCACCGCCAAAGGCATGGGAGGTGGCGCGCGCAGCGCGACGGAGGGGGCCGACCGGCCCGAGGCCAGAGGATATCGCATCAAGAGGCGAACGCCCGCCAGGAACTGGCTTGGACTGGATTGCGCGCGCGATCATCGGAGTGCAGGTTCCAGCATTGCGAAATACGCTTCGCAGGGGGAAGGCGTGCGCTTCAGATCGATCAGCCTAGCGTTCGCGTGCAGCATCGCATTTTCGGCGTGCTCGGGCGGTGGTGGCGCGGCTTTCCCCGCCAACCCGGACCTTTCGAGCGTTCTGATCCAGCTCGAGCGAACAAGATGCATGGGCGAGTGCCCGGACTACGAGGTCGAGGTTCGCGGCGATGGCAAGGTCACCTATCGCGGCAGACGTTTCGTGATGATCGAAGGTGAATACAGCTGGACCATTCCGCAAAGCGACGTGACGGCGCTGATCGAGGTCTTTCGGCAGGCTGACTATTTCAATCTGAAGGACAGCTACGCCACCGGCTGGACCGACCTTCCCAGTTACACGACCCAGCTCACGTTGGGGGGCCTGCACAAGAAGGTCTTCGACTATGGCGGCCGCGATTGCGACGAGGAGAGTCGGAACCCTCCATGCATGCCGGAAAGCATCACCAAAATCGAAGAAGCGATCGACGAGATAACTGGTGCGACGAGCCTGATTTCCGGAGACGCGCGAACCGTTACGTTGCTGGAAAAAGCAGGCTTCGATTTTCATTCAGCGCGAGCTGCAAAGGCGGTGCTGTATGCCTTGAACGAGCGAGACGCGAAGTTGGCGCGGATGATTGTCGAAAAGGGAGCGCCGCTCGCGGGAGAGTGGCGGCAGCCCCTGCCAGGTCCGCAGCCAGAGGAATTTCCGGCGATCATTATGGTTCCATGGACAGGAGATCTGGAACTGGCAAGACAGATGATTGCTAAGGGCGCGCTGACAGATGAAGAAACACGAAAGTACTTCGTCGTCGCCAGCGCCTTTTCCGGCAATCCAGATATGGTGCGACTTGCGCTGGAACATTTCCCCGATCTCCGCAATCAGGCGTTGCCGAAGCCTTGGATCGTTGCGGCTGTCGAGGGGGATAAACCGACAGAGGAAGGGACCTATTTTCAGGACGAGTACAAGAAGGAGAAGTACGCTCTCTGGATCAAGAACTTTGACCAGATCGCGGTCCTGAAGCTTCTGCTCGGCGCAGGCGCCAGCGTGAACGCGGCGGATGAAGAAGGAAATACGGCGCTGCATTTCGTGCAGGATGAAGAGAGTGCGCGCTTTCTACTCGATGCGGGCGCAAACCCTAAAGCGGTGAACAAGGAAGGCCGGACACCGTTGCATGAGACGCACGCTGGAGTTGCGAAGGCGCTGATCCGGGCTGGCGCAAACATCGAAGCGCGGGACCGGTACGGCGCGACTCCACTCTTTAACAAGTACGACGCCGATGCTGTGCGCGTCCTTCTTCAAGCCGGAGCGGACGTCACAGTTCGTGATGAATCTGGACATACCGCCTTGTTTCATCAGGGCGACGCCCAATCTGCAGAGGCGTTGATCCATGGCGGCGTGGAAGTGAATGCAGTCGACAATCAAGGACGCTCCGCCCTGCAGTCTGCAAAAGGCACAGACGTCGCCCTGGCGCTCCTCCGCGCCGGCGCAAAAACCCCCAGCGACCCAGCGGCGCTCGACAAGCTCCTGCAGTGGGCGACGCGCAACAAGGCGGGTGAACTCTTGAGCGCCCTGCGCGAACGATCTGCGGAAGCACATCCTGCGCCCTAGCTGTCATCGCTCAATCGTTCGTTCTTGGCGATTTCCGGCTATTCCAAACCCGCAGCGCTCGCTCGCATCCGACATCCGGCTACTCCGCAGCCGGCCCCCTCCGTCTCGCGACGAAGCCGTCGCGATCCACCTCCCCCACTTCGTGGTGGAGGACTTCGCAAGTCAAGCAAGAAAAGGGGCAAGTCCTCCACCGCCAAAGGCGGGGGAGGTGGCAGGCGCGCTCTACGCGCCTGACGGAGGGGGCTGCCCGCAAAGCGGGCGGACCGCGCAACGAGCGCCCTACTCCGCCGCCATCATCGGCGTTCTCGGCGCCGGCGCGCTTCCGGCGCTCCATTTTGCCATCAGCGTTGCGAGGCGTTTCTCAGCGACCGCGACCGACTTCTCCTTCACATGGCCATAGCCACGGATCTCGTCCGGCAGGGAGGCGATCTCGACGGCGAGCGCATGATTGTCCGCCGTCAGGCCGGCTGACAGCGTCTCCAGCCGCGCAAGATATTCATCGCGCAGGCGGCGCTCCATCTTCCGCTCGTCCGTCTTGCCGAAGATGTCGAATGCACCGCCGCGCAGGAACTTCATCTTCTTCAGAATCTTGAAGCCGGTCATCATCCACGGCCCGAAGGGCTGCTTGATCAGCTCGCCCTTGTGGTTCTTCTTCGAGATCGCCGGCGGCGCCATCAAGAAAGTGAGCTTGGCGCCCTTGCCGAACGTGTCCTCGACGCCCTGGCGATATTCCGGCCGCGCATAGAGCCGCGCCACTTCATATTCGTCCTTGTAGGCCATCAGCTTGGAGAGATAGGTCGCCGCGGCCGTCGTCAGCTTCTCGCCGAGGCCGAGATTGCTCTCCGCTGCGCGCACCCGGGCGATCCGCGCCTCATACATGTCCGCATAGGCGGCGTTCTGGTATTGCGTCAGCATGTCGGCGCGACGCGCAATCAGCTCGTCGAGCTTCAGCGGTTCGATCTCCGGGCGCTTGGGCGCTGCGGCCTGCACGGCATCCGGGTTCACGGCGGCGATGCGGCCGAGGTCGAACGCGGCCGCGTTCTCCTTCACCTTCACCTTGTTGAGCCGGTTGGCTTCGTAGATCGCCGTATCCGAAATCGGGATCAGCCCGTTCTGCCAGGCCATGCCCAGCATGATCATGTTGGTGTAGATCGCGTCGCCAAAATGATGCTCGGCCAGCGCTTCCGCATTGGTAGCGGCAAACGACTTCGCGCGGCTGCGCACGCGAGCGGTCAGCAGGTCCGGATCGAAGCGCGCATTGCGGTCCTCGATGAATTCCTTGGTCGGCGTCACGTCATGGTTCGCCACGACCGACGTGCGGCCCTTGTCGAACATCACCAGCGCCTCGCCCGACGCCGCCACGACCAGGTCGCAGGCGATGATCACGTCGGCCGAGGCCGGCGGCGTCTTGCCTGCCTTGATGTCATCCGGGTTCTGCGCAAAGCGCACATGGCTCAGCACCGGCCCGCCCTTCTGGGCAAGACCCGTCATGTCGAGCGTCTGCGACGCCTTGCCATCGACGTGCGCTGCCATCGCGAGCACAGCCGCCACGGTCGTCACGCCCGTGCCGCCCACGCCTGTGAACACCACATTCCACGTGTCATGGCCCAGCGGTGGAAGGTTCGGCTTCGGCAGGGCACCGACATCGAATGTTGGCGTTGTGCGCTCGGCGTCCGATTTCCGGTCGCCGCCGGTCACCGTCACGAACGAAGGACAGAAGCCCTCGATGCACGAATAGTCGGTGTTGCAGGTCGACTGGTTGATCTGGCGCTTGCGGCCGTATTCGGTTTCCACCGGCTCGACCGACAGGCAGTTCGACTTTACCGAACAGTCGCCGCAGCCTTCGCACACGGCGGTGTTGATGAAGACGCGCTTGGTCGGCGCTTCCATCTTGCCGCGCTTGATGCGGCGGCGCTTCTCGGTGGCGCAGACCTGGTCGTAGATCAGCACGGAAACACCTGGCGTGTCGCGCAGCTCGATCTGCACTTCTTCCAGCTTCTTGCGGTCGAAGATGCGCGTGCCTTCCGGCAGGTCCGACACCGACGCATAGCGCGTCGGATCGTCCGCCACGATCACGATGGTCTTCACGCCTTCGGCTTCCACCTGTCGCGCGATCTGCGGAACAGTCTGGCCGGATTCGACCTGCTGGCCGCCCGTCATCGCGACGGCGTCGTTGTAGAGGATCTTGTAGGTGGCGTTGACCTTGCCCGAGATCGCGGCGCGGATCGCCAGCGAGCCCGAGTGGCTATAGGTGCCATCGCCCAGGTTCACGAACACATGCTTCTCGCTCGTGAACGGCATCTGGCCGATCCACGGCGTGCCCTCGCCGCCCATCTGCGTGTGCATGTCGGTCCGCCGCTCCGGCGTGAACGTCGCCATGTAGTGGCAGCCGATCCCGGCCAGCGCGCGGCTACCCTCGGGAAGAGTCGTGGATGTGTTGTGCGGACAGCCCGAGCAGAAGTGCGGCTTGCGGGTGTTGATCTGGTTCATGCCGGCGACAGCCTGCTGCGCGCCGCGAACCTTGGTGAAATAGGCGTCGGCCCTGGCCCGGTGCGGTCCATCCGGCAGGCGGCCGACCAGCGCCAGCGCAATGTCCGCTGTCGACAGCGAGGCGATATCCGACAACAGCCGCACGCCATCGCGGTCGTGCTTGCCTTCCACGATCGGACGCTCGGCGTCCGGCATGTGGTAGAGAATGCCCTTGAGCTGCGGCTCGACCAGCGCCCGCTTGTGCTCGATGACGAGAATCCGCTCGAAGCCGCGGCAGAATTTCGAGATTGCTGTCGGCTCCAGCGGCCACGGCATCGCCACCTTGAAGATCGATACGCCAAGGTCCGCCGCCATCTCCGGCGTCAGCCCCATCGCGCCCAGCGCCTCGTAGACATCGCGCGCCGCCTGCCCGGCCACGATCACGCCCAGCCGCTTGGTCTTGCCCGTCAGCAGCGCGCGGTCGAGCCCGTTGGCGCGCACGAAGGCCTGCGCCGCCGGTATCTTGAACTCGCGAAGCCGCTTCTCCTTGCCCAGCGGCGTGTCGCCGACACGCAGGCCCAGCCCGCCTTCGGGAATGACGAAGTCGCTCGGCCGCACCGTCGCATAGCGGTTGAGCCCAACCTCCACCACCGCGCCGGAATCCATCGTGTCGGCGAGGCAGATCATCGAGGCCCACAGCCCAGAATACCGGCTCAGCTCCAGCCCGATGATGCCGTAGTCCAGCACTTCCTGGATCGACGCCGGCGCCAGCACCGGCATCTCGGCATCGATCATCGCGAATTCGGATTGCGAGGCGAGCGTCGAGGATTTCGAGTTCGGATCATCCCCGCACAGCGCCAGCACGCCGCCCCTGGGATCCGTGCCCGCCATGTTGGCGTGCTTGAACACGTCGCCGGTGCGGTCGACGCCCGGCGCCTTGCCGTACCAGATGCCGAACACGCCATCGAACTTCGCGCCCGGAAAAGCGTACGTCTGTTGCGAGCCCCACACGGCCGTCGCGCCGAGATCCTCGTTCAGCCCCTCCCACACCTTCACATCGTGCGCATCGAGCAGCTTCTTCACCGCCGCGAGCTGCTGGTCATAACCGCCAAGAGGCGAGCCGCGATAACCGGAAATGAAGCCCGCCGTATTCAGGCCCAATTTGCGGTCAAGTCTCTTGCGGTCGAGCGGCAGCCGCACCAGCGCCTGCACGCCGGTCATGAAGGCACGGCCCTCTTCGAGCAGATACTTGTCGTCGAGCGAGACGCCGCCCGTTACCGGGGTTCCGTGCTTCAAGTCGTGAGCCTCCTATGGGGAATTTGGCCACGGCAAATATATTGCTCAATGTCACGGTAAGTAATTGCTATTCGGTGCGCAATCTGGCATCAAGCGAGCAATAATCGTCTACGAACTCGACCAAAGGCACAAAAAAATGGCAATGGATCTCGACGCGATCGACGCCAAGATTCTCGACCTCATCCAGCGCGATGCAGCTCTTAGCGTAGCCGAGATCGCAGAGAAAGTCGGACTTTCCTCCAGCCCCTGCTGGCGGCGCATCAAGCGCATGGAGGAACAGGGCATCATCTCCAAGCGCGTCACATTGCTCAACTATGACAAGCTCGGCTTGAACTTCGAAGTCGTAGCCAACGTCAAGCTGCAACTCCCTTCTCGTGAAAACCTCGAGAAGTTCGAGCAGGCCGTGCGCAAATGGCCCGAATGCATCGAGTGCATGACGGTCACCGGCGCGGTCGACTACGTCATGCGCATCGTCACCACCGACATGCACGCCTACGACAACTTCCTGCGCGACAAGATCCTGGCGCTCGGCCTGGTGTCGGACATCCAGTCCCGCATCATCGTCAACGTCGCCAAGCGCACCACCGCCGCCCCGCTCGGCCTCATCTCCCCCTACGTCCCGACGCAGGACCGCTAGTCCGGCTTAGCCCTCATCCTGAGGAGGATGCGAAGCAGCCGTCTCGAAGGACGAGGGCGAGACATCCGCCTCCCCCAGCGACTTCGTCCCCGTCACCAGCGGATCGGCCTCCGCCGCCGCCATCTTCGGCGCCTCCAGCCGCGGCATCTGCTCGATCCACGCCAGCACCGCCTCCAGCTGCGGCGCCGCGCTCTCGCCGCCCGCCGCGATCAGGTCGACCGCCTCGCGGAACCTGCCCCAACGCTCCGCCTGCGCCGAGCGTTGCGCCGCCACCGCCTCGTTCGCCGCGCGGATATGCTGGATCGTCCGCCGCGTCGTCCCCGCCGACCATTCGAGATCGAGGTCCTTCTTCCGCCACCCGCCCCTCAGCGCCCACCCCGCCAGCGTCTGCGGATGCACGCCCAGCCACCGCGACACGTCCGCCCGGCTCTCGCCCGCCCGCACCAGCCTCTCGGCCTCATACGCCAGCCCCGTCAGCTCCACACTCGACCGCGCCATGCAGTCCTCCCTGCAAAACCGCGATTATCCGCCCGCCCCAAAGGGTGTCGGATAACTTTTTTCGGGATGGGGGTTTCCGCCGCTTTGCGCGGCATCCGGCCTTCGGCCAGCCCCCTCCGTCTGGCCACGAAGCCGCGACCATCCACCTCCCCCACTACGTGGTGGAGGACACAGCGCAACAAGGGGAAGTCCTCCACCGCGCTCCGCGCGGGGGAGGTGGCAGCGGCGCCCTTGCGCCGATGACGGAGGGGGCCGCCCGCGCAGCGGGCGGATGCACCAACCGGTCCCCTACCCCTTAACCGCCCCCACGCTCACCAGGTACTCGCCCATCTTCTGGTGCAGCACGTTGATCGCCTTCAGGGGACGGACCATCACCTTGAAGTGCGTGATCAGCCCCGCCTCGTCCCACTTGATGATGTCGATCCCGTTGATCCTGATCCCGTCGATCTCCGAGAAGAACTCCAGCACCGCCGAGCCCGCGCCGCCCTCCCTGGTGGAGAACCACTCCTCCCCATACCGGAAGTGCGAGGTGTTCAGCACTTTCAGCGCCCCGCGCAAATACTTCTCCACGATGTCCCGCCCCACCTGCGGCGTATGCACGACGGGAGACTCGAACACGGCCCCCTCCGCCAGCATCCCCGCCAGCTCCTCCGGCCGGTTCTCCAGCGCAATCCGGTGCCAGCGTTCAATGGTGGGCGGGATGGTCATGGCGTGTCTCCTTCAGCCGACACTGGCGCCAACCCCTTGCCTCCACCAGTGCGCAGCACTGGGGGAGGTGGATCAAGCCCTCATCCTGAGGAGCGCCCGAAGGGCGCGTCTCGAAGGACGAGGGCTTGAGACGGAGGGGGCTGACCTTCGAAGGCGGGCATCCGCCCCGGGACGCGCAAGGCGTGCCGACGTGACTCAGGGTTTCAAAGGCCGCCTCAATGCGTTAGCAGTCGCATGGGCAGGGATTTGATATCGGGGGGACGTCGATGGCTGCGAAGATTCAAGAAATTCCGGCAATACCGGTCAACCACATCTTCTTGCACCTGCAGAATCCAAGATTCGAACCTGTCGAGACGGAATCTGAAGCTATTGCCCGCCTCTGCTCCAGAGAGAACGTGTATCCGCTCGCTGCGGACATCGTCGCACACGGACTAAATCCGCTCGAGCGCTTCGCGGTGGTCCCCATAAAACCTACGAAAGGCAAAACGGATCGGACGAGCTACGCTGCGGCTGAGGGCAATAGGCGACTTTGCGCCATCAAACTTCTGAATGACCCCGACTTAGCGCCGCCGAAGCTGAAGGACGCATTCACGCAACTCGCAGTTAATTGGAAACCTGTCCGCACAGTGCCTGGAGTCGTATTCGAAGATGAAGACGACGTTCGTGTGTGGCTGCAACGGATACACGGTGGCGAGCAAGGAGGCATTGGGCGACGCAGGTGGAATACTGAGCAACAACAACGGTTCACTGGAGCCGGGCGCAACAAGGTGGCACAGGACTTTCTCGACTACGCCGAAAGGTCCGAACTGATTTCACCCGAGGAACGCAAGGGCAAGATCACGACAGTTCAACGGTTTATGTCGAACCAAGTTTTTCGAGAAGCGCTTGGCCTGGATAACAGCGACCAAGCTCAGTTGAAGCGAACTAGGCCAGAAGCGGACTTTGAAAAACTGGCTAAGAAATTCGTGAGCGATCTTCGCGAGGGCGAAGACGTGTCTTCGCGCATGAACAAGCCGGAAATCCTAGCGTACGCGCGCAAGCTTGGAGCGAACAAGCAGATTACGGGAGAGCGCATTGCCCCGACAGCTATCGAAGACAGCGCAGCAAAAGGAGGTACCGCCAAACGAAAAGGACCAACGAAGCCCGAGCGCGCAAGATTTATCAGCCATGAGATTCAGATCGAGGACGCGCTGACGCGACTGGGAGTCTACAAGCTGCAAAGTTTGTATCACTCGGTTACGGCGCTCGCTCTCGACGATCACACACCGCTGATCGCCGTCGGCATTTGGTCGTTCGTGGAGACTCTAACCGCCTGTGCTGGTCGAGATGCGTCTACCGATTTCTGCGCTTTTTTTAGCAAAGATCGATTGTCTAGGTGGGTCGGCACAACCGGCCAAGGTCACGTGCCGCTACGAACTGCGTTGGAACGGATCAGAGACTTCGGAAACGCCACCAAACATCATGCGGTTTCGGCAGCTTTCAATGGCGACCAGCTCAACAACGATATGCAGGTTCTGAGCCCTCTGATTCTCAGAACCATAGAAGAATCTATAAAAATCAAGCCGTAAGGTTCCCATAACCCTCGGCAGTCAATCTCCAAAAAAATAGAAAACAGGCTCGAAGCAAACCCTCATGGCTTTCTCGACATCGCCGCTGCGATACCCCGGCGGAAAGACATGCCTGCACGACCTGACATCGCAGATACTTCGGCTAAACGACCTGCATAGAGGCACATACGCCGAGCCATATGCCGGTGGCTGCGGCTTGGCGTTGACGCTGCTCTTTGGCGGACACGTTGCGGAAATTCACATCAACGACTTGGATCCTTCGATCTGGGCGTTCTGGAATAGCGCGCTAGAAGATACTGACGCGCTCATCGACAAAGTGAACCGAACGAAGGTCACCGTGGCGGAGTGGCGTCGACAGCGCCAGATTCATTTGGCAATGGATGTATCCAGACCGCTTGAGCTTGGTTTCTCCGCCTTCTTCCTGAACCGGACAAACCGATCCGGAATCATCAAAGGTGCCGGCGTCATTGGTGGCTTGAAACAGGATGGCGATTATCCCATCGACTGTCGCTACAACAAATCTGATCTGACGCACCGAATTGAGCGCGTTTCAAAATACAAAGACTGCATCACGCTCACGCGATTGGACGCCATCGCTTTTCTGAAACGCGCAGCAACCAAACTGCCCAAAGACACATTCTTCTGCATTGACCCCCCCTATTTTTCAAAGGGGAAGAAGCTCTACACGAACGCCTATTCGCCTGCCGACCATTCGAAAGTGGCGCGAGCGGTACTAGCCTTAGATCGTCCATGGATCGTCACGTACGACGATACGCCAGAAATACGCGCCCACTACCAAGTACGGCGACAATTCCGTTTCGACATCAACTATTCGGTGCAGACAAAACGAATAGGCACCGAACTTCTAATTGCATCGAAAGGATTGCGGCTGCCGGACACGGTGAAAGATCGACAAGTGCATCGCCCTCAGTATCGTACAGCTGCTTAAGTCGGTTTCTTGCCAGGCTTGATCAGTTTGAAATCGGGTTGATGGGTACTGTTCCAGCGCTCCAACTCTTTTCCGCAAATTTCGCAGTTGAAGCCATCGCTCTCGCGAGAGGGAAATCTTTGATACGTCACCGCATAGACAGAGCCGCACGCATCACACTCTTTGTCAGCGCCGCCACCCTCACCCCATACCTTGACCATTTGCCCCTCCCACTTGCTAACGGGCATCTGAAACTGTCACGAGCTAGAACGCAACTTGTTACTGTGATGCTTGTCGTTACGACTCAAACCTGCCGATGTTGCGTCGCAGCTTTGCGCTCCGCCCCTACTCCCCCGCCAGCTGCCCCGCCCTCACTGCGCCTACCACTGACGCGATCGCCTCGGCGATTGTCATCGTGAAGGCGCCGGCGCGGGCTGCGCGCCATTGGGCGTAGCCGGTCTCGAAGCCTTCGCTCGGACGGGCGCCTGAGCCTTTCAGCTCCAGCACGCTGCGGCGCGCCGCGCCCTCCTCGAACGGGATGTGTCCGCCGTCCGGCGTGAGGCTCGCGCCGCCGGCATCGACGCGGCCATAGCCCGATATGGAGCCGTGCACGATACGCGCGCCCGGCCACGTCTCGAATCGCAGCACCGTGAAGCGAACCTCGGGCCCCAACTCCCGCACCGACCACACCTGGCCGGCCTCGAAAACCGGGCCAGCCTCAAGCACGGGCGCATCCTGCGCAACGGCCGGCGCAGCAGGGATCACAGACGCCATGGCAGGAGCTTTCCCGGAACGGATAAGCACGCTAGCCCGCAGCCGCAGGTTTGCAAGCTCGATGTCCTCCACCGCCGAAGGCGGGCGGAGGTGGATCGCGCGCTAAGCGCGCGAGACGGAGGGGGTGAGGAGCGGTCCGCGTAGCGGACGAATTGATCCGGGGGATCAAATCGAGCAACGAACGCCGGAGCGAAAGCGACGGCCGGGAGCCGTCGCAGACGGGCGGATAGCGTAGCCGGACCTCAGGCCGCATTCGGCCGCGGCCGCACCTTTGCCTTGATGTCCGCCCCCGCTGCATCCTTGGCGACTTCCAGCTCATAGTCCGCTTGCAGCCCCAGCCACATCTGCGCGCTGGAGCCGAAATACCGTTCCAGGCGAAGCGCCGTATCGCCGGTGATCGCCCGCCGCCCGTTGACGATCTCCCCCACCCGTCCCGGCGGCACATCCAGCGCCCGCGCCAGCGCATTCTGCGACAGCTCCAGCGGCTTCATGAATTCTTCCAGCAGGATCTCGCCAGGATGGACGGGTGCAAGTTTCGGGTTACGGGCCATGTCTATGACGTATCCCGTGATGCGTTATAGGCCAAGGGCGCCGGATGTCCTCCACCGCCAAAGGCGGGGGAGGTGGATCGCGCGCTATGCGCGCGAGACGGAGGGGGCTGCCCGCGAAGCGGGCGGAAGCTTCATGCCCCGCCGCTCAATTCCCACCCGAGCCCAGCTCATGATCGTCTCCACCACGCCAGTCTCGTTGCGATAGACGTCGTCGTTCCACACACGCAGGATCGTCCATCCCTGCTCTTCGAGATACTGCCGGCGGCGCTCGTCGTGCGCACGCTCTTCAGGCGTGGAATGCGTCGCCCCGTCGACCTCGACGATCAGCCGCGCCTTCACGCACGAGAAGTCGGGGATGTAAGGGCCGACCGGATGCTGCTTGCGGAAGTGAAGTCCCATCAGCTGGTTCCGCTGCAGCCGCGTCCACAGGATCACCTCCGCCCGCGTCATCGGCCGGCGCAATTTCTTCGCGCGCTCGCGAGTCTTGCGATCCGCTCTCACAACAGTGGCTCCCCCTCCGTCTCGGCGCTGCGCGCCGATCCACCTCCCCCACTACGTAGTGGAGGACACCGCGCGTCAAGCGGATTTCATCGCGCGAAGTCCTCCACCGCCGCCAGGCGGGGGAGGTGGATTGCGCGAAGCGCAAGACGGAGGGGGCTGGCCGCGAAGCGGCCGGAAAGCCACCCGCCCTAATCCGCCGGCGGCAGCACCGCCTCGATGCCGATGCCGATCTCGGTGTCGCGCAGCTTCTTCACCTCGTCGCGCAGGCGCGCGGCCTGCTCGAACTCCAGGTTGGCGGCGGCTTCGCGCATCTCCTTCTCCAGCGTGTCGATGACGCGGGAAAGATTGTGACCCTTGCCGATGAACTCGAAGCCTTCTTCCTCCATCCCCGGCAGCGCGGCGCCCCTGCCGCGCTTGTTAGGATCGCGCCCGCGCGGGAGCAGGCCCTGGGCGGCCTTGGAGGTGACGCCTTCGAGGACATCCTTGACGCCCGAGATCACCGTGACCGGCGTCAGGCCGTGTTCGGTGTTGTGCGCTTCCTGCCGGGCGCGGCGGCGGCCGGTCTCGGCCATCGCGCGCTCCATCGAGCCGGTGATCGTGTCGGCGTAGAGCACGACGCGGGCCTCCGAGTTGCGCGCCGCGCGGCCGATCGTCTGGATCAGCGAGGTCTCGGAGCGCAGGAAGCCTTCCTTGTCGGCGTCGAGAATGCCGACGAAGGCGCACTCGGGAATGTCCAGGCCCTCGCGCAGGAGGTTGATGCCGATCAGGCAGTCGAACACGCCGAGCCTCAGGTCCCGGATGATCTCGATACGCTCGATCGTGTCGACGTCGGAGTGCATGTAGCGCACGCGCACGCCCATCTCGTGCATGTGCTCGGTCAGCTGCTCGGCCATCTTCTTGGTCAGCGTGGTGACCAGCGAGCGATAGCCCTTGGCGGCCGTCGCCTTCACTTCGGCGATGCAGTCGTCGACCTGGTTGGCGTTGTCCTTGTAGACCGGGCGGATCTCGACCGGAGGGTCGATCAGGTGGGTCGGACGGATGATCTGCTCGGTGAAGACGCCGCCGGTCTGGTTGAGCTCCCACGGGCCGGGCGTCGCCGAGACGTGGATCGTCTGCGGCCGCATCTTCTCC
The DNA here is from genome assembly GCA_965279205.1 of Hyphomonadaceae bacterium. Lineage (GTDB taxonomy): Bacteria > Pseudomonadota > Alphaproteobacteria > Caulobacterales > Hyphomonadaceae > UBA7672. The sequence goes on from OZ257144.1 coordinate 3,426,855, forward strand.
CACTCGTCGAACTTCAGCGGGCGGTTGTCGAGGCAGGACGGCAGGCGGAAGCCGAATTCGGAGAGCGTGAACTTGCGGCTGAAGTCGCCCCGGTACATCGCGCCGAGCTGCGGGATGGTCTGGTGGCTTTCGTCGACGAAGATCATCGCGTTGTCGGGAAGGTATTCGAACAATGTTGGAGGGGGTTCACCCGGACGCCGGCCGGTGAGATAGCGGCTGTAGTTCTCGATGCCGGCGCACGAGCCTGTCGCCATCATCATTTCCATGTCGAACTGGCAGCGCTGTTCGAGGCGCTGGGCTTCCAGCAGCTTGCCCTGTTGCGTGAGCTGGTTCAGGCGGCCTCTTAGTTCCTCTTTGATGCTTTCGACAGCCTGGTTCAGCGTCGGGCGTGGCGTGACGTAGTGGCTGTTGGCATAGACCTTGATCCGCTCCAGCGGCCGCGTCGCCTTGCCGGTCAGCGGGTCAAATTCGGTGATCGCCTCGATCTCGTCCCCGAAGAACGAGATCTTCCAGGCGCGGTCCTCCTGGTGAACCGGCCACACATCCATCGTGTCGCCCTTCATCCGGAACGTCCCCCGCCCGAACGCCTGGTCATTCCGCTTGTACTGCAACGCCACCAGATCCGCCGCGACCTGTCGGGGGTCTCTGGCTTCCCCTTGCGCCACCTCAAACGTCATCGCCGAATAGGTCTCAACCGACCCAATCCCGTAAATGCACGAGACGGACGCAACAATAATCACATCATCCCGCTCCAGAATCGCTCTGGTCGCCGAATGCCTCATCCGATCAATCGCCTCATTGATCGAACTCTCCTTCTCAATATAAGTATCCGTCCGCGGCACATACGCCTCGGGCATGTAGTAGTCGTAGTACGACACGAAATACTCGACCGCATTGTCCGGAAAGAAGCTCCTGAACTCCCCATACAACTGCGCCGCCAAAGTCTTGTTGTGCGCCAAAATCAAAGCAGGCCTCTGAACAGCCTCAATGACCTTCGCCATCGTGAACGTCTTGCCCGAGCCAGTAACGCCGAGCAGCACCTGGTCCATCTCGTTGTCCTTGACGCCGTTCACTAGGTCGCTGATCGCCTGAGGCTGATCGCCGGCCGGCTCATAGCTCGACGCCACCTTGAAGCGGCGGCCGCCCTCGAACTTTTCCCAGGTGCGTTCAGGCCGGTGCGGGGTCCAGACCTGCGCAGCCTCGGCCACCGCGACGGCGTCCTTCATCTGCGCCTTGAAGGCAGCCTGCGGGCCCTCAGCTACGCCCTGCCCGCGCTTGTGCGCTGGCGGCGTCTTGGAGGCGGACGGCTTGCCGGATTTCGAGGAGGATCGGGCCATGGCGGCAATATGGGCCGTTCCATTTGCGTTCGCCAGCCTCCTGGCGGCGCGCCTGCTGACAACGGGCTGTCAGCTGGATTATGGGTTAGTTTTTGCCTTTGGTGTCGTCGTCTACGGCGTCTACTACTACACCTACTGCAGCGCCTACGGCCGCGCCGATGGGGCCTGCAACGATGAGGCCGGTGGCGGCGCCTGTCGCCGCCCGCTGCTCCATGTTCGTGCCGCAGCCAGCCAGAAGGCTCGCGCCCAGGATGACGGTCGAGAGGACAAGAGAGTGCCGAATCGTCATGAGGAGCCCCACGTTTGCCAGCGGCCCTTAGCATGGAAACCGGCCAGCCAGAAACCCGACAAGAATCGACCGGGTGTGGAGGTTATCCTCACCCGGCCGTACTCAGCCCACCAACAAACCCGTCAGGTACGCGACGGGGAAATCTCAGTTCTTCTTGTCAGCCTCGTCCACTTCGTTGACCACCACGCCAACGCCGGCGCCGACCGCGGCGCCGACCGGTCCAGCAACGATAAGTCCTGTCGCGGCGCCTGTGGCGGCGCGCTGTTCCATGTTGCTGCCGCACGCGCCAAGCACGGCGAGGCCAAGCAGGGCAGCTGCGGGAAGGGCAAAAACCGATACGCGGGACATTGGCTGGCTCCGTTTGATTCATGTTGACTGCGACACCAACGCCCCCTGCCCTCGACGGTTCCCGCAACTGCGATTAACCAGCGGCGGCGCCGCACCCGCGCCACAGTTTGGCTCAACTTGACGGCCTTACTTTCACGACAGAATTCTGCGGCCTGCACGCTGCTAGTGTTGATTTGGACCCACGCGTATCCGGAGTTGTTTCCATGCTTCGTCTCGGCCGCCGCGCCGCCCCGCTCGCGCTTCTCTGCCTCGTTGTCCTCGCGCCGTTCACGCTGCGCGCCGTGGCGCAGCAGGTCGCTGACTGGACGTCTGCCCTGCGCTGGTCGGATGGCAAGGAAGTGCAGTGGCGCTCGACTGCAGCGCCCGGATGCGATGGCTCGAATGTCGAGCTGCGCCTCGTCAACAACTCGAACTCGTCCGGCACGGGCAAGCTCGCCAACATCACCTTCGCCTGCAAACGCGGCGGCCAGCAGGTCGGGCCGGAGCGCACCCTGGCGTCAGTCGCTCCCGGCGGCACGTACAGCTCGGAGACGCTCAACTGCGCCTGCGCCGAAAAAGGCGGGGTGAAGGATCTGCTGTCGGTCGAGCTCAGCTTCACGCGCAATGGCGAAGGCGCCGAGACGCTGGCCAATGGCTGCAGCTACACCGGCAACTACATCAACGGCCAGCGCAACGGCAAAGGCGTCTATTCCTGCCCGGACGGCTATCGCTATGAGGGCAACTACACCGCTGACCAGATCGACGGCCAGGGCGCGGAGACGCTTCCCGGCGGCCAGAAATATGCCGGCGCGTTCGTCAATGGCGAGCGTCACGGCGCGGGCCGTATGACTTATACAGATAGCTCTGTTTACGAAGGCAACTTTGTCCGCAATCTGCGCGATGGCACGGGCACGCAGAAATTCCGCGACGGCTCGACCTATATCGGCGAATGGAAGGGTGACCGCCGCAACGGCCAGGGCTCCTACACTACGGGCGACCAGCAATGGACCTATGATGGCGGCTGGCTCAACGACATGCGCAGCGGCGACGGCAGGCTGCTGTCGACGGACGGCGCCTACACTTACTTGGGTCCCTTCGTGAACGACAAGCGCACCGGCCAGGGCATCGCGAATTTCGGCGACGGCCGCGTCTTCCGCGGAGCCTTCGTCAACGACAAGCAGGTTGGGCCTGGCGAACTTACCTTCAAGGACGGTCGCAAGGTCACCGGCGACTTCAACGACCACCGCCCGCACGGCCATGCGGTCGAAACGGGCGGCGTCGCTACGTTCGACGGCCAGTGGGTCGACGGCATGCTGCAGGGCAAGGCCGTTGTCGTCTACGCCACGGGCGAACGCTTCGACGGTCTCTATGCCAGGGGCCAGCGCAATGGCCTTGGCGTCGAGACGCGTAAGGATGGCTCAAAGGAAGAATGCCAGTGGATCGCCGACATCCGCCAGCAGCCCTGCACGCAGATCACCAAGGACGGCAAACGCATCGAATTCCGTTCGAACAAGCCCAAGGGCCGGAACTAGCGCTTAGGGCACGGCAATCTTCGGCGGCGCGAACTCGATCCGCTCCGGCGTTGGTTCTCCCTTGAAGAAGGCGACCACGGCGTCGGCGACGCGCTTGTCGGCCTCGTAAATGTTGTGGCCGCCATTCTCGACGATCAGCCGGCGCTTGTTCGAGAACCCCTTGATCTCTTCGGCAGCCTCGTCGGGATAGGTGCGCCCGTCGAGCGTCGCCGAGATAAACATCGCCGGAATGTCGGACCGGAACGGCGCGCGGAACTGGTCGCCAAGATCGATCTGCGGACGAACGCCCATCACATGCGGCATCGGGAAGTTGAGCGCGTCGCCCAGCAGCGATGTCTCCGCTTCCTTCTGGGTCAACGCCAGGCGCGCAGCCGTTGCGCCCGAAGCCAGGTCCATCGCCTCCGGCATGCCCCGGAACGCCACCACCTGCTGACGCATGCCGTAGAGCATGGGCGCGATGCGATCGTACTGCCCCTTGTCGAGCGCCAGATAGAGCAACGGCGCATTGGCGAATCCCGGCGGGTCAGCGGTCGACGACGACGTCAGCAGCTGCACCGCAAAGCCGTCGAACGTGATCGTCACCGGCGCAGAGGCATCCTTGGGCGTGAAGGTCACGGTCGCTGGATTGGCATTCAGCTTCGCATGCACGCGCCGCATCGTCCCGGCGAGATCAGGATAGAGCGCCTTGGTCTTCGGATCGGCGTCGATGATCTCCTGTACGTGGGCGAACACCTTGTCCGTCAGCGCGGGGCGCTTGATCGTCTGGTCCAGGCCCTCGATACCGGAGAGCACGGCGCGGTTCACCGTTGCCGGATGGTATTTCATCACCGCCAGGCCGAGGTGCGAACCGTAGCTGATGCCCCATAGGTTCAGCTTGCGCGCGCCCAGCGCCCGGCGCAGGTCCTCGAGGTCGTGCGCGCTTTCGATCGTGGTGTAACCGTCGATGTCGACGCCCTTCTCTTCCCACCAGCCGAAGCACCGCGTGAGACTGGTGCGATAGAAGGCGACCAGGTTCGCCTTGGTCATCGGCGTGTCCGCGCCGAATGGCGGAACGTTGACGCACATCGGCGTCGGGCTCGACAAGCCGGTGCCGCGCTGGTCGAACGCGATCACGTCGGCAACGCCACGCAGCGCCATGAACAGCGAGAAGCGGGCGCCTTGCGCCGCGCCGACGCCCGTGCCGCCCGGACCGCCGGCAAGATAGACGATTGGATCGCCGGGGCTCGCCGCCGTCGAGGGGAAGCGCACAAAGCCAAGCTTGATCTTGCGCGAATTGGGATCGTTGCGGTTTTCCGGAACCTCGAAATACCCACGCTGGGCTTCCACCTTCACCCCGCCCTGGCCGGTGAATGTGTAGGGCTCGACACTCAGCGCAGGGCCCGCCGCCACGGTCGCCACAGGCGTGACAGGCGCAGCAGGCTGGACCGGCGCCTGCGGCGCGGCGCCCGCGCAGGCCGCCAGCAACATCAGCGCAGCCACGGAAACAGATGTCTTCATGCAATCCTCCCGGATCATGACCCCAACGCAGCAGACCCCATCGGACCCGGCTTTTCCTCCCCCATTCGGCGAACGGTGAAGGATTTCCGGCGAGCGGCGCCGCGCAGCGCGTCATTCTCGGCTAGACTGCAGCCATGATCCTGCGCCTGTTTCTCTTGCTGACCCTGTTTTTCGCGCCGGCCGCCTTCGCGCAACCCGCGCCGATCAGCCCGCTTCTGGATCACGAGTTCTGCCTCAGCCTCGGCGTCAGCGAGGATCCCACGGATATCGACGAAGCATCCTGCAAGCCGTTCGGCCAGGTCGAAGATGTCAATCCGCAAGGACGCATTGTCTGGGTGCGCGGCCGGTTCGTGATCTCCGAGGGCTATCCGAGTCCGTCGCCGCTCGGCCTCTATACCGGCGCGCTGGCCTCGCGCGACATGTGGTGGAATGGCGAGCGCATTGGCGCTGTCGGAAAACCCGGTGCGTCCGTAGAGAAAGAAACAGTGGGCGACCTCGACGCCGTGACCTGGATTCCACCGCACCTGGTTCGCACCGGCGAGAACACCGTGATCATCCGCTATTCCAGCTTCCACCTGGCGATACCGGTGTCGGCGCCGCTGCACTACATCTATGCCGCGCGCATGGGCGGGCCGAGCCGCAACCTGCTCGTCGGCTACGCTCCCAGCATCGCGGCCACCGGCGCACTGGTCGCTGCGGCGGTGTTCTTCGGTTTCACCTTCGTCACCAATCGGCGCCTGCTCGGTTCGCTGTTCATCTCGCTGATGTCGCTGTTCGCTGTCGGACAGCTGTGGCTGGAAGCGATGCGCGGCTTCACCAGCTATCCCTATCCGGTCCAAATCTGGCGGCTGTCCGGCATCGCCTTCCTGGCTTTTGCCTTCGCCCTGTCGATGACCGCCTACGTCGCCAGTCGCTTCGCGCCACACCGCTGGCGGCTCTATGTCGCCATCGCTGCGGTCGCAGGACTGGCCCTGACACCCATCCTGAGTGGTTTCGACGGCAAGACGCTCGGTTTCATCCTCGGCCCGACGCTCGTCTCGCTGTTCATCGCTGCGCGCGGTGTTGTTGAAAAACAGAAGGGCGCGGCGATCACAACCGCTGCACTGGTCGCATTCCTTCTGCTTGCCGCCATCGAACAGCAGAGATTCCTCGACAACACCTTCTATCTCGCGATCAGCCTGCTCGCGATCGTGCTGTTCGCCGATCAGGTAAGGGCGCTGCGTCGCGCGCGCGATGCCGAGGAACAGGCCAACCGCCGCGCCACCCTGCTCGAACTCGAGCTGCTGAAGCGCCGCATCGCCCCGCACTTCCTGATGAACACGCTGAACGCGCTCGCCGAGTGGGTCGAGACCGATCCCAAGTCCGGCGTGAAGATGATCGAGGCGCTTGCCGGAGAATTCCGCCTGCTGTCGCAGATCAGCGATCAGCCGCTCATTCCGCTCCGCGAGGAGATTGCCCTCTGTCGCCGGCATCTCGAAGTGATGTCGTGGCGCGTTGATCGCGCCTTCTCGCTGGAGACAAGAGACGTCGACGAAACGATGGAGGTGCCGCCGGGCGTGTTGCACACGCTGGTCGAGAACGCCTTCACTCATGGCCGTCTTGGCGGCGCTGGCGAATTCGTCCTGACGCGCGAGACAAGCGAGGATGGCGACCGGCTGGTTCTGCTGACGCCGCCTGCCGCGGACGCCACATCCGAACCGCCAGTCCGCGAAACACGCGGCGAGGGCCTCGCCTATGTCCGCCGCCGTCTCGAAGCTGCCTTCGGCGCCGGGGCGCGGGTCGACAGCGGCGCGGCCCAAGGCGGCTGGCGAACCGTGCTGACCATTCCGCGCGCAACAGCGGGCGTTGCGACATGAATGTGCTGATAGCCGAGGACGAGGCGCCAGCAGCCCGCCGCCTTGAGCGCATGGTCGCCGAGCAGCTTGGTCCGCGCCTCACACAGATAGCAGTGGCGCCGACGCTGGATACGGCGCGCGCGGCGCTGGCCGGCGGCAAGGTCGATCTCCTGCTGCTCGATCTTGATCTGGCAGGCGCAGATGGGTTCGCCCTGCTCGGCTCTGGACCACGCCAGCCGCGCATCGTCGTGGTGTCGGCTCACGCCGACAGGGCCATCGACGCCTTCGATCATGCGGTCATAGATTTCGTCGCCAAGCCTGTTGCAGCGGACCGTCTTGCGCGAGCGCTTGAACGCGCGCTCGACGGTACGCCTCTGACGCCGGGCGCGATGAGCCTCGTCGTTCGTTCCGCCGGCCGCATCGACCTCGCCAAGTTCTCCGACATCGTCGCGCTGTCCGGCGCCGACGACTATGTCGAGGTCACGCTCGCGGATGGCCGCCGCTTCCTGCACGACACGCGACTGCAGGAGCTGGAACGCCGCCTCCCGTCGGGCTTCGTGCGCGTGCATCGCTCGCACATCGCCAATGGCGCCCATGTGCGCGGCGTGCGCTCGCTGGCCGGTGGCCGGCGCATGCTGGAACTTTCCGGCGGCGCCGAAATCCCCGTCAGCCGCAACCGTGTCGGCGAAATCCAGTCTCTGCTACGCGAGGCCTAGCGTCAGGCGACCGCGGCCACCTTGAGCGCGAGACCACGCTCGAACGCGGCAGCTTCGTCTTCTCGCCGCGTCAGCAGGCCGGCAACGTCCGGTTTGCCCTCCCACAGGCGTTTCATCGCGCGGATCTCCGCGGGGATCTTGTCGAACGTCTTCGCCTTCATGTGGTCGCGGATGGCGCGCATTTCCTTGCGCGAATCCTTGTCGGCCATGCTGGGCCCGCGATTGAAGACCAGCGAGACAAGCGCGCCCATGCTGATGTCGTGAAGCTCACCCGTATTATCCAGCGCAGCTTCGGTCCGGTGGGTATGAACAGGCATCATGGTGTCGCTGAACACGGTCATCGCGGCCTCGATCGAGACCTTGAACGGCTTCAGCGCGGCAACGACCTTCTTGCGCTCGGCAAGGTCAGACTCGGCCTTGTTGCAATAGGGCGCCAGCGCGTCGATCATTTCCGGCGACAGATGCGCGCCCCAGTCGGCGCGGAACTCAGCGTCCGAGGCGTGACGCAAATCATAGCCCACACCGATCGTCAGGCCGGACTCGCCGCCTGGCCAGATCGGGGATTCGAGTTTCTTTTTGTAGTAGGCCGGGCTCGATATCTCGAAACCTGCAATGAAGTCGCCGCATTCCTTTAGCAACTTGCGGCTCGACTTCGCGCCAAAGCTTTCCAGTCCCGCGCCGTCGGATTCCCAGTCGCCCAGCGACCGCATGCTTTCGAATGCAGATTCGCCCACGCGTTCGGCAAACTCGCTCGCGGGTTTCGGAGCAGCAGGCGCCGGCGCCACGGGCGCAGCAGCAACGGCCGCTACCGGTTTCGCGCCTTTCAGCGCCGCCTCGAACTCGATCGCGATAGCGCGCAACGCCATACCCTGGTTGGCCTGGTAGCGATCGGCGTCACCGAACGCCTTGTCGATCGGCGGAACCTTGCCGCGATGATGGATCGCGATCAGGTCGAGCGTATCGGCGTCGAACACCGGGCTGCCGGACGAACCCGGCTCGGTCGGCGCGCGATACTGCACGCGCACGGGATCGGCCTGGAAGGGCTGGCCGACGGCCGGGCCTTCATGGTCGAGCAGCAGGTTGTTGTTGAAGGTGATCTCCAGCGACCGCCCCTCGGGATGCCCAAGCACCAGCACGCGTGGCCGCGCCGGCTTCTCGCCGGGCGCAAACCGGCACTTCGGAAGATTGGCGGCGATGCGCGCGGGCGCCACCGACCCATCGAACTTCGGATAGTCCGCAAGGTGCAGGATCGTGCAGTCGTGGCGTTCGACTGGCGATGTCCAGATGAGTCTGGCGATACGGTGCCGGCTTCCACCTTCGACCTGGAATTCCACCTGGGCCTGGTCGGGTGTCGCGGCGCCTTGCGCGCCGTCCAGCGCGCAGACGTGCGCATTGGTCAGGAAGAGCCAGCCTCCATCGAGACCGTTTCGGCGTAGCAGTGCATCCTTGGCGGCGTCGGCTTCAGGACCGCCGGGCAGCAATTCTTTCGCCGGCACCAGGAAGCCTGTTCCCTTCGCACGATCGCCCTGTAGCACCCTGCCGACAAAGCGCGACATGCTGAGCGCCTTGTAGGCGGTCTGGACCGAGATACCGGTCTCGCCGTTGAAGATCGCCTCGAACCGCGCCTCATCGGGCGAGGCCAGCAGCTGTTTCACACCGTCGACTTTCAGTGGCGCGCCATTGTCGGCGCCCATCAGAGCCATCTGCAGGCCTTCCACGACACGGCCGTTGGGACCGCCGATGCTGATCCCCCACAGCGTCGTGATCTGACGTAGCGTGGAGTTCAGCGAGAAGGCGTCCTTGATGTTCTTGCGCGCATAGTCGTCGAGCCAATCGCGGGCGTCGTCGTACATTCCGAGCTCGAGCGACGCTTCGGCCGCATTGGCGTAGTCCCAGTTCTGTACGTTGGGCCGCGCGCTTTCGACATGGCGAAGGATGTCCTCGGCCATCTGCCGGATCTTCTTCGGCTTGAGATCGCCAGGAACCTTGAGACCAGCGCGCAGACCGGCGCTGGCAAGCGCCATCACGTTGACCGTGTGATAGAGATTGCTCGGGTCGTTCGCGATCTTCCTGCCCTGGCGATAGTAGGCAAGGCTGCGGTCGAAGGCGTCCTGCCGGGCGCGCACATCCTTGGCGCCCAGGTCGACGAACCTGTCCTTCTGCACGCGGCCAAGCGAGCCGTAGATGTCCGCGAGCTCCTTGTCCTTGGTACGCTTTGCCAGGTCCTCCGCCTGCCTCAGCATCAGTTCGGCGGCCGCCGGCTCCTTCAGCTCGATCAGCGCCTGGGCGTGGAGCTTCATGAACAGTGGCTGGCGTTCGCCCTGGGCCAGCAGCGTCTCGCCCATGCGCTTCATGTCGTCGAACCGGCGCACGGCGCGCAGGCACAGCATGATCGACTTGACCCGCGGCTGGTCGAAAGGCGGCATGGAGAAGCGGATGAAGGAGATCGCCGCCGCGGTGAGCGCGCCAACCGTCAGCATGTCGCCCTGGTCGGCCGCCTTGGTCATCTTGCCGGCAATCTCCGCCAGCGACAGCGGCTGCTCGGTCTCGCCCGTTGCAGCGGCAACGGCCCTCGTTGCCTTGTCATCGCCAAAGCGCGCCCTGAGTGCATCGGCCACCACGCCATCAAGCGTTGGGCGCACGACCTCGGGGCCGCCGCCTGCGCTTTCAAAACCCGTTCGCGCCGCCCGGAACTCCTGGAACTTCTTCTTGGCGGTTTCGACCAAGTGGTCGCGGTCGACCTTCAGCAGGTCCGGCCACAGCGACACCATGCCGGCATAGTCCTGGATCATCGCGCGGATCGTGTCTTCACTCGCTCCGCCCTTCTCGATCGTCTCGATGACCTGTTCGAACTTCTTCTTGAGGCGCGGAATAGTAGCCGCATCCTCACGCGTCTCGATCGCCTCGACAGAGAGAATGATGTAGGGCCGGCGCAGAGGCGTCTTCGTTGCGTTGTTCACCAGCCGGCCATTTACGAAGCCGAAGACGATGTCCTCGTCCTTGCTGCCTCTGTCGGAATAGAGAGCATAGACGCCTGTCGCCGGCGCAACCTCGGACCGCATCATGCCGAGCTCGACATGGCTGCCGTCGACGGTCAGCAGGTCGACCGAGTTGGTCACCGCGCCGATCGTCTTCGCGGCTTCACCGATGAAGGGCGATGCCGCTTTCTCGGAAAGCTCGCCGACCTTCTTCACCAGGTTGCGCGCGCGTTCGGAATTGCGCACCGACAGCAGACCAAGCGCGAGGTTCAGCGTGCCAGAATAGGGGGACGCGTTCAGCAGCATCACTTCGCTGAGCGTTTCGCGATTGCCGCCCTTGAGGCCCTCGGCCTTGAAGCCGCTCGACACCACCTTGGCGAATTCGGCATCGTCTCCCGCGATCTCTCCCAGTCCGACGCCTGCGTAGACCAGCGGTGCGTGCGTGGAGAAGAATTTTCGAACGTCGGGCAGATGCGCGGCAAGCAGCCGGACGCGGACATATTCCTGGCCGGTCTTCAGTGGTCGCGATGGAGGCACGGTCGCTTCAGGCAGAAGCGTCCAGAGCGTCTCCTCGCGCGGCTTTAGCAGCGCTGAAACGGCGAGGTCCCCCAACTTCGCCAGCAGGCTGCCATCCGTCCCCTTGGGCGGCGCCATATCCGATCCCCACTATACAGGCCGCATGAGCACGGCCTGAATCAATGACTTGCGCCGTCTGGCGGGCGCTTGGTGCACTGACATCACTAAATCGCGGGTAGACCCGCTTGCCAAGACGGCGCCCTGCAACGAACCGGCTAAGCTGGGGTCCCAATCGGGACGGATCGTTTCTGGAACGAAAACGCCGCCGCCTTTCGGCGACGGCGCTCCCTGGAATTCCCCGGCGAGGCGATCAGCCTTCGTCGCGGTCGCCTTTTTCGCCGTTGCCTTTGCCGGAACGATCATTAGCCCGGCCGCCCTCGAGAATGCCGTGCAGGCCATAATTCCCTTCGTGGCAGGCGTATTCGTAGACGTTCTGGTCGACACGGTTCATGCCGACCTCACCTTTCCACACCTGGCTGTAGAGCGCCGGGTCGTTGATCTCGAACTCGTAGAGCACCTGCGTGTCCGAATAGCGCGTGAAGCGCTCGATCACCTTGCCGCCGCCCGTCAGCTGCACCTGGCCGCCGCCGTTCGGGTTGATGTTGATCGTCTCGACCACCAGCGTGTCGCCCTCCCACCAGCCGATCGAGTCGCCGAGATAGGGGTTCAGCGCGTTCGGCCTGTGCTTGGCGTTGAGCGGGATGACGCGCGCATCATGGTTCATCTCGACCACGATCACGACCGCGTCCGGCGATTGAATGATCTGATAGTTGTTGTTGTAGAGCACGTTCATCATCGGCGGACCGCCCGTGCCGCCGAAGCCGACGATGCAGCGCTCGCCCGCGCCACGCTCTTCCGGATTGTCATAGCCCGTGCCGCGGCCTTGCCCGCGCTGTCCGCGCATCGAGGTGAGCAGCTTGCGGCCTTCGTCAGAGAGCGGCACCTGCCCGTTCGGCGGATCGACGATCCACGACGTGCGCCACGTGCCCTTCACGTTGGCGAGGTTCGAACCCGGATCGATCCAGAACGAGTTGTAGCCACGGCCCGAAGCGAGATCCTTGCCGTCGAGCTTGCCGTCCTCGAGCTTCTGGTTGTCGTCGGTCGCCTGACGAATGTTCGACGGGTCGGCCTTGCGCGCCGCCTCGGCGTCATCGTTGCTGAGGACCAGCGTCTTGAACTTGCCGGGGCGCGTCATCCGCGTGTTCGAGGCATTCGACCAGACGCCCGTGAGATCGGGCTGGCCGATGGCAAGGCGCGGGGCGACATAGCCTGCGGCGGCACGATCGCCATCCCTGGCCGGCTTCTGGTTGTAGACCTCGACGCGGGCGCCCGACTGCGCCGCAGCCTGGGCCGACGCAGCGCCAGCGCCCAAGATGACCAGAGCGGCAGCCATCACGGCCATCGAAACATCCCGCAGTTTCATCGCGAACTTCTCCCAGATGTTGTCAGCCCGGCGCGCAATTCTCGCCTCGCGTCGCTCGCTATTCCGTGCCGTCCTTGCTGCTGTCGTTCACCTTGCCCTCGCGGTCGTTCTTGCGACCCGCTTCGAGGATGCCAGGCATGGCGTAGTTGCCTTCATGGCAGGCGTATTCGTAGATGCCGTTCGCCGCGTTGAGCGACATCTGGCCTTTCCACACCTGTGTGTAGTTCTCCGGGTCGTTGACCTCGAATTCGTAGAACACCTGCCGCTCGTTGTAGCGCGTGAAGCGCTCGGTGATCTTGCCGCTCGGGCTCAGCGCCACGCCGCCGCCGCCACGCTGCATGTTGATCGTTTCGACCACCAGCGTGTCGCCCTCCCACCAGCCGATCGAGTCGCCCATCCACGGCGTCAGCTCTTTCGGCTTGTGCTTGGCGTTGAGCGGGATGATCCGCGAATCGTGGATCATCTCGGACATGATGACGACGTTCTCCGGCGACTGAACGATCTGCGTCGTGTTGTTGTAGAGATAGTTGCCGATCGGCGGGCCGGACGTGCCGAGGATGAAGCAGCGCTCGTTGAGGTTGCGCTCCTCCGGATTGTTGTAGCCATAGCCGGGGTCGCGGCCGGCAGCGTTCTGCGGGCGCGGACCGCCATAGCCACGGCCACCACCGCCGGCCTTGCTCGGCACCTGTCCGTTCGGCGGATCGACGATCCACGACGTGCGCCACGTGCCCTTCACCATCGCGTAGTTGTTGCCCGGATCGATCCAGAACGAGTTGTAGCCGCGGCCGGAGTTGAGATCCTTGCCGTCGAGCTTGCCGTCGGAAAGCTTCTGGTTGTCGTCGGTCTGCTGGCGGACGTTTTGCGGATTGGTGGCGCGGGCCTTGGCGGCCTCCTCGTCGGTCATCACAAGGTTCTTGCTGCTGGCCGGACGGCGCAGCGCGGTGTTGGAAGCGTTCGACCACACGCCGGTGATGTCAGGCTTGCCGTCCTTGAGGCGCGGAACCTTGTAGCCGGGTTCGGCCGTCGGCGCGTCGATCGCGGTCTTGTCCGTTTCCAGGCCAGCTTGCGTCACGCCGGATTTCATGTCGCCGAAGTCGACGCCTACGGCCTGGGCGAAGGCTGCACCTCCACCGGTCATCACAAGTGCGGCCGAAACAGCCGCCATCGAGACATGGCGCAGGTTCATGGTCGTTCTCCCTCGTCGCCGGATGTTTCCGGTCCGTAACACAACTTGCGCCGATAAATGCCGAATCCCCCGCACGCCTACAAGCTGATGGGGTGTCGCAACGGCACACCTCGCGCTGAAGTGAAGCCGATCAAGGGTTTAGAGAGCGGGCTCAGCTTTTTCCGTCGAGAATGGCCTGCACCAGCGCGATAGCGTCGGGAGCATCCCATTTGGCCGGGAATTCCAGCCTCGCCTGCTCTTTTCCGGCCTTGTCGTAGATAATGGTCGACGGGAGGTTCCCGGTCTTCGCTTCAGCATTCACGTCCTGATCCGGGTCATAGAAGTAAGGCAGGTCGTCTCCGACCAGCTCCTTCAGCTTCTTGCCCATCGATTCCAGCGTGCCGCCCGCGCCATAGGCGACCGGCACGACCACAACGTCCTTGCCAGCGAACGCCTTCTGAAGGGCGACCAGCGTCGGCATTTCCTCGACGCAGGGTGCGCACCACTCCGCCCAGATATTGTAGACGACGACCTTGCCCTTGTACTCGGCGAAGGTGTGCTCCTTGCCATCGATCGCCTGGAAGGCGGCGGTCGGGATCATCAGGTCCTTGTCGACGTCGAGATCCTTGAACTGGCCGGTCCGGAAGGAAGCGAGCTGGGAATCGGATGCCGGCGCAGGCGCCGCCGCCGTCTCGACCGGCGTTGCCGGGGCTGTTGTCTGGGCGTTTTCACCCGGCTGGCAAGCCGTCGCGAAGAGTGCGAGAAGCGCGACGGATAGGGCGGGTTTAAGCGTCATGACTAAGGGTCCCGAGAGCAACTCAATGTGGGGCGGCCGGTTCTCGGCGCGTCCCGACCAGGTCATGGAGGCGATAAACGCCTCCATCGATACCGACAAGCGCCTGGCTGAGCAGGACATCGCCGGATCGAAGGCGCATGCCGCCATGCTGGCGAAAACCGGCGTCATCACGACTGCCGATGAATCCGCCATCCAGAAGGGGCTGGATCAGGTTCTTGCCGAAATCCGCGATGGAAAGTTCCAGTTTTCCAAGGCGCTGGAAGACATTCACCTCAATGTGGAATCCCGCCTCAAGGAAATCATCGGCGAGCCCGCCGGCCGGTTGCACACTGCCCGTTCGCGCAACGACCAGGTCGCGCTCGATTTCCGCCTCTGGGTCAAATCCGCGTGTGACACCCGCGCCGGCCAGATCACCGACCTGATGAAGGCGCTCCTTTCTCAGGCCGAAAAGCACGCCGACACGGTGATGCCCGGCTTCACGCACCTTCAGACGGCCCAGCCTGTCACCTTCGGCCACCACCTGATGGCCTATGTCGAAATGCTCGACCGCGACCGCAGCCGCTTCACCGACGCCATCGCGCGCATGAACGAAAGTCCACTCGGCGCAGCAGCGCTTGCCGGCACTGGTTTTCCCATCGACCGCCACATGACGGCGAAGGCGCTCGGCTTCGACCGCCCCATGGCAAACTCGCTCGACGCTGTTTCGGCGCGTGACTTCGCGATCGAAGCGCTCGCCGCCATCGCCATCTGCGCCCAGCATCTTTCGCGCCTTGCGGAAGAGATCGTCATCTGGTCGTCGGCCCAGTTCGGCTTCGTTCGCCTGTCGGACGCTTGGTCGACCGGCTCCTCCATCATGCCGCAGAAGCGCAATCCCGACGCCGCCGAACTCGTGCGCGCCAAGACCGGCCGCGCCATGGGCTCGCTGGTCCAGCTGATGACGATCATGAAGGGCCTGCCGCTCGCCTATTCGAAGGACATGCAGGAAGACAAGCAGACCACGTTCGATGCGTTCGATGCGCTCGACCTCTCGCTGCAGGCGATGACCGGAATGATCTCGACCATGACGCCGAACGTCGAGCGCATGCGCGCCTCTGCCTCGTCGGATTTTGCAACGGCGACCGATCTCGCCGACTGGCTCGTCCGTGAATTCAACATCCCGTTCCGCGAGGCCCACCACATCACCGGCGCCGCGGTGAAAGCGGCCGAGCAGGCGAATGTTCCCCTGCCCAACCTGCCCCTCGCCACGCTGCAGCAGCTTGAGCCGCGCATCACCGACAAGGTCTTCGCTGTCCTTACGGTCGACGCCTCCGTCGCCAGCCGCCAGAGCTATGGCGGCACCGCGCCCGTGCGCGTTCGCGAACAGATCGCGGCGTGGAAAGAGCGAATCAAGTGACGGCATCGCCGGCCAGCAATCCTATTGGCCTAGAACGAAGATTGCGGAGTCTCGTTCAAGCCGACAGCGTTGCGGTCTGGCACTTTGCTATGCACACCCTGACGCTTTTGGCGCGCGAGTCCTTTGCCGGGCACTTCGCTGGGCCACCAATCGATACCAGCCGAAACATTTGCGAGGCAATTCATCGCGTCTCGTCCTTCCTAATGACGATACAGAAGGGTATTCCAGACACGAACAGTGTAGATCTATTGCGTTGGATCGAGCATCGACTTGAAGCTAACCCTGATGTTCGTGAATCGTTTGAGGCGGCTCTCGCTACCCATCTCGATAGGCTTTCTGAGCCATGACATCGGAAGTTCACCATCGTCCTTTTGCAGCATTCCTCAGCCACGCCCACGCGGACCAGGCTCGCACCGATCCGATCTATCGCTGGCTTACCGACTGTGCAGGGCTGGAAATCTGGTACGACAAGAACGAGTTCTCGCCGTCGCATACGATTCCGGGTGCTCTAAGCGCGGCCGCTGATCAATGCCGCGCGATGCTTATCGCGCTCTCAAGAAAGTCAATCGAGTCAGGGTGGGTCCGAGAAGAGATCGCGACAGCCGTAACGCAGCGTACGGCGGACCCGGATTTTCGAGTCATTCCGCTCTTGCTTGAGGACTGCGATATTCCGAGAGAACTTCGCACGACGCGCTGGCTCGATCTTCGATCAATCGAGTTTACCGCTTCGACAGCAGCGGACCTACTGAAGTCGTTTTACGGTCAGAGCTTTAGCTCTGTCGCAAGCAGTGATCGGGATGTCTATGTCTCGACAGGTTGGCGAAACGGCGAAGAGGTTTTGACCAACAAAGTGATCACTCGACTATCTGCGCACGGGTTCCGGGCCATAGGAGATTCCAAGGATCAACTTGGGTTCGCGGAAGGCGCCCGCGCCACGTCTCTCATTCGCAGCTGCGGCGCACTTCTGGCGGTGCTGCCTCACCGAGGCAAC
Organism: Hyphomonadaceae bacterium; assembly: GCA_965279205.1. Taxonomy (GTDB): domain Bacteria; phylum Pseudomonadota; class Alphaproteobacteria; order Caulobacterales; family Hyphomonadaceae; genus UBA7672. Next base: position 3,443,710 of record OZ257144.1, read on the forward strand.
GGCCTCACGTCACGATTCATTTTCGAAGAGATCGCTCTTGCACGCAAACACAACGTGCCAGTATTCGCTTGCGCGGCTCCTGGCGTTGATGTGGAAAAGGCGGTCGATCACGCCGTTACGACGATCAATCTCCATTCCCGGCTATCACCCGGAGACGCAGAGATGATCAAGCTGATGCCGGTGACCGTTCTTTCAGAGTCAACCAACGGTATCGATGACCTTTTGGATGGTTTGACCGAAGAGTTCACGCCTCCGAACAAACCTCACTACGTCTTTCTTTCTCACAAGTTTAAGGAAGTCGACCCGGAGCTATTCAGAATCGCACGGCAGATGATTTCCGGCATCACGTGCATGCCATGTGAAGATGGTGACGGCATCAAAACGGGCAACATCTCGCAGGCGATCGTTCGACGAATCCGCGACGCCTTTCTACTCGTCGCCGACATTTCTCAGGATAACATAAACTCATGCATCGAGGCTGGCATTGGGTTCGGTGGAGGCGTCACGGTCAAACTGATTGCGCGCGGCGACCGACATCGACCAACGCCATTTATGTTTCGAAACGAGCAGGTCTTCTACTTCGACTCGGATGCTGACCTCATCGGCATTCTTCATCGCGTGCTAAGGCCTTATCGTCGGCGCGACATTTCTGCCGAGGTTTCGGCGCAAATTTGAACGGCTACCGGACGAATGCCGCTCAATACAGATTGTCCTTCGCATCCTTCTCCAACGCCGCGTCGATCTTCCCGGCATCCACCTCCAGTTTCAGCTGGCCGCGATAGACTTCGCCCATCGTCGGAAAGATCGCACGGTCGAGATGAGCCTCCGGTCTCCACAGCCCGGCGCGCTTGATCGCCTTGGGACAATGAAAGTAGGCCTCCTTCACCTCGACGAGCATCACCGAGCGTGGCGGCTTTCCATCCGACGTGAAGCGCGCCATCAGCTCCGGTTCTGTGGTCAGGCGGGCGACACCGTTGACGCGCAGTGTGTCCTCGAAGCCCGGAACGAAGAAGAGAAGCCCGACACCGGGATTGCGGGTGATGTTGCCTAGCGAGTCGAGACGATTGTTTCCCGGCCGATCCGGCATCGCGAGCGTCTTGGCGTCGATCACATGCACGAACCCGGGCTCGCCGCCGCGCGGGGAAACATCGCCCAGCCCGTTCTCGCCCGTCGTTCCGATGCAAAGAAAGGGCGACAGCGCGATGAAGTTCGCGAAGTGCGTGTCGATCTGCGCGATATCCTTGCCGACCGCCCCGCCGGCGGGCTGCTTGTAGACGGTGCGAAGGCCTTGCTCGGATGCAAGCAACGTCATTTATCGCTCCTTTGGCTGACTTCAGCGCAAGCAGAACCTACCCTGCCCCTGCTGACAACGATATGGCGGCAGGCTTGCGCCGCGCGGCCGCCTGGCTGCATTATCGACGGCAAGGAGACGCGAACTTGATTGTCGTCACGCACATGTCCTGCCTGTCCGGTCGCTGGCGCGCCAAGCGCTAGCCGCGATCCGTTGCGCGGCCGCCATGCGCCGCGACCACACCTCAGTCTCTCATTTGATACTGGACAGACCACATGTCTTTCTTGATCCGCACCTATGCGCCGGCAGACCTGCCAGCGCTCCAGACCATCCGCGCCGCCGCCTTTGCGCCGGTCTTCACGTCCTTTCGCGCCATTGTCGGCCCGGAGATTGCGGCCCTTGGGCTCGTCTCTGCCGAAGCCGAGCAGGACCAGCTGCTCGCCGCCATCGCCGCGCCGGACAGCGGCCACGTCATCGCCGTCGCTGAAACGAGCGGCGTCATTGCCGGCTTCGTGTCCTGGAAGACCGATGCCGCCTCGAAGACCGGCGAGATCACGCTGAACGCGGTGGCTCCGGCCCGTGGCGGCGAGGGTATCGGCACGGCGCTCTACGAACACGCCCTTGCGGCGCTCAGGACCGCCGGCATGCGGCTGGCCACCGTGGGAACCGGCGGCGACCCCAGCCACGCGCCTGCCCGGCGCGCTTACGAAAAGGTCGGCTTCAGCGTGCACATCCCGTCGATCTATATGTATCGGAAGCTGTAACGGCCGAAGCAGGTTGACAGTGGGGCCCCGCCCGCCGATCAGGCAAAGGGGCAAGTGCCAAGGTTGTCGAGTGAGCAGGAGTATCGAGCCGTGATCCGTACCGCATCCGCGCTTGCGCTTGCCCTTGCCCTGCTGTCCGCCTGTGGTCTGCGTGGCGATCTGGACCGGCCCGTGCCGCTGTGGGGTAATCCTCCCAGCGAAGGCGTCAGCGATCCCCGCACCATCAAGGCCGCCGAAGAAGCTGTCGCCGCCGAGAAGAAGCGCAAGGAAGAAGAGCGCGCTGCCCGCGAAGCAGCACAGCCCGCAGCTCCGGTTCCACAGCCAGCGACGCCTCCTGCAACGACACCGCAATAAATCCGCGGCGACTGCAAAAAAATTAGCGGTAGAAGTTTCAACGGGTTCTCTTGCGAGCGCCACTTGATGAAACACCTGTTCATCTGAGGTTCGGGCGGCGGCGGGCACGCCAGCCCGATGATGAGAAGGATCGCAATCGCCGCTCTGGGAGCAGTCGTGCTCGGATGTCTTCCCGCTCATGGCCAGGGTGTGCCCGCGCTCCTGCAGGACGTGCCGGAGCTTGAAGGAGGTCCCGGATCGCGCCCAGTTGCAAAACCAGCCCCGGCCAAGCCTCAAGCCAAACCGAAGACCGCTCCGCAGACTGCGCAGAAGCCATCGCCGCCCGCCGCCAGCAGGCTCAAGGCGGATGAAGCGCGTCTTGCCGAGCAGGTAGCAGCGCAGAAGGTTGAACAAACGCGCCTGGCGCAGCAGGCCGCCGACTTGAAGTCACGCGAGGCCGCTCTCGATGCGCGCGCCGCTGAACTGGCTGCGGAGGAAAAGCGCCTCGCCCAGCTTCGCACCGATCAGGAAGCACAACTTGCCGCCCGGCAGGCCGAACTAACGCGCCAGCTGGCTCTCGCCTCCGAACGTCAGCAGCAAACGGCCGAACGAGACCGTGATGACGACAAGCTGCCGGAGGACAGTCCCGACGACCGCAGCCCGATCCGCGCCGCGCTGGATCTCGACGCGGCCCGCCGCTCCTGCACGCTCGCAGGCGAGGACGCGGCCATCGAGCGCCGCTTCTATTCTGCGCGCTATGACAGCGCACCGCGTTTCTACGAAGGCCGCGTCTTTGAACTGCGCGGCCTCATGCGGCTGGAGGACCGCCGCGGCTACATGCTGGTCGACACGACCTGCGAGGTAGACGCCGACGGCGAGGTGCAGCACTTCGCCTTCCTGCGCTAGCCGGACTCCAGGGGCGATCTCCTCACCGTCGACGTTGCAAGGACCAGGCGCCTCCAGTAACGACTCCGGAATGCCCGAATGGCGTCTGGAAGAGTTCAAGTCATAGAAACCGACCCCCAACCTCGCGCGTCTGCCGACCTGGTGCAGTTCATCAGGACAAGGCTGCCCATCGTCCCGGTCCGCTCGATTCCTGAAATCCGTCTCCACAAGGCCGACCAGTCGAGCGGCCTGTCGCGACTTGCTGGTCTGGATCAGCCCGGGGCCGCCTCCCCCTACTGGGCCTATCACTGGGCCGGTGGGATCGCGCTCGCCCGCTATCTCCTTGATCACCCCGATATCGTGGCCGAACGCCGCGTGCTCGATCTTGGCGCCGGTTCCGGACTCGTTGGCATTGCCGCTGCGAAGGCCGGAGCACGCGAAGTGTTCGCATCCGATACCGACGCCAACGCATTCGCCGCGCTCGAACTCAATGCCGCGTTGAACGGAGTCGCCATCTCGCCGGTCTTTGGCGATCTGATCTCCGGTGCTCCGATGGCTGTCGATCTCGTGCTGATTGGCGATCTCTTTTACGACAGCGACCTCGCCGTGCGCGTCACGCACTTCCTCGATCGCTGCGCGGAGGCCGGAATCAGCGCGCTCATCGGCGATCCCGGCCGGGCCTTCCTGCCCAGATCGCGCCTGCTTCATCTCGGCGATTTTACCGTGTCCGACTTCGGAGACGGGACCGATGCCGTAACGAAAACCAGCGCGGTTTTCTCGTTCCAATACAGGCATTAGCTGGGCCCACTTGGGCAAAATCGACCCGCAGATTGACGTGTACGGCAACCAGGCCAGCACCCACTATTTCGTTGAAGCTTCCAACACATATCGTGCAAGATTGCGCGGTGCGGCTGGCTTGTCGTTTTGATGGGCCGGCAGCGGTTTTGTTTCGCCCGGACGCCGAATGGCGGCGGGTTGTTGCCGGAGATCTTGAACGCTTACTCGGAGGTTGGGAATGAAGTCTGTCATGATGACGACCGCGGCCGTCGCCGCGTTGGCTGGTTTCATCGGCGTCACCGCCGTTGTTGCCGCTCCAGCCCCAGCACCTTCGCTCGCGGCGGTCCCCGAGCGAGCCGCCAACTTCGAGCTCACTGACCACACACGCCTCTCGCACGAACTGTACTATTTCAAGTACGCGTCTGCGATCGTGCTGATGTCCCAGACCAATGGATCGAAGCTGTCGCGCGATGGCGCCTCGGAGCTCGCGAAGCTTCAGGCGGCCTACAAGGACAAGGGTGTCCTTTTCTACATGATCAACTCGAATGCCTCGAACACACGCGATGCTGCGGCTGCCGAAGCGAAGAACCAGAAATTCGCGGTCCCCGTCTTGATGGACGATCTGCAACTCGTCGGCGAACAGCTCGGCATCCAGCGTGAAGGCGAAGTCTTCGTCCTTGAGCCGAAGTCCGGCTTCAAGGTCGCCTATCACGGCCCGGTCGGCGAAACCTCGAAAGCGATCGACGCCGTACTCGCGGGCAAGCCCGTCGCCAATCCGCGCGTCGATGTGAAGGCCGGCAAGACCATCGCCTTCCCCGAGCGCGCCAGGCAGGCCGAGTTCTCCAGCATTTCCTATTCGAAGACGGTCGCGCCGATCCTCAGCGCCAAGTGCGTCACCTGCCACCAGAAGGGCGGCATCGCTCCCTTCGCGATGGACTCATACGAGATCGTCAAGGGCATGGCGCCGATGATGCGCGAGGCCGTGATGGCCCGCCGCATGCCGCCGTGGGACGCCGATCCGCATGTCAGCAAGTTCTCGAACGACACGTCGCTCACGCCCGAGCAGAGCAAGACCCTGATTCACTGGATTGAAGCCGGCGCGCCGCGTGGCGATGGCGACGACATCCTCAAGATCCAGGCCAGCGAAGCCCCGGAATGGCCCGCCGGCCTCGGCAAACCGGACGTGATCCTCACACTCCCGACCTTCAACGTGCCGGCCTCGGGCCTGATCCCCTACCAGCGCGTGCAGGTGAACAATCCCTTCAACGGCGATACCTGGCTGCGCGCCGTCGCCTTCAAGCCTGGCGCCCGCACCGTCCTGCACCACATCACCTCGAGTTACGCTGCCGACCGCTCGGCGCCGCCAGCCAAGATTCCGGGCAGCTCGGTTGGCTCCTACGTGCCAGGCGCAGGCATCCAGCTCTACAATGACGGCACAGGCGCTCCTGTCCCGGCCGGCGGCAAGCTGTCCTTCTCGATGCACTACACCGCGACCGGCAAGGCGACAGCCGACCAGACCGAGATCGGCTACTACACCTTGAAGACGCCGCCCGGGATCATCCGCCGCGCTGCTGTCATTTCCGATCCCGGCCTCTACATTCCAGCCGGCGAAGCCCGTCACAAGGAAGTCTCCTATCTCGAATTCCCCGCCGACGCCCTGCTCTACAGCGTGCACCCGCACGCGCACTATCGCGGCTACCAGGTCGAGCTGAGACAGAAGACGCCGGACGGCAAGGAGACGCCGCTGCTGTCGGTGCCGAAATACGACTTCAACTGGCAGCTCGACTACGACCTCGCCGAACCGATGCTGATCAAGGCCGGCACAAAGCTCATCGTCACCTGGGTCTACGACAATTCGGTGCACAACCGCGCCAACCCCGATCCGAAGATCGACGTCAAATCGGGCGAGCAGACCTGGCAGGAGATGATGTACTTCCGCGTCAACTATCGCTGGGCGGAGGAAACCAGCTCAAACGTCCGCAACGACCTGCAGGACAAGCTTACCGCCACCCGCACGTTCGGCTATCTCGACGACAACGCCGACAGCAGGATCCAGCTCAGCGAACTGGTAGGCGCATCCGCATCGATGAAGACCCGCTTTGCCGATCTCGATCTCAACAAGGATGGCGGTCTCGACAGGAAGGAATTTGCATCGGGCGGCGGCGCTGGCGCCGGCCGCGACCCGGACGACGATCTCTGACACCACCTCTCATGCCCGCAGGAGGCCTCACTTGCGCTACGCCCTGATCCTCGCCCTAGGAACCGCCCTGTCTGTTGGACCCGTCGCTGCGTACGCGCAGGCGCCGGCCCAGCCTGCCGCCGCAAAGTACGATCCGACAAAACCCTATCCCGCCTACACGGCGCCGCGCCTCAAGATCGGCCAGCCGGACCTGCAGGGCTTCTGGCACAACACGACGCTGACGAAGATGACGCGCCCGGCCGGCGTGACCGCGCTCGTCTACACCGAAGAGCAGGTCGCCAAGCTTGAACGCGAGATGGCCGAGGAGATCGACGAAGGCCAGGCGCCGACCGCGAAGGATGCGCCTGCAGAGTATGTCATTCCGAAGAACATCAAGCCCGAATACCTGGCGGGCGGCGGCGCCACGGGCGGCTACAACCGCTTCTGGATCGATCCCGGCAACCATGTGATGCGGGTCAATGGCGAACCGCGCAGCTCTCTGTTCACGACGCCGAACGGACAGGCGCCCGCGCGCAAGGCCGGCGCGGTGACTGCCCCCGCTCCTGAGCAGCCGAACTTCGTGAAACTCATGGGACCCAGTCCCACGCCCCGCGGCGGCGCGTTCGACAATCCGGAATCGCGCGGGGCCGAGCGCTGCATCACCTCGTTCGGGCGCAATGGCGGCCCGCCGATGTTCGCGAACGGGTTCTACAACAACAGCTACCAACTCGTGCAGTCGCCCGGCCACGTGGTGATCGCCACCGAGATGGTGCACGACGCGCGCGTCGTGCGGCTGAACGCAAAGCATCGCACCGACGGCCTGCGTCCGTACTTCGGCGACTCGATCGGCTGGTTCGACGGCGACACACTCGTTGTGGAAACGACGAACATCCCGCAGAGCCAGCAGTTCATGGGGTCGTGGAAGGACCTCAAGGTAACCGAGCGGTTCAAGCGCGTCGCCGACGACCGGCTCTATTACGGCTTCACGGTCGAGGACCCGACACTGTGGGATGCGCCGTGGGGCGGCGAGTACGAGTTCGCCGCGCTGAACGACAAGATGTACGAGTACGCGTGCCACGAGGGCAATTACGCCATGCACGGCATCCTCAGCGGCGCGCGCGTCCAGGAAGCGAAGGCTGCAGCCGCGGAGGCCGCGAAAGCCAAACCCGCTGTGAAGCCCGGCGCCAAGCCGGCCAAGGGCGGACAGTAGGCTGGTCCAGCGCTGGTGAGCACGACCACTTCCCGCGCCGCTTTGGCGCGGAAGGTGGAGTGTCGCATCTGACCCTTGAGGTCTATCGGCTGGCGTGAACGCCTCGCCGAAGACTGGGCCGAAGGCCCGGTTGGCGGCAACAAGCCCAAAAAAATTGCAGACCGATGTCGGCTTCCGGCGAGCTCGTTCGTCGTCCCTGTGAGGCGCCAAAGGGGCCGGCTCAAAACGAGGAGACAGGCGATGCGGGTTATGGTGTTGGCGAAGGCCACTGAGGGCATGGCGCTAGGCGAACCCACGCCAGAGGCGCTCGAAGCGTTTGCGGCGATGGACCGGTTCACCGAGGAGCTGGTCAAGGCCGGCGTGTTCGTGGCCGCCGCCGGCCTCAAGAACGACGCTCAGGGCAAGCGCATCGTGTCCGACGGCTCCAGCCGCACGATCATCGACGGGCCGTTCGCCGAGAGCCGTGAGCTGATCGCCGGCTTCTCGATCTGGGAGGTCAAGGACATGGATGAGGCGATGGCCTGGGCAAAGCGCGCGCCCGTCATGCCGGGCGTGAAGACCGAGATGGAAATCCGGCCATTCTACGAGGCGGCGGATCTGGCCGAGTTCGTGACGCCCGAGGAGCTCGCAACGCCCCGCGAGGGAGTACGCGGCAAGCTCGGCGTCGCCTGACCCAAAGCGGACAGCAACTGCCAAGGCGGTCGCGGGTATTGCTGGGGCGCATTGGAAGCTGACGGGACATCGGCGGCGCTGGAAAGCCTTGTCCAGAGATCGGGTCACGTCTGACTGGCGCAACCGGCGCGGTGGATTTCATCGAAGACAGGGCTATGCTGGCCCCCATGAGCCGCCGCATGTCCGCTCCCCTTCCTCCCTCTCTTGTTTCACGCCGCAGTACTGTGGCGATGCTGTCGTCATCCGCCTTGCTCGCCGCATGCGGCGGCGGCGGGTCGTCCACGCCGGCCCCGTCGCCTCCGCCACCACCGCCGCCGCCGCCTCCACCCATGCCGGTGTCGGGCCCCGCATGGTATGGCTACGGCCGCGATGCGCAGCACACGGCCGTGAGCGCAATCGCGTCGCAGATTTTCGCAGACATTGCCTGGACCACGCCTGTCGATCTCGCGCCGCAATACTCGGGGAACGGTTCACTACTCACCCACTACGGATCGCCCGTCGTGTCGACGCGCAACACCGTGGTGATCCCGGTGAAGACGGGAGCTGGCGGCGGCTATCGCATCGACGGCCGCGACGGGGTGACCGGCGGGCTCCTGTGGTCAATGGCCACTGACTACCTCACGCCGCCGCATAACTGGCTGCCGCCCTACAACGTGCTGTTCACGCAGCAGGGCCGCGTCTATGCGCCGGGCGCCGGCGGCAAGCTGCTGGTGCGCGCCGATGCCGATGCGGCCAGCAGCACGCTCGCAACGCACGTGTTCTACGGCGCGGCCGCGTACAACGCCAATCCCGCCGCGTTCAACGGCGCCGTGGTCATCAACACGCCGCTCACGGCCGATGCGCAGGGCAACGTCTTCTTCGGCTTCCACGTCACGGCCACGAACCCGGCAGGACTGGTGAGCGGCATCGCACGTGTCGCGCCAGACGGCACAGGCATCTGGATCGGCGCTGCGGCGGCGGCCGCCGACCCTTCGATCCAGAAATCCGCGATGAATTGCGCGCCGGCGCTCTCGAACGACGGCGCCACAGTCTACATCGCGGTCAACATAGCTGCAGGCGGCGGCGTCACGCAGAGGGGCTACCTGCTCGCGCTCGACAGCACGACGCTTGCGGTGCGCGCGCGGATCGCATTGACGGATCCGTTCTCACTCACCCCCGCGCGTATCAGCGACGACGGGACGTCTTCGCCGGTGGTCGGCCCGGACGGTCGCGTGTTCTACGGCGTGCTCGAGGCGCAGTTCGGCACGCATAACGGTCGCGGCTGGTTGCTGCAGTTCGATGCGCTGCTGAATCCGGTGGGCGTTCCCGGCAGCTTCGGGTGGGACGTGTCGCCCAGCGTGATCCCGGCGTCGATCGTGACCTCGTATACGGGCGCGTCGACCTACCTGCTCGCGCAGAAGTACAACAACTACTGGGCTGCGGGCACGGGCGATGGGCTGAACCGGCTCGCCGTGCTCGACCCGAGCGGAACCCAAGCCGACCTGATCAGGCCCAGCGTGCAGGTCATGCGCGAAGTCATCACGATCCTTGGCCCTACGCGGGACGGTAACTCCGCCAACTCGCGGCGCGAATGGTGCATCAACACGATGGCCGCTGATCCGCAGCGCAGGTCCGTCCTCGCGAACAACGAGGACGGCGTTTTGTACCGCTGGGATCTCGCGACCAACACGCTGAACGAGAGTATTCGTCTCAACTCCGGCCTCGGCCAGGCCTATACGCCGACGCTGGTCGGCGCCGATGGCGCGATCTTCGCGATCAGCAACGCGACCCTGTACTCGATCCGCGCCAGCTAAAATTCGAAGTCTGGAAGGGTGGCCAGGTGATTGCCGACGCCGGTCTCGCCGCTCCAGCCAGACCTGTCAGGTAAACCGGATGCGTTTCGGTCGGGCTTGTCGGCTTGGCGCCGTTCTGGCGACTGCCGAAGCGATCCTGTCGAGCGGGCTTACTGTCCGCAACCGGCGAAAATCTACCAATGGCGCCTCGACAATTTCCGCCCGTTGGAGCCAGCCGGGGTGACATGGCGGGCGGGTTCCGCTACCGAACCTGAAACTCAATCCGCTCCGGAATACCCATGAACCACTTCGGCTACCGCAATGGCGTCCTGCACTGCGAGGATGTGTCGCTCGAAGCGATCGCGCGCGAGTTGGGCACGCCGGCCTATGTCTATTCCGACGCGACACTGCGCCGTCACTATGGCGTGCTGGCGGACGCATTCGTTGGCCATAACGTGCTGATCGCCTATGCGGTCAAGGCCAACTCGAACCTTGGCGTCATCGCTACCCTCGCCTCGCTCGGCGCCGGCGCGGATGTGGTCTCGGGCGGCGAACTGATGAAGGCGATGGAGGCAGGGGTTCCCGCCAGCCGCATCGTCTTCTCCGGCGTCGCCAAGACGGCCGAAGAGATGAAGATCGGCCTGGAGCGCGACATCCACCAGTTCAACGTCGAGAGCCTGCCCGAACTCCACCGCCTGTCGAAGGTGGCGCAGGAGATGGGCAAGCGCGCGCCGATCGCTTTCCGCGTCAATCCGCACGTCGATGCCGGCGGCCACGCCCACATCTCGACTGGCTCGGCCGAGCACAAGTTCGGCATCGCCTGGCATGAAGCGGACGCCTTCTATGACGAGGCCCGCAGCCTGCCCGGCATCGAGCCGGTAGGCATCGCCGTTCACATCGGCAGCCAGATCATGCGCGTGGACCCGCTGCGCGCGGCCTGGGAGAAGGTGGTCACGCTCGCTCGCCGCCTGCGCGACCGGGGTTTTGCCATATCGCGTGTCGACTTCGGCGGCGGCCTCGGCGTGCCCTACCGGGATGGCGAGGATCCCGACAGCCCGGCCGTCTATGCCGAGCAGGCGCGCGCAGTGCTGGGCAAGCTCGACGTGCAGCTTATCTTCGAGCCTGGACGGTTAATCGCCGGAAATGCCGGAGTTTTGATCTCGAAGGTCGAATACATCAAGGAACGGGACGGTCGGACTTTCGTGATCCTCGATGCAGGCATGAACGACCTGCTGCGCCCGGCCCTCTACAACGCCCATCACGAGGTTCTGCCCGTCAGAAGCCCCGCTTTGGGGGCCCCGCGCGGCCCAGTGGACCTGGTGGGGCCCATCTGCGAGAGCACCGACCGTTTCGCCAAGGACCGGTCTATGCCCCCCCTCAAGGAGGGCGATCTGGTGGCCTTCATGACCGCAGGCGCATACGGCGCCACATTGTCGTCCCAGTATAATTCGAGACCACTGGTTGCAGAGGCGCTCGTTCGGGGCAATGCTTGTGTGGTCGTACGGCGCCGGCCGAGTTTCGACGAAATGATAGCCCTGGAACGGGCGCCGGATTGGATCACGAGTGGCTGACGGCTTCGGTCTCCAACAGAAACTGGACGCCCGGATTTCGGCTGCGAAGCGCAGCCTGTTCTACCCCGCTCTCGTTCGCGCCGTGCTGCCTGCCGGCCTGTGGTTTTCTGCCTTTGCCATCTTCTGGCTGTCAGGCTTCTACACCGCCATGCCGCTCGAGGCGCAGGCGACCACCGGCGTCATCTTCTGGGTCGGTTTCATCGTCGCCATCCTGATCGGCCTCAAGGTCTGGCATGCGCCGACCGACGATGACGCGCGCGACCTGATCGACAGCGCCATCGAAGGCCGCCCGCTCAGCGTCTGGGCCGATCGCCCCGCCAAAGTCGACGTTCTCGGCTGGAAGCTGTGGCAGGAGCACCGCGACCGCATGGCGGCGCTTGCCGCCAAGGTCGGCAGGCTGGATGTCTCGCCGCACTGGAAGCAAGCGGACCCGCTTTATCTCCGCCTTGTTGCGCCAACCCTTGTGATCATCGCCGGCGTGGTCGCCAACACCGCCGCGCCGGAACGGATGGCGCGCGGCCTCTTCCCGGATATTGGCGCATTGTTCGGCGCCCACACACTGCAGATCGAAGCCTGGATCACGCCGCCAGCCTACACGGGCTCCGCACCCTTCCTGCTGACCAGAGGCGAAAGCGCCCGCGCGCCGGAAGGATCGGAAGTCACCATCCGCGTCATCGGACCGGGCCGTCCGCAGATCGGCGTCCTGCCGGTCAAGGGACAAGCCGCAACGCTGCAACCGGAAGCCAGCATCGGCAACGCCTACGAGGCGCGCGTCGTGGTGAAGGAGCCGCTGCGCATCACGGTCAATTTCTGGGGCGAGCGCGCCAGCTTCCCGTTCACTGTTGCTGACGACCTCTCGCCGACCGTCGCTTTCGTCGAGCCGCCCAAGCTGGGCGACGGCGACCGCACCGAGTTCAAGTACAAGGCCACGGACGATTACGGCGTCGACAAGCTCGCACTCATCGTCATGCGCACCGACACGCCGAAGGAAGCAGGCGCGATCGAAGACGCGGTGATCATCGACACCGTCACACTCTCGCCGAAGGAAGAGGAAGGCAACTACAGCCAGGACCTCGTTCGCCATCGCTGGGCCGGCATGGACCTGATGGTGAAGCTGCGCGCGACGGACGCCGCTGGTCAGACCGCCGAGAGCGAGGCCGTTCCCTACCACCTGCCCGACAAGATCTTCCTCCAGCCGCTGGCCCGCGTGGCGCAGGAAGCGCGCGCGACGCTGCTGCGCAACTGGGAGGAGTACAGGATTCCCGAGGGCGAGGACAATTTCACGTCGGTTCCCGGCCGCGGCTATGACGCCATCGCCGCCGCTGCCGCCTCGCGCCTCCGCTGGGCGCCGGAAGGCGTCAAACGGTCGGTGATGATGATCGACGCGATCACCTTCCGCCCGGAGGACTATTTCCAGGACCCGGTGCTCTTCCTTGGCTTCCGCAATGCGCGCTCGATCATCGATGCGTCGCACGACCGGCCCGAAGCCGAGAGCGCAGAGACCGTGCTGTGGGATGTCGCCCTGCGCGCCGAATACGGCAGCCTCGCCGACGCCACCGCTGCGCTTGAAGCCGCGCGCCGCGCGCTTGAGGAAGCGCTGCGCCGGGGCGCGTCCGAGGAAGAGATCAAGCGCCTGATGGACATGTACGAGCAGGCGATCGAGAACTACCTCGCCGCCCAGATGGCCGACGCCATCCGAAATGGCCGCATGAGCCAGGGCGACGGCCAGCAGATGCAGGGCCAGGGCGGCCAGCAGATGATGGGCGATGACGAGCTCACCAAGATGCTGCAGGCGCTGCGCGACCTCGCCGAGACCGGCGCACGCGACCAGGCCCGCCAGCTTCTCAGCGACATGCAGCAGCTGCTCGACCGCATGCAGAACATGCAGATCCAGATGGGTCGCGGCGGCGGCAATACGCAGCAGCAGGACGGTCCGATGAACCGGGCGCTCAACCGGGCGCTGCAGGACACCAACCGCGCGATGAACGACCAGCGCGACCTCAACGACCAGACCGAGGAAGCCCAGCGCCAGGGCCAGGGCGCCCAGAAGGGCCAGGAACTCGCCGACCAGCAACGCCAACTGCGCGAACGACTGGAACAGCAAATGCGCTCCGGAGGCGGCCAACCCCAACAACAGGGACAACAGGGACAACAAGGCCAGCAACCGGGACAGGGACAACAACAAGGCCAGGGACAACAGGGCCAACAAGGACAGGGACAACAACCCGGACAAGGCCAGCAACAAGGCCAGGGCGGACAGCAGGGAAACCAGTCGGGACAACAACCGGGACAAGGCGGACCACAAGGACAAGGACAACAAAACGCCGACCGCGGCGGCCCCGGCGGCGCGCCCGGACGCCCCGGCGTGCAGGGCGATGGCCGCTATGGCCAGGAAAACCAGCGCACGCGCCAGCTGCTCGGCAACGCGATCGAGATGCAGCGGCGCGCCGAAGAAGCGCTCCGCCGTGGAGATTTCGCTGCCGCCAAGGAAGCCCAGCAGCAGGCCATGTCGGCGCTGCAGGATCGCTCCAGCGAACTCGCCCGCCTCAACGACGAGAACGACCCGGACGCCAAGGAAGCGCGCGACGAGCGCGACATTCTCGGCCGCCTCAACAACGGCGACAGCGGCTATGGCGACTCGGTGAAGATCCCGGAAGAGATGGATCGCCAGAAGGCCCGCGAGATTCTCGACGAGATCCGCCGCCGCGCCGGCAACCGCGCCCTCACCCGCGAAGAGCTGGAATACCTCAACCGCCTGCTCGAGCGGTTCTAGAGCTTCGTGCGCGATTCAAGAATCGCGCGCTTGCTCTAGTTTTTTGTTTTGCGCATCGCTTTTGCGGAAAACCGGTGCCCACTTTTCCGCGCGATGCTTTAGGGCTTACGCCCCCTTGATCGCTCCCACGAACGGCAGGCCGCGCAGCTTGCCGGCGTCGTCCATGCCATAGCCGACCAGATAGCGCGGCGGCGCATCCCACGCCCACGCATCCAGGCCTTCGATCACCGCCTCGGGCTTGCGTGCAAACACGCAGGTCAGCACCTCGCTGGCGCCCTTGTGCAGCATGTGATCGCGAGCGAAGGAAATCGTCCGCCCGCTGTCGAACACATCGTCGATCAACAGGATGCCGCGGCCTTCGACGGGCCGCGCCACATCGGCCCGCACCAGCATCCTTCCCGAGCTTTCGCGCGCATCGGCATAGCTTTCAAGCCACAGAGCATCGAAGCCGACATCAAGGCCACGACGCGAAAAGGCCCGCATCAGGTCAGCGGCAAAGGGCGTCGCGCCCAAGAGAACCACAACTGCTGTCCACGATCCGCTCGACAGCCTGGGCGCAAGCTTGTCAGCCAGTGTCTCGATGTGAGCGCTGACCTCCGCGGCAGTCAACAACACGTCGACATTCGCGGGGATGGATCGGTCAGTGATTGTCGGTCTCCTTGATCGGTTCAGGCTTGGTCGCGGCATGTTCGGCGCCGGCAACGCCGTCGCCGCTATTCCAGCCCGGCTCCTGATAGCCGGCCTCGTGCTCGCCGTCTGCCGCTCCGCCACCAGCTTTTTTGCTGTCGCCTGCTTTTGCGGCGCGTCCATCGCCTTCTGACGTCGGACTGACTGTTGTCTCGCCACCTTCGGGCTTCTCGCCGGGCTCATGCGCGAACTGGACGGTCAGGCGATAGGTCTCGACCGGCGGGGCCTCGCGGCGCGACGAGAACTCGATGCGCTCTCCCGGTCCAAGCGCCGGAACGCTCAGGCTGTCCGTCCAGGTCTGCACTTCATTGCCAGCTTCATCGCGCAGGATCACCTGCAGCTTCGGCGCTTCGCGGCGATCATCACCCTTGTTCACGGCCGAACCTGTCACGGTCAGCACCGGCGTAGTGCCGTCAAACGAGCGCTTGGCGCCGACATTCTCCAGAACCAGGCCGAAACGGTTCACGTCGAGCCCGATCAGCTCGTAGATCGACGCCACTTTCGGAAAGGCCTCGGCGACTTCGTTGCGGAACAGGATCGCCGCGCCGATGCCGGTTGCAAATATCGCGAAGCCACCAAGCCAGGCATAGCCGACCGCACGTGTCTTGTTGCGCTTGCGCTTGGCATGCTCACGGGCGCGGAATTCGGCATGCGGGCCGGCGCGGGCGGCGGAATTCGCAGCCGCTGTCTGGCGCAGGCGCTCGACCTGTTCGCGCGTGAGTCCGGTGTCCTCAGGCTCTGGCGGAGCACCCTCTTCCTGCAGCTTCGCGTACCACGCATGGCCACAGGTGGCGCAGCGCACGCGCCGCCCCTCCTTACCAATCGAGGCGTCGTCGGCGAAATATCGCGTATCGCAGGACGGACAGACGAGGATCATTGCTCTATCGGAATCACAGGACCGGTTAATATAGTCCAATTCGGGCCAGATTCTGAACCCTGAAGGGCGCCTCCAGAAGTATGCGGGAATTTACTGCCAGCCCAGACGAACCGGTGGTCCGATTCGACCGCGTTGGCCTGTCTTATGGGCCAGAAGCCGATGTTCTTGCTGATGTTTCCCTCACATTGAAGCCCGGGTCGATGACTTTTCTCACAGGTCCTTCCGGGGCGGGAAAGTCCACCCTGCTGAAACTGGCCTATCTGGCGTTAAGACCTACAGTCGGTCGAGTCTCCATGTTCGGGGTCGACACCAGCCGCCTGACCCGGAAAGACCTCGCGCCCCTGCGCAGGCGTATCGGCGTCGTCTTTCAGGAATTCCGCCTGCTCGATCATCTTACCGCCTATGAGAATGTCGCGCTTCCGCTGCGAGTTCTGGGCGACAATGAAAAGCGCTACCGCGACGATGTCATCGAGCTGCTCAAATGGGTTGGCCTTGGCGACCGGCTGGATGCTCGCCCCGCCACACTATCAGGCGGCGAAAAACAACGCGTCGCCATCGCGCGCGCGGTCGTCGTGAAGCCTGACCTGATCATCGCCGACGAACCGACGGGAAACGTCGATGAGGAGATGGGCGATCGCCTGCTGCGTCTCTTCCGCGAACTCAACCGCCGCCTCAACACCACGCTGCTGATCGCCACACACGATCTGGCCATGGTGCGAAAGGCAAACGCTGATGTGCTGCGCCTTGCCGATGGAATGGTGGTGCGCGTGTCCGCACCTGCCGATGCCGGAGGCGCCACGGCATGAGATCATCTGTCTCACCGCTTCTGCCACGCGAGGATGCGCGCGAAGCCGCGCTGTTCTTCGTGGTGTGTGCGCTCTGCTTCCTCGCTGCGCTGTCCGGCCTCGTCGCGCGCTCGGCGTATGCCGCTGCCGACAGCTGGACGGACCGCGTCACCGGCCAGATCACAATCCGCATCCGCGGCACCGACATCGACACGGCACGCGCTGTGGAGCTGGTGAAAGCGGCGCCCGAAATCCTGACCGTTCGCGCGCTCGAACGGAAGGAAGCCGAGGATCTGTTGCGTCCCTGGCTTGGCCCGTCGGGCATTCCGTCTGATCTTCCCCTGCCTCATCTCATCGCGGCTGAAGCTGCGCCTTCCGCCTCTGCCGCAGGCAATATGGGACCACGCCTGTCGGACATGCTGAAGTCGGCCGGCCTCAACGCGACCGTCGACGACCACGTTGTCTGGTCCGCCGATGTGAAGCGCGCCACGGATTCGGCGGGGCTTGTGGCCCTGATCGCGGTGGGGCTTCTTGCCGCTACAGCGCTCGCTGTTATCGCGTTTGCAACGCATGCGACCTTGCTCGCCCGCAAGGACATTGTGGAATTGCTGCACCTGTCGGGCGCCAAGGACAGTTACATTTCAGGACTTTTCGAGCGCCGTTTCCTCATGCTGGGCGTTCAGGCCGGCGCGTTGGGCGCCCTATTGGCGTTCGGCGCGGCGGCGTTCATCCTGTTCGTGGTCAAGCAGGCCGACCAGCAGATATGGCTACTGCCTCAGCTGTCCCTGTCCCTTGCGGACGGGCTCATCCTGGGGGTGTCGCCGCTGGTCGCAGGAATTGCTTCGATGTTTGCCGCGAAGGTAACCGTAATGCGGTCGCTTTCCGACATGGTCTGAAATGATGGTCCGGACCTTGAAACGGTCACGTGTCCAGGGAGTGTTTTACTTTCGTGCGTTGGACGCTTCGTATTCTTCTTGTTGTTGTAGCAGCGGTTCTTCTTGTAGCCGGCTGGGATTTCGCGCGTTTTGTCGAGCGTGCAGACCGCGCTGCAACGCCTGACCCGCCGATCGATGCACAGGCGGTCACCGCCCTGACCGGCGCATCGGACGCCCGCATCGTCGCCGCTGTCCAGCTGGCTGACTACCTGCAGCTCCCGCTGCTGATTTCGGGCGTGAACGTCAATACGACTGCCGCCGACATCGCCCGCATCACCGGCGTCGACATCACCGAGATCCAGTGCTGCGTGACGCTCGGCCGCGCCGCGGCCACGACCGAGGGCAATGGCTCGGAAGTCGCCGAATGGGCGCGCCGGCATCGTGTGCAGCACGTTATCGTCGTCACGTCGGAATATCACATGGACCGCGCGCTGCTGGAGCTTCGCCGCGCAATGCCGGAGGGCCGCTTCATTCCGCACGCCGTGACGACCACGAAAGTTCGTCCGGGCGACTGGTATCGCGATCCGGCAACCGCACGCCTGCTGCTGGAGGAATGGGTCAAGTTCCGCATCGCCAGCCTGCGTGGCGCACCTTCCGGAGGTGATGTGGGATGACCTTCATCCGATCATTTCTCTATGCCATCTGGTTCTACGTCACGCTGGTCCTGATCGGCCTTCTCTGCATGCCGTTTTCGTTCTTCTCACGCGGCGCCTCGATGAGCGCGATCCGTTTCTGGTGTGGCCTGCAGCGCATCGGACTGCGCGTTCTGTGCGGCATACGCACGGAATTCCGCGGACTGGAGCACCTGCCAAAAGGTCCCGGCCTCATCGCGATGAAGCACCAGTCGACCTACGACACGATCGCGCCCTTCCTCTTCATCCAGAACCCTGCCTACATCCTCAAGAAGGAGTTGCTGAAAGCGCCGGTGTTCGGCGTCTACGCCTCGCGCGTCGGCATTCCGATCGACCGCACAGGCGGCATGCGAACGATGAAGGCCATGCTCACCGCGTCCAAAAAGGCGGCCGAGGCCGGCCAGCAGCTCGTGATCTTCCCGGAAGGCACACGTCAGCTTCCCGACACGCCAACTGACATCAAGCCAGGCGTCGTCGCGATGTACAACGAGCTTGGCGTGCCCTGCGTGCCTGTCGCGCTCAACACCGGCCTGTGCTGGCAGGGCTCTGGCTTCATACGCCGTCCCGGTCACATCGTCTTCGAAGTGCTGAAACCGATCGAACCCGGCCTCGAACGCCGCGCGCTTACTCAGCGTCTCAAGGAAGCACTCGATCCAGCGACCGCGCGCCTGGTGGCTGAAGGCCGAGCAGCGCAAAGCAAGCGGGCGGTGAAGACGCCTGCCATCTGACCCTACTTCTTCTCGTCCTTGTCGCGCCCGAAGTTCGGTGCGGGCGTGTCCTGCCCCGCCTCGATGATCTCACGCCGGATGCCGCGCGCGTGCGTGAAGACGTCGAACAGCTTCTGGCCGTCGCCATTGCGGATGGCCTTGCGCAGGGCGGTGAGATCATCATCGAACCGGCCCAGCACTTCCAGCACCGCCTCGCGATTGTTGAGGAACACATCGCGCCACATGGTCGGGTCGGACGCTGCGATGCGCGTAAAGTCGCGGAAACCGGCGGCGGAGAACTTCACCACCTCGCCGTCCGTGACATTCTCCATATCGTGCGCGGTCGCGACGATGTTGTAGGCGATAAGGTGCGGCAGGTGGCTGGTGACAGCGAGTACGAGATCGTGCCGCTGCGCATCCATGCGCTCGACCTTCGAGCCCAGCGTCTCCCAGAAAGCCGCCAGCCTGTCGGTCGCCGCACGATAGTCGGTCGAGCCGCCGGTCTCCGGCGTCAGAATGCACCAGCGGCTTTCGAACAGACTTGCAAACCCCGCGTCGGGACCAGATTTTTCGGTACCCGCAATTGGATGGCCCGGAATGACGTGAATGTCGCCCCGCGCCAGCGCACGGAAATCGCGCGCGACATTGCCCTTCACCGACCCGACATCAGTTAGGATGGCGCCCGCCTTCATCGCGCCGACACTTGCCTTGGCAGTCTCGCCCATCGCGCCCACCGGCACGCAGTGAAAGACCGCATCCGCTGTCGCGACGGCCTGTTCAATCGTGGCAGCCGGCTTGCCGAATCCAATTTCGCCCGCCCGCCTGAGCGCGTCTAGATTGCCGTCGAACAGCACAATCTCTGCCGCCGCTCCCTTCTCCAGAGCCGCGCGTGCGATCGAACCGCCGATCAGGCCGACGCCGATGATGGCGATCTGGTTGAAGACGGGAGCGCTCATTTGCCTGCCAGGAAGGCTTTGAGATGCGTCAGCGCCGCGTTGTTGCCGTCAACCGTGCCAACCGAAATGCGCAGGTGGTTCGGCATCCGGTAACCGGTCAGCGCCCGCACGGTGACGCCATGCTCCTTCAGGTAAGCCAGCGCCTCGGCGGCCGTCTTGCCTTTTGTTTCCGGAAACTTCGCCACACAGAAATTGCCAACGCCATCGATCACTTCGAGGCCGAGCGCCTTCAGCCCGTTGACCAGACGCGGCAGCTCCGTGTCGTTGTGTGCGAGCGACTGCTCGGTGAAGGCATCATCCTCCAGCGCCGCGATCGCAACCGACTGCGCCACGAGGTTCACATTGAACGGCATGCGCACGCGCTCGAGCGCGTCGATCACATGCGACGGCGCATAGGCCCAGCCAACCCGCAGCCCAGCGAGGCCGTAGAGTTTCGAGAAGGTGCGGGTCAGCATCACATTCTCGAACTGCGAGGCGAGTTCGACACCCGACGCATAGTCGTTCTTGCGCACGAACTCGGCATAGGCGCCGTCCAGCACCAGCAGCACGTTCGAGGGCAGCGCGGCGTGGAGCCGCTTCACCTCGTCGTACGGCAGATATGTGCCTGTCGGGTTGTTCGGGTTGGCAAGCCAGACGATTTTCGTCTTCGGCGTTACCGCCGCGAGGATCGCATCCACGTCCGCGGTGAAATCCTTTTCCGCGACCTCGATGATCTTCGAGCCCTGCTGCTGGGCGATGATGGCGTAGATAGCAAACGCGTGCGCCGTGCAGATGCTTTCGTCACCCGGCCCGAGATAGGCGCGGCCCAGCATCAGGAAGACTTCGTCTGATCCCGCGCCGACCACGATGCGCGCCGGGTCCAGCCCGTGCTTCTTCGCGATCGCCGACTTCAGCGCATGTGCGCCGCCATCGGGATAGATCTCCAGCTTGCCAGCCATCTCGCGATAGACGGCCTGCGCCTTCGGAGACGCCCCGAGCGGGTTCTCGTTCGAGGCCAGCTTGTAGCTTGGTCCCTTGCCCGGCTTCGGCGCTTCGCCGGGGACATAGGCATTCACCTTCGCAAGCTGCGGAAGCGGTTGTGGCTTGTCAGTCATTTCGGCCTCGGTTCAGGGCCGAGGCCGTACCCCGACAACCCGCAGGCCGTCCAGCCCCGCCTTCCGGACCAGGTCGATCCGCCGGTCGTCCACCGCCACAAACTCGGAAATCCGGATCAGAGCCAGGGACCGCGCCCGCGCGACCACTTCGGCCTGCAGCCCCACATCCTTCAGCCGCTTGTCGGCGGTGTAATGGTCGTCATGGGCGGTCGCCAGCGTGTCATCATCGCCGGACGATTCCATGCTCATCTTGCCCACGATCGCCAGCCGCGGCGTTTCGGCAGGCGATCCCGGCAGGCTGGGCCAGCCGCCCACAATGTTGAGATTGCGGAACTTGCCCTCGTTGAGCATCGGCCACCACTGGCCTGCCCCCGCATGTTCGGGCCAGGGCACACAGGCCAGCGAGCCCGGCATGTCTTCGGCCCGCTCCAGCGCTTCCCGGACACCGACCAGCGGCACAACACTGGGCGCAAAGCCGAAATAGCCTCGTGCGCACTCGATCGACAGCGAGATATCCCCGCCTGCGACATAGACGGTCTTGAGACCCCGCGCCGCCGCCACATCCCCGCACAGCGATCGCCACATGCGGACGATGGCGTCAGGCGGCATGCCGACGCCCGCCGCCGCGCGACTCAGGCGGCGCGCCTCGGCCGCCTCCCGCGCCGGGCGAAACCCGATGCCGGCTGCTGAAACAGCCGGTGCATCGCGCATTTCACGCCATTTTTCGGCCAATGCTGAGAGGAAGATGTCGTGCGCCGTCTCGGCGGAAGTCTGGAAACTGTCAGCTGCCATAACACTCGACTGTCCGTACGCACGCTCCCCAGCGCCCGAACTTGATACGCTAGTTTGCCCGCCACAAAAACCCCGTTTGAAGATAGGGGCGCAGCGTTCCTATCTATTGCTTCATTCCACAGGCGACCTGATCTAGGTTCCCGGCCATGAACGCGCCCGCCCGCACCCTCAGCGGCGCGGATGGGCTTAAACGCCTGTCCGTAGCCTCGCCCGACAAGCCTTTCAGGCTGGATTCGGGCCGCACGCTCGACCATGTCGAGCTGGCTTACGAGACCTGGGGGGAACTCAACGCCGACAAGAGCAATGTCGTCGTCGTTTGCCACGCCCTTACCATGGATCAGTTCGCCGCCAGCCCGAACCCGGTCACCAACCGCCCCGCCTGGTGGCCCAACGTGATCGGCCCGGGCAAGGCCATCGACACCGACCGTTTCTTCGTCATCTGCTCCAACGTCCTCGGCGGCTGCATGGGCTCGACGGGCCCCGCCAGCCACAAGCCGGACGGCAGCTACTGGGGCACGGATTTCCCGGTCATCACCATCGCCGATATGGTCCGCGCCCAGATCGCGCTGCTGGACAGGCTTGGCATCGAGGACGTCTTCCTCGCCGTCGGCGGCTCCATCGGCGGCATGCAGGTGCTGGAGTGGACGATCCAGGCGCGCAATCGCGTCTTTGCCGCGATCCCCATCGCCGTCGCCGCGCGCCAGTCGGCGCAGAACATCGGCTTCTACGAGGTCGGCCGCCAGGCGATCATGGCCGATCCCAACTGGCGCGGCGGCCGCTATCTCGACGAAGGCACGCGGCCCGACCGCGGCCTCGCCGTCGCCCGCATGGCGGCGCACATCACCTACGTGTCGGAAACGTCTCTCAAGCAGAAGTTCGACCGCCGCCTGCAGGACCGGCAGTCGAAGACATTCGGCTTCGACGCCGACTTCCAGATCGAAAGCTATCTCCGCCACCAGGGCCAGATGTTCGTCGACCGCTTTGACGCCAACTCCTATCTCTACATCACCCGCGCGATGGATTATTTTGACCTCGCGACGGAACATGATGGCGTGCTCGCCAACGCCTTCCGTGGCCTCGATACGCGCTTCTGTGTCTTCTCCTTCTCCTCCGACTGGCATTACACGCCGGAGGAAGGCCGCAATCTCGTTCGCGCCCTCAACGCTGCTGGCTGCGAGACAAGCTATGTGACCATCGAGACAGACAAGGGTCACGATGCTTTCCTGCTCGACGAGCCGGAATACGAGGCGGCGCTTAACGGCTTCATCGACGCAGCCGCCCAGGCGCGCGGTCTGTCGAGGCGGGGCGGGCAATGAAGTCCGGTCCCGGTTCTCACGGCATGAGGCGCGCCGACCACGTCGCCATCGCGCAGTTCATCAACGAGGATGACCTGGTGCTCGATGTCGGCTGCGGCGACGGCCAGCTGATGGAGCTGCTGCAGGCCGAGCGCGGAGCGCGCACACGCGGCCTCGAAGTCGAACAGGCGGGCGTCAACCGTTGCGTCGCCAAGGGCCTCGCCGTCGTGCAGGGCAACGCCGATGCCGACCTGCCCGTCTATCCGGACAACGCCTTCGACGCCGCCATACTTTCGAAGACGATCCAGGAGCTCGCGCGTCCGAAATTCGTGCTCGACGAACTCGCGCGCATTGCGCGCCGCGTGATCGTGTCTTTCCGCAATTACGGCCACTGGAAAGTGCGCACCACGCTGTTCACCACCGGCCGCATCCCCTCGCTCGGCTCGAACCAGAGCTGGTGGTCGGACGGCGCACGCCGCCCGTGCACCGCGCGCGACATGGCCGAACTTGCGGCGGAAGCCGGCCTAACCATTGCCGCCGCTACCGACGTCAACGGCAAGCCCGTTACCGGAAAATCCCTGTCGCGCCTCAACTGGACGGCGGAAGACCTGGTGTTCGTGCTGGAACGCAAGGCGAAATAGCCTTCCGCGCCTGGCCTTCGGCCGATTTCCCCAACGCCGTAAACAATCTGCTAACGGCATAGTCCTAGCCTTTCGGGAAAGGCCGGCTGCATCCGGCGGGCCAGGGGAACGTCGCCATGTCATTCACGATGACGTCTACGGTGCGTAAGGTTCGCGATCACTTCGAGCCGGAAGCCAATCTTGACCCGCACGAGCAGCGAGCGCTGCGCGGCCATCTCGAGCAGATCGACTACGCCGCCTTTGCCGCCAACAAGGAAGTGCTGGCGAAGGTCATTGGCCATGCCGATCTCAACCGCTTCCAGCGTCTTGCAATTGCCGCAGCCCAGGCCCGCGCCCGCTGGGTCGCTGCGTCGATTGCAATGACTGAAAAGCCCGAAGCGCCATCGCCCCAGGACGTCACCCAGCTGGCGACCTTGCGTTGCGCTTTCGAAGAGTTGACGGAAGCGTACGAAGCCCTGCGCCGCATGGTCGAGCGCGGCTATCTCCCCTATCGCGCCAAGGCCTGATTTCAAAAGCGCGGAACCGCTGGAGAGGGTTGGCCCTCCGGCGGTCCGTTACTCTGGCGGTAGGATCGATGGGTCGGTGTCGCCATCGTCCCGGCTGGTGTTTCAGGGCAGCCAGCCCCGACACACGCCAACCACGCCGCCTCTTGCAAGCGGCAATGGCTGGCACCTGATGGCGAAGCTTACGACGTCAGAGCGGCTTCGTTCTTCTCGCCGGTGCGGATGCGGAGCACCGATTCGAGGTCGAGCACGAAGATCTTGCCGTCGCCGATCTTGTTGGAGTTGGCGGCCTGCGTGATCGCATCGACAACCTTCTCTAGGATGGTGTCGGTCACCGCGATTTCGATGCGGACCTTCGGCAGGAGACGGACCTCATACTCAGCGCCGCGATAGACTTCCGTTTTGCCCTGCTGGCGGCCATAGCCGCGGACTTCCGTCACCGTCACGCCCGAGGCGCCGGCGGCGGTCACCGCGTCGAGCACCGCATCCAGGCGGCTGGGTTTGAACACGGCGGTCACGTATTTCATTGGAGTTCCCTTTCCTGATCCCGGTTGGCGCTTCGCGCTTCCGAGGTGTATATATTGCTATACTTACACATCTTCAACACCTAGATCCGATTTTTGTCAACCGGGCTTCTAAAAGTGCGCTTTTCAGGGGCTTTTACGACCCTGCGCACCCGCGCCGGCTTGCCGCTGGGCTCGACATAGAGCCGTTTGATCGCCTCGATCATCAGGACGCCGCCGAATCCCGACCAGGCAAACCGGCCGATCCGCTCCCACGCATCGCCGGCCGAGGTGATGAGACCCCAGCCGATCGGGGGCGCGAAAAGCGCCCGGGCGGACGCCTGGGGCAGGAACATGGCCTCCTCCAGCAGCCGGTTCAGCTGCGAACGGGTATAGGGCCGCCCATGCCCGAACGGTGTCGACTCGGCGCGGGCCCAGAGCCCCCGCCTGTGTGCGACAATGATCAGAATCCGTGCTTCCGGAGCGCATATGCGCCAAAGTTCGCGCAGCAGGCGCTGCGGGCTCTCCGCCTCCTCCAGCGCA
Organism: Hyphomonadaceae bacterium; assembly: GCA_965279205.1. GTDB lineage: Bacteria > Pseudomonadota > Alphaproteobacteria > Caulobacterales > Hyphomonadaceae > UBA7672. Next base: position 3,468,887 of record OZ257144.1, read on the forward strand.
TGGCGAACGATCACCCGGTCGAACAGCGCATCGGGAAAAGGGAAGCGTTCCTCTTCAACCAGCGTCGCCAGCCCCTTGCCGTCTGCGGGCCAGCGGATCACGCCCTGCTCGTCCATTGCGGCGGAAACCACCCGCCTTGCCCCAGGCCGATAGCGCTCCAGCAGGGCGTCTGCATGGCCCAGGCCCAGCACATCCAGCCCGTCCGCCGCCGGCCACAGGGCCCCGGCGCGCCGGTCCACCATGTCGTGCGCCATCCGGCCCAGCGATGAGCCGTAGAACGTCTGCAGCCTGTCGATGTCGAAGCGCATGCCTGTCCTGCCTGTCGCAGGCTATATAGGCTTTCAGCCGTCCCAAACCGTAAAGTCCGAGATCACGCGCATGACTCAGCCAATCGTCCACATGTTCCCGTGCCTGAAGGACAATTATGGCTTCCTGCTCCACGACCCCGTCACGGGCGAGACCGCCTGCATCGACACACCGGAATCCGACCGCATCCTCGCTGAGGCCGAGGTCAAGGGCTGGACCATCACCCAGATCTGGAACACCCACTGGCATCCCGACCACGCTGGCGGCAACGCCGCTATCAAGGCCGCCACCGGTTGCTCGATCATCGGTCCCAAGGGCGAGGCCGCGAAAATCCCGACGCTGGAGCGCCAGCTCGTCGAAGGCGACACTGTCAAACTTGGCTCGATCGTTGCCCGCGTGATCGACACGCCAGGCCATACTGCGGGCCACATCGTTTATCACCTGTCCGAAGCCAGGATCGCCTTCGTCGGCGACACGCTGTTCGCGCTCGGCTGCGGCCGCCTGTTCGAAGGCACGCCCCAGCAGATGTGGACCAGCCTCGGCAAGCTGCGTGCGATGCCGGACGACACGACGATCTACTGCGCCCATGAATACACGGCCGCGAATGCCGCATTCGCTCTCAGCGTTGATGGCGAGAACCGCGACCTCGTCGCCTACTTCGACGACGTCACTGCAAAGCGTTCGAAGAATATTCCGACCGTGCCGACCACGATCGGCAGGGAGAAGAAGGCCAACCCCTTCCTTCGCGCCGACGATCCGAAACTGCAGGCCTTCGTTGGCCATCCCGGCGATGTGGTGGCGACCTTCGCGGAAGTGCGCGAGCGGAAGAACAGGTTCTGATGTCACTCGACGACGTCATCCATGCCCTCGACCTGAAGCGTCATCCCGAAGGCGGCTTCTATGCCGAGACGCATCGCATTCCCTCGCCTAACGGTGAGCGGTCACGGGGGACTGCAATCTACTACGCCCTTGGCGCAGGCGACCGCTCGCACTGGCATCGCGTTGATGTGACCGAGATCTGGCATTTCTACGCCGGCGCGCCGCTTGAGCTGTCCCTGTCGCCGGGAACGGGGATCGAGACGCATATGCTTGGCCCCGACCTTTCAACCGGCCAACGCCCGCAGGTCGTGGTCCCGCCACATCACTGGCAGTCCGCGCACACGACAGGCGCATGGACGCTTGTCGGCTGCACGGTCTCACCGGGCTTCGAGTTTTCAGGATTTGAAATGGCGCCGCCGGATTGGCAACCGCCAAACTAGCCTGCGCTGCGCGCCGCCGTCAGCACGTTCGAGATGGCGTCGGACGACACGCGCCCACCCCACTCGTCTGCCGGGTTCACTTCCAGCTTCAGCTCGCCGTCCTTGAACGAGACGCGCGGTGTCTTGGCCGGGACGAGCGTGACCTTGTCGAGCTTAGAGGCGGCCTTGCCGGCAACGCCGTTGGCGTCCTTGACGCCAAGCACGACGTTGTTGAGCGCATCCGCCGCCCATGCTTCATGGCTGGCGAAAGCCTGCGTGCCCCAGATGGTCACGTCATGGCCGGCAAGCTTCGAGAGTTCGCTCGCCGCCTTTGTCCGCATCGCGTCGAGCGAGGCGGTCATCGGCGGCTTGGACAGCGGCGCCACCATGCCGGCCGGATCCGCCGGCGCGCCGGTCGGGTTGCCGAGATAGGACAGGACGTTGCCGCCGGAGGTCACCCTCAAGACGGTGCGGCCACGGTCATCGACTAGGAAAGTGTCGCCGCGCGGACCGGGAATGGCCTGCAGGCTAAGGATCTCGTTGCTGCCCTCGACCTGCAGCAGCACGCTCGAGCCGCGCTGTTCGAGGATGAAGCCGACGCCCTTGTCCGAACCCATGTCCATGTAGCGCGTGCCGCCCTGGGCGGGCTTCATCGCGGCATTGCTGCGGGTGGTGGCGAAGGTGGGGGGCGGAGGGGGCTGCTGCGCAAAGGCCGGCGCCACGAATCCGACAGTGAATACGGCGGCTAGCGCGACTGCTGCGGTTCGCACCGCAGGGGCATGAAATTCTTTCACGTTCATCCCCGCCAATAGGCACGGCAAAGGGGGCAATACTTTGTTCGGAAGAGGCACCCCGCTGGACACGATGGGGCCATTCAGCGGCAGTGTCGAGTCTCGCCGAGTTAATGAAAACAGGGTGGTAGCGTCCTGTGAGGGGGCGTTGCACGGGCGCCTCGCCCCGCTCTGAACGGGGCCTGCGACAGCCTATCCGGTGATGTACTGCCCGCCATTGGCTGTCAGCGTCGCTCCCGTCATGAAGCCGCTGTCGGGGTTGGCGAGGAAGGATACGCAGGCTGCGATCTCCTCGGCCTTTCCGAGCCGGCCGACCGGGATCGTAGCAATAATGCCTTCCAGAACCTTTTCAGGCACGGCGGCGACCATTTCCGTGTCGATATAGCCCGGGCAGATCACGTTCACGGTGATGCCCTTCTTGGCGTTCTCCTGCGCCAGCGCCTTGGTGAAGCCGATCAGGCCGGCCTTGGCCGCCGAATAGTTCACCTGCCCGATCTGGCCCTTCTGGCCGTTGATCGAGGAGATGTTGACGATCCGGCCGAAGTTCCGCTCGCGCATGCCCTCGATGGTCAGGCGGCAGAGGTTGAAGGCGGAGGTGAGGTCGACGCGGATGACATCGTCCCACTGCTGGCGTGTCATGCGGTGCAGCGTTGCGTCCCGCGTGATGCCAGCATTGTTCACCAGCACGTCGACCGGCCCGAGGTCCTTGGTGATCGCCGCGATCCCCTCGGCGCAGGCATCGTAGTCGCCCACATCCCACTTGAAGGCCTTCACCCCTAGCTCGGCCGCGCACTTCCCCGCCGCCTCGTCATTCCCTGCATAATTGGCGGCGACCCTGAAGCCGTCCTTGACCAGCCTCTCCGTGATCGCCCGGCCGATGCCGCGCGTTCCCCCGGTAACAAGCGCGACCTTCGCCATTGCGTTCTCCCTGCCGCCTCACGAGACGGTGATCACTATAGCCAACTTCCGGGCGAATGCTCGCTCGATGAGCGAGGCGCTCAAGAAAATTGCTGCGCTTTTGCTGCACCCGCCGAATGAGTGTGCAGGTGCGTAAAACTCGTGCTACAAGGCAGGCTGAACGCAATTTAATGCGGTCGCAGCCAGAGCCGTCGCGGGGGAAGCGAGGACGGCGGTGCAGCGGCCCAACGGGGAGCAGGTCTTTGTCGCAATCGAACGGCCACGACGAAAAGATTGTCATCAAGAAGTATGCGAACCGGCGGCTCTACGACACGTCAGCCAGCGCTTACGTCACCCTGGAGCATCTCTCGGAGCTGACGCGCCAGGGCAAGGAATTCACGGTCCAGGACGCCAAGACGGGCGAGGACCTCACCCGCGCCGTGCTCGCCCAGATCATCTTCGAGCAGGAGAACAAGAAGGACGGCGTCCTCCCGGTCTCCTTCCTTCGCCAGCTGATCCAGTTCTACGGCGACAACTTCCAGACCATGCTGCCGGCCTATCTCGAACTGTCGATGAAAACGTTCAACCAGCAGCAGGACAAGTGGCGCGACTACATGCAGACCGCGCTGGGCTCGGAAGAGCGCGCCAAAGCGTTCGACGAACAGGTCCGCAAGAACATGGCGATGTTCGAGGACACGATGAAGTTCTTCGCGCCCTTCGTACCGACAGGTCCGAAAGCCGACGAACCCATCCCCGGCGCGGCGCCAAAACCCTTCACGCCGCCTACCGGCGTCGACGCTATCCGCGCCCTCCAGCAGCAGATGCTCGACATGCAGAAGCAGCTCGCCCAGATCGCCACCGGCGCCTACACGCCCTCGGAAAAGCCCAAGGACAGCTAGGCTTCCTTCGGGCCGTTAACGCTAACAGCCGTCAACCTCGCATGGCCCCCTGCTTGCAGCAGAAGGTCATGCGCGTCGAACCTGCCCCCCGCGTGTTCCGTAATGAAGACCGCCGCAAGCGGTCCTCGGCACACCATGGTCCATTTCAGGATCGTCGCGGCCAGCCACAGCCCGACCGCCGTGCTCGCCACACCGGCCATACCGTCCATGTCTGGTTCCAGCCGGCCTTCGGCGCCCACATCCTCGGCCAGATCGTTCCGGAAACGGTCGTGCCGGCCCGCGCCCAGCGCGCCTACAGCCAGCCCGAAACGCGCACGCCCCTGCGCCCGAGCCTCATCGAGTCGGCCTGAACCGGCGAGCTAGCGCTTGTCGAGCTTGGCGATCACCAGTTCGAGCATCCGCTCAAGCCGGTCGATGCGTTCGTGGATGCCGGCGATTACCTCGCGCGTCACCACGAATTCAGGCTGTCCCATCGGCGAGGAGGACCGCATGCTCGATCGGCTCGGCGCCGCCGACATCGCACCGGGATCTGCAGCGCCCGACCGCGTCGCGACTTCACGGGCATCGACTGAAAGCACGCGCGCGATCGCATGCACTTCCGGCCCTTCGAGTTCGCGCTGGTCGCGGAACACCATCTCGACTTCGTCGATGGTCATGCCCGCCGCCTGCGCCATGGCTGCGCGGGTGAGGCCAGCCGCCTTCAGCCGGTCATCGAACCAGTCGTGGTCGAAGAAGATTCCCATAGGCTCACCTCACCCTGATCCGGGAACGATGCGAAGGTCGCCAGCCCGGTCAGCAGGTCGCAGGGCGACTCAGTGGCCGCCCCCGCCGTCGCCCACGGTGAAGTCGCGCCGCGCCGAGATGATCGTCACCACCACACCGGCCAGCACGTCGAGCAGGCACATCAGGGTGAGGATGAAGAACACCGAGGTCGAGAAGTTCGGCAGGAGCAGGAACTCGATGAGGCAGACGATGAACACGATCATCGACACGGCGTGGTTGGCGATGGTCGAGGAACCCGTCGAGGTCGACTTCAGGATCTCCACGAAGAAGAAGCCCATCGACAGGATGACCAGAATGTCGCCGGACGAAATCGGCCAACCGGCGCCTGACACCATCGGCAGGATGGTCAGCGGCGATTGAAGCTGGGCCGACATGTTGACTAGCAGGCCGGTCGTCGCGTCCGTGTGCTCACCGAAGGTAAAGCCCATCAGATTGTAGATGATGACCGGAATGGCCAGCAGCGGGAAAATCCCGAAGATCGCTCGCATTGGTGAGGTTCCCCTGTTTGGCCCGCCCGTCCCGCCGCGCCGTTTTGCGCGTTTCTCCAAGGCTTCGACTCTCAGACCGGTACCCAAAATCTCGAACAATTGAAAGCCCTCCGCCCCGCCCGGCTGCTGACCGGTTTCGTACTCAAAGGCCTAGATTTCGTCGGTTCCCCCGGGGGATTTGCGCCGTTTGCGCAGCCACATGACGCCTCGAAGGTCTGACCACGCATCCGCCAGCCGGCCGAAATTGGTGTAGTTCGAGCGCCCATGCTGGCGCGCCCTGTGACCGATGTTGCGGCTCTCGACCTGGAATCCTTCGGCGATCATCAGCGCCGGCAGGTAGCGATGCATGTGGTCGAAATAGGGAAGCTGCAGGTAGGCGTCGCGCCGAAAGGCGCGCATCCCGCAACCTGAATCCTCGTTCTTGTCCTTCAGGATCCCGGCGCGCACACGGTTGGCGAGCCGGGAACCGAATCGCTTCCAGCCGCTGTCGGAACGCTTCTCCCGCCGTCCCTGCACCAGCCCAAGGTCGCCCGGCGCATCTGCCCGGTTGAGCTGGCTGAGCAGGCCTGCGATGTCCTTCGGATCGTTCTGCCCATCGCCATCCAGCGTGACGACGGTGTTGGACCTCGCCGCTGCAACACCTGTACGCACCGCACGGCTCTGTCCGGCATTCTTGCGGTGGCCGATGACGCGCAGCTGCGGGATCTTGTCCTTCAGCGCAAACAGACGCGCGCGCGTGTCATCCAGCGAGCAATCGTCCACAAAGATGATCTCATAGGCGCGGCCCGAGAGCGCCTCGGCGATCTCGCGCGCAAGCGCCTCGACATTGTCCGCTTCGTTGCGGACCGGCGAGACCACGCTGAATTCGGGGCGTCCCTCGATCGCGTTGGTCATCATTCTGTCCGTCTGCACCCTGGCATCCATGACATGTCCTATAGCCGCCCCCGGACAAGGTTGCGAGGGGCGGGCATGTAACCCGAGATAACCGTTGGGAGAGGCTTCCCGCCCCGATCACGGTCGGTTTGGCCGACCGGCCAAACCGTGAATCATGATCGACACAGGGAAAGCGGGCGCGATTCACGCCTCGCGGGCACACCCACGAGGCGATCGCGCCCGGCGCGAAACAAACCCGGCGACGGCGCCGCCCGGAGTGGCTATGGTCCCGGCAATTCCGGCCCGGAACCTTTCGAATCGGCCGGCGGCTGGCTGGTTTTATCTGGGGTTTTTCCAAGCGTGTTGGCCTCGTTCGACCGGTTCATCGAAAGCCGCCTGGCATATGCGGCACTGGCCGCGCTGGTATTCCTGCTCGCCCTGCCGGGGCTCTTTGCCCTGCCTGTCCTCGACCGCGATGAGGGCCGCTTCACCGAAGCTTCGTCCGAGATGATGGAGACCGGCGATTTCGTCGTGATCCGCTATCACAACGACCTGCGGAACAAGAAGCCGGTAGCCATCCACTGGTTCCAGTCGGCCGCCGTCTCGGTCACGTCTGGCCCCGCTGCACGCGAGATCGCCGAATACCGCCTGCCCTCGATGCTGGGCGCCATTCTCGCGGCGATGGCAACGTTGTGGACAGGTTCCGCACTCTTCACCCGCCGCGCGGCCTTTATCGGCGCGCTGGTCGTCGGCACCTGTCTCCTGCTGACCACCGAGGCCAACATTGCAAAGACCGATGCAGCCCAGTGCGGCATCCTCGTGCTCGGCATGGGAGCGCTGGCGCATCTGAGACTGGGCAATCTGACGTCCCGCAAAGAAAAGCAGATGGGCGTGCTGTTCTGGGTGTGCCTCGCCCTCGGCGTCCTGCTGAAGGGACCGATCGCGCCGCTCGTTGCCTTCTCGTGCATTGCTGCGCTGTTCCTGTGGGAGCGCAAATACGACTGGGCGAAGCCGCTGCTCTACTGGGTCGGCCTCAGCCTGTTCTGCATCATGACCATTCCCTGGTATGTCGCCGTGCAGATCGTCACGCAGGGCGAGTTCCTGTTCGAGGCAGCGACAGTCGATCTCGGCCAGAAGCTGGTCGCGGCCGCAGAAGGCCATGATGGTCCGCCCGGACTCCACACCGCCGCCCTGCCGCTGCTGTTCTGGCCGGGCACGCTGCTGCTGATCCCCGGTATCTGGCTCGCGATCTCGAAGCTCACGCCGATGCGGCGCAATGGCGTTGATGCGCCGAAGTCGGTCCGCGCGGATACGGCGCTTGCTTGGGAGGAACGCGAAGCTGGCGCCTGGCGCTTTCTCGCTTGCTGGGTGGTGCCGTCGTGGATCGTGTTCGAAGTCGCGCCGACCAAGCTCGTCCACTACACGCTGCCGATGTATCCGGCGCTGGCCCTGATGGCTGGCGCCGCCGCCGACCGCTGGTTCTCGACCAATGAGTGGGACAAGGGCCGCTGGCTCTCGGTCGCGCTGTTCGGCGTGATCACCCTGTTGCTGGCGCTTGCGCCGACACAGTGGATCCTCGGCGACATTCGCGCCGACGCGGCAAAGGATTTCGGACCAGAGCTTGCCGACCGTGTCGCCTGGGGCTGGCAACAAGCTTGGGATGCAACCGGCATTGGCCTCTGGCCAACCATCCTGATCCTGCTCGCTGCTGCTGGCACGATGTACGCGCTCGTGAAGAAGAGTCCGATGGGCCTGATCGCAGGCCTCGTCGCCTGCTCTGCCATCGGCGGCATCGGCTATCGCGCCGTGATCCTGCCCAACCAGGCCTGGATGCTTTCGACCGGCGCCTCGCTCTCCGCACTGAAGGAAATCTGCGCGCTGCCGGAAGGCACGGCGCAGTGGAAGAAGTCCGGCTGCGAAGGCACGCCGGACAATTTCCGCCCACCGAAGATCATACGCGCGATCGCCTTCGCCGAGCCCAGCCTCGTCTTTTCGCTCGGCAACAAGATCACCCTGCCGCCGGAATCGAAGCCGATCATTCCGCCGGTGTCCGAAGACAACCGTCCTGCCTGGCTGATCAATGTCGGCGAAAAAGACGGCCGCGAGGCGCTGGACGAACTGGTCAGAGCTGCCGCCGCGGCCGATCGCTGCATCCGCTTTGCCCGCCGCTACGCTTTCAACTATTCGAACGGCGATCCGTCGGTTCTCGTCGCTGCTGTCGTTGAACCCGCCGGCTGTCCTTCGTCAGGCCCGCCGCCGGACCTTCGCGACACAGAAGAAGACGAGCCGGTTCCGGAACTCGATCGGTAAGCCGTTCAGCCGCGCAGCCGCGCCCGCATCACCAACAGGAAGCCGATCACCGGCCCCAGCATGCGTGCGACCGCTTTCTCGCCCGGCGTCTCGGCGAACTTCCGGAAATATCGGTTGAGCCCGGCGCCCTTGTGCCGCTCCACGAACAGCGATGTCGCATCGCTGGTCGCGCCGTGGTGCAGCGCCGAGGCCAGCGGCGTGTAGATCACGGTACCGCCTTCCGCCTCTGCCCGTCTGCACAGGTCGAGATCTTCGACATGCAGGAAGTATCCATCGTCGAAACCTCCCAGCCGCCGGAAACCTGAAGCTGAAAAATACATCAGGGCGCCGCTGACCGCGTCCATTGGCACTGGGCCATCCGGCGCCGGTTCGTCATTTCGGTTGATGTTGACGAAGCCGGGATTGAGCGACTTCAGCCACTCCAGTCCCAGGAATGTCGCCGCCGCTGACCGCATGGTCAGCCGGCGGCGGCGCGCGCCCCGCTGTTCCTTGCCGTCCTCATCGTGAATCCGGCCGCCGACAACTGCGGGCTCCGCCGCCCCCGCCAGCGCCGTCTCCAGGGCCTCGACCGACCCTGGATTCAGCACCGCATCCGGATTGAGCACAAGCAGGCGCCCGCCCTGCGCTTTCGCTGCGCCAAGATTGACGCCAGCAGCGAAGCCGCGGTTCTCGCCGCCGCCTACGATCACAAGCTTGCCGGAACCGCCATAGGCGTCCTCGACCCGCTCGAGCATTTCGACAGGGTTTCCATTGTTGACCAGCACGATCTCGTCGACCGCCGGATCCGCCACCAGCGCGCCGATGCAATCGAGAAGAACCTCGCCCGTGCGATAGCTCACCACAACCGCGGAAACCTTTGGCGCGATGGCTGCTTCCGCCTTGGGCGTATCTTCCTCAGGCAGCTCTGCTGCGTATTCTTTCACGGCGTGAAGCAGTTCGCGCATGCGGGCTTCGACCAGCGACATCGCGTCGGCGGACTGCATCCGCGCTTCCCAGAAATCCCGCGCAAATCCCCTGGCCAGCTTTAGCAGCTCCGGAAGAGCGCCAGCCGCTTCGATCTCCTTCAGCACAGGATCGAGATTGTCGGCCAGCCGGCGCAGCTCGTCCTGGGTCTGGTCGCCAACCTTCACCGCCCCGATGGCGCGCATCAAGTCAAGCGAGGTTGGTGCGCCGCCAAGGCTGGCCAGCAGCCTCTGCGTGATCCGGTCCCCGGCCTTGGTTGCAAGGCACAGGTCGACGAGTTCGTCATGGCCGTCCTCTTCGAGGATCGCCTGGTCGGCCCACTGCTCGATGGCAGGAAGGTCGACCAGGCCAAGCCTCAGGCGCAGGCCCAACACCCGCGCGCGATTGGCGATGTGATCGCCAGCTGTCACATCGCCGCCCGTTTCAGATCTGGCGGCAGTGCTTCCTCGACGAGGAATTTCTTGGCGTCGTCGAGCAGAACGACTTCGTTCGCCTGGCTTCCGAAGCGGCGCAGCGCCAGCTTGCGCTCCTCCGCTTCCTTGGCGCCGACCACCGCAATGACCGGGATCTTCTGCAGTGAATGCTCCCGGACCTTGTAGTTGATCTTCTCGTTGCGCAGGTCCGTCGCCACGCGGATGCCAGCAGCCTTCAGCTCTTCCGCTGCCTGTTCCGCATACGCGTTCGCGCCCTCGGAGATCGAAGCCACGACCACCTGAACCGGCGCGAGCCACATCGGGAATGCGCCAGCATAGTGCTCGATCAGAACGCCGATGAAGCGTTCGAGCGATCCGAGGATCGCGCGATGCAACATCACCGGACGATGTTTGCCGCCATCCTCGCCAACATATTCCGCGTCGAGTCGCTCCGGCAGCACATAGTCCAGCTGCAGCGTCCCGATCGTCCACTCGCGACCGATGCCATCCTTGATCACGAAGTCCAGCTTCGGGGCATAGAACGCGCCATCGCCCTCCGCGATGATCGGCTCGACACCCGCCTTGCGCGCGGCGCTCAGCATCTGCGCCTCGGCCTTGTCCCAGAACTCGTCCGAGCCCGCGCGCAGCTCCGGCCGCGTCGCCAGGTTGATGTGATCCGTCGTCAGGCCGAAATCGGAATGGATCGACTGCGCCAGCTTGATGAAGCTCGCCGTTTCGTCCTCGATCTGGTCCTCGCGGCAGAAGATGTGCGCATCGTCCTGCGTGAACGCCCGCACGCGCATCAACCCGTGCAGCGCTCCGCTCGGCTCATAGCGGTGACAGGCGCCGAACTCCGCCATGCGCATCGGCAGATCGCGATAGGATTTCTGCCCCTGCTTGAAGATCTGAACGTGACCGGGGCAGTTCATCGGCTTCAGCGAAAGCACTTCGTCTTCCGCCGTCTCGGCGACGAACATGTTGTCGCGATACTTCTCCCAATGGCCCGACTGTTCCCAGAACTTGCGATCCAGGACTTGAGGCGTGCGCACCTCGATATAGTCCGCCGCATCGAGGCGACGGCGCACATAGCTCTCGACCGTCCGCCACAGCGTCAGGCCCTTGGGATGCCAGAACACCATCCCCTTGCCCTCTTCCTGCATGTGGAAGAGGTCGAGCTCGCGGCCGACGCGGCGGTGATCGCGCTTCTCGGCTTCCTCGAGACGCTTCAGGTGCGCCGCGAGATCAGCTTCCGTCGCCCATGCCGTGCCATAGAGGCGCTGCAGAACTTCATTGCGGCTGTCGCCGCGCCAGTAGGCGCCCGCCAGCTTCATCAGCTTGAACGCTTTCGGCAGCTTGCCCGTCGACGGCAGGTGCGGACCGCGGCACAGGTCCGCCCACGGTCCCTGGCGATAGAGCGTCACTTCCTCGCCCAGCGGGATGATGTCGTCGATGATCTCGGCCTTGTAGAGTTCGCCGATGCGCTTGAAGTGCGCGATCGCGTCTTCGCGGCTCCAGACCTCCCGTACGATCGGGTAGTCCTTCTCGACGATCTCCTTCATCTTCGCTTCGATCTTCGCGAAGTCCTCCGTCGAGAACGGCTCCTTGCGCGCGAAGTCGTAGTAGAAACCGTCCTCGACCGAAGGCCCGATCGTCACCTGCGTTCCTGGAAACAGCTCCTGCACTGCCTGCGCCATCACATGCGCCGCATCGTGCCGGATGACGTCTAGAGTCTCTGGATCTTTGTCGGACAGCAGCGCAAGCGTCGCGTCACCATCCAGCGGCCGTTTCATGTCGCGCAGCTCGCCATTGACCTTGGCGACGATGGATCGTTTGGCCAGCGACTTGGAAATGCTTTCGGCAATCGAGAGCGGCGTCGACCCGTCGGGATATTCCCGCTTCGAGCCATCGGGGAATGATACATTGATCATTGTTATGTCTTTCGTGTTCCGCGGACGGATAAAGCACTTCGCCGGGCCTTGAAACCCGCCGTCCGGTTTTGATTTTGGCCTGGTCCTGGGAACTTAAGGGCGAGCGGCTTCGGACCGGTCCACGCTCCAGACGCCATAGCGCCAGGGCGCGAACCACCGCGCGCCGGTGCTAGTGAGGGTCGGCGCCGGGTCCCACCCGTGCGATCCTCCGGGCCGGCAGCGGGAAAGCCGCGCCAGCGTCATCCACGATCCAGCCCATGCGCCGTGCTTGGACACGCACTCGGCGCAGTATTCCGCGCAGGAGGGCTCATGCCGGCAACGCACGCCCAGAGCGACGAACGCCGGTGACAGCGTCGCCTTGTAGCCCTTCAACAGGGCGCCCATCACGGGCCGGTAAGGTTGGGCCTGAGCCATGGCGGCCATATAACAACGCCCGGGTTAACAGGCAAACCGGGCGGCGGGCGCCGAACCCCGAAGGAAACGTGCTAACCTGCGAGAAGGTTTGGGAGGACCCGATGCGCCTGCTGCTTTCCGCCACCGCCTTCGCAGCAGCCCTTCTGGCCAGCCCGGCCGCCGAAGCCTGTTCCTGCATATGTCAGAAAAACAGCCAGCCCGAGAACGCTACCGAACGTAGCGAACAAGTCCGTAAAACGATCAAGGCTTTCGACTACGTCTTTATTGGCGAGATCGTCGCAATCGGCGCCGCCGTGCCCCTCCCTGTAGACGCTCCCGAATTCGCAATTCCATTTCACTCAGTAACCATCAGGCCCGCAAAGATCCTCAAGGGCCCGGCCGCGGATGTCATCACGGTGATGGCGCGGCTCGGCGATGGCGGAAACTGCTTCAACGAACTGTCGGTCGGCGATGAATTCAAAGGACTGGCTATCGCGAGGGCGATGCCTGGCGCGCCACGAACTGGAACTGCGATTGCGACAACTGGGCGATCTTCTATCGCGACGGTCCACTGCCCACTGCCTATTACGCAAAATCACGTTCGTGCGGCAGCGAGCGCTGACTAGCGGGCGACCTTCACAAACGTCCCGACATGCCCTTTGTCAGCTCCGGCCGGCGTCACCGTGTAGCTGTTCGGCGAAAGCTTCCACACCAGGTCCGGCGTCTCCTGCCCCGGCTTCGATCCGAAGCGAACCTCGTCTCCGACCCGCGCGCCATAGCCAATCAGCTTGCCGCCGTTTGAATAGAAGTACTCGTACACCAGCGACCCGCTCGGCTTGTCGAGCAGGTAGACGCTGACACCTTCGTAGATCACCTCGCCCTTCGGTGTCCTCACCTTGTGCGTATCCGTCACCATCTTGCCGCCAACGGCCGCCTCGAAGCAGTGCGTGTCGGTATTCGGTCCAGCATCGTCCATCTGCGTGCGCCAGCACGAACCGGTCAGCCCCGCAAACACCTCGCCCGGCTGCGCGCCCGTCTGCGCCACGGCCGCGCCGCCTTGTGCGATCAGACCGAGGACAAGAATGCGAAACGCCAGCATGGCCGCTCCCTGTGAATGCCGGGAACCTGCAGGCTCAGGCTTTGCGAGTCAAACTCGCGCGCACTGAACGGCGTGGCTCACAGATCGAGATCCCAGAATTCCGAAGTCGCCTTGCCGCCCCAGTCGTCGTGGCTCTCTTCGCCTGTCTTGGTGAAGCCGAGCTTCGCATAGATCGCCCGCGCCGCCGTCAGCTCCTTATGGGTCCATAGCGTGACGCGCCGGTATCCCTTCGCCCGGGCAAAGCTAACGCACTCCTCCACCAGCCGCCGGCCAAGCCCCATCCCGCGCGCCGAAGGCTCAAGCAGCAGCAGGCGTATGCGCGCCACGTCAGATTTCTTCGCCTTCGGATCGTCCTTCACCAGCATCACGCATCCGGCGCGCTGGCCGTCCATATCAGCGATCCAGCACTTCTCCAGCTTCGCATCGAAATTCGCGGAAAAGTCCGACACGATCCGCGCGCACACGCCCTCGAACGGCCCGCGCCAGCCATACTCCTCGCCGTAGATCTCCGCATGCCGCTGCACCATCCAGCCAAGGTCCCCCGGCTCCGGATCGCGCAGTGTGTAGGTTCGCGACGCATCTGCAGGTTCACCCAGCAGCGCCTCGATGGTCGCCATTGCATCGACCAGCCGCTTTCGCTCTCCCGCTTTCAGCGGCGCGAGCATCGCCGTCGTGTTTGCAATCTGCCGCTGGTTTGCCGCCGCAAACTGCTTCCGCCCCATGGCCGATAGCCCCAGATAGCTCGCCCGGGCATCAGCCTTCGAACGCGTCCGTGCAACCAGTCCGTCTTTCTCGAACTTTTGTAAAAGGCGGCTGAGATAGGCCGCGTCCAGGTCGAGCGTCTTGCCGATATCGCTCGCGGTTACCTGCCTGCCGTTCGCAATCTCGAACAGCACGCGCATCTCGGCCAAGGACCACGGCGTATCGAGGAAGTTCTTTCGCAGCACGCCGACCTCGCGCGTGTAGAACCGGTTGAACCGGCGAATGGATGCGATTTGGGATCGGGACGGAGCAGCCATGCTCACACGCTTGCCCATATAGTTGACTTAGTCAAGTATATCGAGGCGCAAAATCTAACGCGCCAACCGGGCGTCCGCGTTGGAAGGATTCAGCGCTTTGCCAGCGCCTGCTGCATCGCCTCAACCACGGCGTCGAAGGCCAGCATGGTGGAGGCGTGCCGGGGCGGGTATTCGCGCACCGGCTGGAGATGGCGCAGCTCCCAGAACTCGCCGCCCGGCGGCTCGGCCCCGTCCTTCAGCATGGCGCGTAGCGCATCGCGCGCCGCCTCGATCTCCTGCAGCGAGCGGCCGATGGCATGGCGGGCCAGAATCGACGACGCCGCCTGGCCGAGCGCACAAGCCTTTGGCTCGATGCCGATGTCGGCGATGCGGCCATCCGCGTCCAGCTTTACATCAACCTGCACGGTCGACCCGCACACGCGCGAGACCTTGAGCGAGGTTCCCTGCGGATCGGCCAGCCGCTCGGCGTGCGGGATATCCGCGGCCAGCTCCAGAACCCGGTTGTGATAGAGATCGCCGAACACCAAGCATTTCCAGGCAAAGTGGAGACCGGTTTGCCGCGGGAAATGCGACAACCAACACGTCCTAGATCGTGCGGAAACGCGCTGCGATCAAGCGTCCTGAGCCGGCAGGGGCGGCGGCGGAGCGGATTGCACCTCGGACAGTGTCCGCATCCACGGCTTGGTCTTCTGCGAAAACAACCGGTCTCCGGCCGCTCGCGCCTCGCCAACCAGCGCATTTCGCCGCGCCGTCAGCACGCCAAGAAACCCGTCCGGCGCGTCTGTCCAGTCTTTCGCGCCTTCAGCCACGATCTCCAGATCCTGTACTTCGCCTAGCACGGCAGCCAGCTCCCGTGAGCCGCCCGCCCGCTCACCCAGCGCGACGGGAAAGGTCAGCCGCAGCAGCCGCGCCTGCAGGGCGTGATACTTCGTCTGCTTGCGCCATTCATGCAGCAGCAGCGGATCCTCGTCCTCCAGCGCCGCCTTCATCGTGATGCGCCCGGCGCGATAGGTATCGCCCAGCGCCTCGATCATGTCCTCGCGCTTGCCCGCGACGAGATCAGGAACCAGTTCGCTGCGCCGCTGGGTGAACGCATCACGGAACGTGTCGATCGCCTGAACAGCGTCGACTGTCCGGCGGTCGCGCTCGAACTTCTCGCCGAGCTTGCGCGTCATCGCCGTGCCCATCTTTGCCACGAGGAATGGCTCCAGAGCCGACAGCGCCTCAAGCCTGGCGCCGGCATCGCGCAGGTCGGACAGCATGCGCCCGGCATCGCGCCACCAACGGTTCTGGGTGCGGAACTTCTTCGATCCCATCAGCGGACGGGCCAGCCGCAGGGCGGCGCGCACTCGCTTGGCCCGCACCCTCGCCTTGTGGGCAAACGCGGACGCGTTCTCGAACGCATCCGCGCACTCGGCCGCCAGCTTCACCGTCTGTTCGTCGATGACCCGCTCAAGCCCGCGGCCCGGCGTCTCGTGGAGCGCGAGGACGAAGCTCACCGCTTACCCACGCGAGTTGCGCTTGTCGTTATAGTTCTTCATGGGGTCACGAATGTGCGTGCGGGAATAATGCGCGGTCGGCTCGCGCTCGTTCGGCCAGAACGCCACCGTCCAGGCATGGACATCGTCATTGACCGAATAGACCCGTTCGCATTCGAGCTCCGGAACCGGCCGCCCGTCGGGGCGGTTGCCGTCCAGGCATTTGAACCCGTCGGCCTCGAGCGTTGCACGCGCCTTTGCTTCATCGCCGATATTGTAGGTGCGGCTGATATAGGCGCGGAATGATGCATCGACCGAGCCCTCGGCATCCCGGTCCCAGAATCCGAAATTGGTGCCGCCCGGTCCCGGTCCCTGCGGCGGCCGCGGTCCGCCCGTGATCGGGTTGCTTGAAGCGCACGCCGCAGCCAGCGTCAGCACGGCTGCAACAACCAATGCGAGTCTCATCGCCCAGTCCCTTCCAAACACGTGTCCCAAGCATAGACCCCGCCAAAGCGGCGTCAAACGGCTGTGGCGCCCCTGAATGCGGCGCCTAGACGCGCTGCCATAAACGCGCTGCTATAAACGCGCCGCCCTAAACGCGCCGCCATGTCGAGCCGTCCGGCCCGTCCATGATCTCGATGCCCTCGGCGGCCAGTTGCTTCCGGATGCGGTCAGCCTCGGCGAAGTCCTTCGCCTTGCGCGCCGCGACGCGCGCCGCCACAGCTGCATCGATGCGCGCGGCATCCGATTCATCGCCCCGAGCCCATTCGTCCGGATCGCGCTGTAGCAGGCCGAGCAGATCGCCTGCCGCCAGCATCAGACCCTTCATCCGCGGCCAGTCATGCATCTCGGACTTGTTGGCTTCCGTCGCCAGCGCCGAAAGTTCAGCCAGCGCCAGCGGCGTGTTGAGATCGTCGCACAGCGCCGACAGTACGCCCTCTGGGGCGCCGGTATTGGCCGCATCCACGTCCTTCATCCGCCGCAGCGCATTGTAGAGCCGGTCCAGCGTCGCCTTGCTCTGGTCGAGCAGCGACTCCGTCCAGTCGAGCGGCTGGCGATAGTGCGCCGACATCAGGGCCAGCCGCATCGTCTCGCCGTCATAGTGCTTCAGCAGATCATGGATAAGCTTCACATTGCCGAGCGACTTGGACATCTTTTCCGAGTCCATCGACAGAAAGCCGTTGTGCAGCCAGTAGCACGCCATCGGCTGCCCATGAGCGCACTCGCTCTGCGCGATCTCGTTCTCATGGTGCGGGAAGATCAGGTCGAGCCCGCCGGCATGGATGTCGAGCGTTTCACCCAGCACCGCCTTCGCCATTGCCGAGCACTCGATATGCCAGCCCGGCCGCCCCTCGCCCCACGGGCTATCCCAGCGCGCCTCTTTCGGCTCGTTGGGCTTGGCCGCCTTCCAGAGCGCAAAGTCGGCCGGATCGCGCTTGCCGCCGTCGACCTCGACCCGGGCGCCCGCGATCATCTCGTCGCGATTGCGGCCAGACAGCTTCCCGTAGTCGGCCATCGACGGCACGTGAAACAGGACGCCGTCCTTCCCCTGATAGGCGTGTCCCTTGGCCACCAGCTCGCCGATAATGGCGATCATGCCCTCGATATGCTCGGTCGCGTGGGGCCGCATCGTCGGCTCGATCACGCCCAATGCGCCGATGTCCTCGCGATAGATCCGCTCGTAAAGCGCGGTGATCTCGCCGATCGGCCGGCCGGTTTCCGCTGCGGCGGCAATGATCTTGTCGTCCACATCCGTGATGTTGGCGGCATAGACCACGTGGTCCGCGCCGTATTTCAGCCGAAGGAGGCGAAACAGCACGTCGAATGCGACCGGAGGCCGCGCATTGCCGATATGGGCATAGGAATAAACCGTCGGTCCGCAGACATACATCGTCACCCGCTGCGGGTTTTGCGGCGAAAAGACCTGCTTTTCGCGTGTCAGCGTGTTGTGAAGGCGGATGTCCATAAAGGCGTCTTTTCGTTCCGTTAGGAATATTCAATAAGGGTTTGCGGTGCAGCGGACTGGCGTTTTCTTGAGAGGCGCCTATGTCTCACGCACGCCTTGCCCGATCAATCTGGCTTGGACGATACGACGTATATCTAGGGTGTCGTGATGCCCGGGCGCTGGAATTCTAAGGAATCCCCGCCCCAGTAACGAAAGGATCGGCCATGGACGCCGTGATCAAAGGCAAGGCCAAGGCCGAGAATGAACCCTTCAAACGCCCCTCCCGGGACGAGGCTGAGGATGCTGTTCGCACCCTCATCGCCTGGGCCGGCGATGATCCGAAGCGCGAAGGTCTCATCGACACGCCCGGCCGCGTCGTCGATGCGTATGAGGAATGGTTCGAGGGCTATCGCCAGGACCCGAAGGAATACCTCGCGAAGACGTTCGGCGACGTGAAGGGCTATGACGACATCGTCATGCTTCGCGACATCGATGTCGAATCCCACTGCGAACACCACATGGCGCCCTTCCTCGGCAAGGCATGCGTCGCCTACATGCCGACCGAAGCCGTCGTCGGCATCTCCAAGCTCGCCCGGGTCGTCGAGATCTATGCCAAGCGCCTCCAGACCCAGGAGACGATGACGTCGCAAATCCTCAACGCCATCCAGGACTCGCTGAAGCCCCATGGCGTCGCCGTCCTGATCGATGCCAAGCACGAGTGCATGACAACACGCGGCGTTCACCACCCCAACGTGTCGACCATCACCACGCAGTTCAGCGGCGTCTTCAAGACCGACCAGGAACTGCGCGAACGCTTCCTGCGGTTGGCTGGGAAGTAAGCGCGGGCGGGAAACGCGCTGGCCTGCTGCAATCCGTCAGGCTAGATTCTTCTGATCGAAAAAGGGGGGACACATGCATCGCATCGCGATCGCTGTCGCATTGCTGATGGCCGGCTGCGTCTCTGGGCCGGCTCCCGCAGCGACTGACAAGGCCGCGATGGCTCGCCAGCTCGCCGAATTGCACAACACGCCTGAAGTCTGGAAAGCCTACGCACAGGCCTATGTCGACCAGCTCATGCTGGCGACGGTAGACTACCACGACTTTTGTGAAACCGCGGTCGACATCGACGGCTGCGAAGCACTCAGCGAACAAGCTCTGGCCGAAGTCAAAACCGTGATGGACGACGCCATCGGTCACATCGACGCCATACGCCCCGGCCTGATCGATGACTACGCCGCTGCCGCCGCAGATATCTATACAGAGGAAGAACTCCGCGCAGCGCTGGCCTTTGCCGATACGCCCATCGGCCGTGCGATGAATGCAAAAGCTGGGGCCATGCTCGCCCGCACCGCACCTTTGGAATACGAACGCCTGACGATCTGGAACTCAACTCTCTCCAGCAGCCTCCAGATCATCTCGGACCGCTATTGGCCCCAGTACGAACCCCTCTTCACGCCCCCATCCACCGACAACTGAGCAACTCGCCGGACTATGCAGCTCTCCGGCATCTTCAAGACCGACAAGGAAATACGCGACCGCTTCCTGCGGCTCGCGGGCAAGTCGCCAACTTTCGCTAACGGCCGGGCGATGAAAGTACGTCGCTGATCAGCGACGGCGGGTCGAGCTCGTAGGCATAAATCCACGAGTACAAAAGCGTCACCGCCAGGCTGACGCCATAGAACCCGCCAACAAGCACCCAAATCTTCCACCTGTCGCGCCGGGTGGCTTTCTCTTCCGGATCTGCATTCGCATTCTCGTGAATCCGTTCGCGCAGCAGGGTCCTCGCCTCACCAAGCTTCTGCCGTGGAACAAGTACCTGCAGCCCGCCGAGTGCGAAAGTGTACAGCCAGTCGACATGGGCATGGTTCGAATTTCCGATGAAGGCATCGACGCCGTCCGCGCGTAGCGCCGAGGCGACGACTTCCGCCTCCTCGCGCATCGACAGCGAGATCAACACGGCATAGTCAGCGCGTTCTTCCGCCACCAGCTCCCCCAACCCCGATCAGCTCAACCCTGCGGCGGTTTTCTGTCCCCGTCCAGCTCTGGCCAGACCGTGCTGAACGGCTTCAGTGAAGGCGGCTTGTAGCGCGGCTTGATGTCTTTCGCCGTCGCGCGCTTCACCACGGTCGGATCGAGCACGCTCGCCGCGTAATCGGGGGAAGGTCGGTCCTTGCGCGATTTGGCCGCCCAGATTCGGCGCGACGCCAGCGGATAGTTCATCGGCGAAAGCGAATCCCAGAACTTCGGGCGCGAGATGCGGCCGTTGAACACCAGACCCGCCTCGCGCACGGCCTTGTCGATCGGGCTCTCGTCCTCGCCATAGGTCGCATAGAAGCGCAGTCCACATTCCGCCGCGCCCTCGGCCACCCATTTCAGCGGCGCAGCTGAAAGTGGTGAGCCTTCACCGCCGCCAATGTCGCCATGCGTGCCGACAAACCAGCGCTGCTCATAGTGCCGACGCCCGGCCTTGCAATGCGGCCGGCCGTTTGCGTCGTCCACACCTTCCCAGAGCGTCGGAGGAAAGCCCAGCCTGCGCTCGTCGATCGCAACGGCATGGCGCGCGGCCAGCACATTGTCGCCGATCATCATGTCGTGGAAGCCGAACTGTTTGTTCACCGCCCGCGCCCAGCCGCCGAGCGCACTTGGCATGCCACGCTGGCCAACCGTGTCGAAGATGCCGAGATAAGTGATCGGCTGCGTTTCCTCGGACTTGATCCGCGTTCCATCCGGCGCCCGAACGCCCTTGCCATAGAGCGCGCGGAACTCGCGGCGGGCCCGGTCGAAATCGTCCTTTTCGAATTGCGTCGCCTTCGGTCCCGGCCGCGCGCGATAGAGCCGGAACGCATCCCACGCCTTCTCGGCATGGACACGGCTGACGATGCCGGCGTGGTTAATCAGGCCGGCAAAACTGCGCGCGCAGAACGCGCCACGGCTGAATCCGAACACATAGATCTCGTCACCTGCTTCATAGTTGAAAGCAAGCCTCAGATAGGTGTCGACGATATTGTCCTCGAGCCCCTCGCCGAACACGCCGCCGAACAGCTTGTTGAGCCCCTCGGTGAGGCCATCCATGAAGCCGTCCTTGCCGAGTGCGTCCGTATTGGCGCCGACGCCCTGGCTGTAGAGCACGATCTGGGGAATCTTCTCACCGCTCTCGGTCGTGTGCGTGTGCGCAACACTGCGGGCGATGATGGCGATGTTGGTGGGCTTCGGCTGACGCAGCTTCTGCCACGTACCGTCAAAGCAGATCACAAAACGCTTCACGAACACCACCCGTCTTCTTGTTCTGCCGAGTCTAGCAGAGGCGCACGAGACCGCCAGCCAGTCTCTCCAGACCTGTGCAGTTGAGCAGGACGGCGTTTCCCGCTTAGATCACGGCAGACGAGTCAGAGGGGGCGACATGGTCGGCAATTACGGACAATCCACGGGCAGCGGACTTGAATACAGGAAACCAGCCGCGCTGTTCCTCGTGCTGGGCGTGCTTATCGCGGGCACGGTGAACCCGGTCGGATTCTTTTCCCACCTGGTCTGGGGCATCGAGGAATTCGACGTCGAAGTCTGGGCGCTGAACGTCGCCGTGCCGCTCACGCTCGGATGCATGGCGGCGCTGTCGTTCTTTCGCGATGGCGGCTACGGCATCACCGCCGTCGCTTTGATCACCGCGTTCTGCATCCTGGCAGCCTGCGCCATAACCGGTCCTGTCTACGCTTTTGTGACATGGGCCTTCCAGCAGTTCGATATTTCACTTGGTCTGCTCGGTTTTGTGCCGGTCTACGACATGACGATGGCGGTCGCCGTCTCCGGCACCTACATGCGCATCTCGCTGTTCTTCGCAAGCATCGCAATACCGGCGGCCGTTATCCTGCTGCGCCTGATCAGTCTCAAGCGCCTGCCAACCAAGCCACGCGCTAAGACATAGCCTTCAGCGCGCCCTCGAGACCTGCGCGCATCACGTCATTGTCCTTGTCTGCGTCCAGCGTGACGCCGGCATAAAGCGCGTTGAGAAAGGCCTTCGTGTCGTGGCGCCAGGCGAGGCCGTTCACCGACGTGAACAGCTTGTCGGCGATATTCGCCGGCG
Source organism: Hyphomonadaceae bacterium (assembly GCA_965279205.1). GTDB lineage: Bacteria > Pseudomonadota > Alphaproteobacteria > Caulobacterales > Hyphomonadaceae > UBA7672. The sequence goes on from OZ257144.1 coordinate 3,490,788, forward strand.
GCGTCGCCAGCTGTTTCAGCCACTCGCTCCACTGCGCCTCGGTCATCACGCCGCGCGACGCCGCAAACAGGATCGGCCGCGCCAGTCGTTCGCTTTCACCGTCGATGTAGGAAACGCCCTTCGGCGCCACCTGCACGCCGACAGCCGACACGATGACGCCGAGTCCTTCCTTGTCGATGCGCGGGTTTAGCGACAGCTGCATCAGCAGATCCGCCCCATGCGCCACGCCGTGGCGCCAGCCCTCACCCTCGTCGAAGCCGCGATAGTCGTGGATGTTGATAAACCACGCCTGCGCATCGATCAGAAGTTTCACCAGCTCGTCTTGAGTTAGAAACGCTTCGATCCTGTCGGCTCGCGCCACCTCGGAAAGCACCAGCGCTGCGAATGGTCGTTCAAACCCGTCGCCCTCCGGCGCGCCCAGTCGCGCCGTCAGATCCGCCTTCAGCGCGTGCATCGTATCCGCCGACAGCTGCTTGCCACGCAGCATGCGGGTCAACGCCTCGTAAGCGATGCCATCTCGCAGCGTTGAGTCGTAACTCGCGAGGCAGCCTGTGATTGCCTTCGCGAACGCCTGCCGCGCCGCCTCGTCCGCAATCTCGAAGTCGGCAGTTTTGAGCGCGTCCAGCGCCGCACGGTCATACCCAGCTGGCAGGCAGGGATCGATCGCCGCAACCTTCAGCTCCTCGATTGTCGGCGCCGGCGCGGGAGGCGTCTCGGCCTGTGGCGAACAGCCGGCGGCAATGGCGGCAATGGCGACAATGGCGAAAGCCAGAATCTGTTTCATCACGCGACCGTGCGATGGCTGCTTTCCACATTCAAGAGAGCGCCTTGCGCGAGCCCCATTGTCGCCACGCTTGGCGATCTCCCTTCCCGCCACGCGAATGAGAGGGGACATCATGAGACGCATCATCCTTGCCGCCGCCTGTCTGGCCTTCCTTGGCGCTTGCGCCACGCACTACACCACGCCAGCCGCCGGCGTGTCCCTCGCCGCCATCTCCGAAAAGGACGAGGACATTGCCGAAGCCTTCAAGCGCGAACCCGCCATCACCTTCCCCGCCCGCCTGGCTGTCGCGCGTGTCGCATCCTCTGGCTACCGCACGCTCACCAACGAGGGTTATGGTTATGGTGCGTTCAGCGTCATCACCGTGCGCGATGTCGAAAGCGAGGATGCGATCCGCGAGCTTTCTTCCCTGCCGAAGATCGTTGCCGTCGCCCCGCTGAGCCGGATCATGCTGCCGAACAACCTGCGCACCACGCGAGACCTGCGCCAGTCCGCCGCCCAGCTCCGCGCCGACGCCATCCTGATCTACACGCTTGATACGACCTTCCGCACCGAATCGACCCAGATCGGGCCGCTGCAAACCATCGCCCTTGGCATGTTCGACACCGAGAACGCCATCGTCACCTCGACCTGCTCCTTCGCCATCATCGATGTCCGGACCGGCTTCATCTACGGCACGGGCGAGACCACCGCGATGGAAACGAAACGCTCCAACATGTGGGGAACCAGCGACGCCGCCGACAAGGCCCGCATGAAAGCGGAAACCAGGGCCTTCGATGATGGCATCGACGAGGTCGCAAAGCTGTGGACGTCAATCGTGCTGGAGCATGCGCTCGCATCCTGATGACGGCGCCGCCGTTTCGCGCTAAGCGGCGGGCATGACCTATCCCGCACCCCTTACCGGCTCTGCCCAGGACGAGACGATCGAACTTCGCCCGAAGTTCGACGCCGAAGGCCTCATCGCCGCGATCGCTCAGGACGCCGACACCGACGAAGTGCTGATGCTTGCCTGGATGAATGCCGAGGCGTTGCAGCAGACCATCGACACTGGCCGCGCCGTCTACTGGTCGCGCTCGCGCCAGGAACTCTGGCGCAAGGGCGACACGTCCGGCCACGAACAGCACGTCGCCGAAATCCGCGTCGACTGCGATCAGGACGCCGTGCTCCTGAAGGTCCGCCAGACGGGCGCCGCCTGCCACACTGGCCGTCGCTCCTGCTTCTACCGGATCGCGACGCCAGCAGGTCTCTCAAAAGCCTGACGCCTTCCCAGACCCGATACCCGGCAGTAGCGTGGCTCTGACTCGCCGGGAGACCGCCATGCTCAGAACGCTCGCAGCTTTCACCGCCGCGCTAGCCCTCACCGCCTGCGCAACACCAGCAGGCGCCCCATCCGCTCCCGCTAAGATGGATCCAGCCGCTGCCGGCTGGAACGCCGCCGCACTGCAGGAAGTCGTGACCTATGTCGCATCACAGAAATCGACCGGGCTGGTGATCATCGACAACAACCGCATCCTGATCGACCAGAACTGGCCACTCGATGCCGGCGCCGACACCTTCCGCGCCAACTTCGTCCACGGCACGGCGCCCGATGGCGCGCTGCTCGAGGATGTCGCTTCGCAACAGAAGAGCTTCATCGCCATCCTCGCCGGTGTCGCTATCGACAAGGGCCTGCTCGACATCTCGAAGCCTGTCAGCACGTACACTGGCGCTGGCTGGTCCAAGGCCACGCCCGAACAGGAAGCCGCGATCACCGTCCGCAACCTGGTGGAGATGAATTCCGGCCTGAAGGAAAACCTCACCTTCGATGCGTCGCCGGATGCGAAGTTCTTCTACAACACGCCTGCCTACGCCATCATGAAGAAGGTGCTGGAAGGCGCATCGAAACTATCGCTCGACGATCTTACGCAAGCCTGGCTCGCCGGTCCCGCAGGAATGAAGGACACGGCCTGGCGCAAGCGCCCCGGCGCCTTCTCCGATGTCGGCAATCCCACTGGCCTCGTCACCACGCCGCGCGACATCGCCCGCATGGGCCAGCTCGTGCTCGATGGCGGCAAGGCCGCTGACGGCAAGCAAGTGATCTCGAAGACCCAGCTCGACGCACTGTTCAAGCGCACTGCAACCAATCCTTCCTATGGCCGGCTCTGGTGGCTCAATGGCGCCGCCTACAGCCTTGGCGCTGCAGCCGGCGCGCCGCGCACCGACGGCCAGATGATCCCAACTGCGCCCGCCGACCTCGTCGCCGCGCAAGGCGCGCAGGACCGCAAACTCTTCGTCGTCCCCAGCCGAAAGCTGATCGTGGTCCGCACCGGACAGGCCGCGCCCGACCGCGACTTCAACCAGCAGCTCTGGCTCCGGCTGATGAAGGCGGTCCCGCAACATTAACAGACGGCGGCAGAGTTAACCTCCCGCCCCAGCTTCTCCCCATTTCACGCCTGTAATCCGCCTTATGCGGCGGCGAACCTCATCCTGTCTTCTGATGGAGATAGACATGAAGAACGCGTTTGCTGTTACCGGCCTCGCGATTGTGCTTGCGGTGCTGCTCTCTTCGCCGACCTTCGCCCAGACCTCGAACCAGCCGCCCGTCAACGCGACGCCGGCCCCGGCGCCAGCGGTCGCCTCCGAAACGCTCGCCGCCGACGTTCCGCTCGATGTCGTGATCGAGGAAGCCACAGAAGACCGCGCGAAAATGCTGATGCGCTGCCTCGGGCCGCCGCCGCGCCCACTTCACACAACGCGAGCTGAAAAAGAGCTCCCCGCCTCGGAACCTGCCGTGATCGTTTCAGCTGAAACGACCTCACTCACGCGTTAGCTCGCGAACCCTGTCCCAACCTCGGCGAACCATGCTATCCTCATGGCCTCGCATGAGGTTGGGCACATGAGACACGCACTGGTCGCCGCTATCCTTCCGCTCGTTCTCGCCGCGCCGGCATTCGCGCAGGGAACTCTTGAGCAGCCAAAAAATCCTGACGACGGCGTCGGCGTCGACTACACCCAGCCCTACCTCAACGATCTCCTGCTGCGCGCCTACCCCTTCGTCGACGGCAACAGCATCGCCAACAGCAATCGCAAATTCGCCTGCGAGAAGCAGCGGATGGCGCTCGCCGAGGATCCGCTCGATCCCGCACTCGACCAGGCCTACGAGGCCTGCCTCAAGCGGCAGCGGGAACAGTCCAGTACGTCGCCACCGCGAGCGACCCCGGCGCCCGGCCCTGGCGCCAGACCTCCGCTCTACATCCCCGATCCTGATGGCACGGCTCCGGTGCGCCCGCTTCCGCCTGCGCCTGCTCATCCCAACGCGCAGAACTAGTCCGATGAAGCTCGCGCTGCCGGCCGCCATCGCACTTGCCCTGACGACGTCCGCATTTGCCCAGCCCCCAATCGACTGGACGAAACCCGTTACCGGCATCGACGGCGCAATCCCGATCAAGGCAGACGTCATCGAACAGGTAATCCCGGTGATCATTGAGCCAGCATCAGGCTCGACGGATGCGGCCTTCAAACCGCTCGACACGCCTCAGCCGCCGCCTTGCGATCCGCCGGTGGCAAGATCCGGCAGCGGCAAGCCTCCGCCGCTTCCCGCGCCCTGCTCGCCGCCGCCGCGCTAGCTTCCCGGGCGACAGGTCTTCTATTCCTCCGCAATCCCATGCTAACGCATCCGGACACCTGCGGAGGAATGCGTACCCATGAAGAGCCAAGCCATTGTCGCCTACGGCAAACCGCTTGAGGAAGTGACCTCCGACATTCCGGCGCCCAAGGGCACGGAAGTAGTGGTCAGGATCACCCATTCCGGCGTCTGCCACTCGGACGTCCACCTGCAGGACGGTCATGTCGATCTCGGCGATGGCGACAAGCTCGACTGGTCCAAGGGCCGCACACTGCCCCACACGCTTGGCCACGAGATCGAAGGCACGCTCTCGGCGGTTGGCCCGGATGCGCAAGCTTGGCTCGACGGCCGCAAGGTCGGCGGCCGCTTCGTGGTCTTCCCGTGGATCGGCTGCGGCGAGTGCGCCACCTGCAAGCGCGACCAGGAGCACATCTGTAACAAGCCGCGCCAGCTCGGCATCCAGGTCGCCGGCGGCTATGCCGAATACGTCCTCGTCCCGCACCCGAAATACCTGCTCGACGCGACCGGCGTGCCGGAAGGCCTTGCCGCGACCTACATGTGCTCGGGCATCACGGCGTTCTCGGCGCTCAAGAAGATCCGCACGGCTTACGAGGGTGAGTCGATTGCCATCGTCGGCCTCGGCGGCGTCGGCATGATGGGTTTGCAATTTGCCCGCGCCATGTTCCCGAACAACAAGATCATCGGCTGCGACATCGATCCGAAGAAACTCGACGCCGCAATGTCTGCCGGCGCCCACGCCGTCTACAACTCGAAGGAAGCTGACAGCCTCAAGCAGCTCAAGCTCGACACCGGTGGCGGCGCAGCTGCGGCGGTCGACTTCGTCGGCTCGACGCCCTCGCTCAACTTCGCCAACGGCGCCATCCGCCGTGGCGGCGAGATCGTGGTCGTTGGTCTCTTCGGCGGCAAGTTCGCCTCGCCGATTCCCGCCTTTCCAGGCCGCCCCTTCTCGATCGTCGGCTCCTACACGGGCCCGCTCGGCGAAACGAAGGAAATGATGGAGCTGGTCCGCGCCGGCAAGATCAAGGCGATCCCGATCGAAACCCGCCCGCTGACCGACGCCAACAAGACGCTCGATCAGTTGCGCGAGGGCTCGATCGTCGGCCGCGTGGTGCTGAAGCCCTAAGGCTTACGCTGCTTCGGCGTTCTGCAGCTCGCGGTCGCCCATGGCGGCCGCGATCTTCGCCGTCAGCTCGCGCTGGTCCAGCGGCTTGGACACATAGTCGGTCATTCCCAGCGAGAGATACTTCTCGCGGTCTCCGCTCATGGCGTCGGCGGTCAGCGCGATCACCGGCAGATCACGCCAGGCTTCGGCCGTCGCACGAATCCGGCGGATCGCTTCCTTGCCGTCCATGACGGGCATGTGCACGTCGAGCAGCACGAGATCGAACGACTGGTCGTGCAGCCGGTCGAGCGCCTGCTGCCCGTTCACCGCCTCGACAAATTTCGGAGACAGATGGGCGGTGAACAACTTCACCACCTGGCGGTTCACCGCATTGTCGTCGACCAGCAGGATGCGGATGCCACGCAGCCGCCGCAGCGCCGCCTCGCTGACCGCCGGAAGCAGTGATTGCATCTCCTGCAACCCCGCCGTTTCCTCGGTCACGGCATCGGCCATGAAGGTCAGCGTGAAGGTGGATCCCTGGCCAGGTTCGCTGTCCACGGTCACGTCGCCACCCATCAGGCGCGCCAACTGACGCGTGATCGCAAGGCCAAGCCCGGTGCCTCCGAAGCGCCGCGTGATCGTGGCGTCGGCCTGCGTAAAGGTCGTGAACAGTTTCGCTCGCTCGGACTCGGTCATGCCGATGCCGGTGTCGGATATCGCAACGCTGATCCGCCACTTGCCGGGCTCGGCTTCTTCCGAGGTCACCCCCATCTTCACGCGGCCACGCTCGGTGAACTTGATGGCGTTCGACAACAGGTTGCCGACACACTGGCGCACCCGCACCGGGTCGTAGTGCAGCAGCCCCGGCATGCCCGGCGCGATGTCGAGATCGATGTTGAGCCCGCGCTCGACGGCTTTGGACAGGAAGAGCTGCCGTAGCCGGTCGAACGTCACCGCCAGCTCGCCATCGACAGAGGCAATCTCGATCTTGCCTGCCTCGATCTTGGACAGGTCCAGCACGTCGTTGAGCAGCGCTGTCAGCGTCTTGCCGGATTCGAGGATGACATCGACCTTCTCGCGCTGGTCCGACAGCAGGCCGTCGGCCACCAGCGACTGCGCCATGCCCAGCACGCCGTTGAGCGGCGTTCGGATCTCGTGGCTCATCGACGCCAGGAAGTTCGACTTCGCAATCGTCGCCGCCTCGGCCTGGCGCTTGGCCTCGATCAGCGCGAGTTCCTGGTGTTTCTGATCCTGGATGTCGAGCATCAGGCCGACTGCCCGCAGCGGCACGTTATGCTCGTTACGCTGCACGCGCATGAAAATCCGCACCCACTGCTCGCCGCCATTCGGGCGGTAGAGCCGCGCGTCGATCGATTCGACTTCCGGCGACCGCAGGCAACGCTCCCAGCTTTCGCGCACCGCCGCAATGTCGTCGTCGTGATACATGCCGAACGGCCGAACCGCATGGCGCGTCAGCGCGTCGACGCCCGCCAGCGCCTGGTATTGCGGCGACGTCCAGCGCTCCGAAGACCGCAGGTCGATCTCGTAGACGCCGGCGCGAGCCGCGCTCATGGCGATCTCGAGCCGGTCGTGCGTCACGGCGGCGTGGTCGCGCGCATCGATCAGTTCGGTGATGTTCTGCGACAGGCCGAAGATCTCGAACTTACCTGACGACAGTTTCCGGCCCGAGCAGAACTGCGCCAGCGTGTGCCGCCAGGTTCCGTCCGGCTTGCGCCGCCTCAGGTGCAGTGTCGCTGTGCCGCCCTGAAAGGTCAGCCGCTCGCGCACCTGCGCATCCTTGATGATGTCGTCCGGATGCAGGTCCTTGACGATCTCCTGCAGGTGATAGGACGGCATCGGCCCGCCGCGGTTCACCAGCGCCTCGGAGAAATGGAAAGTCTCGTCGTCGGGATTGAAGCGGAACATGCCGATGTCAGCATCGCGCATCAGCCGGTCGCGCACGTCGATCGAAGCGACGAGCTTGCCCAGCATCGCCCACTCGGCGGTCACGTCGTTGAACGTCACCACGGAAGCTGCGCCGACGCGCGCACGGCGTGGCTTCAGCCAGCGCTCGGCCTTGGCGCCGGCGAAGCGATAGACCACGCCATCGCCGTAGGACTTGTGCTCGGAGGAGACCGACTCGAGGAGTTCGTTGAGGCTGCGCTCGGACATCGCCGACGTGTCGACGCCGGTGACCGAGAGGAAGACGCTGTTCGCTTTCGCCACGCGGCCTTCGTCGTCCACGCACACTGCCGCGATGCCAAGCGCTGCCAGCTGCTCGAGCAACGCCGCAGCGCCGGTCTCGGTTTCGATGGACAACGCGAACAGGCCCCTTCAGAGCCGAAATGCAAAAGGCAATGTCCGCAAGCTAGGCTGGGCGCGTTAATGCGTCCTTTCCGTTAAGGGTCAAATCCCCGGGCCTGCGGGGGATTTCCAGCGTCGAAACGCCTCAATTCAGGGCACTATCCGCGCGTAATTGCGGCGCCGGCCATCAATCGCTTCAGTCCGCCCATTCCGCCGACCTCGTTCACGCCCGCGACGAAGTGCGCGTCGGTCGATGCGAAATAGTCGCGTGACCTGATTGTGGACACTTTGACGAACTCCGCCTCGACCTGGTCGGCCTTCAGTGTCAGTAGTGTGAAGCCCTTCGAGAAGGCATTGTAGTACAGCACCTCGTCATTGGCCTCGGACATCAGCCAGTTCAGCTCCTCGAACGGCATCGAGTCGCCTGCCCCGTTCGAGGTGACCGACGTGCAGCCGAACTCGACGCCCCGGCTCTGTCCCGAATTGTCACGCAGCTCGTTGGCCCAGGCCGTATGCGTGTCGCCGGTCAGCGTCACCAGCTTCGCATTGGCGGCCCTGGCCGATTCATAGAGGCGCTCGCGCGACCGCGGGAAACCGCTCCAGCTGTCGAGATTCCACGGCAGGCCGTATTTCGCAGACGACCAGAAGCGCTTCGAGCCCTCAGAAACCTTAGCATATTTCTCGGGCGGCAGGCCCTTTTCCAGGTCCGGCATCTTCACCCGCGCCATCGTCACCTGGTTGCCGAGCACCTGCCATTTCTTGCCAGACGCAACCGAAGCCTTCAGCCCATCAGCCAGCCACGCTTCCTGCTCCGGCCCCAGCAGCGTCCGCGCCGGATCATTGACCTTGGCCATGATCCCATTCGCCACCGCCTGCTTCTCGTTTGGAGCGGCAAGACCAACCTCATCGATTGTCAGGTCCACGCCGCGTGCGATCAGCCGGCTTTCGAGCACGAAGATGGTCGCGAGATCGCCAATGTCGAACTTGCGGAAGATCGCCTCGCGCGGGCGACCGGGCGCCGGATCGCGGATCGGCATCCATTCGAGAAAGCACTGCACCGCAGCCGCCTTGCGTTCGGTCCAGGAGCCTTCGGTTTCCGGCTGGTGGTTCTCGGCCCCCGCCGCATAGGAATTGTTCGCCGTCTCGTGATCATCCCAGGTGCAGAACCACGGCGCGATCGCGTGCGCTGCCTGCAGGTCCGGGTCCGAGCGATACTGCGCATAGCGGGCGCGATAGTCGGCGAGCGTCACGATCTCGCTTGCCGGCTCATGATTGCGCCCCAGCTCCTTGCCGACCGTGCCGCCATAACCCGTGACGCCGTATTCATAGATGTAGTCACCAAGATGGATGATCGCGTCGATCCGCTCGCCCGACGATCCACGCTTGGCGATCTCGCGATAGGCGTTGAAATATCCGAATGGCCAGTTCGAGCACGACACCACCGCCATGCGGTAATCGGTGAGGCCGCTCGCCGGCAGCGTCCGCGTCGCTCCACCCGGCGAACTCGTCCTCCCGGCGGTGAACCAGTAATAATAGACCTCGCCCGGCTGCAGCCCGTCGACGTCCACCTTCACCGTATAGTCGCGCTCTGGTCCGGTGCTCGCGACGCCGCGCTTAACCACGTTCTTGAAGGCCGGATCCCGCGACACTCCCCATTTCACCGGAACCGGCCCCGGCGCTTCCGGCGTCACCCGCGTCCAGATGATCACGCTGGTCTGCGTCGGATCGCCCGAGGCGACGCCATGGTTGAACGCAGCCTTGCCGGAATAGCTGGGTTCAGCGCCTGTTGTGGTGCACGCAGCCCCCAGGCCCGCCACGCCCAGCCCCAGGGCGCCACGCCGCGTCAGTCGGGTCATGGATTTATCCTTCTCGTCGCGATAGTCCCACCCGACTCAGTACCTCTCAGTTGACCGCGACGAAAGCATGACGACCACGCCCCCTCCACCGCTCAGCATTACTGCCCCTGCGGAAGCCGCTGGCGCGCGGCTCGACAAATGGCTGGCGGACGCCGGAACCGGCATGTCCCGCTCGCGCCTGCGCGTCCTGATCGAGGAGGGCCGCGTCACTGCCAATGGCCAGCCCGCAACCGACGCCAGCGCCAAGGTGATGCCCGGCGCCATCTACGCTATCGACCTCCCCGCTCCGGTCGACGCCGAGCCGCAGCCAGAAGACATACCGCTCGACATCGTGTTCGAGGACCAGCACCTCGTCGTCATCAACAAGCCGGCCGGCCTCGTCGTCCATCCGGCCGGCGGCTCGGAACGCGGCACGCTGGTCAATGCGCTGCTGTTCCATTGCGGCGCCCAGCTCACCGGCATAGGCGGCGTCGCCCGCCCCGGCATCGTCCACCGCCTCGACAAGGATACCTCCGGCGTCATGGTCGCCGCCAAGAGCGAGGCGGCGCACACGGCGCTCACCGCCATGTTCGCCGCCCACGACATCGAGCGCGCCTATCTCGCCGTCACGCGCGGCGCCCCGCGTCCCCTCATCGGCCGTATCGAGACAAATATCGGCCGCTCGCCCAGCGACCGGAAGAAGATGGCTGTCATGAAGGACAAGCACTTCCGCGCCGACCACTGGTCCAACGACACCACCAACGGCGAAAGCGCCGAGACCGCCGGCAAGATCGCCATCACAAACTATCGCGGGATCGAAACCTTCGGCCGCCTCGATGCGACGGGCACTCAGCCTGCCGCCGCCCTCGTCGAGTGCCGCCTCGAAACCGGACGCACGCACCAGATCCGCGTCCACATGGCCCACATCGGCGCGCCGGTGCTGGGCGACCAGACCTATGGCAAGCACCGCTGGCTGAAAGCCGACGGCAAGGGCCCCGCCTTCGAGCGCGCCACCGCCACCGCAAAAGCCTTCGAACGCCAGGCGCTCCACGCCGCCATCCTCGGCTTCGAACATCCCATCACGAAGAAACCGATGCGCTTCGAGCGCCCGCCGCCGGCCGACATGGCCGACCTGATCGACGCATTGCGGGCGATGCCGTCCTAGTTGCGGCCCGTATCGAACCGCCACTCATAGTCGAAGCGATAGCCGCAGATGGCGAAGGGCTCGCCATTGAACTCGGCCGGCAGGTATTTCGCCGTCTTCGTCCATTCCAGCGTGGCCTCGTCGAGCAGGGTCGAGCCCGAGGATTTCACGATGTGAGTGTCGACCAGCCTGCCTTCGACGGTCAGGCAGCTCTCCAGCGTCGTTGTGCCGGTCTCGCTGTTGCGGATGGCGGCCGAGGGGTATTCTGGCAGCTTCGTTTCCTTGTCGATCGCCGGGCGCCGCGTCAGTCCGGGCAAGCCGCTGTTCTTCCACTGCACAAAAAAGGGCGGCCGCCCGGTATTGCTGCCCGGCTCGGTGATCTGGATGAGATCAGGCGACACAGGCGGCCGCGCCCCGCCGAACATGCCCATCACGCCGGGCACGGCGCAGCCCGAGAGCATCAGGCTCGCAGCGATCATTGCGCCCGGCCTAAATGGCCTTGCCCCCGAAATGGGCCATGCGGTGCGGTTCAAGTCTGGCCTCCGAGCCCCACCGCCCCAGCCAAATCCTTCAGCAAATTCCGTCCGGTCTGGAGCGTAATCCGGTTTCGCGGCGTTTGGGAGCATTGCGATCAAGGAATCTCGTGGCTCAGCCCATTCCCATGATCTTCGACCATTCCGCAGCCGACATGAAGCCGTCCTTGTCGGTGTCGATGTAGGTCTTGAAGACATAGGCGTGGTAGCCGAGGAATTCGCGCTGGGTGAGCGTGCGCCCACCCTCGCTGTTGAACGCATTGAAGCTCATCTGCGCGTTCTTCTTGCCTTCGCCGGTCAGCGAATTGCGGAACTCTGCGAGGTTGAGGTCGCCACTTGCGTCAGCGTCGAACTGGGCCAGGCGCGGCTGCTGGAAGTTCAGGAATTCGTTGAGGTCGCACTTCCCGTCGCCGTTCTTGTCGAGGAAGCCGATCACCTGGTCAGGCTGCTGCGCATGGGCGCCGCTTGCAACCAGCCCGGCAGCCACAAACCCCGCCAAAACAAACGCCGAAATCTTCATGTGCTGCGCCCTCCCTGACGTCTGCCTAGGATATTGCTACCAGCCGGTACGCGTTCGCGCGAGGCCCGACCGCAGCGCCAATTCCCCGAAAACCTACCAGCAGAGTCGCGTATTAGGCGTACTGTGGCCATCCGTTAGGAAGGATCGCCCTCCCCACCTCTTTAATGAAACCGCAGCATCCCCATTTTGGACCTATGACGGACGGGGGCGGGACCACAATCCTGCCGAAAACCTTCAGTAAATATTGGGCGTTGGCGCCGGATAGGGCCCTGACGCGCCGGGTACAATAAAGAGCTGCGAGCCTTCCTCCCCCAGAAAGCTGGAAAGGGGCCCGCAGCCAAAAAAGAAGGAGAAGGACATGGCAAGCCTCGCAATCGCACTCAGCCCGGAACAAGGGCTATCGCGCTACCTCTCCGAAATCCGCAAGTTTCCACTCCTCGAGAAGAACGAGGAATTCATGCTGGCCCAGCGCTGGGCGCAGCATCAGGATTCCGGCGCAGCCGAGAAAATGGTCACTAGCCACCTTCGCCTCGTGGCCAAGATCGCCATGGGCTATCGCGGCTATGGCCTGCCCATGGGCGAGGTCATTTCCGAGGGAAATGTCGGCCTGATGCAGGCCGTGAAGAAGTTCGACCCTGACAAGGGCTTCCGCCTGGCGACCTACGCCATGTGGTGGATCCGCGCCTCGATCCAGGAATACATCCTGCGCTCGTGGTCGCTGGTGAAACTCGGCACCACCGCTGCGCAGAAGAAGCTGTTCTTCAACCTGCGCCGCATCAAGGGCGAAATCTCCGCCCTTGAGGAAGGTGACCTGCGCCCGGAGAATCTCAAGGAAATCTCGACGCGCCTTGGCGTGACCGAGGAAGAAGTGACGTCCATGAACCGCCGCATGTCGGCGGGCGGCGACGCCTCGCTCAATGCCCCGATCGGCGGCATGGACGGCGAAGCCGAATGGCAGGACTGGATCGCCGACGATGCGCCCGGCCAGGCTGAACAGATGGCGGAGAAGGACGAATTCTCCACCCGCATGAGCCTGCTCGAACGTGCGATGGAATCGCTCAACGAACGCGAGCGCCACATCATCACCGAGCGCCGCCTGAAGGATGAGCCCACGACGCTGGAAGACCTCTCGGTCGAGTATAATGTCAGCCGCGAGCGCATCCGCCAGATCGAGGTCCGCGCCTTCGAGAAGCTCCAGAAAGCGATGCGGGAAGCCGCACGCGAGCACGGGCTCGTCGAAGCCAGCTGAACGAACTGAACCGCACCGGCCCGGGTCCCAAAGCCCGGGCCGAGTTGCCTCAGCACCGACATCACTGAAGTGCCAGAACAGCGCTGATACGCACTTCGGCCCGGGATCGCCTCTCAGGCCGCATCGAACGCGTGCGGCTTGCCGCATGCCAGCTCGCTCCCGGGATGCTTGTTGGTCCCTGTATCCCGGGGGCGGGCGAAACTTTCGCCGGAATGGCCATCCGGCTCTGTACGCAGTCGCAAAATTCAGCTATCTAGACACTGTCAAGCTGATAGCGAGCCCTCCCCATGGCCGACACCGCAACTACCACCGCGCTGAAGACCTACAACGACATCCCGATCCTCGACTGGGATCAGTTGGAGGGCCAGTCGAGCTACGAGGTCTTCAACAAGCTGCGCGAGACCACTCCGCTCGTTCGCGTGCCGATCGGCTTTGGCTACATGACGCTCGCCCTGCACGGCCGCATGGTTGAGCAGATCGTCTCCGACCAGACCCGCCAGATCGAGACCGAGACCAAGCTGATGCAGGGCATCTTCGATGGCCCGATCTTCGACTTCACCGCCCAGGTCCTGCTCTTCGCCAACGGCGACGCTCACCGCCGTCGCCGCATGCCCATCGCTCGCACCTTCGCCTTCAAACTGATGGAAGCGATGCGTCCCGTCACCGTGGCGATCGCCTCCGAACTGATCAACGAGCGCAAGGGCAAGGGCCCGATCGACTTCCTCGGCGAGATCGCTGCGCAGATTCCGGCCCGCATCATCGCCGACGTCCTCGGTATTCCGCGCTCCGACCTGCCCGTCTTCATGAAGTGGATCGGCGACACCTCGGCCTCGATCGGTTTCGTCGACCTCGAGCGCCGCGCGGAGATCGAGAAGTCGCTCTCCGAATTCGACGCCTATGTCGGCAAGCTGCTTGAAGATCGCCGCGCCAATCCGAAGCAGGATTTTCTCACCGACTACTGCAACGCCACCGCCGCCTCGGGCGATCTTACCGAGGGCGAGATCCGCGCCCAGGTCGTCGGCCTCATCCTCGCCGGCTCCGACACCACGCGTAACTCGCTCTGCATGACGCTCTATCAGCTGCTCAGCCATCCCGAGCAGTGGAAGGCCTTCTGCGCCGACCCGGACGGCCTCAAGAAGAAAGCTGTCGAGGAAGGCCTGCGCTTCGAGCCAGTCGTCTCCGGCATCCCGCGCGTAGCCGTCGACGACATGGAGGTCGAAGGCTTCCTGATCCCGGGCGGCGCCATCCTCGCCGTCTCGATCCTGTCGGTCCTACGCGATCCGGAAACCTACTCGGATCCCAACGCCTTCAACATCCACCGCACGGACCAGCAACGCTGGCACCTCGCCTTCGGCGCCGGCGCTCACCGCTGCGCTGGCGAAGCGCTGGCCCGTGTCGAGCTTGAAGAAACGCTGGCGACAATCGCCCGCCTGGCTCCCAGCACCACGATCGTCGGCGCGCGCCCCAACCTCAACCCCGGCGCTATCCGCACCGTCGACCGGATGCAGGTTTCCTTCGAGTAGCTGACCCCGATCCAGGCAATTTCATCGATCCGCGACAGCCGAAATTAGGCTTGATGCGCGACGATCGAAGCATGTCCGCCACGACCGTCCAGCCCGTCTTCAAGGACGCCGCGCATCGCCGCGCGGTGATGCAGCGCCTTGGCGCCAGCATCGTGCCGGCCGCGATCGCCTTCGGCGTGCTGGGCCCACTGATCGGCGTGGCGCTGGTCTGGAGCGGCGCCCTGATCATGCTCGTGTCCGCCGCGATCACCGGCGCGGTTCCGCTGGGCGGCGCCCTCCTGGTTCTCGCTATCGCCGTGGGCCAAGCCTACATGATCGCCGGCTTTGCCGCGGCCATCACGGGCGTCTGGGTGGCTGTGTTCTCGCCCTTCGCCCGCAGCAAGCTACAGTTCTATCTCGGCGCCGCCGCCATCGGCGGAATGAGCGCCTGGCTGTTCCTGCTCGGCGCGCCCGCCAATGTTCCGGTCGCAGGCGGGCCCTTCATGGCCATTGCCGGCGCCGTCTCGTCAGCCGTCTGCGCACGCCTGTGCACCAACTGGCCGCTGCAGCGTGGCGAAGACGGCCGCCAGTCCCACCGCGACCGCCTCGCTCGCGCTCGCGCCGAGCGGCTCGCGAAGGAACGCGCCGCCGCCTGACCTGCGCTCGGCGCCGGAGGAGGGCCGAGTCCGCTTCCAGTGCACGCTCACCGCACAGCCGTTGATCCAACCACCGCATCCCCCGCGCAGGGTGAGAAGCTGTCCCGAAGGGACGAATTGGTCCAGTGGACCAATTCGAGCGCCGTGTCCCCCGCGAAGGCGGGGCCCAGTCCAGCGCGCGGCGCGCGCTCGCAACTCCCTTCGCGGTCCGCACCGCACTTGTCTGAAACGCCAGCAGCTGGCGGGCCAGGGCCCGCCGGACTGGATCCCCGTCTGCGCGGGGAACGCGGACTTCGTCCGCTTCCAGGTCGCGCAACCCAGCATGTTTGTTCGGCGCCCCAGAAAAAGATTCCCCACGCGCTCAAGGCGCTGGCCAGAAATCCTGCGTATCCGAGCCGCTCTCCATCCCCACCCTCGCATCCTGAGCGATTATACCTGCGCCCTGACGGAGGGAGGCCGCGAAGTCGACCGAAGCTTCCAGGTGTCAGGGATAAGGCCGGCGTGGCTGGCGCAGTGTGGGGAACGCATGAGTCCCCTCAAGCAAGTCTGGTTCCTGGCGGAGGGCCATTTGACCCCTCCCTGTTTCCGGATGAATCGAACTGCGCGGCATTGCCTCCGGGGAGTGAAACCGGAGGGTCCGGGGGTTTCGGATACCGCCCCCAGCATGCTGAACCGATCACTGGCTATGGAGCTAAGGCCCCTGGGAGCGCGTCTCCTTGGTGCGTCGATGGCAACTCCAGATCGCCATATCGGGAAAGAACGGCCGATCCGGGGCGCGTGAGACACGCGCACTCGCTGGCGCAAGCCAGCACTGGCACGACCCACGGCGCTATCCCACGCGCCCCGCTCCCTCATTGTCGAGGGACAGGACTAAAGCATCCCGGACGGCGCGCGCCGGTCTGAATGAACGCCTGCGCCCGCGGGCGACCGGTACAAGAATCCGATGTCTGAAACCGAACTGCTACTCCGCGCGGAAGTCGCCGCTCGCGCCGCCCGATTTTGCGAGCAGCTTCACGCCCTCGATCCGCATGCCGCGGTCCACCGCCTTCAGCATGTCGTAGATTGTCAGGCACGCCACGGAAACGGCCGTCAGCGCCTCCATCTCGACGCCCGTCGGTCCCGTCGTCGCAACTTCGGCGACCACCGTCATGCCCGAGCCATCCTCGCTCTCGTTCACCCGCACCTTGGCGTTCGACAGCGCCAGCGGATGGCACATCGGGATCAGGTCGGATGTCCGCTTGGCCGCCATCACGCCGGCGATCTCCGCGGTCGCTCGCACATCGCCCTTCCCGCCCTGGCTGCGCGCCAGCTCCAGCGCCTGCTTGCTCATGATCACGCGCCCCGCCGCCATCGCTACGCGCTTGGTGTCGGGCTTGCCCGAAACATCGACCATCCGCGCCCGGCCATCCGCGTCGATATGGGTCAGCTTGTCAGCCATGGTCATCCTCTGCTTCATCGCTATTCTGCACCAAGGACAACGGCCTAGCTACTGTACAAAGGACAGACGATGATCCGCATGGCTTCGGTAGACCAGGCGCTCGCCCTGATCGCCAGCCATGGGCGTGACCGGGCGCTCGGCGTCGAAACCATCTCGCTTTCCGACGCCGAAGGCCGCCGCCTCGCCGAACCCGTAATCGCACAAGTCTCCCAGCCGCCCGCCGACGTCTCCGCCATGGACGGCTATGCCGTCCGCCATGCCGACATGAAGCTTGGCGCCTCCCTGAAAGTCACCGGCGAATCCCGCGCCAGCGTTCCCTTCAACGGCGAGGTGAAATCCGGCGAGGCCATCCGCATCTTCACCGGCGCGCACCTTCCCCGGGGCGCTGACCACATCCTCATCCAGGAAGACGCGAAACGCGAAGGCGACACGGTCACCGTCACATTCGAACAGCCGAAGCCGGAAAACATTCGCCGCGCCGGCCTCGACTTCGCGAAGGGCCGTGCGCTCGTTCCCGCTGGCCACCTGATGACCGAGGGTGCGATCTCGCTCGCCGCGGCCGGCAATGTCGCGAAACTCGTCGTCCGGAAAATTCCGCGCATCGGCGTCCTCGCCAATGGCGATGAACTCGTGGCGCCGGGTTCGGACCTTGCATCCGGCCAGATCGTCAACTCGATCCAGCCCGCGCTGATCGCTCTCATCCGCCGCTGGGGCGCAATCCCGATCGAACTGGGCGTTTCACGTGATGATGAAGCAGACGTCCGCCGCCGCATCGCCGCGCCCTGCGACGTCATCGTCACCATCGGCGGCGCTTCGGTCGGCGACTATGATGTCGTCCGCACCGCCTTCGCCGCTGAAGGCTTTGCGCCGATCTTCGAGAAGGTCGCAATAAAGCCGGGCAAGCCGACCTGGTTCTCCGGCAAGGACAGCGCACTGGTTCTCGGCCTGCCCGGCAATCCCGCCGCTGCCATGGTCATTGCACAGCTTTTCCTGAGGCCGCTGATCGACGCCCTCACCTCGGCGCCTGCCACTGAGAAATCGATCCAGCGCGCCTACACATCCGACGCCGTGCCCGCGGCCGGAAATCGCGAAGAATATCTCCGCGCCATCCTCACACTCGGCCCCGATGGCCGCGCCACAGTGAAGGCGGCCGAGAACCAGGACTCGTCACTCCTGTCACCCTTCCTCACCGCCAACGCCCTCATCCGCCGCGCGCCGAACACGCCGGCGGTAAAGCCCGGTGATCTCGTCGACATCGTGAATCTCGGATGATGGATCAGTCCTGGATGATGGTGCGGGCGGCTGGGCTTGAACCAGCACTTCCTTACGGAAAACGGATTTTAAGTCCGTTGCGTCTACCAGTTTCGCCACGCCCGCGGCGGTCGATGTTCACGCTTATTGCGGCGCAAAAGGCAAGCGTCTGTGAAGCGGTTTTGCTTCAGGACCGCCGGGACGCTAGGATCGGAACATGAGTCTCAGCCTCCCTTTCCGCTCCCTCTGCGCCACGGCCCTGCTGTGCCTTGCGCCTGTTGCAGCGGCCCAGGAGCAGCCCCCGGGCGGCCCGCCTGTCGAAATCCTCAACGACCTCGCCGAGACGCTCGGCCAGGCCCACGCCGTGCGCGCCGCCTGCAATGGCCAGGCAGACCAGACCTGGCGCGAATACATGATGAGACTGCTGGCCATCGAGGCCCCCTCGGGTCCACGCCGGTCGTCGATGACCAGCGCATTCAACCGGGGCTACCGCAGCCAGAACAGCCGCACGTCCGCCTGCACATCCGACATGCCGCGCGTCGAGGCCGAGATCGCCGCGCGCGGCCGCGCTCTCGCTGAGACAGCCGCAAATAGCTACCTGCACTGACTGGCGTATCGACCATGCCGTTACGTAGTGACCAGAGTTCCATGCGGGAACAGGGGGCTTCCACAAGGATATCCTTACCAATTAGCGCCATATCGATAACCAGAGCCGCCGGGACAGCCCACCATCGCACTCCAGAGCACGATGACCCGCCCCTTCCCCGCGCCTCCGTCCCCCCGTGGCGGAGCGTTCGGCGGCGCGCGCGCCGTCCTCATCGCCTTCTTCACCGGCCGGCTCAGGAAGCAGTTCTACTCCGACATCCTCCAGTACGGCGACGATCCGGAAAGCACGCGTGAAGTTGCAGCCGGTTATGCCTGCCTCGCCGCCGCCGTAGGCTGGCTGGTCAGCTTCTTCGGTGTGGTCGCTGCCAACCCCACGCATATTGAAGCGCACATCCTCGCCCTCGTGAACTTTGCCGGCAGCGTCTACGGCTTCCTGCAGATCCGCCGCCGCCGCGATCCGCGCGTGGTCGCTGACTGGCTGATCATCGTCTACCTGCTGACAGTCGCCATCATCAGCTTCCGGAACTCCGGCGTCATCGCGCCGATCGTGACCACGCTGCCCGCGCTGGCCGGGGTTTCGGCGCTCTATCTGCGGCCGTCCAAACGCATCCTCGTCCTGTCGCTGTCGATCGCCGTCCTGGTCTTTTGCCTCCTGACGTCGACCGGCCTGATCGGCATCGCCTCGAGCTATCGTCCGCAAGCGCATGCGACGATGACCTATCTCTCCACCCTGTTCGCGATGATCGCCCTTGGCGGCCTTGTGTGGGTGTCGAACATGTCGCGTGACTACGCCCTCGAACGCCTCAGCTACGCCAATGACGCGATGGCCGAGAACACCGCGCGCAGCCGCGTCGCCCTCGAGTCCGCCCGCGTCGGCCTGTGGGACGTGCCGGATGCCGACGTCCGCAAATTCCACGTCTCCGAAAGCTTCCAGACTGTCACCGGCTACACCGGCGAGGAATTCGACGGCATTTTTGGCAATCTCGAAAAATTCGTGCACGCCGAGGATATCATCCCGCTGCGCGAGGCTTTTGCGCTTGGCCGCAAGCGCATGTCACGCCTGCGTGTCGACTTCCGGCTCAGGACCAAAACACGTGGCTATCGCTGGTTCTCCGCACGCGCGCGCTATTCGCAAAACCCTGACGGGACGATCCGGATCTCGGGCTCGCTGCAGGACATCAACTTCGTCAAAGCGGCCGAAGAGGCCCTGCGCGCCGGCCGCGACCGCGCCCGCGAAGCCAACAAGGCGAAGTCCGACTTCATCGCGGTGATGAGCCATGAGGTCCGCACGCCGCTCAACGCGATCATGGGATCAGTCGAGGTCCTCAAACGCGGTCACCACGATCGGGAAACGACCGAGCTTGTCGACCTGATCGATGATGCCGGCCGCGGTCTTCTCACCATCGTCAGCGACCTGCTCGATGTCTCGAAGATCGACGCGGGCAAGCTTGAGATCGCGAACGCATCGACCGATCTTGGTGTGCTGGTGAAACGCACTGTGGACTTCTGGCGCGCCCAGGCCGGTCACAAGGGCCTGGAACTGAAGGTAGATTGCGATGACGCCGATTCAGGTCCGCTGATGGTGGATGCTGGCCGCATACGCCAGATCATCGGCAACCTGATGTCCAACGCCATCAAGTTCACTGACATCGGCACGGTGTCCGCCAGGCTATCGACCCACGAGCGCAGCGATGGTCGTATCGATGTTCTGATCAGCGTCATCGATACCGGCCCCGGCGTGCCCGACGCGCTGGCCGAAACCATCTTCGCTCCGTTCGAACAGGCGCCCAGCAACGCAAGCCGCGGCGGCACCGGCCTCGGCCTGTTCATTTCGCGGCGCCTCGCCCGCCTGATGGGCGGCGACCTGACCCTTGAGCCCGCACGCCAGGATGGCTCCCATTTCCGCCTGTCCCTCGTCGCCGACCGCTCCACCGAGGTCGGAGCGAGTGCAACACATGCAGCTGACGATCCGGTATGGGGCGGCAAGCGCGTGCTTTGCGTCGACGACAACGAGAACAACCGCCGCATCGCCGAATTGCTGCTCGGCAAGTTCGGCATCGATGTCACGGTCTGCGCTTCGGGTGAGGAAGCGATCGATCTATGCTCGATCCAGGCCTTCGACGTGATCCTGATGGATATCGTCATGCCGGACATGGACGGCATGGAAACCCTGCGCCGCCTGCGCGCCGATCTCGAATGTCCGAACAAGGCGACGCCTGCGATTGCGCTGACGGCCAAACTATCCAACGAGGATCTTGCGAACTATTCCGCTGTCGGTTTCGAAGGCGTCGCCAGCAAACCGATCAATGTCCGCGAACTCGCTCAAGCGATCGCGCCCTTCATGATGGCGCCGCAGGTAACCAGCAGCTAACCGCCGGGTATGAGGCAGGCAATCAGGCGCGGCCCGCGCGTCGCCATCGCCCGCGCCAGCGCATCATTGAACTGCCCGCACGTGGAGACCGCTTCCGCACCGACACCCAGCCCTTCGGACAGCTTCACCCAGTCGATCTCGGGCGATCCCAGGCTCAACATACTGTTGGCCGCCGGACCGGGATTGCCGGCGCCCGTCCGCGCCAGTTCGATCTTGAGAATGCGATAGGCGTTGTTGACGAACACAATCGTCAGCACATCGAGATTTTCGCGCGCCATCGTCCACAGCGCCTGCACGGTGTACATGCCCGCGCCGTCGCCCGCGAGGCACACAGTCTTCACATCCGGCCGCGCAATCGCAGCGCCCACCGCAACCGGCATCCCCTGCCCGATAGCGCCGCCGGTGTGTCCGAGCCATTCATGCCGCGCAGCCTCCGCCATCGCCTGATAGATCGGCAGGCCAGATGTAACGCCATCGTCCGAGATCAACGCGCCATCCGGAAGATAGTGAGCAAGAGAAACGCCGATGGTGTGTGCATTGAAGTCGGCGCCTGTCGCCTGAGGTGGACGCCGCCATTCGGCGACTGCCATGCGCTTGTCAACGCCGAGCGCGTCGGCGAGCATCTGGACAGCCTTGCCGCTGTCAGTCTCCGGCCCGCCAAGGCTTATCGTTCGCGCATCCTTCGGGGTGAATTCGCTGGGCGTGTTGGGATAGGCAAAGAAAGCTATGGGTGGCTTGGTTCCCGAGATCAGCAGCAGATCGACGCCGGCCATCGTCTCGACCGCCATCTCGGCGAAGTATGGCAGGCGCGGCGCCTGATAGCGTCCGCCACCTCGCACATGACGCGCCATGAACGTGTCGGTGAGGACGCGGATGCCCGCTGCCTGCAAACGCTGCAGCGTCTCGACCCCGCCTTCATGCAGCGCCGTGCCATTGACCAGGATTGCGGGCTGCTTGGCTTTGCGCACGGCGCGAACCGCTTCTTCAATCGCGCCTCCATCCGGCGCCTTCAATCCGGGTCTGCTGCCTGCAGCCGCGCGCGATGCGCCTTTCGTCCACGCCGTGTCCGCCGGCATGATCAGCGAGACCGGCCCGGGCGGTGGACCATAGCTCGCGGTGAATGCTTGGGCTGCGAGATCGCCAGCGTCCTCGACACGATCGACCGATTTCAGCCAGCGCGAGTTTGGCCCCGCGAGACCTGCAATGTCAGACGCCAGTGGCGCGTCGAATGCCCGGTGTGTCACCGCATGATCGCCGATCAGGTTGACCATCGGCACATAGGCGCGGCGCGCATTGTGAATATTGGCGCCCGCATTGAGATAGCCGGGCCCGAGATGCAGCAGCGTCAGCGCCGGAACCCCGGCCATGCGCGCGAAGCCGTCAGCGGCGCCTGTCGCAACGCCCTCGAACAGGCACAGCACGGACCGGATGCGCGGCTCGCGGTCGAGTGCGGTTACTAGATGCATCTCGCTAGTGCCGGGATTGGCAAAGCATGCGGTAACGCCGCAGTCCGCAAGCGATCCGATAATCGCTTCAGCGCCTGTGATGTCCTTCGCGACCGCGTCGGCCATGCCTGCATCTCCTGATAAGAGACGGAACGGTATCGGGCGACGATGGCGTGGCAAGAAAAGAAAAAGCCGGTCCCGACAAGCGGGACCGGCTGTTGCGGCGCGCGTCGGGGGGCGGAGATGTCATACTCTCCGCGCGCATGAGTCTGGGTCCGGGCCCTTGGGGAGGCGGCCGGATCCGTATCTGCGACCATGCGGTCAGCTGGTCGCGACCCTGACAATATTTGAACGGACGGTATGGCGGCCTCCGTCGGCTCGGTCGAAGATTTTTGCACTTTCGCTAAAGCTCGAAAGACGCAGCGGTTTCCGGCTTGAGCCACGTGGAAAGACCAGTCTAGGGTCCGAAACGGACACGCCCGGCACGGATCGGGAGTGCGAGGGAGAGAGACATGAGCTTCCGAACCGGAGCGCTGGCGCTCCTTGCCGTCTGCGCGAGTGCAACCGCTCTGGGTCAGACGCCCGCGCCGCAGACCGCGGCGCCACGCCCCACATCCGGCGAGTACACCGGCCCGAAGCACATCCCGGATACAATCCTCACCGACAAGGCGGCGGAGCTGGCGAAGCAGTCGATCGATCCCGCCTGGAAGCGCAGTGCGACCATTCCCGAGGACTGGAACTACAAGCTCGCTCCAGGCGTCGCCACCAGACAGGTCAGCTTCTATGTCGATGGCGGCACGCGGCTGCAGGGAAAGATTTTCTACCCGAAGGATTTTGACCCGAAATCCAGCTATCCCGGCATCGTCGTCGCGCACGGCGTCAATGCGCTTGCGATCGGCATAGAGAAATACGCCGCGAAGTTCGCCGAGCGCGGCATGGTCGCGATGGCGTTCGACTATCAGAGCTACGGTTTTTCGGATTCCGGCGCCGACGAGCTCCTGCTTCTGGAACAGGACACGACGACCGATGCGTCACCCGTCACGGTGAAGGCCGCGCCGGTGCGTATCAAGCGCACCAACCTCAACAATGTGGAGGAGTTGAAAGCTTTCCGCGCCGCGATTTCCTTTGTGCAGGGCGAACCCGGCGTCGATCCGGACCGCATCGGCTCGTGGTCATCCTCGAACGGTGGCACGGTGTCGTCTGCGCTTGTCGGAACAGACGGGCGACTCAAGGCGTCGGTCATCCATGTGATGGGTCAGGCGCCTGCACCGCTGCGTGCGTTCGACCTCACAGGTCCAGCACTGGATGATGCCTTCGTCCGGGTTCGCACCGGACAAGGTGCGGAGACCGAAGCCGGCTTCTCGTTCCAGACTAATGTCGATCTCTGGTACCGCTCGCGCAGCCGCGACATCCAGTCTGGCGCCATGCTCGAGCGCGTTCGGCCAACCACAGCCGTGCTGTTTCTGCCTGCCCAGAACGACGAGTTGATCGGTGGAAACCGTTCAGCCCTGGCAGGCTCGGCCTTCCTCACCGAGAAAGGCGTTCCGAGCCAGGTGATCACCTTCCCTGGCCTCACCCATTTCCAGCCTTACTCCGGGCTCGGCTTTGAAGCGGGCTCGACGCTCGCGGCGGACTGGTTCGCAAAATTCCTCGGCGGCAAGAAGTAGGAATTCGAAAATGAAACACTTCGCCGCCCTCACGTTTCTTACGCTTGCCGCTTGCGCATCAGGTCCAGGACAAGGACCGACGGCAAGCGCGCCTGGCGCCGTTGCCAGCACTGTCGGCCTGCCTGCAGGCGTCACGATCAAGGAAGCGAACTGGTATTCCGAACAGGTTCGCGTCGCAGGCCGATTGTTCCTGCCCTCAGGTTTCAGCGCAAACAGCAAGGCGCCTGGCGTCGTGTTGGGGCCAGCGTGGGAAGCAACCGCAGAGTCGCTTGATGCCTACGCAGCCGCGCTGGCGGCGCAAGGCATCGTGGCGCTGTCGATCGACTATCGTGGCTGGGGCAGATCGGGCGCCGAACTATATCTAGGTCAGCGCGTCGACACCTACGACAAGATGCGTTTCTCCGAGCAGACGCCAGACATCGTGTTCCGCCGTGGCAGGCTTGATCCAGACCATCAGGTCCAGGATCTGCGCAACGCCATCACCTTTCTGCAATCCGAGCCGGGCGTCGATCGGACGCGTATTGGCATTCTCGGCGTCGACATGGGCGGCGGCCACGTGATTTCCGTGATCAGTATGGACACACGCGCCAAGGCCGGCGTCGCCGTCACGCCAGCGATCTTCGGACAGGGTGAGACGGAAACATCCTTCGTTCCCGACAAAGCGACGCAGGCCAACCTGATCCGGCTGGCGCGCGAAGGCGCGCCGCCCCGCACGGCGGAGGATGCTCGTGCTCGCAACAAGCTGGAATCCGAACTCGCGCTGGGCGAGTACAAGCCGTTCTGGCGGCTCGACGCCGTTCCGCAGACCGCAGCCATCCGCTTCATCATCGCCGAAG
Source organism: Hyphomonadaceae bacterium (assembly GCA_965279205.1). Taxonomy (GTDB): domain Bacteria; phylum Pseudomonadota; class Alphaproteobacteria; order Caulobacterales; family Hyphomonadaceae; genus UBA7672. Next base: position 3,515,653 of record OZ257144.1, read on the forward strand.
CAGATGAGGCGCTCGACAACGTCGTTCACGCCCGCGCGGCCGCGCGCGAACTGAAAGGCGCGACCGACGTGAAGCCGCTTTCCGGCGCGCTGCACGCGTTGACGCCCGCGCAGACCGCCGAAGCGGCTCGCGTCGCAGCGGAATGGATGAAAGAAAAGCTTTAGCCGCGCGGATCAGCTGCCGGAACCGGGTCACGCCCAGCACCATGGCGTGGTCCAAACCCTTGCGGTGTTCGACTATGTCAGACGTGGGCCAGAGTTTCGACGAATTTCACCGGCTCACCCCTGCCCGGCGCGACCAGAGCGTCTTCGCACATGATCATCGTCCCACGCACAAAGGTCGCTACCGGCCAGGCCTTTGCTTCCACTCCGTCGAAAGGAGTCCATCCGCAGCGCGAGGCGGACCAATCATTCGTGATCGTTCGGCGCGCCTTCATGTCGACCACTGTAAAGTCGGCGTCGTAACCCTGCGCAATGCGCCCCTTGCCGGCAATGCCGAACACGCGCTGCGGGCCGGCGCTGGTCAGTTCTATGAAGCGCTCCAGACTCATCTTGCCGTCTGCCACGTGGGTCAGCATCAACGGTACGAGCGTCTGTACGCCCGGCATGCCCGATGGCGATGCCGGATATGGCCGTGATTTCTCTTCCTTCGTGTGGGGCGCGTGGTCCGAGCCCAGCACGTCTGGAATTCCCTGGTTCACTGCCTTCCAGAGCGCGGCGCGATGATGAGCATCTCGGATAGGTGGGTTCATCTGGGCATAGGCCTTCAAGCGCACGTAGTCGTCGGGGCCAACAAGCGTCAGGTGTTGTGGCGTCACTTCGCAGGTCGCGATGTCCTTGGCTTCCGCCAGCATCTCCATCTCTTCGCCCGTGGTCACGTGCAGCACGTGGATGCGCTTGCCCGTCTTGCGCGCAAGACGCAGCAACCGGCGGGTCGATGAAATCGCGGCCTCCGCATCGCGCACGACGGGATGCGAAGTCCAGTCGCCCTGCACGGCCAGCTTGCGGCGCTCGGCCAGCCGATACTCGTCCTCGGAGTGGAAGGCGGCGCGGCGCGAGATGGCATTGAGCACACGCTCGACGCCCTCATCGTCCTCGACCAGTAGCTGGCCGGTGGAGGCGCCCATGAACACCTTCACGCCGCAGCAGCCCGGCATACGCTCCATCTCCTGGAGCTCTTTCGTGTTGTCGTGCGTGGCGCCGGCATAGAAGGCGTGGTCGGTATGCATCCGGCCTTTGGCGCGCGCGAGCTTGTCCGCCATCATCTCCGGCGTCGTCGTCGAGGGGTCTGTGTTGGGCATCTCGAACACGGCCGTCACGCCACCAAGAGCAGCGCAGCGCGATCCCGTTTCGAGGTCTTCCTTCCACTCCAGGCCAGGTTCGCGGAAGTGGACTTGGCTATCGATCACGCCTGGCAGCACATGCAAGCCGGTCGCATCGAACACTTCGCCAGCTTGGCTTGCATCGAAGGAACCGATCGCGGCGATCTTGCCGTGGCTCACAGCCACGTCCGCCGCGGCGATCCCGCCCGGCGTCGCGACCTGTCCGCCCTTCAGGATAAGATCGAATGTTGGGGGCATCCGGCAGCTCCAGGAAATCTGGCGCTGTATGGACCCGCAGCCGGGATTCTCCAAGGGAGCCCGAAAACCACCCCTGAATCAGAAGGGCGGCCTTGCGGACCGCCCTTCTCATCACCCGCGCCTTTGCCGGCGTCTGTCGGACACGTGTCGCAACAGGAAAGGCGGCGCCTCTCCCGTTCCTTGCACGATCAGGTGTCCAATTCGTCGTGATACATGTCGCCCATCAGCGGGCCTTCGCCCGAGGTGAGAACCTTGAAGACATAGACAAGGAGGGCAATGCCAATCACCGACCAGTGCAGCGCAGGCGTCTGCGCCACTTCCACCATCTTGTCCCACATGTCTCGCTGTTCTCCCGCGACTTGTGACCAACTTACGGCAATCGTTTTAACAAAGCCTCTCCCAAAGATTTCACGGAGGTAAGCGCGCAAGATTTTTGGAAGAGAGATTACGCTTCGGCTCGTTGCGAGCCACAAATCCCGCGTGTCGCGAATGCGTTCTGCACATAATCAACTCGCGAGGGGATTCTGTGGTTCCGCTTGCCGCAATGCGATATTCGATGGCAGGTGCTGGCGAATGACGAGGGACAGACCGAACGGACGCAAGAATGCAGGCCCGCCAGGCTCTCCACGCGCCTGGCAGCGCATGCTTTCCGGCCGTCGTCTCGACCTTCTCGACCCCTCCCCTCTCGATATCGAGATCGAGGACATCGCTCACGGGCTCGCGCGCGTCGCCCGATGGAACGGCCAGACCAGGGGCGATCACGCTTTTTCCGTGGCGCAGCATTCTGTCCTGGTCGAAGCGTTCGTCTCCGACTTGTGGCCCACGACCTCTGCCGCTGACAGACTCGGAGCGCTGCTCCATGACGCTCCTGAATACGTGATCGGCGACATGATCTCACCCTTCAAGACGGCTCTGGGCGTGGACTACCGTCAGTTCGAAGGCCGGCTCGACACGGCAATCCGCCTGCGTTTCGGGCTTTCGCCGCGCATGACCGACGACATCAAGGTCCGGGTGAAGCAGGCTGACCAATCAGCCGCCTTCTACGAGGCAACCCGCCTGGCCGGCTTCGATATCGACGAGGCGCTGACCTTTTTTGGCCCCCCTCCGCCCGGCGCCGCCCCCGACATGACCCCCCTCTCCGCCAACGACGCCCAGGCGCTTTTCCTGCGGCGTTTCGAGATCCTGATGGCAGAGGTCGATACCGAGGCCGCAAAAGGCTAGGCTTGGATCATGTCGATCTGGATCTGCTCCCTCGCGGCTGCGCCTCAACTGGCTGAAAAGCTCAAGCCGGCGCGCGTGGTCAGCCTGCTGAGCCCGTATGACGATTTCCCTGTGTTCAACGGCCTTTCGCGTGACCTCCACCTTCAGGTCGCCATCCACGACATCACGCAGGATGTCGGCGACTGGCTGGCGCCGGCCTCAACCGATGCTGAAAGCTTGATCCGGTTTGTCGAACCCTGGGACCGGTCGGCGCCCATGCTGATCCATTGCTGGGCCGGTATTTCGCGCTCCACAGCCAGCGCCTTCATCACCGCCTGCCTGCACAATCCCGCTGCGGATGAGGAAGAGATCGCGCTGACGATCCGCAAGGCCTCACCCACCGCCTCTCCCAACCGGCTTCTGGTCTCCCATGCCGACGCCCTGCTCGGCCGCCATGGACGGATGACCAAGGCAATCGAGATGATCGGCCGGGGCGCGATTTCCGACGAGGCGATGACGTTCTCGATTCCGTCGACTTATGGGCAATCCGGCAAGACCGCATGACGACGCCGATCGCTGTTGGGCTCTCCGCTGTTATCGTCGCCGCCGCCGGCGAGGCCCCTTACGCGCTTGCGACCCGTCACGCCGACGGAACGGTCGGCCTTCCCCATGGACGTTTCGACCCGCAGGGCCATCGCACCTTCGAGCTTGGCCTGCGCGACTGGGTTCGCGCGCAGACCGGCTTCGAGCCCGGCTATGTCGAACAGCTCTATACCTTCGGCGATCGCGGGCGTGAGCTTCCGCAGGCGGACCTTAGCGATGCACCATCAGATGCCCGCCTGATCTCCGTGGGCTATCTGGGTCTCACGCCGGAACGCACCGACATTTCGGCTTTCGACGCCGTATGGCGCGACTGGTATCGCTTCTTTCCGTGGGAAGACCATCGCAAGGAGCGGCCCGCGATCATCGACGCCGTGCTAGCCCCCGCTCTCGCGGCCTGGGCCGATGACAGCGGCAAGGACGCAGGCAACCGCCTCCTGCGTTCGCAGATCGCCTTCGGACTGGACGGCCGTCCGTGGATCGAGGAACGCGCGCTCGAGCGTTACGAATTGCTTTACGAAGCGGGCCTCGCACCCGAAGCGACGCGCGACCGCGGGCGCAAGACATCAAAGCTGCCCGCCGCATCGCTTGGCGAGCCGATGATCTCCGACCACCGGCGCATTCTCGCGACCGCCATCGGCCGGCTGCGCGGAAAGATCAAATACCGTCCGGTGGTGTTCGAGCTGATGCCGGACAAGTTCACGCTGCTTGATCTCCAGAAAGTAGTCGAAGCCCTCCTCGGGCTTTCGCTTCACAAGCAGAACTTCCGCCGCTCGCTTGATCGTTCCGGGCTTGTGGTGGGCCTGGGCGCCTTCACCCAGGCGACCGGCGGACGCCCCGCCGAACTCTTCCGCTTCCGCCGGGAGGCTCTCCGCGAAGGCCACGTCTCCGGCGTCCAGACGCCCCGCATTTAGCTGAAGGATTGGCCGAGATTATCCCTCTCGACGAGGGCGCCATTTTATGAGACGCTAGTTATGCTCAAGTTGAGTTTAACAGGGGCTATCACAACCTGAACCGCCTTTCACTTGAAGGGCATTTTTTCGGGCCCACTTTATACTCAACATGAGCACAAGGACGAAACCCCCGTCCTGCTGAGTTGGAGGGACCAAACATGGCCCGCGTCATCGAATTCGGCCAAGGCTGCGATATCCCCGCCGCCCGCCGTCGCCCCACCGCCGCCGAGAAGCGCGGACTGGTCTATGACGCCGAGGTGAAGGCCGCGGTTGACCACCTGTACCCGCAGGTGAAGGAGTTCGTGACGCCGATGGAATGGCCGGCGATCGCGCCCCTCGTTCACGGCATCAACAAGCTGAAGAAACTGCGCGGGGCCGTGATCCTGGCCCATAACTACATGACACCGGACGTGTTCGCGCTGGTTGGCGATTTCCGGGGCGACTCGCTTCAGCTGGCGCGTGAAGCGGCCCGGACGGATGCGAAAGTCATCGTGCAGGCCGGCGTGCACTTCATGGCCGAAACCTCGAAAATCCTGAGCCCCGACAAGACGGTGCTGATCCCCGACACGCGCGCAGGGTGCTCGCTGGCGGCTTCCATCACGGGCGCTGACGTGCGGCTGATCCGGTCGAGATACCCGGGCCTGCCGATCGTGACTTACGTCAACACGACGGCGGACGTGAAAGCCGAGTGCGACATCACCTGCACGTCCTCGAACGCTGTCCAGGTCGTGGAGCACGTTGCCAAAAAGTGGGGCGTGGACAGGGTTATCCTGATCCCGGACGAGTATCTTGCGAAGAACGTTGCCGCCAACACCGATGTGAAAATCATCGCGTGGAAGGGCCGTTGCGAGGTCCATGAGAAGTTCACTGGCGAGGATGTACGCCAGATTCGCGACGCTCACCCCGGCGTGATCGTGCTGGCGCACCCGGAATGTCCGCCAGATGTCCTTGAAGAAGCCGACTTTGCAGGCTCAACATCAGCCCTGTCGAACTTCGTGAAGCAGTCCACGGCGAAAAAGGTCGTCCTGCTCACCGAGTGCTCGATGAGCGATAACGTAGCCGCGGAAAATCCCGGCATGGAGTTTGTGAAGCCATGCAACCTGTGCCCTCACATGAAGCGGATCTCGCTGGAGAACATCTACGACGCCCTGGTCGAGATGAAGCACGAGGTGACGGTGCCGGAGGACATCCGCGTCCGGGCCAAGGCGGCGATCGACGCGATGCTGGCCCTGCCCAAGCCAAAAGTGTTTCCGAAGTTCAAGGTGCACGGCGAGGTTCACGTTCCGGTCGAGCTCATCTGATGAAGGCACTGCGCCTCAAGAACCTGCTTGCGATCCTCGGATGCACGGTGGCGCTTACCGCCGCCATGCCCGCTTTTGCCGACGACGTCACCGGCGACTGGCTGTTCGACACATCGAAGTTTGCAGACAACGACTGCCAGATTACCGGGCGGATCACGTTCAAGGAAACCAAGATCAAGAACACCTACACCTGCGTGTTCGAGAGCGAGCAGATCTGCGGCAAGATCAACGGCAATCTCTACATCCGCGTGCAGCAATCGTGCACGGCGCAACGCATCGGCAAGCAGGTGTCGATCAAGACACGCGTCGACAAGGTGCTCGAGCGTCGTCCGTCAGTGCCATATCCGGAAGACTATTACCTTGCCGACAACTTCATCCTCCAGCTGTCCGGCAACAAGCAGGAGATGAACGGCCAGCACTATGACGAGCAGCGTCAGCTCAAGGCCCGCTTCTGGCGCGACGTACAGCTGCTCTCGTAGGAACACAGACAAGGGGCGGCATGAAGCATCAGATCCATCCGCGCCTCGCCGCCGTCGTGCTTGCTGGTTTCCTCTCCGCCACTCCTGCGTCGGCGGAAACGCAACCGGACATTTCCGGACGTTGGCTGTTCAAGACAGGCGTGCTTCCCAACAAGGGTTGCGTGATCTCGGGCGAAATCCGGTTCACGAAAGTCCCGAACACGAAAAACTATGTGTGCAGCTTCGTCAGCCGCGAGGATTGCGACCGGCCGGGCAGCAAGACCTTCACCAAGGTCCAGCAGTCCTGTTCAACCAGCACGGCCAATGGCGAGATCGTTATCACCTCGACCATCGACAGGATCGTCGATGCAGGCCCCGCTGACTTCAAGCAGATGATGTTTGCGAGCCAGGCCTACGCTCCCGATCATTTCCGCGTGCATCCCGAGAAGGGCGAACTCGTCGGCATCTTCCACTCCAGCCGGCAGGCTCCGGTGCGCTTCTGGCGGGATGTGGACCTGGTATCATGAGAACAGCCTCGCTGATCGCTTCGGCGCTGCTGGCCTGCGGCGCAACGCTGGCTGCGTCGGCGCAAGCAAAGCACCCCTCCCCCGTCGGAACCTGGGGCTTCATCACCACGGAGCTGTCGGACACTTGCACCATCTCCGGCGAGATGACGATCACCCAGACAAAGCCGAAAATGTTCTCGTGCACCTTCAAGGCGGTCCAGAGTTGCCGTGCGCGTCTGCCGCGGACGATCAACACTGACCAGACCTGTGTCGCGACCCAGAGCGGCGCTGAAGTCTCGATCACCAGCAAGGTCGAGAAGATCGTCAGCGTCGATCCGTCCTCGATGATGAAGGGCATGGACCGGCGCTATGCACCCGACAATTTCGTCGTGACCATCAACACGCGCGGCGACCAGATGAGCGGGCAGTTCGAGTCGATGGGCACGGCGCCCGTGAAGTTCCGGCGGCATCAGGACCTCACCTCGTGACGTCGACGCGCGACATACTCGTCGTTGGCGGGGGGCTCGCTGGGCTGTTCCTGGCGCTGAGGCTGGCGCCTCGGCGCTGCACGGTGATCGCGCTGGCGCCGCTCGGACAGGCAGCCGCATCCGCCTGGGCCCAGGGTGGACTGGCGGCGGCGCTGTCCCCTAAGGACAAGCCGTCGCTGCACGCGTCCGACACGGTCGCTGCCGGCGCTGGCATCGTCGATCCGATAGTGGCGAGGCTGATTGCCGAGGATGGACCAGCGCGAGTCCGCGATCTTCTGGCGCTGGGTGTTCCGTTTGACCGCACAGCCGATGGCGAACTGGCGCTGTCGCTGGAGGCGGCGCATTCCCGGGCTCGTGTCGCAAGGGTATCGGGCGATCTTGCGGGCAAGGCGATCATGGAAGCATTGAGCTATGCGGTGTCGGCTTCCTCGCACATCGAGGTCATCGAGAGCGTAAAGGCGCTGGCGCTGCTGCAGGACGACACTGGGCGCGTTGCGGGTGTGCTCGCTGAAGACATTTCGGGCGGGCAGGTTCAGCTTCGCGCGGCGGAGACGATCCTGTGTGCGGGCGGATCGGGTGGTCTCTTTGCGATCACGACCAATCCGAAATCCTCGCAGGGCGATGCGGTTGCAATGGCCTATCGGGCCGGTGCGCTGATCTCCGATCCTGAATTCGTGCAATTCCATCCGACGGCAATCGACATTGGCCGCGATCCGGCGCCGCTGGCGACGGAGGCCCTGAGGGGCGAAGGTGCGCATCTGGTCGACCGGACCGGACGGGCATTCATGGCGGACTATCATCGCCTCGGAGACCTGGCGCCGCGAGATGAGGTTGCACGAGCGATCCACGCCGAACGGGAAGCTGGACGCGGCGCCTTCCTCGATTGCCGGAAAGCGATCGGCGATCATTTTCCGGATCACTTTCCTACCGTCTTCGAGGCGTGTCGCTCGGCGGGCATCGATCCGAGGACACAAGCGATCCCGGTCGCTCCGGCGATGCACTATCACATGGGTGGCGTCGTGACCGATCTGTGGGGGCGGACATCGCTGGAAGGTCTTTCCGCTTGCGGCGAGAGCGCTTCGACGGGCGCTCATGGAGCAAACAGACTGGCGTCTAACTCGTTGCTGGAAGCGGTTGTGTTTGCCGAGCGAGCGGCGCGCAGGCTGAAGGGTGCAACTCTGGTTCAACCCGGAGAAGCAAAGGCCGTGGCGCCTCCTGCCCTTGCTGAAGCGGATCTCGGCGAGTTGAGGACGCGGATGCACAGCCAGGTCGGTGTGGTTCGCGAGGCGAAGGGCCTGGGCGCAACGCTCGACTGGATCAACGAGACGACAAGGCGCGTCGGGCCGGCCCGAGCCCTGGTGGCGTCGAAGCTGATTGCAGCCGGCGCCCTGGCCCGCGAGGAGAGCCGTGGCGGGCATTATCGCAGTGATTTTCCTGACACGCTTGAACCGAACCGCACTTTCATACGGCTGGGACCTGACGGTGATCCGTTGATCCAGCATTCCGCGATTGGAAACTAGAATGAGCGACCGCCTTCCCATTCCTCCCCTTCCCGATGTGATCATCGAGCCTCTGGTCCGGCTGGCGCTGAGCGAAGACTTCGGCCGTAGCGGCGACATCACGACTGATGCTGTCATTCCCTCGGAGACGAGGATGGTGGCAGTGATGAAGGCTCGGGAAGCGGGCATTGCGGCGGGGTATGATGCTGCACGGCTGGCGCTGAAGCTGGTGGATGACAAGGCGTCGTGGACGAGCGTGGTCGAGGAAGGCGTTCCGTTTGCGAAGGGCGCTGAGCTGGTTCGGGTGTCGGGGTCGGCGCGCTCGATCCTGATGGCGGAACGGGTGATGCTGAACTTCATCGGACCGCTGTCGGGCGTGGCGACCCTGACGTCGAAATTCGTCGAGCAGGCAAGAGGCACGAACGCAAAGATCACCTGTACCCGCAAGACGACTCCCGGTTTCCGCGCGCTGGAGAAGCGGGCGGTGAGACTGGGCGGGGGCGTCAATCACCGGCTCGGTCTCGATGATGCGATCCTCATCAAGGACAATCACATCGCAGCAGCCGGCGGCGTCAGCGCTGCGCTGAAGAGGGCGCGTGCGTCCGTCGGCCATCTGCGCGCGATCGAGATCGAGGTCGACAGCCTCGACCAGCTTCGCGAGGCCCTGCTCCTGAAGCCTGACGCGATCCTGCTCGACAACATGTCGATCGCGATGCTGAAGGAGGCTGTCGCGATCGTCGGCAGCCGGGCGAAGACAGAGGCTTCAGGTGGGGTGCGGCTCGAGACGGTCAAGGCGATTGCAGAGACCGGCGTCGATTACATTTCGGCAGGCGCGCTGACCCACTCTGCGGTCAACCTCGATATCGGACTCGACTACGAGAGCTAGAGCGGACGGGCGTCGGCGACCTGGGTCGCGGGCATGATCTGCGCGATGTCCGACGGCTTGGCCGAGATCGCAACCAGCGAGGCGGCGACCGGGGCTTCAATCGACGGAGCGACCGGCGTCTCGGCGTCGACCGTGATCAGGCCCGGGATTTCCTCGGGCTCGCTGCCATGCTGGGCGGCCAGGGCGATACGGGCCGTCGACCATTCCTGCGAGGTCTTCGGGAAGCGATAGAAGATGTGCGTACCGATCTCGGCGGTTTCGACCATGCCGGCCTTCCAGTACGGGTTCACATAGTCGGTGTGATAATGCGTCGCCTTGTTGGTGACCGACTTGGCGAGGCCAAGCGACACGTTGAGGGCGATGGCGCGAGCGCGGTCCCAGGCATCGCCACGGGGCTTGTTGGCGAGCGAGCCGTCGCAGGTGAAGGTGAACTGGCAACCCGTGTCGCGGTAGTGGCCCTGATAGACCACGTCGCAGACGGTTTTCGGGAAGCGGCTGTCGTGAACCCGGTTCATGACCACTTCGGCCACGGCCATCTGGCCACGGAGGTCTTCCGAACGGGCTTCGTAATAGATGGCCTCGGCGAGGCAATCGAGCTGGGTCTGTTCCTGCTCGGCCCCATCCAGGTTGTCGAAGGTGAAGGCGACCAGGCCCTTGAGCGATTGGCTGTCCTTGGCCCGGAGCGACAGGGCGCCGAGGATCTCATCGGTCGCGCCCTCGCCCGTATAGGCAATGTTGCGGACCAGGGTGTCCGGGTCAGCCTTGTTGCTGAAGGAGACGAGCTGGGCCCCGCGGGTCTCAGCCTCAATGGCCTGGGCAAGGACGAAGGCGTCCGCCCGATAGGCTTCCTGGGACTTCTGGCTGTCAAAGCGCTGGGAGACGAGCTGGCCACCGAACGCAAATACGGCAGCGCACGCGCCTATAGTCAGCGCACGTTGACGGGTCTGACGTTTTTCAGCGTCTGACATTCCCGACCACCATCCAACGACGGCTGTTATCGCCGCCTGTAGGTGGACGAGAATAGGACTGAGTGCTTTCGGGAGGTTTAACACCCCAGCCTTCCCCTTAATGAACGTTAACCGACAAACCGGTTTAGACGCCCGCGCGCGTCCGGAACTGACACTCCACAACCACCCGTCGCCTTATCGTCTCTTGTCACTGGGCGACGTCAGCGGCCCTATCCGGGCCTTTGATACTGGGCAAGACCGAGTCTTTTCTGACCTGGGTCTCGCAATTCCCGCGCCACGCACTAGGCAGGCGTTTCCGGATCAACCCGGGGGCGAAACATTAACTTCTGGTGTTTACGAATTGCCTCTCTTTTCAGGCGGCTCGGCTAGCCCCGGGGAGTCCAGCTAGGGCGGGGAGGCCTTTGGGCAACACCTCCCGCGATTCCCCATAACGCCTTTTTGAAGGGGTTTCCCCTACAGACGCTGGGGAAACCAGACTCTGTGGATAAGCGGGATGTACCCGTTCCGGGACGGTCCGTGGACGAACACTGGCCAGGCGGATCCAGGACACGGGTCCGCGTCTCCGCACGCGCAAGGCCCGGCGGATTTGCTTCAAATTGAATGCAAACGAGGCCTAGGAGCTGTCGAGAAGATCCGCGAGCAATTCGCCGCCACGCCGCAAGGCCACGGCCTGCGTCGCAGGCATCGGATGGATTTTCGGCGTCCGGCGAGGCGGCCTCACGAGGCGATCGATCAGAGCGATGGCGCCGCGGCGCAGGCGGAAGGCAAGCCGGCGCGCGAAGGCGGCGGGATCGACCACGACCCGCAGCACGGCTTCAAGCCGGCGGGCGAGCGGCATCGGATCATGGAGCCTGCGACGGAAGCGACCGGGCGAGCGCGGCGCGCCGAGCAGGTAGAGGTCGTCGACCGCCGGAAGGACGTGGCGCGGACCACTCGGGCCATGCGCGGGCAGGATGCTGAACGAGACGCGCCAGCCTCCGGGATCATCGGGGGTGAGGTCCGGCCTGGGACGGCGGGCGCGGGCGGCGCTTCTCGCCTGCCCTCGCTCCACCTTTCGGGCGGCCGGCAGGTTCTGGGAGAGGATGAGGCTGATCGCTTCGATCAGCAGGATCCGGCGAACCAGCAGCTCGAGCGGGCGGAGCCAGTCGAGAAACTCGAACTTCGTCCACTGGAAGACGCCCGGCCAGGTCGCCAGCCAGGCCGGTGTGAAGAACCGTTCCAGGATCTGGCCAAGAAGCTGGCGGGCGCCATCAAGGAGACCGGGCGTTGCCGGATCCAGGATGCCGCGAGGCACGGGCGAGCCGCAGGCAGGCAGCCGGAGCTCGGGCGGGAAGTAGTCCGTGATGGCGTCGTCGGGTTCGGTGCTCATGCGCGCAAGGATGCGCGCGTGACGCTGGGGCGGGATGGAGGCGCTCGTTTTCAGCCTGCCTTTGGGCCCGGACGCTTGACCGGATTGGCTATTTGGGCGGCAGCGGCGCACCGGAATATGTTGGGTTGTGCGCATCCTTCACGCCAAGCGCATTGGCTGCGGGCCCAGTAACTAGCTCGTCCGCCGCGCATCCCGCGCGAGGGCGTCCCAGGCGCCGGTGATGGCGAGCGTGATGCCAGGGCGCTGGATGTTGACGAACAGGGTCTTGCCGCCGGGCGAGAAGCACGCGCCGGCGAATTCCGATTTTCCGGCGTCGGCGTTGCGGGCGATCGGATAGATGAGGCCGTCGGGCGCAACGGCGCGAATGAACTGGTCGCCGCCTCCATCCTCGCAGACGATGAGTTCGCCGCGCGGGCTGGCGACGATGTTGTCGCATTTCTCGAACTCGTTCTCGCCGGTGCTTTCGGCGAACAGCTCGAGTTCGCCCGGAGCGTCCGTCTCGCGCGATGTGCCTTCATGCAGGCTGGGGAGGTAGCGCCAGATCTGGCCGATATTGGCGGCGCCGCCCGACGTGCAGGTGAAATAGACCGCAGGACCGGCGGCCTCGAGCGCGAAGGCGAGGCCTTCTCCGCGCGCAAAGATGGCCGCGCCAGACTTGCGGCCGCGCAGGCGGAGGTCGTTGCCAGGCGAGTGAACGTCGGCAAGATCGACCCAGCGCACCGGATAGCGGCGGTTCTGGACCATGCGGAGCGTCGGATCACCACCGCGATCCGCCGGCCAGTTTCGCGTGTCGGCGCCGGCCTGTTCGGCGAGAGCCAGCGCCTGCAGCCGGCCACCCTTCGCCAGCTCGCCGCGTGCGTTCGGCAGGAAACGGTAGAAGAGCGAGTCGCCCGTGTCTTCGGTCAGGTAGACGACGCCGGTGGAAGGATCGACGGCGGCGGCCTCGTGGGAGAAACGGCCTAGCCCGGCGAGCGGGACAGGAGCCGCGAGACCCTTGTGGGCGGCGGGAACCTCAAAGACGTAGCCGTGATCCTTGCCCGCCCTGTCGCCGGCCTTCAGGTCTGTTTCCTCGCAAGAGAGCCACGACCCCCAGGGTGTGGGACCGCCGGCGCAGTTGACGGCGGTGCCGGCAAGCGACAGGTGCGAGCGCTCGATGCGGCCGGTGCGGAGATTGACGAGGGCAGTCGTCGTTCCGCCGGAATGCGGGCGGTTCGCGGCAGGATGGCGATCATAGACCAGCGCCGGATCAACCGAGCCGCCAGAACGGAAAGCGCTGTCGGCGTGGGCTTCGTCGCTGACGCCGAGCTCGTGGTTGCGGACGAGGAGGCAGCGGTCGGGATCGCCCTCGACCGGGAACGCGGCCATGCCGTCATGCGCGGCTGGCTCGATCAGGCCATCCGACATGGCGCCGCCTGCGCGGGAGAGCACCGTGTAGGAAAGACCCGGCGCAAGATCGAGCAGGCCTTTTGGATCAGGCGCCAGCGCGATGCCCGAGACACGCTGCAGGATCGGCGGGCGTGTAGCCGTCGTAGCGCAAGCGCCTAGCAGACGCAGCGCAGGCGCCGCGACAGCGACGCTGGCGGCGGAACGGATCAGCGCGCGGCGCGACAGGTCCATGGAGAACTCCGGCTCAACAATCGAGCCTGCCCTAGCGCGCTTCGCTGAGGAAGGGGCGTGAAGGTTTTGTGGCGGCGAATGGGCCGGTGGCGCGTCAGAACCAGAGGTAAGCGAGATCCACCCAGACGTGGTAGTGGAGGCCCTCGCTGTCAGTGTGCTCTTCCAGCTCGACCACCCATTCCAAGTCTATGTAGGTGCCTGATCCGACAAAACGGGTGCCGCCCAGTGTGCGGTAGCCGTCCGTCGCCGTGGCGTCCGGTGACACGGCTTTCGTGGACCAGCCGGAGAGACAGGAGCTGACCGAACTAAGATCGGAGTTGAACTCCGCCTGCGCCGATGAATAGGACGAGTAGACCCAGGTGCAGGTGTAGACGGAGTCCAGCGAGTAATCGATCGTGCATTCGTCCGCATCGCCGATCCAGTAGGACGCTTCGTAATAGTCGTCGTCGATCTCGTCGTCGGTGATGTCTTCGAAATCCGTCTGGGCCTCCGACAGGAGCCGCGTGACATTGGAGCATGTGACCTGCGCGTAAGCAGCAGGCGCGAGCATCAGCCCGACAAGGGCTGCGGATACGAGTGCAGTTTTCATGACCAGACCCCCTTCGTCCGACACGTGAAGGATGCGCTCACTGAGAAGAGGGTCAAGCACGGACAGGCATGTCCCGGCCCTTTCGCGCGACGAGTTTGCGTAGGGACGTCGAGGGACTTCTCGCCAGCCGGACAAAATTTGTAGGCGCGGGAATATCGCGGACCGGCGAGATCCGTGCTAATGTGGGGTATTGTCGAGGTTGGGGACCAAGATGAAAACACTTACCGCCATTATTGCCGGACTCGCTGTGCATTTCATGTCCAGCGCCGCCGCCCAGCAACCGCCTGTGGCGCTGGATCGCACTGAAGTTCTTCGTGATTTTTCGATCGCGCGCGAAAATCTGGCGACGAGTCGGGTCGTGAAGGTCGATCCGTCGTGGGTTCTGACGAGTCCGCCGGTCGTGACCGCACCACAGCCGGAAGCAGCGCCCGTGACCGCCGCGCCACAAGCGGGAAATCTCACGCTTGAGAAAGCGAAGCTCTACCAGATCAAGCCGACAGAGATCGATGACGAGGCGATCTGGACGCGCGTGCGCTTCAAGATAGATGGCGGCGTGGTCGCTCCGCCCGTCCCGACCGATCCCGGCGCAGCCCCGCCGCCCGGCCCCGCGCCAGGCGATGGCCTGCAGAGCGCCGGCGCGGTGCCGATTCCGGGCGTGTACACAGTGCTCGCGACCAACAACAAGAAGCTGAGGCTCAAGGCCTACCTGCTGCCTGGCGATCCGCTGCGGCAGAGCACGCCGGGCGGCGACTACAGGGGCACGTTCAGCATCGCGGTGAGCGACATTGACGCCCTCGAAGCGGGAGACGGCGCGGACGTGACGTTCTCGGCGCCGATCACCTTCAAGATATTGAGCCCAGGCTTCACCGATCCGGACGAGGGCTCGCTGGGAAGTTCGGCGGCGGTGGTGACGATCAATGTGACCGTGCCGGCGTCAGCGGTGGCGAACGATGTGGTGATCTCGGTGCGGACGCCGTTTGATCCGGGCGGGCGGCAGGTGCGACTGCCGCTTGCCGAGGTTCTCGACATAACAACATCGGCGGCGAGCATCGAAGGCTTTGGCGTCGGCGTGACCAATGTGCAGGTCAGCGTGATCGGACGAGACAGGCCGGAAGGAACGCCGGTGACCCTGCGCGCGGACCCCAGCGCGATCTTCGACGAAGGCACGACGGTGAAGCTTGATGCGAACGGGATGGGACAGATCAGCGTGCGATCGAGCGGCATCGGCGAGACGACGCTGACAGCGACGCTGGGGCGCATGAAGGCGGACACCAGGATCGACTTCTCGCTGCCGCTGATCACCGTGATCGCAAGCCTGCTGGGCGGCCTGATCGGTGGAGGCGCACGGTGGCTGACGCCGGGCGAGAACAAGGACTTCGTGAAGAAAATGGTGCGCGGCGTCCTTGTCGGCGTGCTGGTTGCGGCGCTCTACATCATCGGCGTCAACATCCTGCCGATCACGCCGGTGGTGAAGGCCGGACCAGTCGTGATCCTGGCGCTGTCGGGTGTGGCGGCGTTCTTCGGACCGCCTGTGTTCAACGGGCTGAAGGCGCTGCTGGGCGGAAAGCCGCCGCCGGGGCCGGGACCTTAGCGGCCCGACTTCAGCGCCGGGTGCGCTGAGCGCGTCAGGCGCCGGCGTCCGTCTTTCGTGGAACGCTGAACAAGATCGTCACCCGCCAGAATGTGCGGCCACGATAGGACTGCGCAACCAGGCCTAGCGAATACGAGACCCCATCGGGCCCTTTGAGGTTGTAGGAATCGACTGGCGTGAAACCATCGGGCGGGGCGCCCTCGGAACGGAAGTCAGTTTCGGTCCAGGATTTCAGGCAAACCTTTGCGTCCGCGAGCGAGCCGTCGTAGGCGCTGCGTATGGCTGACTCGACGCCCATCACATTCGTGCAGCTGTAGCTGGCAAGATCCTTCGTCTCGATGATGCGGCATGACGCCATGCGAAGAAGCCAGACGGGCGTCTCGAACATTCCGGTGAAGGGCGCCGTTTCGAACCCTTTGTCGCCGACAGACGCTCCCCGGATCGAAGCGAACTCATCGTCCACGGCTTCGAGGATCTTCTGATAGGGCTCGCAATTCTGCGCAGCTGCGACAGGCGCAAGCATCAAAGCTGCCGCAAGAGTGCTGAATGATTTCATGCATGACCCCCAACCGCGCCGGGAGCATGGCCAGCGGCAAGCGCAGGTCAAGGCCAGATGCTCAGCGCGGCTTCTTGAGCACCGCATGCGCGGCGGCAAGCCGGGCGACGGGGACGCGGTAGGGAGAGGCGGAGACGTAGTCGAGGCCGGTTTCCTCGAAGAAGAAGATCGAGGCCGGGTCGCCGCCGTGTTCGCCGCAGACGCCGAGCTTGAGGCGCGGGCGGGCGGCGCGGCCGCGGGTGCAGCCGATGCGGACGAGTTCGCCGACGCCATCGCGGTCGATCGAGACGAAGGGGTCTTTCTCGTAGATGCCGCGCTCCTCATAGACTTTCAGGAAGCGGGCGGCGTCGTCGCGCGAAATGCCCAAAGCGGTCTGCGTGAGATCGTTGGTGCCGAAAGAGAAGAATTCGGCTTCCTCCGCGATCTCGGCAGCCCTGAGAGCGGCGCGCGGAAGCTCGATCATGGCGCCCACGAGATAGTCGACCTGCGCCTTGCGCTCGCCGAAGACGCGCTCGGCCACTGCAACAACATTGGCGCGGGTGAGTTCGAGTTCACGGCGCGTGGCTACAAGCGGGATCATGACTTCGAGAATGGGCGCGTTGCTGGTTTCCTTCGCCACGTCGAGCGCGGCTTCGAAAATGGCGCGGGCCTGCATCTCGTAGATCTCAGGATAGGAGATGCCAAGGCGGCAGCCGCGGTGGCCAAGCATCGGGTTCGACTCGTGCAGTTCGGCGGCGCGCGCCTTCAGCAGCTCAACGGGAACGCCGGACTGTTTCGAGACGCCGATCATGTCCTCTTCCGTATGCGGGAGGAACTCATGCAGCGGCGGATCGAGAAGCCTGATCGTGACCGGCAGGCCGGCCATGATGCGGAAGATGTCGGCGAAGTCCTGGCGCTGCATCGGCAGCAGCTTTTCAAGCGCGCGGCGGCGGCCGGCCTCGTTGTCGGCGAGGATCATCTCGCGAACGACGGGGATGCGTGTTGCGTCGAAGAACATGTGCTCGGTGCGGCAGAGGCCGATGCCTTCGGCGCCGAACTTGCGCGCGGTTTCGGCATCGAGGGGCGTTTCGGCGTTGGCGCGGACCTTCATGCGGCGCGAGGCGTCGGCCCAGCCCATCAGCTCGCCGAAATCGCCGCCGAGCGCGGGCTCGACCATCTTCACCGAACCGACCAGCACCTGGCCCTTGGCGCCATCGACGGTGATGACATCGCCCTTCTTGAGCGTGCGCGAGCCGACGCGGACCGTGCCGCGTTCGACATCGATCTGCAGCGCGCCGGCGCCGCAGACGCAGGGCCGGCCCATGCCGCGCGCAACGACAGCGGCGTGGCTGGTCATGCCGCCGCGCGCCGTGACGATGGCTTTTGCGGCGTGCATGCCCTGGATGTCTTCCGGGCTGGTCTCGATGCGGACGAGGATGACCGCTGTTCCCTTGGCGGCAAGGAGAACCGCTTCGGCAGGATCGAACACGACCTGGCCAACAGCGGCGCCGGGGCTGGCAGGCAAGCCCTTCACGAAGACGTCGCGCACGGCGTCTTCGGCGATGGCGGGGTGAAGCAGCTGGTCGAGCTGTGACGGCTCGAGGCGGAGAACGGCTTCTTCCTTCGAGATCAGACCCTCGCGGCACATGTCGACGGCGAGCTTGAGCGCGGCCTGGGCGGTGCGTTTGCCGGAGCGCGTCTGCAACATGTAGAGCGTGCCCTGCTCTACCGTGAACTCGATGTCCTGCATGTCGCGGTAGTGTTTTTCGAGACGGTCGGCGACGGCGATGAGCTGGCCGTAGACTTTCGGCATCGCCTCTTCGAGCGACTTGTCGTCGGACTTGAGATCGGCCTTGCGCGAGTTGGAGATCGGCGCGGGCGTGCGGATGCCGGCGACGACATCTTCGCCCTGCGCATTGACGAGATATTCGCCGTAGAAGCGCTTCTCGCCGGTGGACGGATCACGCGTGAAGGCGACGCCGGTGGCGGACGAGTCGCCCATATTGCCGAACACCATCGACTGGACGTTGACGGCGGTGCCCCAGCTTTCAGGAATGTCGTTCAGGCGGCGGTACGTGACCGCGCGGTCGTTCATCCAGCTCGAGAAGACGGCGCCGATGGCGCCCCAGAGCTGGTCCTTCTGGTCCTGCGGGAACGGGCGGCCGAGCTTCTTCTCGACGGCCTTCTTGTAGAGCGCGATGACCTCGATCCAGCTTTCGGCGCCGAGCTCGGTGTCGAGGTTGAGGTCGTGGCTTTCCTTGTAGTCGTCGAGGATGTGCTCGAACTCGTCATGGCCGATGCCGAGGACGACGTTGGAATACATCTGGATGAAGCGGCGATAGCTGTCGAAGGCGAAGCGGCGGTCGCCGGAGAGTTTCGACAGGCCTTCGGCGGTCTGGTCGTTGAGGCCGAGATTGAGGACGGTGTCCATCATGCCGGGCATGGAGGCGCGAGAGCCCGAGCGGACCGAGACCAGCAGCGGGTTGGCGGGATCGCCGAATTTCTTCTGAGTGCGGCCTTCCAGCGCCCGGAGCGCGTCGGCGACCTGGGCTTCGAGCTCGGCCGGGTATTTCTTCTTGAGCTGGTAGAAGACGGTGCAGACTTCGGTGGTGATGGTGAAGCCCGGCGGAACCGGCAGGCCGAGCTTGGACATTTCGGCGAGGTTGGCGCCCTTGCCGCCCAGCAGGTTTTTCATCGAAGCGTCGCCATCCGAGGCGCCGCCGCCGAAATCATAGACCCACTTGGTGGCGAGTTGGGACATCAGACGTTCCTAGTTGAATGCACGAACATCCTCCCCCGTTCACGGGGGAGGTGGCCCGAAGGGTCGGAGGGGGGAGGCCCAGAGGGAATCCCCTCGCGGCGTCCCCCCATCCCGGCTTCGCCGTACTTCCCCCGTAAACGGGGGAAGATGAAGGCCGAGCGCCGATCGAAGACCATGCTTTAGCCCTCGATCTTCGAGAAATCCGCAACCCGATTCAACGCGTCGCGGATCTGGGCAAGCAATCTGAGACGGTTGGCGCGGATAAGCTGGTCGTCGGCGTTGACCGTAACCTTGTCGAAGAAGGCGTCCACCGGGCCGCGGAGTTTCGAGAGCGCCCGCATGGCGCCGGCGAAATCCTCCTTTTCGAGCGCGGACGTAGCCTCGGGCGCCGCCTTTTCGAGCGCGGCGTGGAGGGCCTTCTCCTCGTCCTGCTTCATGGTGAGGGTGTTGACCTTGCCCTCGAATTTCTCGCCGCCCTTTTCCTCGGCCTTGAGAATGTTGGCGGCGCGCTTGTAGCCGGCGAGCAGGTTCTTGCCGTCTTCCGTGTCGAGGAAAGCACCGAGCGCTTCGACACGCTTCACGATGAGGACGAGATCATCCTCACCGAGGGCGAAGACAGCGTCGATCAGGTCGTGACGGGCGCCCTGCTCGCGGAGGTGGACTTTTAGGCGGTCGGCGAAGAAGGAGAGGAGACTCGCTACGTCCGCCCTCGCTACTTTGTTCTCCATCAGGCCCTGTCGATTGAGCGGCACCTCAGAACGAACCACATTCGCGTCGGGATACTTTGTAAGGATGTGCTCAAATTGCTGAAACGGCATCTTTCCTGCGTCGGAAAGCGGACCAACAAGAGCGCCATAGAGAGTATGCGCGAGAGGCAATCGTATCTCCCCCTCGAGCAAGATTCTAACGACACCAAGCGCCGCACGTCGAAGGGCGAACGGGTCTTTGGATCCGGTCGGCTTTTCGTCGATCGCCCAGAAGCAAACCAACGTGTCTAACTTCTCCGCCAAAGCGACCGCGGTGCTGACCGGATTGCTCGGCACTTCGTCGCTCGGCCCCTTCGGCTTGTAATGATCACGCACGGCGTCGGCCACGGCCTGCGGCTCTTTCTGGAGCGTCGCGTAGTAGCGGCCCATCACGCCTTCGAGTTCGGCGAATTCGCCGACCATGTCGGAGACAAGGTCGCACTTGGCGAGCTTGGCGGCGCGTTCGGCTTGCGCGGGATCAGCGCCGACTTTCGGGGCGAGTTCCCTGGCGAGCGCCATGACGCGCTCGGCCTTGTCCTTCACCGTGCCGAGCTTCTCGTGGAAAACGATCTGCCCGAGCTTCTCGAAGCGGTCTTCGAGTTTGGTCTTGCGGTCGTTGTCCCAGAAGAAGCGGGCATCGTTCAGGCGCGCGCTCAGCACGCGCGAGTTGCCGGCGGCGATCTTCTCGCCGCCGTCGGCGGCGTCGAGGTTGGCAACCACGATGAACTTCGGCGCGAGGCCGCCGTCCTTGCGAGCGGGGTCGCGCACGGCGAAGTATTTCTGGTGGGTGCGCATCGACAGCTTGATGACTTCGGGCGGTAGGTCGAGGAAGCTTGCGTCCATGTCGCCGATGATGACGACGGGGTACTCGGCAAGGCCGGCGACTTCCTCGAGCAGGCCGAGGTCGTCGACGAGTTCGAGGTTCTGGGCGGCGCAGAGCTGCTTCGCCTCGGTGAGGATGGTTTCCTTGCGCTCTTCCCTGTCGAGAATGACGCGGCCCTTGTTCTTGAGCACGTCCTCGTAGTCGTCGAAGCGGCGCACCTTGTACGGGCCGCGGCCCATGACGCGGTGGCCTTCGGTGATGTTGTCGGACTTGATGCCGTCGATCTCGAAGGGAACCACTTCGCCGTCGAAGGTGCAGAGGATGCGGCTGATCGGGCGGACCCAGCGCAGGTCGCCGGACCCCCAGCGCATCGACTTGGGCCAGTGGAAGCCGCGGATGATCTGGGGGACGAGCTGGGCGATCAGCTGCGCGGTCTCGCGGCCCGGCTTGCGGACGTGGGCGACGTAGATGCGGCCCTTCTTGGGGACGTCGTGGATGTGGGCCTGGTCGATCGACGCGAGGCCGGCCTTCTTCATGAAGCCCTGGATGGCGGCGTCGGGCGCGCCTTCCTTGGGGCCCTGGATGTCTTCGGTGACGTCGGCGGCTTTGACCGGCAGGCCCTCGACCACGGCGACAAGGCGCCGGGGGCCGGAGAAGCCCTTGATTCCCTCAGGCATCAGGCCGGCCGCGGTGAGGCCGTCCATCAGCGCCTTGACGAGATCGGCCTCGGCCTTCGCCTGCATGCGAGCCGGGATTTCCTCGGACAGGATTTCGAGCAGGAGCTGGGGCATAGGGCCTGTTTTTGCGGTGCGGAATCCGCAGCGTCAGTGCAGCGGAACGGGGCGGATGGCAAGGGTTTTGGCCTTCATCTTCCCCCGTTTGCGGGGGAAGATGATCACTTCGCCCGGTGATCCACGTCCGGCTGGATGATCGGCGGCAGGTGGAGGTCGACGGCTTCGAACTCGGCGAACATGTCGGCGGCCTCGGCGAGTAAACTGAGCGGGGCGTAGTCGCAGCACTGGGCGAAGCGGGACCACATCGCCTGGACGCGAGGATTGTTGTGCGCGTCGGCGATGGCGGCAGGCGAGGCCCATTCGAAGACTTCGACGATCGTTCCGTCCTTCGCGCGCATCACGACGGGGTGGCGGTCGGTAGCGAGGCCTTCGGAGCGCAGCATGTGGACGTGGTCACGCACCTCGGCGAGCAGGATGTCGGCCTTTCCGGGCTTTGGCCGGTAGGCGACGATGACGATGCGGGGAATGGGCATGGCTGGCCCCTAGTTCGGGTTGTCCGTGAGAACCGATCTAAGACCCGAAGCCTGCTCCGGGTCCAGCCGGGGCAGCATCACGCGCGTGGTGTAGTGGCCGAGAAGTTTGTCGCCGCGCCAGAAAGCCCAGTCGACGATCTGTTGTTCACCGAATTCGACGATAGCGCCGCGGCGCAGGTCGCCGAGGTATTTCGGATTGACGCTGAGTTCGCCGACCAGCTTGTCGGGACTGCGAGCGATATTTTCCAGCCAGGCGTCTTCCGTGCCGGACTGGCCATCGCGGCGCGGAAGAGCGGCTTTCAGTGCGAAATCGTATTCGCCGTTCTCCGGCGTTTCGAAATGCTCCCAGAAATAGACGAGCTTGCCGCGCGCCTGTTCGGCGGCGTGAGCAAGGTCCTGCTGGTAGCGGGCTTCCTGGGCTTCGGGGCTGTCGTCTTCCGCCGAGCAGGCCGCCAGAGCGAGGACAAGGATGAGCAGCAGCGCCCTCATGTCACGCCATCACTTCTCACGTTGTCACTTCGGCGCCGCCGGATCCTTGAGCCTGATCTCGTAGAGGCGGGGCCAGAGCTTGCCGGTGACGAAGATGCGGTCGCCGCCGGCGTCATAGGCGATGCCATTGAGCACGTCAGGCTTGGACGAACCGCGGTCGCCCGGCCTGAGCAGGCCGCCGAGATAGACGACGCCAGTGACATTGCCGCTTGCCGGATCGATGCGGACGATGCGGTCGGTCTGGAATACGTTGGCCCAGATCTCGCCCTTGATGAATTCGAGTTCGTTGAGCTGGTCGACCGGGCGGCCGCTCATCGTCACGTCGAGCCGGCCTGTCTCCTGCATCGTTGCGGGGTCGAGGAAGCGGAGCTGGCTGGTGCCATCGCTCATGATGATGCGCTTGCCGTCCTGGGTGAGCGCCCAGCCCTCGCCCGGATAGGTGAACTCGCCTTTCGGCGCGAAGGTGGCGAGATCGTGGATGAAGCCCTTCTGGTTCTTCCACGTCAGCGAGAAGAGCTTGTCCTGCCAGTTGACGATGCCTTCGCCGAAATACTCGGCGGGCACGACATACTGCTGCTGCACCTGGCCGGTGACGAGGTCGACCTTGCGAATCCAGCTCTGCCCTTCGAGGCCGGTGCTCTCATAGATGACGCCGTCGATATAGATCAGGCCCTCGGTGAAGGCGGCGGTGTCGTGCGGATAGGAGGCGACGACCTCAAAGCCATAGACCGGCAAGGCATCCTTCGCGACTTCACTGGCCGCCGGCGCGGAAGAAGGCGCCGGCGAGCAGGAATAAGCGAGGAAGGCGGCAAGGAAAGCGAGTCTCATGCCGCAAAGTTTAGCCCGACCTTGCGAGGAGTTCCAGCGTGGCTGTTAGTTGGCCGGAGGCGGCGTGCGGGGTCCCGAAGGGGCGTGCGCGGGCAGCTTGGGCGGGGAACCGATCAGGCCGTCCGGACGGGCCTTGGCCAGCATGCGCTGGTAGGCAGGGCGTTCCTCGATCTTCTTTTTCCATGCCGTGATGATCGGGAACCGGGTCTTGTCGACGATGTTGAGCTCCATCGCGAAATTGAGCGGGAAGACCATCATGATGTCGGCAGCCGAGAATTCGGCGCCGCCGAACCACGGATGCGCCTTGAGATAGTCTTCGGCGAACTGAACTTCGGCTTCCGAGTCGACGAGAGGTGAGCGGGCAGTCGGCGGCTTGATCATCCACACGCGATAGTCGGCGATGACGCGCGAGGCGAGCGAACCTTCAGCGTGATGCATCCAGATCAGGTGCTGCGAATAGTCCGGGCTAGCGAGCGCTGGCGTAAGCCAGCCCGGGGCATAGCGGTTGACAATCGTTTCGATGATGGCGCCGGATTCGGTGAGCACCTCGTTGCCGATGGTCACGGTTGGCGCAACCGGCATGCCCGGGTTCACGGCGCGGATGGCGGCCATCGATTTGGTCAGATCGCCGCGCGTGAACACCAGCTTGTAAGGCAGGCCCAGTTCTTCCATCAGCCAGACGATCCGCTCGGACCGGCGGCCTTCGAGGTGATAGACGGTAATCTCGGGCATTGTCATGGCGGCAGGCGCGGCGGCGGCCATCGACGCGCCTGTCGGCGCGGTCTGGCATCCGGCAGCAAGCGCGAGCGCTGCGGCGGCGAGGATAAGGCGTTTCATGGTGTCTCCCAGATCTGCCAGAGTCTGTTTGACCGAGGCGTAGCACGCGGGGCAGGCGCAGCAAGGCTTACGTGAAGGGATACGCCCTGCTTCGCCCGCACTTGCCAACAAGGCCGACATGCGATTACAATTTACAGTGTAAATAATAAGAGGCGCCACCGATGACAACCTTCAGGGACAATCTTCTGGCCGGGAAAACCGCGTTCGTTGCGGGGGCTTCGAGCGGCATCAATCTGCAGATCGCGACGCGGCTGGCGCAGGCCGGCGCCGCGGTAACCATTCTCTCGCGCTCTGCCGAGAAGATCGAGGCGGCGGCTGCGTCGATCCGGGCCAAGGGCGCAAAGTGCATCGGCATTTCGCAGGACGTGCGCGACCATGACGGCGTCGGCGAGGCGTTCGCCCGCTCGGTGGCTGAGCACGGCGAGATCGATATCCTGGTCTCGGGCGCTGCGGGCAATTTCGTCGCGCCGTTCAACGGCATTTCCTACAATGGCTTTCGCGCGGTGATCGATATCGATCTCGTCGGCACCTACAATGTGCTGCGCCAGGGCTTCCAGCACCTGCGCAAGCCGGGTGCGAGCTGCATCAACATCTCGGCGCCGCAATCGCTGCACCCCTATCCGCTGCAGGCGCATGTCTGCGCCGCCAAGGCTGGCGTGGACATGCTGACCCGGACGCTTGCCCTCGAATGGGGCCAGCTGGGCGTGCGGGTGAACTCGATCATCCCAGGCCCGATCGCCGACACCGAAGGCATGGCGCGCCTTGCGCCGACGCCGGAAGCGATGGCGGCAAGCGCGCGCGGCACGCCGCTGCGCCGGCTCGGGACCAAGGATGAGGTAGCGGACCTCGCCCTGTTCCTCGTCTCGGACGCGGCAGCCTATGTCACTGGCGCGATCATGCCGTGTGATGGTGGACTGTCCCTGCTGGGCGCAGGCGGGCGCGGCTAGATATATTCTGGATCGGCGACGGTACGGTCATTCGTGACGCCATCGCCAGTGTTCACGACTTCGGCTTTCTCGAACAGCATGACCTGGCACTCGCCGCCGAGGGCTTCGGGTTTGTGTTCGACCCCCTTGGGCACGATGATGAAGGCGCCCTGCCCGATATCCTCGAAGCGGTCGCGGAAGTGCATCCGTAATACACCGCCGATGACCAGGAACATTTCGTCCGCATCGGCATGATGATGCCAGTGAAACTCGCCCTGCAGCCGGACGAGGCGCACATCGTGATCGTCAACACGGCCGACGCGCTTGGGACTCCACGGCTCGGAGAACAGCGCAAACTTGTCGGCGATGGAGACAGGGCGTGGCGTCATTTGACCATGAGATTGTTGAGACGGGTGATCTCGCAATTGGAGTAGCGGCCGGCGCCGCGCGCATAGTCGTTGAGCTTCTCGACGTAGTCGCCAAGCGCTTCGTTCGCCTTTGCTATGGCGTTGTTGTAAAAGACGATCTCGGCATTGAACTTCTCAGCGACCTGCTTCGAGCACTTGTTGATTGCCGCGCAAGCCGGCTTTGCGGGTTCGACGGGTGGGTGGATCGTCACTTTTGCAGGTGGCGTTGCCATAACGCATTCGCTTGCAGGCGCAGCGGCGCCTTCTTGCGAATGGGCGTCACATGCTGGCGCAAGCCAGAGCGCAGCGGCCAGAACAGTCTGCATAACCGGAATCTTCACGTCCCACCCCATGGTTCGATGATCACCGTCAAGGCGGTGAGTTTCACCGAGCGGGTTGCAAACGACAAGAGAGTGTTTCCGCAGAATGGATCCATACCAACATGCTTGCGCCCCGGCCGGGGCGGAGCTGCCCGTGACAACCTAGAAGATCGAATCGTGGAGCTTGGGCCTGACGGGAGGCGGCTCTTCAGGGACACGCCGATGCGTGACGATCTTGAAGATGAGGCGGACCAGAACCGCGATCAGCAGCGGCGTCGCGATCAGCACAAGCGATGGCCGAAGCGGATCGTCGAGGGTGAATCCGAAGCCAAGCAACGCGATTGCCGACATCACGTAGACGCCAAGCACAACGATCACGAATGGCCGCCCGCGAATGCGCACCCAGCCCGTCGCGATGCTCATGGCCAGAACACCGAAGAAACCGACCGCGAACCATCCCGACCAGTGAATGTCGATACTGCCCACGGTCGCGACGATGGCGATATCGGCCGCGACGCAGCCAAGGCCCAAAAGATGGAGGAGTATGTTCCAGAACAGGCGGAGCATCAGGATGGCTTGACTGCCTCGCACTGCTTCCTGTCTACCGCGGGGGCGGAGAAGCCGAAAGTGGCGCCCGCGATCAGAATGGACTTCATGGCCTTCCTCGGTCTCAACACGCGCAATCTATCGGAATTGGAGGACGCGTGAAAGGCAGTCGTCGCAGTCAGCGCCGCAGGACGCGTTCCGCAACGACCACGAGAAGCGCGCCAGCTGCATAGGCTGCCAGGTCCAGCCAGTCGAAGGCGCCGCCGAGCACGGTGCGGGCGAGTTCGTTGTTGGCAAGGCCAAGGGCGGCGCGAAGATCGAGCGCCTGGGCGATCTCGATGGCCAGGGCGATCGCCAGCGTGACCGTGATGGCTGACGTCAATCCGAGCGGCGCGATAGCGCGCAAGGCGATGTAGACGAACACGATGGCGAGCACGTCGCCAACATAGGGGCGGACGAAGTTGTCGTGCACGAAGAGCGCGATGAGGACTTCGATGGCGAAAATGCCGAGCGCTGCGAGGGCGTAAGTCTTGCGAGAGATCAGCGCCCCCTCCGTCTCGGCGCTGCGCGCCGATCCACCTCCCCGCCTCTGGCGGTGGAGGCAATCTTACGATTGCTGCGACCTCTCCCACGCCTCGGCGCTGCCCTTTGCGAGGTCGCGGACGCGGGCGATGAAGCTCTGGCGTTCGGTCGGCGAGATGACGCCGCGCGCATCCAGCAAATTGAAGATGTGGCTCGCCTTCAGCGCCTGTTCGTAGGCGGGGAGCGGCAGCGGCTTCTCCAGCTCGAGGAGTTTCTTGCAGACTTTCTCGCAGTCGCTGAACCAGCGTTGCAGCACTTCGGTGTCGGCGTGTTCGAAGTTGTAGGCGGACTGCTGCTTCTCGTTTTCCAGGAACACATCGCCATAGGTGAGCGGGTATTCGGACTGCGGGTCGTTGAACGGCAGGTCGTAGACGCGGTCGAGGCCAAACACGTACATGGCAAGGCGCTCGAGGCCGTAGGTCAGCTCACCCGAGACGGGCCGCACATCGAGGCCGCCGACCTGCTGGAAGTAGGTGAACTGCGAGACTTCCATGCCGTCGCACCAGACTTCCCAGCCGAGGCCCCAGGCGCCGACGGTGGGGTTTTCCCAGTCATCCTCGACAAAGCGGATGTCGTGCACGCTCGGATCGATGCCGATGCGGTAGAGGCTTTCGAGATAGAGATCCTGGATGTCGGGCGGGTTCGGCTTCAGGATCACCTGATACTGGTAGTAGTGCTGCAGCCGGTTGGGATTCTCGCCATAGCGACCATCCTTGGGCCGGCGCGAGGGCTGCGGGTAAGCGGCGTACCAGGGTTTGGGTCCCAGCGCGCGAAGCGTGGTGGCGGGGTGCAACGTCCCGGCGCCGACTTCCATGTCGTAAGGTTGGAGGATCGCGCAGCCCTTGGATGACCAGTAGGCCGAGAGATGCAGGATGATGTCCTGGAAGCTTTTCGGCTTGATGATCTCGCGCTTGGGCGCCTTGTCAGCTTCCTTGGGGGGCTTGGCGGGCATTCGAGGTCTCCGGTCGGGACCTCCTTATTCGGCTCCGGCCTTCCGGCCAAGCCTGACCGCGATCTAGCGTCCGCCGCGGTTCGGGCGCACGGCCAGCAGGGCGAGGATCGCGAACGCCGCAACCAGTGAAATGCCCTGAATGAGAACCTGCATGACGCCTACCTCGTACCGCGCGACTAACATCTACTTAAGCGCGCCGGGCCGCCGGCGCAGGACCCGCCGTCACTGTGTCGCAGGAGCGGATGGGGCTTCAGCCTTACTCGCGCGGGATTGAGTCATCCGTTGGGCGATTTCGGCGCGAACGATGGTCATCGAGACGACGAACGACGACTTCGTGCGGGCTTTCATCCGTCGGCGAGCCGCCGGTAGGCGGCGCGTCCTTGTTGAGACGCGCGCGGATGGCTGGCGTGACCAGGATCACGATCAGCACGGCGACCAGGAAGAGAAAGATCAAGCCGCCCATGGCGGTCAGCTCCAGTCCAGAGCGCCGCCTTCGAGCGCAGCCGCCGCCCGGGAACTGACCGGGCCGCCCGCCACATCGTGGAGCGCCAGTCCATCATATAGGGTGACCGGCCCCTTACGCAGCCCCTTTCGCGCACGTACCAGCACGCGGCCGGCAGGCGAGTTGGGCGCCGGGCGGACCGGCAGGACCTCGATTTCGCCTGCGCGTGGGTTCAGCAGCTCCAGCAGGTCGGCCAGCGCGGCGGCGCGGTGGATCAGCGTGATGCGGCCGCCGGGCTTGGTAATGTGGTGCATGAACAGCACCCACGCTTTGAGCGGCGTTTCGGCCAGATAGGCGGCTTCCCTGCCCTCTGCCGGCGCACGAACCGCCGCGGGATCGAAATAGGGCGGGTTGGAGAAGGACTGATCGAACACGTTTTCGAGCGCGGAGACGCGTTCGGCGACATCGTGAGGCCGGATGTCGACACGGCCGACGAAATTGTTGGCGACGATGCCGAGGCTGGCGAGCGTGATCGAAGGCGCATCGCGCTCGAAGCCGGTGAAGGTGCATGTCTTCAGGCGATGCGCTGCACAGAAGAGAGCGGCCCCAGCGCCGCTGCCAGCTTCGGCGAGCGATTCACCTTCCTTTGCCGACAGCGATGCCGCGAGCATCACGGCGTCCATGCCGGCGCGATAGCCTTTGGCGGGCTGTACGACTGTGATTGCGCCCCCGAGAAAGCGGTCGTGTGTGACGCCAGTCTCCGTCACACATCCTCCCCGTCATCAGGGAGATCGTCGGGCAGCGGAGGCTGCTGGACATCGAGCTGCTTGAGCGTTTCCCTGGCCGTGGCTTCGAACTCGTCAGGCACCATCACCCTGCGCTCGAAAGCAGGAATGCCGCCCTCGGCGGAGGCCATAAAGCGGTCGGCCACGAATGGATAACAGCCTGCCTCTTTCAGCAGCACCATCGCATAGTCGAGGCGGACCGGGTTGTTGGTGCGCAAAACCTCAATCATTGTGACAACTTGCCACGCCGCAGCCGGTCCCCCGGGTTTCTATTTCTTGACCATGTTCTCACGCGGCGAATATCGTATGGAAGCAGCGCCCCGTGAAGCGGGCTTTGAACGCCCAAGGGGATAGATTTTGGCCCTGCACGCAGAAATCCAGACGGCCACGGCCCCGCCGGCGACGCCGATGGATCGCCTGACAGGGCTTTTGCGGTCAGAACTTGCCGAAGTCGAAAAGATCCTGGCCGAGCGGGCGGCAAGCCCGGTTACGACGATTCCCGACCTTTCCGGCTATCTGATTGCGGCGGGCGGCAAGCGCCTGCGCCCGGTCCTGACGCTGGCGGCGGCGCGCGCGGTAGGCGGACGTGGCGGTGACGCCGTGTGCAAGCTGGCGGCGGCTGTCGAGTTCATCCACACGGCGACGCTGCTGCACGACGACGTTGTGGACGACAGCGACCTGCGCCGCGGCAAGGCGGCGGCAAAGAATGTGTGGGGCGCTTCGGCCTCCATCCTGGTCGGCGACTTCCTGTTCGCGCGCTCGTTCACGCTGATGGTCGAGACCCAGGACCTGCGAATTCTCGACATCCTGTCGCGCGCCTCGTGCGTGATCGCAGAGGGCGAAGTGCGACAGCTGGCGGCGCTGGGCCGTCCGGACCTGTCGTTCAACGAGTACATGGCGATCGTGGAAGCGAAGACCGCAGCGCTGTTCGAAGCGGCGGCGCGCGCTGGCGCACTCACGGGCAGCAATGACGAACAGGCCGCCGATGCGATGGGCGAATACGGCCGCCGGCTCGGTCGCGCCTTCCAGCTGGTCGACGACCTGCTCGACTATGGCGGGCTGACGTCAGTGATCGGCAAGTCGGTGGGCGACGATTTCCGGGAAGGCAAGCTGACACTGCCAGTGCTTTACGCCCGCGAGATGGCCGATGCGCGCGACAGGAAATTCTGGGACCGCGTGATGGGCGAACGCACCCAACAGGAAAGCGACCTCGCCCACGCCATCCACCTGATACGCTCATCGGGCGCTGCCGAACGCACACTGGAAACAGCGCGGCTGGAAGCAGCAGCAGCGCAGTCGGCTCTCGCCCGCGCCGCACGCGGTGCCTTCCACGACGAACTGGCGGCGCTGGCTGATCACTGCGTGACGCGGGCCTACTAAGCTCAGGCGATATCCGCGCCCACGAGGCCGGCTTGAACGCCTGAGCGCCGGACTTTCCAGTGCACCCAGGTCGAGACCGCCAGCAGCGCGAAGAAAGCGATCGCGGGGACCTGTCCGCCGACGACCGTTGCGACGACAGCGACGATGGCTGCGTTAACGCCCCAGACTGCGTGCACCGCAGCGACCTGCCAGTGCTTCAGCCCGGCCCTCATCGCGATCTGGTAGACATGGTCGCGGTGGGCGACGAACAGTTTCTTGCCGTGCTTGCCCCGCCAGGCAAGCGTCAGCAGCACGTCCGACAGGTAGGGCAACAGCAGCATTGGCGGCACGAACAGCAGGTCCGGCCGCAGGCGAACCAGTTCGAGACCGAGACCACCGAGAATGGCGCCGGCAAACAGCGCGCCTGTATCGCCAGCGAACAACCTGCCCTGCACGTTCAGAATGAGGAAGCCGGCAAGCGCGCCAGAAAGCGCGCCCGCCAGCAGCGCGATGCTCCATGCGCCGATAAAACCTGAGGCTGCGGCAAGACCCACCGCCGCGATGGCAGCCATGCCCATGGAGACGCCATTGGCGCCGTCCATGAAATTCACGGCGTTGATCACCACGACGAGCCAGAACATCGAACCCGCAACAGCAAGCGCGACCGGAAGGGCAAACGAAATGCCGGGCCAGGGTTCGAGCACATCGGTGCGCACGCCGAGAACGGTCATTCCCAGTGCAACGGCGATCAGCGACAGGAGCTTTGCGCCCGCCGGAACACGGAACAAGTCGTCGGCAAGGCCGAGCGCGAGCGCAGCCAGCGCGCCGCCGCTGGTGATGAAGATCGTCGAGGTCAGCGACCAATTGGTGAGCTCGGTAACCGCGACAACCGCAAGCGCCGTGGCCATGGCAAAGCCGAGGCCGCCGGCGGATGGAATAGCGGTTGTCTGGATCTTCCGCGCTTCGGTGGGCGCATCCATGATGCGGAGGGTGATCACCAGCCGACACAGGACCAGCGCAGGGACAAATCCCAGCGCGAAAACCAGGAGAATCCGGATGGGTTCGGCCAGTTGATCCAGCATGGGCGAGTGGCTAGCGCATTTTTTGGAACCGCAACAGCGGCAGGCTAGTCGTCGCCATCGTCAGGCACAGGCTGGGCGCCGCGGAAAGTGGTAGCGCGGACCCAGTATTTGCGCTTCTTCTCTTCGATGTTGCGTACGGCGGCTTCAGCGGCCGCGTCGCTTTCGAAAATACCAAAGCAGGTAGGGCCGCTGCCGGACATGCGGGCCAGCAGGCAGCCCGGCTGCGCCCGGATGATCTTGAGCGCGCGCTCGATCTCGGGACAGATGGCGACCGCTGCTGGCTGGAGGTCATTGCGATAACCGACAAGCGCCGAGGCGAAGCTTCGCACGTCCAGACTGTAGGGCGGATCCGCTTCGCGGAAATTGCGGTTGGCGCCGAGCTGGTCGAAGCGGTCGAACACCCGGCGCGTTTCCAGCGTCACGCCGGGATTGACCAGAACAGCCGGCATCTCCGGGGCCACGACATCGAACAGGCGCTCGCCGGTGCCGCGCATGATCAACGGGCGGCAGCGCACGCAGGCCGGAACATCCGAGCCGAGCTGGATGGCGAGGCGTTCGAGCGCTGCTTCGCCGAAATCGATGCCCCACATCTCGTTGAGCACGTGGAGTGTTGCGGCTGCATCCGATGATCCGCCGCCGACGCCGCCAGCGATCGGCAGTTCCTTGTACAGCGTCAGCGCGGCGCCGAGGCCGGAGCGGTCACACGCGTCGCGCAACGCCATGGCGGCGGCAAGCGTCAGGTTGTTCGGCGACTTCTGAAGCTGTTTGGCGCCAGGCCCTTCAATGTCGAGGACAAGCTGGGGCGAAGCACGTGCGGCGATGCGGTCGGCCGCGCGTGTGTCAGCGAAGACAACCATGCTGTCGACGGGATGAAGACCGCCGGGACCTGGCGAGCCGACGTGAAGGTAGAGGTTCACCTTCGCCGGCGCCCAGGCGGTATAGAAGTTGGCGCGTCCTGGAGACAGGCTCATGGGCGCGACGCCAGGCTGGCGGACGGGAGCGGCGGCAGGCCCTTGTCGAGCTTTTCGCGCAGTGCTGTCTCGCGCAGCGGATCGGGATCGAGACCCAGCGCGCCGCGCCATTCAAAGCGCGCCTCGCTCTCGCGACCTGTGCGCCAGTAGGCGTCGCCCAGATGGTCCGCGATCTCTGCATCGCCGGGCGACAGTTCGGCCGCGCGTTCGAGATAACCGACCGCTTCCTCGAAATGTCCGAGGCGGAAATGCGCCCAGCCGAGACTGTCGACAATGAAACCCTGATCAGGACGCGCCGCGACCGCCTTGCGGATGAGGTCCATGCCCTCCTCCACTCTTTCACCGCGGTCGACCCAGCCATAGCCGAGGAAATTCTGCAACTCCGGTCGATCCGGCTCGATCGCCAGGGCGGCAATGAGATCGGCTTCTGCGCCTTTCCAATCGCCATTTCCGTTGCGCGACGTGGCGCGGGCAAACAGTACGCGCCAGTCCTGCCGGCCAGCGGCAATGTCGGACGCCACGACCTCGTCATAGAGTTTGGCGGCGCGGATATAGTTGCGGCTGATCCGGTTGAGGTCGCCGGCGCCGACGACGATGTCGCGGCGGTGCGAGCCTTCGATCGCCTTGTCGGCGGCGGCCAGCGCTTCGCCGGCGCGCCCGAGATCATCAAGCAACCAGGCTTCCTGCAGTCGGGCTTCAGCGTTCCACGGAGAAGTCGCCGGTATGCCGGCAAGAATCAGCAGGGCCTCCTCGGCACGATCCTGCTCGTTGAGGGCGTCGGCGAACAGGAAGCGCGCAGGCTCAAGATCGGGATCGAGATGAAGCACGAGCGAATAGCGCAGTGCAGCGATTTCGGGACTGGAGCGTGCGATGCCACCGGCCGAGGCCAGGTGGATCGCCAGCGCGGCGCTTTCGCGCAGCGACAGTTTGGGGCGCGCGATCGGCTGGCCGGAGGCGAGTTGTGCGAGGACGCGGTCGGTCGCCGAGCCGACGCCGTTCTGCTCGACCGACATCTCGATCGTCTGACGAGCGCCGGCGGCATCGCCGCGCGATGCCATCAGCTGGGCGCGCAGGGCGGCGACGAGATCGGGCGAGGCCAGCGGCAAGCGCTGGGCAAGCCCGAAAGCCTCGATGGCCTTGTCGTCTCGCCCGGCGGAGAGAAGGATCATTCCCCGGACAGCCGCCTGCTCTCCGGCCAGCAACCGGCGCGGTGGCAACTGGGTGAGCACCAGCAAGCCCTGGTCCGGATTTTCGGAGGCCCAGACCATAGCGGTTAGCAGACCCGAGAGGTCGGCATTGATGGCGCCGAGATTGCCCGCCTTGAGACGCTGCAGGGCGCGCTTCGCCTTGCCGGTTTCGATGTCGTCGACAATCAGCGCGAGCTGGGCGGTGGGCGAATCGTCGGAGACAGAAGCGTTGGCGCCCGTTGCGACCTTGATGGCTGTCCCCGCCTCGCCCGCGATCAGCGACGCAAACACCGCGCTTTCCAGCGTGCCGGCATTGTCGGGATCATGATCGAAAGCGCGGCGATAGAAGGCGGCAGCGGCGGCAGGCTGTCCGGACAGGCCGGCATAACGCGCGGAGACGAAGTCCGAATATTCCTGGCTGGTTCGCAGCTCTTCGAGCATGCTGCCGTCCAGCCACGGCGGGACCGTGCTGGTTATGCAACCGCTGAGGCAACATGCTGACGCCGCCAGCAGCGACGTTCGAAATCCTGACCACATGCCCGGCAATGTGCCCCAGCCCTTCCCGGGCAGCAACCGACAGGCGCCGTGCGGGAATTGTCCCAATTCGATGGTGCAATGAACGCCTAGATGTCGCTGAGGCCGCCGCGGTCGTGGTTAAGCGGTACTTCCGGCGTGTCACGGCGCGCCGGAGCGGGCGTGGTCAGACCATCCTTCAGCTTGGCCTCGATCAGGGCGCGACTGCTGGATGGCGGATAGGCTTCGAGTGAATGCTGCCAGGCGGCGCGGGCCTTGTCGTGTTCGCCGAGACGCCACTGCACGTCGCCCATATGGTCGGACAGCTCCCAGTGCGCGAAGGGTTCGTAGGATTCCAGCGCCATCTCGATGAAGCGGCCGGCTTCGCGGAAGTCGCCATACTGATAGTAGGCCCAGCCGATGCTATCGAGCAGGTTGGGCTCGTCGGGCGTCAGGCGGATCGCCTGCTTCAGCAGCTTGAAGCCCTCGTCGAGCTCTTCCTGTGAAGCATAGTTGTCGACCAGCGAATAGCCGAAATTGTTCATCAGGCTCGTGTTCTCGGGCTGGTCGACCATCATCTTGCGCATGATGGAGAGGCCCTCAGGCCGCTGTGGCGATTCAACCAGCATGGAAGCGAGGAATTGCTGCGTCGTCGTGTCGTCCTGAAGCGTGCGGGCTTCGCGGGCCGCGTCGACGGCGCCGGCGACATTGCCGCCCTGCAGATGCGCCTGGCCACGCGCCATCAATGCGAAGACGCGCTGTTCCCTGGAGAGGCCGCCCTGCTTCATCGCCTGATCGATCAGGGCGATGGCTCGGTCGGTCTTGCCCGCGGACGTAAGCGCGCCGGCCGCCTGAACTTTCGCTTCGGCGCTGGCGTCGATCTTGAGCGAACGCTCGGTCAGCGCTTCGAGCGTGTCGGGCGAACCGAGTTCAAGCGCGGCCAGACCGGCCGTCGACAGCAGCAGAGCCGTCTGGGCTTTTCCTGCATTGCCGATCTGGGCGAGACGCAGCGCGGGTTCGAACTTGCCCTGGCTGTAGAGCTGACCGACTTCGGTGACACGAATGTCGCCATTGTCGGGATCGAGCAGCAGCGCGCTCTGGCGCAGCGACGACAGCAGGTGGTTGAACGGGACCTTGCCGCCGCGGTTCACCATCAGGCCCATGATGTCCTGGCGTTCCTGCACCAGATCGGCCTCGTCGCTGATGGCCTGCGCCATCGCCTGCGAGAGCGTGCGCGCCTTGCGGCGATCCTGGCTGGCCTTGGCCTTTTCGAGGCGGTCCTGGACGTAGACATCGCTGGGCGATGCCTCTAGCAGCTTGGATAGCAGCGAGACCGCTTCGGGATCGCGATTGAGCCCGCGCAGGAGTTCGGCCTGGCGCAGGGCCAGCATGCGCTGGCTGTTGAAGGCGATCATGCGCGAGAGATAGTCGGGGCGGGCAACCTCGCCCTCACCGGGCGCATCGAACGTGTCGGGCGCTTCGTCATAGATCGACAGCGCGGTTGCGATGTCACCAAGGCCTTCGGCGAGAAGCGCCCGGTGGCCGAGCAGCGTGGCGCCGGGTAGCAGACGGCGCAGCTTCGCCATCTCGGTCTGGGCGTCGGCGCCGCGCTCGGTGAAGGCCATCACCCATGGACGCAGGTGAGCCGCCGACAGCATTTCTGGTGATGGATGACCAGCCATCGCATCGAGCACGGACTGCGCGGTCGCCGTGTCGCTGGCCGCCAGCGCATCCAGGATCATGTAGCCCCAGGCGCCGGAATTGGTCTTCCTGGCGTAGTCGGCGCGAACACGGCCCATGAACGCGGCCATGTCGCCATTCTCGAGCATCTCGTTTGCGCCGGGATAGCCTGCCGGCTTGTCATAGGGCGCGGTTGCTTTCGCAGCAGCCGAGACAGGCGTGGCGACCGGCGCGGCATCGGCTGCCGGTGCGCCTTCTACTTCGAGCTGAAGCGCCGTCGCCTTCTGCGCCATGATCGTGTCGCGCGGCAGGCCTCCGCAGTTGGAGATCGGCTGGATGCCGCCGCCGGCGCGATAGACATAGACCGTCCTGCACCCGCCATTGTCGCCGAAACCCGGCACACCGACCGCGGCGCAAGCCGACAAGATCGCGGTAGCCGAAGCCGCAAGGATGAGGCGAAGTTTCAGGTGTTTCATGGGGCGACGCTATCCGAAGGCTGGCGCAGGCTCAACCGAGCCTACGCCTTCAGATAGAACGCATATTTGGGCGTGAAGGAGGCGGATCGGGAGCGCCTGTGCGGCGCTCCCTCCTGCTTTGTCGTTACATGTTCGGATAGTTCGGTCCGCCGCCGCCTTCGGGCGTGGTCCAGGTGATGTTCTGGTTCGGATCCTTGATGTCGCAGGTTTTGCAGTGGACGCAGTTCTGGGCGTTGATCTGGAACTTCTTGTCGCCCTTCCCGTCGTCGACCCACTCGTACACGCCGGCCGGGCAGTAGCGGTTGGACGGTCCGCCGAACACGCCCAGCTCGCTCTTCTTCTGCAGCTCCATGTCCGCCACCTTGAGGTGAGGCGGCTGGTCTTCGCCATGGTTGGTGAAGGAGTAGGCGACGCTGGTAAGGCGGTCGAACGAGAGGACGCCATCCGGTTTCGGATAGACGATCTTCTTGTGTTTTGAGGCGGGCTCGAGCGATTTCGCGTCGGTCTTTGTATGCTTCATCGTGCCGAAGAACGAGAAGCCGCCGAGCAGCGTGCTCACCCACAGGTCCAGGCCCGTGAGCCCAATCCCCACAATCGTGCCGAACTTGGTCCACAACGGTTTTGCATTGCGAACCTTGTGAAGCTCCTTCGCGACCCAGCTTGTCTTGAAGCTTTCGGCATAAGCGATGAGCTCATCGCCCTGGCGGCCGCTGATGACGGCCTCGAACGCGGCTTCCGCCGCGAGCATGCCGGTCTTCATCGCGTTATGGCTGCCCTTGATACGCGGCAGGTTCACGAAGCCGGCCGAGCAACCGATCAGCGCGCCACCCGGGAAGGTGAGTTTCGGGATCGACTGCCAACCACCCTCGGTGATGGCGCGCGAACCGTAGGAAACGCGCGTGCCGCCGACGAGATATTTCGACACATCCGGATGATGCTTGAAGCGCTGGAATTCCTCGAACGGCGACAGCCACGGGTTCTTGTAGTTGAGGTGCACGACGAGGCCGATCGTGATGTAGCGATCGCCGAAATGGTACATGAAGCTGCCGCCGCCGGTGGAGTTGGACAGCGGCCATCCGAAGGTATGCTGCACGAAGCCCGGCTTGAAGTTCTCCGCCGGAACCTGCCACAGCTCCTTGATGCCGATGCCGAACTTCTGCGGCTGGCTGTTGGCGTCGAGCTTGAAGTCCTTGATCAGCTTCTTGGCAAGCGATCCGCGCACGCCCTCGCCGATCAGTACATACTTGCCGTTGAGCTCCATGCCCGGCGAATAGTTGGGCCCCGGCTCGCCATTCTTCTCGATGCCCATCACGCCGGCGATGACGCCCTTGACCGATCCGTCCTCGCGATAGGTGAGGCCCGAGGCGGCGAAGCCCGGATAGATTTCTACGCCCAGCGCCTCGGCCTGCGTCGCCATCCAGCGCGTCACGTTTCCGAGCGAGCCGATATACATGCCGTGATTATGCAACATGGGCGGCATCAGGAAGACCGGCAGCGCGATCGAGCCTTCGGGCCCCAGCACGAGGAAAGTGTCGTGCTTCACTTCCGTCTCGAACGGGCAACCTTTTTCCTTCCAGTCGGGAATCAGCTCGTCCATGGCCTTGGGGTCCATGACCGCGCCGGAAAGGATATGGGCGCCAACCTCGGAGCCCTTTTCCAGAACGACGACGGAGACGTCTTTCCCTGTTTCGGCGGCTAGCTGCTTGATGCGGATCGCGGCGGCGAGGCCCGCGGGCCCTGCGCCCACGATGACCACGTCAAAATCCATGGACTCCCGCTCGACGGCCTCAGCTGCCATTATCCCAGTCTCCCAGTCCGCTTGGGGCCCCGTCCCTGGGGCGATTTTCCGTGTGGTATGGGCTACTTAGCCATAGGTTTCGGAAGCAACAAGGTTTGGAGGCGAACAGGCCGAAATGACGCAAGCGCGGCCCGATCTGGCCCTCAAGGCACTGGCCGACTTCTGGGCCGATATGGGCCTCGAGGAAGCGCGTGCGCTCAACGTGCCGCGTCCGGCGTCCGCGCCGAGGCCCAGCGCGCCGACCCGGCAGGCTGAGCGGCCACCTTCGGGGCCACGCCCGGAGCCGCGCCGCCTCAACAACAATCCTATCGCCGAAGCGCGTCGAGCCTCGGCCGGGGCGTCTAGCCTGGCGGAGCTGCGCAGCGCGATCGAGAAGTTCGAGGGCTGTCCGCTGAAGAAGGCGGCCAAGAACACCGTGGTTTGCGATGGCGTGTTCGACGCCGAAGTGATGATCATTGGCGAGGCGCCGGGCGGCGAGGAAGACACGACCGGTCTGCCCTTTGTCGGCCGGGCCGGAAAGCTGCTCGACAAGATGCTGGCGACCATCGGCCTGTCGCGGCAGGAGAATGTCTACATCACCAACCTGATCTACTGGCGCCCGCCGGGGAACCGCGATCCTTCGCCGGTCGAGATGCAGATCTGCGCGCCCTTCGTATCGCGGCAGATTGAGTTGAAAGCGCCGAAACTGCTGCTGACCGCGGGCAAGTTTGCAACGCAGGCAATGCTGGGCACGGAAGACGGCATCATGCGCCTGCGCGGCCGCAAGCTGCGTTTCACGCAGGAAGGTCTCGCGAAGCCGATCCCGTGCGTGCCGCTGCTTCACCCAGCATATCTTCTGCGCCGGCCCGAGGACAAGTCGAAGGCCTGGGACGATCTGCGTACGATCGCCGCGCTATGCGACGAGCTGGGCATCAGACGGGGTACAGCGATCTAGACGCGCGACACCGGATTTCGGGGGATGCAGATGCAACAGACACAGATCTTCCTTCCGGTCGCCGTACTGGCGCTGTGGACGCTACTGGTGCTGGGCCTTGTTCCGATCCGCAGGTTCACGGCGGCGTTTGCGAAGAAAGTGACTGCGGAGGATTTCCGCTTCGGGGAATCCACAACCGTGCCCGGCGAAGTCACCATCGCCAACCGCGCGTGGATGAACCTGCTGGAAGCGCCGCTGCTGTTCTACATCGCGTGCCTGATCTGGTTCCTGATCGGCGGCGTCGACAACGGCGTCATCATGCTGGCGTGGGGCTATGTCGGCCTGCGGATCGTCCACACGCTCGTGCACGTCACCTACAACCGCGTGTTCCACCGCCTGACCGTATTCGCAGTAAGCAATGTAGTACTCATCACACTGTGGATTCGCCTGCTGACCAGCCTGTTGTCGGCGAACGGCTGACATTTGGCGGTTGCACCTCGCGCGGTGACGGCTAACGTTGCGACAACAGGAGTGAGAACAACTCTGAACCCGGGAGAGAGTCCATGATTTCGACCGTCGCATCGGCGATGATTTCACTGGCGATGATGCAACAGGGCGCGCTGGTTCATCCAGAGGCGCCGTCCGCCAAGCCGCCTGTCACCGAGAAGACGGCGACGCTTCCCGTGCCGCCGCCGAAGCCCGCCTCGCCTGTCGTCGGCAATGATCCGCGCACCGGCAAGCCGGTCGCCAAGAAAGGTCTCGGCGTCACCGACTATGCCTACACGATGCCGGAAGGCGTCACGACGAAGGAGATCGTCTACTATTCCGAAGGCGTCGCCTGCTACGGCAAGATCTTCTATCCGAAGGGCTTCGACGCCTCGAAGAAGACGCCCGCTGTCGTGATGGGTCAAGGCTGGGCCGGCACGCACGTCTCGATCGAGAAATACGGCGCAGCGTTCGCCAAGCACGGCCTCGTCGCCATGACGATCGACTATCGCGGCTGGGGCAATTCCGAAGGCTTCGCGCGCGTGATTTCGCCGGTGAATCTCGGCGGCGGGATGGAGAAGGACGAGAACCGCCACAAGGTGATCGAGAACGCCACCGTCTGGATCAAGCGCACACGGCTCGATGCGCAGGACCAGCAGACGGATTATCGCAACGCGATCTCCTTCATCCAGGGCGAGCCGGGCGTTGACTCCGACAAGATCGGCGTGTGGGGATCGAGCTATGCTGGCGGCAATTCGCTCGCAGTCGCTGGACAGGATGCGCGTGTCAAAGCCATCGCCGTGCAGATCCCCGGCATTGGCGGCGATCCGACTGGCCTGAAACCGCAGTCCTATACGGGCCCGGTCCTCGCTGACGCGATCAAGCGCGCCCGCACCGGCCAGGGCGCCGAGATGTGGACAGGCTATTCGCGCTCGCTGCTGATCGACTCGGAAATGCTGGAGGCCAATCGCGAAAACAACACGCTGCAATGGGCCAAGAACATCGGCGAGCGGCCGTTCATGGTGATCGTCGCCCAATATGACGAGCTAATCAACAACGATAGCGCCGGCAAGGCTGCGCTCAGCTACGCCAAGGGCCCGACAGAATACATCGTCGTGCCCGACATCACTCACTTCGAGATGTATTCCGGCAAGCCGTTCGAGATTTCGTCCGAAGCGGCGGCGCGCTGGTTCACCACCTATCTGAAGTAGACCATGACCACTCGCCGCGCCTTCCTTCTGGGCTCCGTCGCCATCGGCGCGGTTGCCTGGATTGGAAGCGGGGCGTTTGCCCAGGAGACGTTCGAGGTTCGCCACACCGACGAGGAGTGGTGGAAGATACTCGGGCCCGACGCCTATCCGGTGATGCGAGAGCGGGACACGGAGCCACCGGGATACAGTCCTCTGGATCGCGAATACCGCGCCGGTGTCTACAGCTGCGCTGGCTGCGATCTGCAGCTGTTTCCTTCACAGACGAAATTCGACTCCGGCACAGGCTGGCCAAGCTTCTGGGCGCCGATCGAAAAGAGCGCGATCAGGTCGCGTATCGATGACCGTTTCGGCATGCGCGAGACCGAAGTCTATTGCCGGCGCTGCGGCGGCCATCTTGGCCACGTCTTCGGCGATGGACCTCAACCGACCGGCCTGCGCTTCTGCATCAATGGCGTGGCGCTGAAGTTCACGGTCGCCTAGGCCAACACCAGTTCCAAACGACCGGCGGCGGACCGAGACATCGGTCCGCCGCCTTGTTTTCGGGACGGGGTTTGGCTTGCGGGCTGGCCCCGTCCCACCCTGAGCGGGCACGGCCCATCGGGGAGGCCATCCACAAAACATACGATTATTTGGACCCGCGCAAGCTTTATTTGTACTTGTTTTGTTCTTTTTTCGTTTTAGGCTTTCGGCCTTGGTTACTGAGGCCCTCCAATGCCGCCACAGGAGAAGTGGAAGACGAGATCCATTGAGGCCGACTGGTCCGAAACGCGCGACCTGGCGCGGGGGCGCGGGGCGCTGTCGAACGCAACCGGCCGGTTCGAGAAGCAGTATGCCGAGCCTTTCGATGATGGCTGGAGCGATGAGGGCGACGACCCCGACTGGAAGCCGCCGACCCTGCAGACGGAAACGATCGTCGAGCGGCCGAAGACGATCATCACCTACAACACCTCGCCCGACATCTCCTTCGACCGGACAATCAACCCCTACAAGGGCTGCGAGCATGGCTGCATCTACTGCTTTGCGCGGCCGAACCACGCCTATCGCGGGCGGAGCCCTGGCCTCGACTTCGAGACCAAGATCTTCGTGAAGCCCAGCGCCGCCTCGCTGCTGGAGAG
The DNA here is from genome assembly GCA_965279205.1 of Hyphomonadaceae bacterium. Classification (GTDB taxonomy): domain Bacteria; phylum Pseudomonadota; class Alphaproteobacteria; order Caulobacterales; family Hyphomonadaceae; genus UBA7672. The sequence goes on from OZ257144.1 coordinate 3,557,294, forward strand.
GGAGCTGGCGAAGAAGAACTACAAGCCCGGCCGTATCATGCTGGCGGGCGATACCGATATCTACCAGCCACTGGAGAGGGAGCTGCGGATCACGCGCTCGATTCTCGAAGTGCTGGCGCGGTATGAACATCCCGTCGCTCTCATCACCAAGTCCGCTCTGGTAACGCGTGATCTCGATCTGCTGGCGCCGATGGCGGCCAAGGGTCTCGTATCCGTGGCGATCTCGTTCACGACGCTGGACCGAAGGCTGGCCCGAACGATGGAGCCGCGTTGCGCCGCGCCGCACCGGCGCGTCGAAACCATGCGCGAGCTTTCGGCGGCTGGCGTTCCGGTGACGGTGATGACGGCGCCGATTATCCCTGCCCTCAACGAGCCGGAGCTGGAGCTGTTGCTGGAAACTGCAGCCGAAGCAGGCGCCATACGGGCTGGATATGTGTTGCTGCGCCTGCCGCTGGAGATTGCGGGCCTGTTCACCGAATGGCTCGAGGCGAACTATCCGGACCGCGCAAAGAAGGTGATGTCGCTGCTGCGCTCCACCCACAAGGGCCAGGATTATCGCAGCGGGTGGAAGACGCGACAGCGAGGCGATGGCCCCTATGCGCAGCTGATCGCGGCGCGGTTCCGCAATACGACCCGGCGGCTGGGCCTCAACAAGATCGATTTCAAACTGAGGACCGATCTTTTTCGTGCGCCTGTGCAGAAGGATTCGAGTGGCCAAATGAGCCTGTTTGACGGGGAATAAGGGCTTCGGCCGCGCTGGGGCAGTTATGGTAAATTCGCGCTTAACCATTGACTCAATGGGTTATTTACTCGGGTCAGCGAGTCTCATCGCTTCGGTCCATTTCGGGCGTGGCGTGAGATTTCGACATGGCGATCAAAACGATCGACCCAACGGTTCAGAAGAACGCAGCGAAAGCGAAATCCGCTTCCCCGCCGGCGAAGGCAATGCCGCCGGCCGGCATCAAGAACGTACTCCCGCTCGATCAGATCATCGTCGGCGACTGCATCGAGTCGATGAATGCGCTGCCGGCAGGATCCATCGATCTTGTGTTCGCCGATCCGCCGTACAACCTCCAGCTGGGCGGGGACCTGACGCGTCCCGACAATTCGCATGTCGATGCCGTGAATAACGACTGGGACAAGTTCGATTCGTTCGCGGCCTACGACAAGTTCACCCGCGACTGGCTCACCGCCGCGCGCCGCATCCTGAAGCCGGATGGCGCAATATGGGTGATCGGCAGCTATCATAACATCTTCCGCGTCGGCGCAGCGATCCAGGACCTCGGCTTCTGGATCCTCAACGACGTGGTGTGGAACAAGTCGAACCCGATGCCGAACTTCAAGGGGACGCGGCTCGCCAATGCGCATGAGACGCTGATCTGGGCGGCGCGCAGCCAGGAGCAGAAGCGCTACACGTTCAACTATGATGCGCTGAAGACCGGCAATGACGACATTCAGGCGCGCTCCGACTGGTGGACCTTTCCCATCTGTTCGGGCGGCGAGCGGATGAAGAATGAGGACGGGAAAAAGTCGCATCCGACGCAGAAACCAGAAGCCCTGCTCCACCGCATCATCGTCGGCACGACCAATCCCGGCGACGTGATCCTCGATCCGTTCTTCGGCACGGGCACGACAGGCGCGGTCGCGAAACTGCTCGACCGCCGTTTCATCGGGCTTGAGCGCGACAAGGACTATATCGACGTCGCCACGCGTCGCATCGCCAATGTGCGCCAGCTGGGCGCGGAAGACATCGAGGTCCAGTCGTCCAAGAAGGCCGAACCCCGCGTGCCGTTCGGCGCGCTGGTGGAGCATGGTCTGGTCCGTCCGGGCGACCGTTTGTATTGCCCGCAGAACCGCCACGTGGCGCGCGTGCGCGCTGATGGTTCGATCGCCAATGGCGATGCGACGGGCTCGATCCACCGCATGGGCGCGCATGTGCAGAATGCGCCGTCGTGCAATGGCTGGACGTTCTGGCACTACAAGAGCGACCAGGGCCTCGCTCCGATCGACCTGCTGCGCCGGAAATTCCGCGCGCAGATGGGGCTCTAGGGCGCAAACGATCCGAGAAAATCCGCGGTCGCGTGCCAAACCGGCGTGGCGCTGAGCGGTATCCGCAGCACCTGCGAGGCCAATAGAATGCCTCCGCCGATCAGGTAAGCCGGATGCGGCCGCCCACGTGTGCGCCAATCGTAGACAATGGCGGCGAGTATCAACAGGTCCGCGATGACGGCGGGGCCGGTGGTGGCGACTATGGGCGGCGGCTGGGCCTCAGCAGTGAAAAGTCCGGGGCGCAGCCCAGGTCCGCCGCCAGTGGCGGCGAGAAAGAATACTCGCGCGATAGCGGCCGGCAGAAGGGCAACAGTGGCGACTACCATCAGTCGCTTGTGAATTTCAGGCCGCGAGACATTCGCGATAGCCGCGATGAACAGGCCTGCGAACACCAGGATTGCCGAGATCGGGACGATCAAAAACGTTCGCCCAACTTCAGGAAGGCCGGCGGCTGCAGCGTTCTTCATGGTTCCAATCGCGGCGGCTACGCCGACGAACACCATCGCCGTAGCCAGCGAAATTCCGATCAGCCCCCATGCTCGATGATCGCGCAGGCGACCGGTAGCCACCATTGTGGCTTGTGAGATGAAGAACAGCATCCAGGCAGTAAACAGGATTGCATGGAGGTGCAGCATCGGAGATCCGGTGAAGGTTCCGGCAGGCACCTGGAGCCAGTAAGTTGGTGCAAATGCGCCGATTGCGATCAACGCAATCGCGCCACCCATCCAGACGTAAAACCAGCGCGTCCGGGCGCCAGCTGCGGCGCCGATTGTGGCGTCAGTCATTTCACCCTCCCCTGAGACGACGACTGACAGTCTCACGAAACGGCGAGGCGGCCTAGTTCAGCGTCAACACAGCTTACCGACATCCCGCGCGTCTCATTGCGGTTGGCGGACACTTTCGCAAGCGCGTACTCTAGCTCGCCAGATACTGGCTCAGCACCGCCATGTTCTGGATGTAGGTCCCGACTGAAATTCCGATTGGTGGCGTGTCGGTGACGAACGGAGAGGTGTCCGTCCGGTCGCCGACGCGCGTCATCGAGTAATCGCCTGGCGCAGGTGTTGGCGAGCCAGGACCGGCATAGGGATTGCTCATCGCCACCAGCGGCGTTGGCCAGTAGCTGTCTGCGTTGAGGTCGCTGACGAGTTTGGCGATGTGATCTTCGGTCGGTGCGTCGGGCCCGCCCGAGCCGCGGTTGGAGTTGAGGTCGGAGACCTCGATGCTCTGCGTGGTGAAGAAGCGCGGCAGAGGCTGGCTGGCTTTCAATGGAGAGTTCCTCGATGCGTCTTCCGGGCTGGTCGCCTGCAGCTTTGCGAGGCGCTTGCGCAGCTGGTCGGTGCGAACGACGCGTGTCGGAGAGTAGTGGACGATCGAGCCTTCGAGCTGGTCGGCGACATAGTAGGCGCCGTTGACGACGTTCGAGCCGCGGCGGTGGATGTAGAGCGGCTTGTTCGAGCCAAGCTCGATGAAGGTGGGATGGGTGCGCTTGTCGTTGGCGACGCCGGCGGGAAGCCTTACCGCATCCAGCCAGTCGAGCGCCTCACCGATGCGTTCGAGATAAGATTTGTCGCCGGTCAGTTCGTAGAAATTCATCAGCTGGGAAATGTTGTTGCCAGTCGTGTGGGTAACGAAGGCAAGCGGTTCGTAGCTGCGTGCTGCGGCCGGTTTCAGCGTAACGGGATCATGCTGCAGGCCCCAGGCGGCCTGCGGCTTGGGCTGCTGGGTCGCCTTGAACGAGTCCATGGCGCGACGAACGGCGTCGGCCGCGCCTGCATGGCCGATCGTCTGCTGCACCATGATCAAGAACTTGATGTTCTCGCCGGCGACATCGTCGTTGAAGGTGATGTGGCGCGTATAGTCGGCCATGCCGTGCAGGCCGGCGGCTTCGGTGAAGGGGAAGCGCTGCGGCCAGCCCCCGACCGGATACTGGCTGTCGAGTACGAAGCGGATCGCTCGATCGAGCGGGGCGCGGAATTCATCGCCCCTGCCCTCGACATGCATGCGCAGCATCAGCTGGGACGCTTCGGACGTGCCCGCGTCGTCGAATGTCGCATTGCCGTAATAGTGCTGGAATTCCTCGAGCCGCCAGCCACTGGCGCCGATGGTGGCGTACCAGTCCTTCAGGGAAGCCTCGCCAGCAAAGTCGTGGATATAGTTCCAGCCGCCTGATGGATGTTGCGCCTTCACCAGCGCGCGCGTAGCGGAGACGGCAGCGCGCCAGAACTGCTCGTCGCCGGTGGCGTGAAAGGCATCGAGGAAGGCGTGTCCCATGGTGGCCGTGCCCGGCGGCTGCACCCAGAGCATGGTGCGCTTGGCTTCCATCTCACCCCAGGTGCGCGAGAGATCCGGCAGGTAGGCCCAGACATAGCCGCCCTGATAGCCAACCGTGTCGGTCATGAAGGTGGTCGCGCGTTTCATCACGTCGAGTGCGGCCCTGCCCTGCGGCTTCACGGCGATTGCAGGCGACAGGATCTGTGGCGTGGCGCAAGCGGCGATGAGGCCCGTAAGGCTGAGCAGCGTGGTGCGGCGGGTGAACTGGATCATGGTCCAAGGATGCTCGCGAAATGACACCGGTGTCTAGGTAGGTATATAGACGACTTTAGCTCCACGACGCGGTTGCGTCTGGAGGTTTGATTCAGCTCTGGCCCTGATGGAGGGCCGGGGACGCGGGGAAGCCCCGCTGGAGTGGCTCCGCCTTGCGGCGGCTACCGGCAGTGGAAGATGAGAAGCGGTTCCCCGCGTCCCCGCGACCTTTGTGCGCCGGCCGGCTCACGGAGGCCACTTCGACCTCGTGGAGCCATAAAGCCGGCGGCGGAAAGGTCGGGCCGTTCCTGCCCGATCCCCTGTGCCGGACCGCCCGGACCGTTTTAGGTCCAGACGCCGTAACCTACTCCGCGCGTTGGCTGCAAAAACAGCATTCCGCCGGACCAGACCGCTCGATCGCATCGCCCCCGCGCCGTTTGAACATCGCGACTGCCCTCCCTGCGGAGGCGATGGGCGCAGTATAGGCGGGCTCGGATGCCGGCTGAATCTAACTGGCTCTATCCTACAGTTTCCAGAGCTAGTGATCTGGATTCAGGCCGCAAGATTTTTCGCCATCCGCCGTTTTGCGTACGGGCTGTCCCACACTGCGGTGTCATCCTCGGCCTTGAGCCGAGGATCTTTCTGCCTTCCACGAATCCCGATGCCGCTGGGAAGAAAGATCCTCGGGTCAGGCCCGAGGATGACGGCGGTGGGTTGGCCGCCGCCGGCGAGCGCCCTCGTCCAGACTACTGCGCCGCTTTCGCGATCGCCGCGTGTGACTCGGTCAGGGTGGGATAGAATTGCGTGAAGACTGTGTCGGTCTTGCCGGCGTGTTCGTCGTGGCAGGAGTAGCAGGCCTGGCTGCGCGGGATGGGGTTGCCGGTTTTCGACGTGGCGCCGAAGCCGTAGAAGGTCCACGTGCCGGGACCGGCCTTTTCGTCCTTCACGTGCAGCGAGCGGCCGACTACGCCGCCTTGAGTCTTGCCGCCCTTGGCGGGCGCGACTTCTTCCTTCGGCGAGCGCACTTCGAGCTGGAGCACGGCGCCTACCGGGAATTTGCCGGTCTTCACATAGGTCTCGTAGCTGGCGGGATCGAGGCGCACGGTGTTGAGCGTGACGCCGCCATCGCCTTCATAGGAAAGCGCATAAGTCGTGCCGACCGTCGGCCAACGATCCATGCCTTCAGGGATGACGATCTTTCCATCCGCGTCGTAGGTGGGGCCTGCGAAGGCGGCAGCGGCAAGCGTGGCCGTGGCGAGGAGGCCCGCGGCGATGACAGTAAGGCGTTTCATGTTTTTCGTCCCGTTCTGGTTCCCCTCTGAAGGGGGAGCTCGATATCCGACCCGGATGGCAGTGAGCTATTTGCGCACGTTAAACGCAAGATGCCGCGCCCCTGCGCGGGCGGACAGAAAACAGTCCATTTCCGCCAAAGGGCCTGACCTCACGCTGTGTTGAGGGCCGGGTCGAGACTAGTTCGCCCCGCCCTCTTCCGCATCGTTGGCCTCGACCAGCTTGCCGTCCCGCTCGAGCTTGCGCGCGCCAGAGAGGATGCCGTGCAACGCGTAGTTGCCTTCATGGCAGGCGTATTCAAACCAGGGCTCGGTGCGGTTCAACGACATCTCGCCCTTCCAGGATTGCGAATAGAGCGAGGCGTCCTCGACAGTGAATTCGTAGGTGACCTGATTGGCGTTCCAGCGTGAGAACCGCTCAGTGACGACGCCCTGGGCAGAAATGAAGCCGCGCTGGACGGGATTGGCGTTGATCGTCTCAACCACCAGCGTATCGCCTTCATACCAGCCGACACTGTCGCCGAGCCAAGGCTTGATGATGGCGGGCTTATGGTTCGCGCGCGCCTCTGCGGCGCTGGCGAAGACAGGAACGATGCGGGCGTCGTGAACCATCTCGACCAGGATCATCGCATGCGTGGGCGACTGCACGATCTGGTAGCGGTTGTTGTAGATCACGTTCGACATCACCGGGCCGCCAGCTGAACCGAAGCCGACAAGACAACGCTCGCTGGGCGGACGCGTTTCGGGATTGTCGTAGGAGCCGATCTGGCCGCCGCGCAGCGGATTGGGCGGAACCGGTCCGCCGATAGACAACTTCTTCGGATCCTTTGCGGAACGCCTGGCGATGTAGTCCTCGGCCTTGAGTGCGATCGAGGATGAGCCGCCAACGCCAGGACCGCCGCCACGCCGCGCCGGATCCTTGTAGGGGATGAGGCCATCGGCCGGATCGACGATCCAGGACGAGCGCAGCGTGCCTTTGACGTTCGCGACTTTCGAGCCCTGGTCGATCCAGAACGAATTGTAACCACCACCGGAGATCAGGTCGGTTCCGTCGAGCAGGCGCTCGTCGAACACGTTGGACGGCTTCTGCTCCTCGCGGGTCGAGTTGTTGTAATAGTCGCGGCTCTCCATGTGCGCCGCTTCTTCAGATGTCAGCACCAGCGAGGAGAAGCCGGGCTCGCGCTGGAGATCGGTGACGGAGGCGTTGGACCAGACGCCCTGTATGTCCGGCGCGCCCCACGGCGTTTTCGGGGGAGCATAGCCGGGCGCGTGGGTCTGGGCGTGGGCGGGAAGAGCAAGAGCCATAGCCAGCGCCGCGAGGAGCATCACTCCCGGTTCGCGGCGGCTGGTCATGCCTGTCTCCCTAGTTGCCGCGGCCTTCCTCGGCTGCGTTGGCTTTCACGGTCCGGCCTTCGCGTTCCTGCTTGCGGGCCCCGGCGAGGATGCCTTCCATCGCATAATTCCCTTCATGGCAGGCGTATTCGTAGAAAGGCTCCTTCGACCAGTTGAGCGCGATCTCGCCCTTCCAGGGCTGGGTGTACTGCGTCGGATCATCGACGGTGAATTCGTAGGTGATCTGGTCGTTGTTCCAGCGGCTGAAGCGTTCGGTGAGGATGCCGTCCTTGGAAATGTAGCCGCGCTGGGCCGGCATCACATTGCGCGTCTGGACGACAAGTGTGTCGCCTTCATACCAGCCGACGCTGTCGCCGAGCCATTTCTTGATCGGGCCGTCGCTGAGCTTGGCGTCGGCGGCGCTCTTCACGATCGGGATGATGCGGGCATCGTGCACCATCTCGATCAGGATCATGACGTAATCGGGCGCCTGCGCGATCTGGTAGTGGTTGTTGTAGAGCGCGTTGGTCATCACCGGGCCGCCGGTATTGCCGAAGCCGATGATGCAACGCTCGCCCATCGGGCGGGTTTCCGGATTGTCGTAGGAGCCGAAGCCGCCGCCGGCATTGCGATCAATGGCGCCGGGGCCCTGCACTGTTCCACTCTTCGAGGCTGCGCCTGTCGGTGCGCCGGGCGTGCCCGCAACCGGTCGAGCAGCTGGCGCGGCGGCGGCGCCCTTGCGCGGGATGCGGCCATTGGCAGGCTCGATGATCCAGGACGAACGCGGCTCGCCCTTCACGATAGCGACCTTGGCGCCCTGGTCGACCCAGAAAGCGTTGTAGCCGCCGCCGGAGAGAAGATCCGAGCCATCGAGCAGTTTCGCGGTCTTGAGGTCGGTCGGCTTCGCGTCCTCGCGGGTGCGATTGTTGTAGTAGTCCTCGCCTTCCATCTTCTTCACCTGCTCGGGCGTCATGACGAGGTTCGGGTAGTCTGCCGAGCGCTGCATGTCGGTGATCGAGGCGTTGGACCAGGTGCCCTGCAGGTCGGGCGCGCCCCAGCTGGTCTTCGGAGGCGTGTAGCCGGGCGCGGACTGGGCTGCGGCCGAACCCGAAATCGCGATGGCGGCGGTGGCGCACAGCAGGGCGCCGAGCTTCGACAGCGTCATGTAGTCCTCCTTAAACCCGAGCCGGCGGCGCGCATTGCTTGACGCTGCGCCTGCCTGTCACCGGTTCTGACGGAGACCGGCGGGCGAGACAAGGCGCTGGGAGCAAGCCGGAACCCGTGGGATCAGGGCCACACGCTCTTTTGTTCGCAAGCCCTGCGACCCGACATGATCTTTGCTGCACCGCCGCAATCGGCTACGGGATCGTATCGAAACGGGAGTGAGGCGGGATGGCCGACAGCATCGTGATTGCGGACCTGAGGACGGTCGTTCGCCAGGCGGCGTCTGATGCGGAAGCCTATTTCCTCGCGCTGCGCAAATCCGTTGCTGAGAAAGTCGCTCCGGGCGGGAAAGTTGACCGCAAGAAGATCGATGAAGAGCAACGCGCGACCCACGGCCTTGCCTGGGTGCTGACCTATGTCGAGACGCTGAAGGAGACGGCCAACTGGGCTGACCGCATCGCGGCTGAGGGCAAGTTCGGCGAGATCGAACAGCTGCTGACCCAGATCCTGTTCGGCGAATACCTGTTCCAGCTCGGCGGCGGCTTGCCGATGACGCAGCTGGAGATCGTGCGTCCGAACGACATGACGACCGATGCGTCCGTCATCCAGAAGCTGGGCACGCCGGCGATCATCACGCTGATCACCAGGGGCAACTCGGCGGCTGCGCGAATGGCGGCGGCGAAGATCATCCGCGGCTTCCTCGAGGGCGGACGTGGCACGGTGGAATATACGGGCCTCGAGGAGACATTCGAGACGATTCGCGACCAGTTCCGCCAGTTCGGCGAAGAAGTGGTCGTGCCGTATGCCCACCAGTGGCACATGGACGATGTGCTGATCCCCGACGCCGTCGTGAAGCAGATGGGCGAGATGGGCGTGTTCGGGCTCACCATCCCGGAAGAGTTCGGCGGGCTCGGTCTTGGCAAGACGGCGATGTGCGTTGTCTCCGAAGAACTGTCGCGCGCCTATATCGGCGTCGGCTCGCTCGGTACGCGGTCTGAGATCGCGGCGGAACTGCTGCTGAACGGCGGCACGCGGGCGCAGCAGGAGAAATATCTGCCAGGCATCGCATCGGGCGAGATCCTGCCGACGGCGGTGTTCACGGAGCCGAACACGGGTTCGGACCTCGGCTCGCTTCGCACGCGCGCGGCGCGCGACGGCGACAAATGGAAGATCACCGGCAACAAGACCTGGATCACGCACGCGGCGCGCGCCGACCTGATGACCGTGCTGGCGCGCTCGATCCCCGACACCAGCAATTTCTCCGGCCTCTCCATGTTCATCTGCGAGAAGCCGCGCGGCACGGATGCTGATCCCTTCCCTGCCAAAGGCATGACCGGCGGCGAGATCGAGGTGCTCGGCTATCGCGGGATGAAGGAATACGAGCTGGGCTTCGACGGCTTCGAAGTGCCGATCGAGAATCTGCTCGGCGAAGTCGAGGGCATGGGCTTCAAGCACCTGATGACGACGTTCGAGGGCGCGCGCATCCAGACCGCAGCGCGGGCGATCGGCGTGGCGCAGTGCGCGCTGGAGTTGGGCCTGAAATACTCGCTCGACCGCACGCAGTTCGGCCGGCAGATTTTCGACTTTCCTCGTACGTCCGACAAGCTGGTGATGATGGCAGCCGAACTCGTCGGCGTGCGGCAGCTGACCTATTTCTCGGCGCGCCAGAAGGATGCCGGCAAGCGTTGCGACCTCGAGGCGGGTCTCGCCAAGATGTTGGCGGCGCGCATCGCCTGGGGCGCGGCGGACAATGCGCTGCAGGTCCATGGCGGCAACGGCTTCGCGCTGGAATATCCGATCAGCCGCGTGCTGTGCGACGCGCGCATCCTCAACATCTTCGAGGGTGCAGGCGAAGTTCAGGCGATGGTGATCGCACGCCGCACGATCGACGAGTTCATCGGCGCGAAGAACTGACGCCAGCTCCTGCTGCCCCATGGCCGTAGCCGACGAGTTGCTCTAGGTTGACCCCGCCGGAAACGCGGGACGGACATGGCCGATATCTTCATCTCCTACGCTCGCGAGGACCGCGGGATCGTCGAACGACTGGCGGCCCAGCTTGAAGCCGCCGGCCTCACCTGCTGGTGGGACAAGCAACTGGGAGCCGGCGACAAGTATCTTGAACGCACCGGAGCCGAACTCGATGCAGCGAAGGCGGTGCTGGTCGTCTGGTCGAAGCACTCGACGACATCGGACTGGGTGGCGGACGAAGCTGGTGTCGGGCGCGAAACCGGCAAGCTGGCGCCGATAAGCATCGACGGATCTTTGCCTCCGCTCGGCTTCCGCCAGTTCCAGGTGGAGGATTTCAGCCCCTGGCTGAAGGGCGACAACACGCCGTTCGATGAACTGGTCGCATCGCTCAGGCGACTGGCGCCCGGGGCGCCGGTTCAAATGGGGAATGCAGAAACTGCAAAGCTCGGCACAAACCCCAGGCTGTCGCGCAGGCAGATGATCGGCGTCGCAGCAGCGCTCGGCGCCTTGGTTCTGGCGCTGGCGAGCTGGGGTCTTTCCACAATGTTTGCCCGGGCGGCCGCGCTGGCGCCATCTATCGCCGTCCTCCCATTCGACAATATCAGCGGTGATCCATCGAAGGATTATCTCGCACGCGGCGTCGCCATGGAGATCATCGACACACTTGCCCGTCTCAAGGGCATGGAAGTCATCTCGCGCAATTCCTCCTTCAGCTTTCCCGCCAACGCCGATCCGGTCGAGGTCGGAACAAGGCTGAAGGTCGCGCATGTGTTGAGCGGCACGGTACGGGAACAGGAGGGCCGCCTCACCATCACCTCCGAACTCCTCAACGCGAAGACCGGCAACACCATCTGGGCCGACACCTACGAGGCCGATACGCCTGAATCACGCATTGACGGCATGCAGACCTTCATTGCCGAAAAGATCGCCGGCGCGATGAGCGTTGCCTTCGGCGTCGATGCGCGCAGGCGGATAAACGGGGGCGGCACGAACAGCCTTGACGCCTACGATCTCTACCTGCGCGGCCTCGATGCCTGGTGGACAGTCGGCAACACACCGGCCTCAATCGACTACTACACCAAGGCCACCGCCATAGACCCCGACTATGCCGAGGCGTGGGCCGGTCTTGCCATCGCAATCGCGTCCACGGGCTTCGGTTACGCCGACCCTGCGGAGGCCCGCGCACGGCAGAACGATGCCTTCGCGCTCGCTGAACGCGGCGTAAAACTTGCGCCTGATCTCAACGTCACCCAGACCAATTTCGGCGCCGTCGCCACGACGCAGTTCAAATGGATCGAGGGCGACGAAGCCTTCCAGAAGGCGCTGGCAATCTCCCGCGCCGAGCTGACGCTGGTGAACTGGTGGTTCCTGCTTCAGCGCACCGGCCGCCTTTCGCAGTCGGCCGGAGTGATGAAAGAGATCGAGCATGTCGACCCCGTCCGCGGCATCAGCGGTCTTGTCGTCCACGGATATGCTGCGCAGGGCCGTTTTGAAGATCTGAAAGCCGCCTTGACCCAGCGCGGCTGGTTCAGCTCGACCGAAAACTTCCCGATGATCAACGTCCTTCAGTATCACATCAACATCCGTGGAGAGCGCGCCGACATCCGGACGGCGCTCGAAAAACTGGCGCGTAACCCCGATCGGGCGTCGGCCGAACTCGCCACCCGCGTCCTCGCCAAATTCGACAACCCGGAGAAGGCCCGCGCCGCCCTGCGCGCCGCCTATGCAGATCCGAAGCTCGCCCACCCCTCGCGCTGGGAAATGATGCCCTATCTCGCGGCCTGGCTCGGCGACACCGATCTCGTCCTGCAGGCATGGCATGACGAACTGCCGCTGAACGTGCTGCGCACGCTGTACATCTGGGACCCTGCCTTCGCCGAAACCCGCAAGCAGCCGGGGTTCAAGACGCTGGTCCGCGACCTTGGCCTGGTAGACTACTGGCGCGCCAAGGGCTGGGCCGACAAATGTCGACCTGTCGGAACCGACGATTTCGAGTGCGCGTGAGCGCTAGCCATCCGAGCCTCTCGTGGCCACGCTTCGCCAGCAAGGTGGTCGGGCTAAAGAACCTGCCAGGCGCCACCAAGAACTGGCGTTTGTCCAACGCCACCCTACTTCTTCTATGAAAGAGGAGCGCCGCCATGGCTGAATCTATCCGTCCAGACCTTCCCGTCTTCCTGCATGATGGCGAGGTCGCCATCGGCGCCGTGCGCGCCGTGCACAAGACTGACCTCGATATCTATATCGAGAACGCGGGCGATTTTGTTGTGCCCCTGAGTGCGGTTCAGGATGTGCATTTCAACAAGGTGATCCTCGACGGCCGCAAGCTGGACCAGAAAGTCCGTGATGCGATTGGGCGCGTCCATTCTGCCGAGGATAACGAGGACCACGAGCCGGTCGACGACTAGTCCCGGCGTCCTCCCTGCCTGATCGGCGCTTCCCCTCCCCGTCTCCTCGCGGCTAAGCTGCGGGAAAAGACGACATGGGAGGCTTCGATGAAACGGTTGGCCGGGATTGCCTTTGCCGGAGTTGTCTGTGCGCTGGCGCTGGGTGCGTGCACGAGTCTTGATGGGACGCCAGCAGCGCCAGCGTTGAGCTGGGTCGGTGTCTGGGGCGCGTCGCCCAATCCACCGCCGGCAACCGCAAAGACGTTCGAAAACCAGACTGTGCGCCAGGTGGTGCGCATCAGCGCGGGTGGGGAGAACGTACGCATTCGCTTCACCAACGAGTATGGCGACAAGCCGCTGGAAATCGGCGCGGCAACGATCTCGCTGGCGGGACCGGATGGCATGCCCATCGGCAAGACGCTGGACCTGACGTTCGGCGGCAAGCCGGCGACGACTATCCCGCCCAAGGCGCCGATGCTGAGCGACCCGATTGCGCTGAGCGTCAAGGCGCTCGACAGCCTGTCGATCAGCCTCTTCCTGCCGACAGCTACCGGACCTTGCACCTGCCACTTCTCGGGCAGCGCTACAGGCTTTATCTCAGGCCCTGGCAATTTCACACGGGCGGCCTTCGCGCCGGCATCGACATTCATCAACCGTGCTTTCATCTCAGGCGTGGATGTCGAGGCGGCCGTCCCGGCCATCGTGACGTTCGGGGATTCGATCACCGACGGCACGGCCTCGAGCAATGACAAGAACAAGCGCTGGCCGGATGTGCTGGCCGAGCGGCTGGCCGCGGCGGGGATGGCGCGCGGCGTTTCCAACCAGGCGATCGCTGGCAATCGCGTGCTGTCTTACGGCATGCAGATCTTCGGCGAGTCGGCGCTGTCGCGCTTCGACCGCGACGTGCTGTCGGTGCCGAACGTGAAATGGGTGGTGCTGCTCGAAGGCATCAACGACATCGGCATGGGCGCGGCGAACCCGCTGAGCGCCGACACGATGATCGCCGGTTATCGCCAGATCATCGCTCGCGCCCACGCCAGAGGCGTGAAGGTCTATGGCGCGACGCTGCTGCCCTATGAAGGCGCGCGCTATGCGACCGAGCCCGGCCAGACTGTGCGGCAGGCAGTCAATGACTGGATCCGGACAGGCGGAGCTTTCGACGGCGTCATCGACTTCGATGCGGCGATGAAGGATCCGGCCAACCCACGCAAGATGAAGGCCGAGCTGCAGTCAGGCGACTGGCTGCATCCCAACGACGCCGGATACAAGGTGATGGGCGAAGCGGTAAGCCTCGACCTCTTCCGCTAGATCTCGCGCCAACCCGTCAGGTCTTGAGCTTGATGCGACCGAGATAATCGCGCTTGCCGAGTGGCACGCCCTTCGAGCGAAGGATGTCGTAGGCCGTCGTCGAGTGGAAATGGAAGTTGGCGATCGAGAAGGTCAGCAGGAAGTTTTCGCCGGTGAACGGCATCTTGCGATCGGGCGCCAGGTTGAACACCACGTCCTTGCCTTCAAGCGCGTTGACATCGCCGGGGGTGAACTGTTTCAGCTCGGCGATCGCATCGGCGACTTCCTTCTGGAGCGCCGCGTAGTCCGAGGTCGGCGTGCCGTAGGGCGGTTTGAACTCGCCGGACTGGACGCCCTTGATGGCACCCAGCGAGTGGCCGATGGCCGCCTGTACCTGGTAGCGGAAGGGAAGCATGTCACCATAGAGGCGGGTCTCGATGACCTCTGCTGGATCGATGTTGTTGTCCTGGCAGTGGGCAAGGCCCCGTCCGAGGAAGCCTTCCATCGCGCCCAGCGTCTGGATGAAAAGAGCCGCCGTCGCGTCGTAAAGCGTAATCGCCATCGTCCCACTCCCGTTGATGTCTTGTGTCCCGTCGACCGAAGCTACGACGCGCGTGGTCAGGATGGCAAACGCCGCCGGGACTGCTAGGATTCGCACATGCTTCGATCTCTGGGCTGCGCTGTCATTCTGGCTGGTCTTGTTGCGGCTTGCGCTTCGCAACCGCCGGCGCCGCCTCCGCTCGCGACGGATGCGCGGGTCATCCTGTCGGAAAGCTGCGGCGCCATCGCACCATGCACGGCCTATGAAATCAGCGTCGCGCCAAATGGCAGCTACAAGCTGTCTGTGGGCGCGACGGCAAAGACCAGAAAGACCACCGAGGGAACGCTGCCGCCTGACGCATGGACGAAAGCCGAGGCGGCGTTTGCTACCGCCAGGTGGGACGCGCTGCCCAAGACATTGCCCCGGACCGACGGCTCGAAATTGCCATGCACGCCGGGCTCGCCGCGCGTGCGATTCACTCGACGCGCAACAGCGGGCCGCGAGAAGACGGTCGACTACAATCTCGGTTGCAATTCCGAGGTCGGCAACGGGCTGCTCAACGAGCTACGCGCTGCGTTCCAGTGGGCGGAAATCGTGAAGCCATGAAGGATCAGGCATGATTCGGACGATATTTTTCGCGTTGGCTCTGGCCGCGTGTGCAACGCCTGTGCAGGAGGCGACGCCGCAGCAAGCAGCCACCAGCAAGGCTGCGATCAAGGTCTATGAGACCATCTGCTATTTCACCTGCGCCAGTTACGAGATCGTGGTTCGAGCCGATGGCTCTTACGCCCTCGACAACCGCGAGAACACCCCAAAGCCCGGCCACATCGAGGGCAAGTTCGGAGCCGACGTGTTCGCGAAAGCAGAAGCGGCGTTCGATGCGGCGAAATTCGGCACCCTTCCGGATCGCCTCGACCGCTCAACGATGACATCAGGCATTTTCTGCATGAGCGACCTGCCCGACATCCACTTCACGCGGATCGCGGCGGACGGGACGGAGAAGAAAGTCCTCTGGATGACAGGCTGCGGCCTGCCGGACATGGCGGTCCTGCGCGACACGCTGCGCGGACTGTTCCAGTACACGACGCTGGTGAAGCCTGCCCCGGCCAATTAGGCCGGGGCGACTCACATTCGACTTACTGGCCGCCCTTCACTTTCGCGCTGGTCTTGGTCGGCTTGGCCTTGGCCGCCGCCTGCCGCTCTTTCAGACGTGCGCCGGCGAGGATGCCGTGCATGCCGTAATTGCCTTCGTGGCAGGCATATTCGTAGAGCCGCGAGGTCGGGTAGAAGCTGAGTTCGGCTTTCCACGGCTGGGTGTAGGTGTCCGGGTCATTGACCGTGAACTCGTAGAAGATGTCCTTTTCGCCGGTGCGCGTCAGGCGTTCGGTGACAACGCCTTTCGGCGACAGCGGGAAGGATTGGTTCTCGGCCTGCAGCGGATAGACGTTGGTCGTCTCCATCACGAAGGTGTCGCCTTCCCACCAGCCAACGCTGTCGCCCAGCCACGGCTTGATGGCATCCGGACGATGGTTTGCGCGCGCTTTTTCGGCCGACTCGAAGATCGGCACGGCACGCACGTCGTGCGCCATCTCGACCAGGATCATCATGTGGGTCTTGGTCTGCACGAACTGGTAGTTGTTGTTGTACAGCACCGAGAGCATGCCAGGGCCGCCGGTCTGGCCGAAGCCGATCAGGCAGCGCTCGGAGATCGCGGTTTCTTCGGGACCTTCATACGGGGCGTTGCCCGTGAGGTAGCGCTGGAAGCCGATCATGCCCTTGCGGGCCTGGCCGGCGGGATCCTTGAAGGGAAGCTGGCCGCTGGCAGGTTCGACAATGTTCGAGGTGCGGTATTCGCCCTTCACCCTGGCGAGCATGGTGCCAGGCGTGACCCAGAAACTGTCATAGCCCTTGAGACCGAAGTCCGCGCCGCCCTTGGCGGGAGCGCCCTTGCTCGGATCCGAGTAGCGGGCGTTGCGGTTGAATTCCGGATCGTCGGCGGGAACGCCGGCGATCGACGTGCCATTGGCAATCTTCTGCGCCTCGGCCTCGGTCACCACCAGCGTCTTCACGCTCTGGGCGCGCGACAGCGGCGTCAGCGAGGCGTTGGTCCAGATGCCGGTGAGATCGGCATGGCCGTCGGCGTTCCTTGGAACCTGCGCAACAGCGGGCGCGGCCATAAGTGCGATGGCAAGCGCGGTAAGAGCCGGTTTCATGATCGGCATGGGTAGTCCTCCTGTGGGGTAGCGCGCTCTTGCTGGCGCGTTCGCTCGAAAAACAGCATAGCGCGTCGCGCTGCTTGCAGGAACCGGTTCCCTCACGTGAACGGAAACGATTTTGCCCGGAAGACACGCCGTTCGGATGGGTTTCTTTCGACTCTGTAAGGCTGTGCGAGACTGGTCCGGCATGGGCGGAGGTGTATGTTGCCGGCAAGCACGGCGCGCTGGCGCTGACAGGGAGACAACAACCATGACAAAGCATTTCTGGAAGACTGCCGGCGCATCGCTTGCGGTGATCGCCTTCGTCGCGGCCTGTGACAACAAACCTGTCGAGCCAACCGCTCCGGTGACGCCGGAAGTCGCCGCGCCTGTGGCGCCGGCCGCGCCGGATTATGCATCCTTTGTGTCGGCCCCGGGCCGCACGCCGGAAGACACGGCAAAGGACGCTGCCCGCAAACCCGCCGATGTTCTCGCTTTCTCCAAGATCATGCCGGGACAGACCGTGTTCGAGATGGAAGCCGGCGCCGGTTACTTCACCGAGCTGCTGTCGCTCACCGTCGGACCGACCGGCAAGGTGATCATGCAGGCGCCGAAGGAATTCGAGGGCTTCTACAAGGATGCGCTCGCCGCACGCCTCAAGGACAACCGGCTCGCCAACGTGACTGTGTCGTGGTCACCCTTCGACAAGCTGGACACGGCGGATGCTTCGGTCGACGTCGTGACCTGGTTCCAGGGCCCGCACGAGCTGTTCTGCCTCAAGGCCTGTGGAAACGCCCCGATGGGCGATCCGGCGAAGGCGTTCGCCGAAGCAGCGCGCGTTCTGAAACCGGCCGGCTATTTCGTGGTCATTGACCACGTCGCTCCGCAGGGCGCGCCGACCACGTCGGGCAACGACCTGCACCGCATCGACCCGATGCAGGTGAAGGCGATGGCGACTACGGCCGGCTTCGCGCTGGACGAGGAAAGCGCGATGCTCGCCAATCCGGCGGACGATCACAAAAAGGGCGTGTTCGATCCGACGATCCAGGGCAAGACGGACCAGTTCCTGCTGCGCTACAAGAAACCGTAGGAACCTGTTAGGCTAGCTGCATAGGGAGCGCGGACCGGTAACGGTCCGCGCCGTCTGTTCCGGGGAGGGACGTCATGAAACTTCGATTTGCCTTGGCCGCCTGCGCGGCTGCGCTTCTTGCAGCCTGCTCGATGATGTCATCGGCGCCAAAAGGGCCCCCGCCTCTTGCTGCTGCGGACTATGTGGCGTTCCTCGCCGATCCGAAGCGGCCCGAGGCCGACAGGAAGGATGACGAAGCGCGCAAGCCCGCCGACGTGCTGGCGTTCAGTGAACTGCGCACCGGCGACCGCGTGCTGGAACTCGAAGCCGGCCGTGGCTGGTATTCGGACATCATCTCGTCCGCCATTGGACCGACTGGCAGCCTGATTATCCAGTACCCCCCGGAGTTCGGCTATGGCGATGCTGCCTTCAAGGCGCGTACCGACACTGGCCGGCTGACCAACGCCACCATCACCAAGTCGCATTTCGATGCGCTCGATGTCGCCAGCAATTCGGTCGACAAGGTGCTGTGGATACTTGGGCCGCACGAGATCTACTACAAGCCGGCGAACTCCGAGGGCCTTGGCCGGGACGACAAGACCTATGCCGAGATCATGAGAGTTCTGAAGCCTGGCGGCCTCTTCATCGCCATGGACCACGCCGCCAACAGCGGTGCACCGGTGGGCATCGCCCAGACCATCCACCGTATCGACCCCTCGGTAGTTATGTCGTCGGCGCAGTCGACCGGCTTCCAGTATGTCGGCAAGAGCGATCTTCTGGCGAACCCGGCGGATGACCGGACCAAGATGGTGTTCGACGCCACTATCCGCCGGCACACTGACCAGTTCCTGTTCAAGTTCCGGAAGCCGGGCTGATCCCTGGCTTGAGACGCCGGCCGCGGCCGGAACGGCGGCCGGTTCGAATCGTTGGTATCCCGCTGAAAGGAGCGGCCAATGGCTTCAGACCCGACTACCGCCCACTACGCACATGAAGAAGCGCCGGGCTCGGAAGCTCCCAAGCCCGTGCTCGTCGTTATCTCGATCGTAGCCCTGCTGGCGCTTGCTTTTGTCGTCTATGTGGGGATCGAGGTTTACACCCTGCCGGCCCTTTCCTCGGCGCCGGCCGCGACTGTAACTGCCCCAGCGGCGCCGCCGGTCGAGCCGGCGACGCCCTCCTGACGGCAGCGTTCGGTGGCGGGCCTCTCGCCATTCCGGGCGACGCACTTTAGCTTGGCCACCATGAATCGGGTTGGACGGTTGCCGATTGCACCTCTCGCCGTGGCCCTGGCCGCCACGATCGCTGCGGCCTGCTCCGGTGAACAGGGCGTGACGCAGATGCAGCCGGGCGACGCCGCGATCTCCCTGGAAGAGGGCCCGTGCCTGGGCACCTGCCCGGTCTATGGCATGACCCTGCACCCGGACGGCGCCTACATCCTCAATGGCGAGCGCTTCGTGAAGACGAGCGGCGTCAGAGAAGGCAGACTGGGCAAGAAGGCCTGGACTGCCGCTGAGACCATACTGACGAACGCCAATTTCTGGTCGCTGAAGCCGGTGCAGACGCTGGAGACCATGGAAGGCTGCCACACCGATGCGCCGACCGTGAAGGTCATGTGGCGCACGGCCGAGGGCAAGGAAAAGACCGTCGCCTACAATGCCGGCTGCGGTGTCCGCGAAATGCAGAACCTGATCTCGAAACTGCGCGAGGCCATGGGCTTCGGCGACCTGGTCTGGACCGACGACCAGTTCCGGCCCGATGGCACACGCTGACGGGACGCGCTGACCTGCGGCGCCCTGCCCGCATGGTCTTTCAGACCGTTCGGGCGTAAATCAGCACCATGGAAGTCTGGTTGTCTTACGGGCTCTACGCCGCCATCGCTGCGGTTTTCGTTGTGCTGGCGCTCGGCGTCGCGAACCTCGTGCGCACGGACTCCCAAGCCCGGTCACGCTCTAATAAGCTGATGCGGCTGAGGGTTCTGGTGCAGTTCATCGCCATCATCTTCATCGTGCTGCTCGGCATCGCAGCGGGGGCGTTCCGCTAGCCCTGTGGCCTGACCGCAACGCAGGCCTTTCAAAGACCGTCCCGTCCAGGAACGACCGCCCAGAGGCGGCGTTCGGTCTGTGTTGGCTCGATCCGGTCGAATTTCATCGATCGCATTATCCAAACCTGAAGCTGTGTCTGAGAACATGGCTCTTGTGATCGGGTAGCGGAGCGTTCCCTGATGTTCGGCAAGCGTGACGGCGACATGAATTCCGGGCGGTTCTGGAGCTGGTTTGCTTCGGAAGCCCAGGGGATCGCCAACGCGCTGGAGGCCCTGCAGCGGGGCGAATCCGACGCCGAATGGACCCTGATCGGCCTCAACGAACGCATCCGCCGGTTCGATCCTGCCCTCTCTGCCGATGTCGCCCGTACGCTCGACGGCCATTGCCACATGACGATTTCGGGCCCGGACATTGCGGTTCATGCGCTGCTGGAGCGCGCCCCGCGCCTCGCATGCTGGCGTTTCTCCCCGGTTCACGGGGTTACGGACACCCGCCGCGTGCCCTTCCGCCTGGCCCCCCGCCCGTCCATGGATTCGCTGGCCGCCCCGATTTCGGCGCACCACGAAGCCTACGCGGTCTGATCCACCAGCCTGTTTCTGGCTGGATTGACGGCCCGCCGCACAGGGCGCGACATTAGCCCATGGTTGTCCTCAACAAGATCTACACCCGCACGGGCGATGATGGCTCGACCGGCCTCGCGACCGGCGAACGCGTCGAGAAGTGGAATCCCCGCGTCGAAAGCTATGGCGCGGTGGACGAGACCAATGCTGCGATCGGCGTGGCGCGGCTTCATGCCGGCGCCGATCCGGATCTCGACGCCATGCTAGGGCGGATCCAGAACGATCTTTTCGATCTCGGGGCAGACCTCGCAACGCCGCAGCGCGACAAGCCGCTTGGCTGGGATCCGCTGCGCATCGTGGCGGCGCAGGTGACGCGTCTCGAGACTGAGATCGATCTGATGAATGCGCCGATCCCTCCGCTCAACAGCTTCATCCTGCCGGGCGGATCCGCCCTGGCCGCTCATCTGCACGTCGCGCGAACCATATGCAGGCGGGCTGAACGGTTGATTGCGGAACTGGCCGCCATGCAGGACGAGATCGTCTCTGCCCCGGCCCTCGCCTACGCCAACCGCCTGTCGGACTTCCTGTTCGTTGCGGCGCGACGGGCCAACGGGAACGGCGCCGGCGACGTGCTCTGGGTTCCCGGCGCAAACCGGTAGGGCCCATGCCGCCGGTTTTTCTCTTTTATCGCGGCCCCTTCAGCCAGTTCCACGCGTCGCGTTTCGCGCTGAACGGCCACGACTATGTCTGCGCCGAACAGTTCATGCACGAGCAGAAGGCGCGCCTGTTCGGCGATGTCGCCATGGCTGAGCGTATCCTGAAGTCCGACAGCCCGCACGAACACAAGCTGATGGGCGGGCGCGTTTCAGGCTTCGAGCAGGCAATCTGGGACGAGAACAAGGTCGACATCGTCACAGCCGGCAATCGCGCCAAGTTCGGCCAGAATGCCGGCCTGCGGCGGCGCCTGCTGGACACGGGCGAGGCCGTGCTCGCGGAAGCCAATCCCAAGGACTACATCTGGGGCATTGGCCTGGCCGAGGACGATCCGGCGGCGCTGGATCCCTTCAACTGGCAGGGAGAGAACCTGCTGGGACAGATCCTGATGGCAGTGCGCAGCGAATTGCGCAGTGATGCCGGCAACTGACAAATTCCCGCCTAGTTCGGCATTAACTTGTTTCCCCAAGGATTGCGCATGGTTGAGGAGAGGCTCCAACTCTCCGATACTCGCGCAGGATCGGGATTTTTCGTGAAGCTTTCCGCCGTCTGCCTTTCGGTAGCCCTTGCCCTCGCCGCGCCCGGGGTAGCTAGCGCGCAGCTCACCAAGGAATACCAGGCGCTCGCCGCCTTCGAGGCTGAGCTCGACTATGCCTCGACCGCTCCGGACTTCGTTGGCCTCGCCGTCGCTGTCGTGAAGGACGGCAAGGTTGCGCTGATGCGCACCTATGGCGTGCGCGCGGCGGGCACGACGCACAAGGTGACGCCCGATACAGTGTTCCGGCTTGCTTCGCTGTCGAAGGGCTTTGCCGGCACGCTGGCGGTGATGGAGCAGAAGGACGGCAAGCTCGACCTGCACGCGAAAGTCACGAGCATTGTTCCGCAGTTCAAGCTCAGGAATGCGAAAGACACAGCAAACGTCACGCTCGAGAATGCGCTGTCGCACACAACGGGTCTGCCGCCCTACGCGTATGACAACCTGCTCGAAGCCGGTACGCCGCCCGCCGAAATCCTGTCGAAATACGCCAAGGTGAAGCAGACCTGTTCACCGGGCGACTGCTTCACCTACCAGAACACCGCCTTCAACATGATCGCACCAGCAATCGAGCAGGCGACCGGAAAATCCTACGCCGCCGAACTGCACGCGCGCATTCTTGACCCGCTGGGCATGAAGACCGCCTCGCTCGGGCGCAAGGAACTCTATTCGACCGGCAACTGGGCCCAGCCGCACAAGCGCGTCGGCATGACCTGGACGCCGACACCAGTCACGGACTGGTACTACAAGGTGCCAGCCGCGGGCGGCATGAACGCCAGCATCACCGATATGTCGAAATGGCTGATCGCCCAGATGGGATTGCGCCCCGAAGTGATCGCCACGGATGTGCTGGACGAGGCGCATCGCAAGCGCATCTCGACGCCGTCGGAAAGCTCGCGTCAGCGCTCGCTGAAAACGCCGGTGACAGAGACGGGCTATGGCCTTGGCTGGCGCATCTACAACTATTCCGGCCACCAGCTGATCACCCATTCAGGCAGCGTCGAGGGCTATATCGCCCAGATCGCGTGGCTGACGGAGGACAATTCCGGGATCGTCGTCCTGTCCAACACGCGCGGCGCCCGCGCCGCCAAGATCGTGCCGGCCTGGCTCGACTATCAGCTCGGCCTGCCGAAGACGGACTGGTTCCGCATGAGCGAGATCACGGAAGCCGCCAACACGCCGGCAACCGCCAGTGGCGACTGAATTCACATCGTCTGGATGCTGCCGCCGCCCGCCACCTTCTGGCGTGCGAGCGCGGACTCCATCGGCGACAGGCCAAGGCGGTCGACGATCTGGCGCATCAGCGAGTCCTCGTGGGGATCGCGCACGCCATCTGCCAGCACGATGCGCCACAGCTCCTCGACAATGGCGATACGATCCTCATTCGGGATGGCGGCGCGGATGGCCTTGGTGAACTGGTAGACGTCGATCGACTCGGCTTCTGCCGCCTCGCCCTCTTCCCTCAGACCGCGCGTGCGGGCGGCGTCGAGGCCGAAGCGGGCGGTTAGCGCCCGGTCAATCAGCGCCTGCTCTTCGGCGTCATACTTGCCGTCCGCCCGCGCAGCCATAACCAGCACGGACGCGATGGCGAGACGCGCATCCTCGGGCTGGAGATCGGTATGGCCGGTCGACAGCAACAGGCGGCGCATGAAACCCAGGGGCATGGCAGGTGAACTCCGGCAGGTCAGTCCTTCGACTTCATATAGTCATCGAAGTTCTTGATGTAGGCGTCCAGATTGCCTTCCAGCATCTGGCGGAAGCCATCTACGAAGTAGGTGATTGTTTCGTCGCGCTTGGCCGCCATCGCCTCGCCCGACTTGAACCCGCGCGCCGACAGGAAGGCGCAGAAGCGAGCCGAGGCGAACATCATCGAGGCGTTCACCGCTTCGTGGGAGACATCTTCGGCCTCCTCGTTCGCCAGATGGATATGGGCGTCGGCCCGCTTGTAGAATTTGTCGTCCAGTTCGCCGGCCATCTCGAAACCCTTTCCTTGCTGGGCTTGTCCTAGCCCGCCATGCGGGCATTCGCCTGCAAAAACCTCGTGAAATCGGCCGGGCGCACGAACCTTTCCCCTGTGACCGGGACTTTCGCGCCAAAGTGACGCTTTTTGCCTCGAACCTTGCCGGAAAACTTGATTTGGGCGCGCGCGCTGCATAACAGGAAGCCGCCGGTTCGCAGCCGCACCATAGCGGGGCGCCGGGTTCTGTTTTTGACCGCCCGAACCAAAGAGAGATGCCCATGAAGGTGCTCGTACCCGTCAAGCGGGTGATCGACGCGAACGTCCGTCCCCGGGTGAAGCCCGACCAGACGGGCGTAGACCTCGCCAACGTGAAGATGGCGATGAACCCGTTCTGCGAGATCTCCGTCGAAGAGGCGGTGCGCATGAAGGAAAAGGGCGTCGTGACCGAGATCGTGCTCGTGTCCGTGGGCCCGACCGCCGCGCAGGAAACGATCCGCATCGGTCTCGCCATGGGCGGCGACCGCGGCATCCTGGTGCAGACCGACGATGCGGTCGAGCCGCTGGCCGTCGCCAAGATCCTCAAGGCCGTGGTCGATGCCGAGAAGCCCGAGCTGGTGATCGTCGGCAAGCAGGCGATCGATGATGACAACAACCAGGTTGGCCAGATGCTGGCCGCCCTGCTCGACTGGCCACAGGGCACGTTCGCCTCGGCCGTCGCCAAGGATGGCGACAAGCTGAAAGTGACGCGCGAAGTCGATGGCGGCCTGCAGACTGTCTCGCTGTCGCTGCCGGCCGTGGTCACCACCGACCTGCGCCTCAACGAACCGCGTTTCGCTTCGCTGCCGAACATCATGAAGGCGAAGAAGAAAGAGATCGCAATGAAGACAGCGGCCGACTATGGCGTCGACACCAAGCCGCGCCTTGCCGTTGTGAAGGTCTCCGAACCGAAGAAGCGCGAAGCCGGCGAGAAAGTCGCCGACGTCGATGCGCTGATCGCCAAACTCAAATCCGTGGGAGCCATCTGACATGGCCGTTCTGGTTCTCGCTGAACACTCCAACGCCGCACTGAACGACGTGACCGCCAAGACGGTTGCGGCAGCGCAAGCCTTTGGCGGCGACATCGACGTGCTGGTCGCCGGCCACAATGCCGGCGCAGCCGCACAGGCCGCCGCAAAGCTCGCAGGCGTTCGCAAGGTGCTGCATGTCGAGGGTGAAGCCTTCTCGCATTCGCTCGCTGAAGCGGTCGAGGCGCTCGTTGTTCCGCTGATGGCTGGCTACGACGCGTTCTTTGCGCCCGCCACCACCACCGGCAAGAACGTCACCCCGCGCATCGCCGCCAAGCTTGACGTGATGCAGATCTCCGAGATCACCAAGATCATCGACAAGGACACGTTCGAACGGCCGATCTATGCCGGCAACGCGATCCTGACGGTGAAGTCGTCGGACGCGAAGAAAATCGTCACCGTTCGCGGCACGGCTTTCCAACCCGTCGCGTCTTCGGGTTCGGCTGCGGTCGAAACGGTTGCGGCGCCTGCCGGTCCGTTCAAGTCGACTTTCGTTTCGGAAGAGCTGCAGAAGTCGGATCGTCCCGAACTCGCCGGCGCCAAACGCGTCGTTTCAGGCGGCCGCGCTCTCGCCTCGGCTGAGCAGTTCAACCAGTACATCCTGCCGCTCGCCGACAAGCTCGGCGCAGGCGTCGGCGCCTCGCGCGCCGCGGTCGATGCGGGCTATGCCCCGAACGACTTCCAGGTCGGCCAGACCGGCAAGGTCGTCGCGCCGGAACTCTACGTCGCCATCGGTATCTCAGGCGCCATCCAGCACCTCGCCGGCATGAAGGACTCGAAGATCATCGTTGCCATCAACAAGGACGAAGAAGCCCCGATCTTCCAGATCGCGGACTACGGCCTCGTCGGCGACCTCTTCAAGATCGTGCCCGAGCTGACCTCGAAGCTCTGATCTCGCTCCGCAAGTGAACGTGCGAAAGGCCCGCAGCAATGCGGGCTTTTTGTTTGCCGCCGCCCATGCGTCAGCTTCCCCTTGCGTGCAATAGACTCGCGGAATCTGTGGGCCTAGCCTCATCGCGCTGACTGAGGGGAGTGAAACCATGCCTGCAACCGGAATGATCGTCGGCGACAACTGGCTCGCCGTTGGCGTAGCTGCTGTCGCCTTCTACGCCGTTGGATTCCTGATCTATGGCGCGCTGTTCTCGAAACTCTGGATGGGCCTGTCGGGCTACACCAAGGAACAACTCAAGCCACATGCGTGGAAGATGGCGATCTCGCCGGTCATGCCGATCCTGGCGGCAGTCGGCCTCGCGATCGTCTTCAAGCTGGCGCGGATCGACAATCTCGCGACCGGGGTCATCCTCGCCATCGAGATCTGGTTCTTCCTGATCCTGTCGACGCGGCTCTACTCCTACGTCTACAGCCCCGAAAAACCGGGCCTGCTGGTGATGGACGCGATCCATCTGTTCCTTGGCTATGCGATCGCGGGCGCGATCATTGCCGGCTGGCCCTGATCACGAGCCTGATTCAGTCTTGCATGCGCCGCCCGCGACATGGTCTGGTCGCGCCAGACAGATTCAGGGGTAGTTCATGCGTCTTCGACTTCTCGCCGCGGCCGGTTTTGCAGCGCTTGCATCCGCCTGCGCCACGCCTGGCGCGCCCGGATCTGCCGCTTCCGTTGATCCGGCCGCCGGAGAGGCCGAATTCCGCGCGCTCTACAAGGAGCTGATCGAGACCAATACGAGCTTCTCCGTCGGCTCCTGCACGCTCGCTGCCGAGCGCATGAAGGCGCGCCTTGTCGCCGCTGGCTATCCGGAGAGCGACCTCCACATTCTCGTTAGCCCCAAGCCCAACCGCCCACAGGACGGCAACCTTGTCGCCATCCTCCCCGGCACGGACGCCACCAAGAAAGCCATCCTGCTGATGGCCCACATCGATGTGGTCGAGGCCAAGCGCGAGGACTGGGTACGCGATCCGTTCAAGCTGACCGAGGAGGGCGGCTATTTCTACGCCCGCGGCGCGAGCGACGACAAAGCGATGGCGGCGATCTTCACGGACTCTATGATCCGCTTCAAGCAGGAGGGCTACAGGCCAGAGCGCACGATCAAGATGATGCTCAACTGCGGCGAGGAGAGCCCCAACGAATTCGTCGGCGCCCGCTACCTGGTGGAAAACCACAAAGCGCTGATCGATGCCGAGTTCGCGCTGAACGAGGGCGCAGGCGGACGTCTCGATCCGGCGACGGGCAAGTACATCTTCAACGGCGTGCAGGCAGGCGAGAAACTCTACGAAGACTACACCATCGAAGTCACAAACCCCGGCGGCCACTCCTCGCGCCCGACGCCCGACAACGCGATCTACCAACTCGGCGCGGCGCTGGCCAAGGTGCAGGGCATCGAATTCCCGATCGAGTTCAACGACGCCACCACCGGCTTCTTCAAGCGGATGGGCGAGCTGACGCCGGGCCAGGAAGGCCAGGACATGAAGGACGCGGCTGGAGGCGAGAATGCCGCCGCCATTCGCCGCCTGATGCAGAACCCGAGCTACAATGCGCTCTTCCACACGACTTGCGTCGCAACGCAGCTGAGCGGCGGCCATGCGCCCAACGCCCTGCCCCAGCGCGCTACGGCTAACGTCAACTGCCGCATCTTCCCCGGCCATACGCAGGAAGAGATCCGCCAGAAGCTGGCGGCCGCGATCGGCGATGCCGAAGTGAAGGTGACAATGAAGTCCGAGCCCGAAACGCCGGGGGCTCCGCCGTCGCTGACGCCCGCCATCATGGGCCCGATAGAGAAGATCAGCGAAAAACTCTTCCCCGGCGTGCCGGTGGTGCCTGCGATGGCAACGGGCGCAACCGACGGGCGCTTCCTCACGCCTGCCGGCATTCCGACCTATGGCGTTTCCGGCATCTTCGCGGATCCCGCCACCACCAACGCGCACGGTCTCAACGAGCGCGTTGGCGTAAAGCAGCTGCTGGAAGGCCGCGTGTTCCTGTACCTGCTGACAAAGGAATACGCGAAGTAGGATCGCTAGCTCGGGCCCATCATCGCAGCCATGAAGGTCTCATAGCTTTCGAACATCTTTGGATTGCTGACGCCCAGGGCCAGTGCCTGGTGGGCGACACCCAGGACGTGATCCTCCATTGCCTTGCTGGACTTTCCGCCCATCAAGGCCGGAACCAGCGTGCGGATTTTCGCCTCCATCGCCGGAAGGTCCGCCTTCTCGCCCTGGTTGTGCGCCTCAAGCAGGATGTTGAAGAACGGCATCATCGTTTTCTTGTCGGCGAAGGGGCCAGGGTCCCCTTGCAGGTTCGCGGACTTCTCGCCCTGCGCAGGGGCGTGCTGCGCATAGGCCGGCGCGGCCAGAACGAAGGCGGCGATAGCGGCCAAGACGGCGGTGCGGGTCATTGGATGTCTCCTTGGAATCACCAGGCGCCGATCGCCCGGTTGAACGCCTCGAGTGAGGCAAGAATTTCTGGCCGGCGCTGCGCCTCGGCCCAGACCTGGTGTCCGGTGCGCAGCATCATCGCCTCGGCGGGCGCCTGGTCGATCTCCCACTCGATGGCGTGGGCCCGGCCCATGTCGCGCAGCTGCGCATCAAGCTTCGTCATGTCGACCGGTTCGCCCACTCCTCGCGTCGCGCGCAACACGTTGAAGAGTTGCGCAACATGAGGGTCCGAGCGCAGCAGCGGGTCAGCCTCGGGCGCGGTGATGCAGCCGCCGAGCAGGACAAGCGCCACGAGACCAGGCAAAACCCGCATGTATTCCTCGTTGGCTGGCGCATCCTGCCGCGCCCTGAATCGCGATTGCCGCGCCCGAAACCGGCTGTTATGCCGTGGAAAGAAAGACTGACATGATGTAAAAGATTCTATACATCGTGTCGAGTCCCTTTTTCAGAGGCGGGTGAGGAAAATGTCGTTCCGCGAGAAGTCCGCCTGGATCACGCTGGTGACTGTGCTTGCGGCGGGCTCCGTCTTCTTCACCGCCGTCTTCACCGGACAGATGGCCAGGCACTCGATGGCCGGCCTGCACTATTCGCTGATCTCACTTATCATCCTGGTGCTGGGACAGATCGTCCTGCGGTTGATCGCATGGATGATGTCGGGGCGCGATGAGCGCGCGGCGCGCGACGAACGCGAGTTGCAGATCCTGTGGCGCGCCAACAGCATGGCCTACTATGTCTTGCTGCTCGGTCTTCTCGCGCTGGGCGTTTTCCTGCATCTCGTGCGGATGAGCGTGCCCGAGTTGATCAGCTATCTTCTCCTGTGCATCGGCGTCGCCACCGTTGCGAGCGCGATCGCCCAGATCGTCATGCTGCGGCGCGGGGCATAGAGCGTGGCGAAGAAGGGCCTTCCGATCGTCAACCAGATGCGCCGCTTGCGTTTCGAGCATGGTGAGATGACGCAAAGCGATCTGGCCGAGAAGATCGGCATGACGCGCCAGACCATCGCTGCGATCGAAGCAGGGAAATATTCGCCTTCTCTGGAGGCGGCTTTCCGCATCGCTCACGTATTCGGCGTGAAGTTGGACGACGTGTTCCAGTGGGATGAAGGCTAGGCGACGCCTAGCCATTTGAGACCCGCCACTGCGCCGCTGGCCGACAAGGCGGAAACCAAGGCGCCCCACGCCATGTCGACGATTACCATCTTCCACGGCCAGTGGTTCAGGGTTGCAAGATTGGTGAGATCGTAGGTTCCATAGGCAACCAGTCCGAGAACGCCACCCAGCAGCGCCGCCTGCATCCAGTCGCCCTGCGCCAGCGCAGGCGAGACAGCAAAAAAGCCGAGAGCAAAGGCATAGAGCAGATAGAAGACGATCGCGGGGCCGAGCAGGATCTTCTCGCGCTTGAACTCGTGGAGCTGATCGTCGATCCAGTCCCGCATCAAGAGCCCCAGCCACAGGGCGTCGAGCACCAGCAGGATAACGCCTGCGGCTATGGCGCCCTGGAGTATCTGCATGAGCCGGCCCTTCCACGTTCGCGCCCTGCTCATACGCGCGAAGGCGGCTGAAGGATGCGGTGGTTCGCTCAATTCCGCCAATCCGGCTGGCGCACTCGTGATTGCATGCAATTCCTCGGGCGTGATAGCGACGGACACATGCGGTCCGCCTTTATCCTGCTTGCACTGGCGTTGATCGCCCCGCCCGTCTTTGCCCACGCGATCGGCGGCACTGACGCGCAGTTCGTGCGCAACACGGTCGGGGCCGATCCATTCCCGTTCCTCTACCTCGGCGCCAAGCACATGGTGACGGGGTATGACCACCTGCTCTTCCTCGTCGGCGTGATCTTCTTTCTCTATCGCCTCAAGGACGTTCTGCTCTACGTCACGCTGTTCTCGGTCGGACATTCGACGACGCTGCTGCTGGGCGTTCTGTTCAACTTCGGCCTCTCGTCCCACCTGGTCGACATGGTCATCGGCCTGTCGGTTTCCTACAAGGCGT
Source organism: Hyphomonadaceae bacterium (assembly GCA_965279205.1). Lineage (GTDB taxonomy): Bacteria > Pseudomonadota > Alphaproteobacteria > Caulobacterales > Hyphomonadaceae > UBA7672. Next base: position 3,587,345 of record OZ257144.1, read on the forward strand.
TCGAGAATCTCGGCGGCTTCCGCAAGCTGGGCTTCGAGATCGACAACCGCATTGCTGTCGGCGGCTTTGGCCTGGTGCACGGGCTGGGGCTAGCGACTAAGCTGCAGGAACTCGGCCTCAATCCCGACGGGCTCGTGCCCAACCTCATTTCCTTCAACATCGGCGTCGAGATCGGCCAGCTGATCGCGCTGTCGCTGATCCTCGTCGTCATGACGTTCTGGCGCACAACGAAAAGCTTCGGGCGCCTCGCCATTGGCGCCAATGCGCTGCTGTTCCTTGCCGGCATCGTGCTCGCCGGCGAGCAGCTTGCTGGCTACTTTCTCACTGGAGGTCACCTATGAGTGAACCTGGCATGAGCGAACAAGAGCAACCCATCGCGCCTGTGCAGCTGAAGGTTTCAGGCAAGACGCTAGCCCTGATCACCGGAGGCGGCCTCGTTGCCGGAACGCTGATCGTGCTCGGCGCGATCCTGCCGGCCGAATACGACCTCGACCCGCTGGGCCTTGGCAAGCTGTCCGGCATCGCGCGCCTTTGGGCGCCGGAAGAAGTAAGCATCGACACCAAATCCGGCTCGGCGCCTTTGGCGCGCGAATACGAAATGCCGCTTCGTAGCGACACGATCGAGATTCCGCTCACGGACTTCCTGGGCGGCGCCAAGGGTTCGGAGCTGGAATACAAGGTGCGCATGAAGAAGGACGCCACGCTGGTCTATGAGTGGCAGGTGATCGGCGCCGATCGTCCGGATGATTTCCATTTCGATTTCCACGGCCATACGACGCCCGAACCGAAGAAGGAGATGACTGTCGCCAGCTACAAGCAGGCCTATGGCTTGTCACAGCAAGGCGCCCTCACTGCGCCATTCGACGGCATCCAAGGCTGGCAGTTCTCCAACTCAAGCGACAAACCCGTCGTTGTGCGTGTGAAACTTACCGGCTTCTACGAGCTGGTTCCGGCAGGCGAAGAGGGCAATCTCGCCGGGATTGTTGCAAATGTCCCCGCAGCAGAGGCGCGGCCGGGCTTCCAGCCCAACCCTTGATCCACGGCCTGCGAGCAATGGCTCGACGCGCCACAATTTCGCGCTAACCTTTCTTCACGCATGCATAAGGGGCCGGGGCCGCCGGATTTCATTTCGGAGACGCGTATGACCCTCCGCGCCATCCTTGCCGTTTCGCTTGCGGGCGTCTTGTCCGCTTGCGCCTCCACGAAGCCTGCGCCGATCGTGCGGCCGGGAACCTCGATCAAGCCGCCGATCACGCGGCCTGTGACGCCGCCGCAGGACTTCGTGATGACGCCTGTGGCCTTCGGCGAGATTCCGGGCTGGGCCCAGTCCGATTTCGCACCGGCCCTGACGGCGTTCAAACGGCAGTGCGACGCCTGGCGGCTGCGCACGCCCGATGCGCCACTGACCGGCGGCCGCTATGGCGGTCCGGTGCGCAACTGGCTGCCGGCATGCGATGCCGCAACCACCATCCAGCCCGGACAGGAACACTGGTTCTTCGAAAACTATTTTGACGCCCAGCTAGTCGCTGGAACGGGCGAGGCGAAACTCACGTCCTATTTCGAGCCGATTATCCAGGCGAGTCGCAGCTGGTCGCCGCCCTTCACTGAACCGCTGCTGAGCCGACCGACCGACATGGTGACCGTCGATCTCGGCGCCTTTGCCGAGGCTTATGACAATGAGGCGCTGCGCGGCGCGCCGCGCACGCTGAACGGCAAGATGAACGGCAATCGCATTGAGCCTTATCCGAAGCGTGAGGCGATCATGCCCTATCAGGGCCAGATCATCGGCTATGCGCATCCAGCTGACGTCTACAACCTGCAGGTCCAGGGCTCCGGCCGCCTGCAGTTCGCTGACGGCACGCAGGCGCGTGCGCAGTTCTCGGCGCAGAATGGCTACAAGTGGAATTCCGCGCTCGGTGCGCTGCGCAATTCGGGGCGGCTGGCGACCGCGACGTGGACCGGCTTCCGCCAGTGGCTCGATCTCAATCCCGGCGAGCAGAAGACGGCCCTCAATGCCGATCCGTCCTACGTCTTCTTTCAGGAGGAGACGATCCCCGACCCAGCCGCCGGCCCGAAAGGGGCCGCGAACGTGCCGCTGACGCCCATGGGATCAATCGCCGTCGACCCTGCCTTCCATCCCTATGGCGCGGTGGTGTTCGTGGATGGCGCCTATGGCGGCTATGCCTTCCAGCGGCTGTTCGTTGCGCAGGACACGGGCGGCGCGATCCGTCGCGGACCCAGCCGTGGCGACATCTTCGCCGGCACGGGGGCGGAAGCCGGCGCATGGGCCGAGAAGATGAACGGACCCGCGCGCTGGTTCACTCTGCTGCCAAAGCAGTTCGCAGCGCCTGTCGCCAGCATCGCTCAGCAAGCGCCGGGCTGATCGTTTCGGCCAACGCGGGGACCCGGCGCCCGTCTTCGGGTCTTTCCAGGTCCCGGCGTTGCCAGCGCCGCGTATCGCCGGCGCGTGATCGGGGTTCGGCTCTAGGCGGCCGTGCGGTCTGCAGTCTTCCCCGACAACCAGTAGAGGGCGCGACGCGCCGCTTTGGATGCACTTGCGGCGGATGCGTCTGAAATCATTCCTTCCTCGCCAACCCAGTCGCCAGCGATGAACAGGCCCGGTGCATCCGGTATTTCGACATCCGGACGTGGCTGGTCTGAACGTACGAGGCTGTTGGCGACCACCATCCCGCGCAGTTCCTGCCGCTTCACTTCCAGCTCCCGCCAGCCCGGCATGGCAAGATCAGCAAGCGCTTCGAGTTCCCCGATCGCGTTCGCCTCGACGTTTTCGCCGGTGGCCATGTAACGGGCGATGTGGATCACCGCGCCGCCCTCCGGCGCGAGCTTCGCGGCGTTGGTGTGGACCGAGAAATAGAGCGGCTGATCGATGCCCAGCACGAATGAGCGCGCACTCTCCGGCAGACGCTTCAGCGCAAGATCAAGCGTGTTGGCGCGGATCGGCGTTGCGGTTTCGGCATAGGCGCGTAGCGAGGCGACATTTGGGGCAAGCGCTGCCGCTTCCTTCGGTCCCAGCGTCAGGATAGTGGCGTCCGCAACTTGTTCTGTTCCATCCGCCAACACCACGCGCGAACGACGGCCTTCCACCGCAACGCGTTCGACAGAGGCGCCCGTGTTCAGGATGGCTCCCGCGTCTCGCGCGGCTTTTGCGAGGCCTTCGACCAGCGTCGCCCAGCCGCCATCGATATAGGTCACGCCTCTCAGGCCCAGCCGCATCTGGTCGAGTATTGCTGAAGCTGACATCTGATCGGGTGCATTGGCGTAGCTTGTGACCCGAGCCAGCGCCTCCATCGCTGCGTGGACAACAGGCGACAGGCGCTGGCCGTCGAGCCAGCCTGCATAGCTTCCATCGCCTGTCGCTCCGTCCAGCACCGCCTTTTGTGCGCGCGCGAAGGCGATCTTGTCGGCAATGGAGAACACGTTGGTCAAAGCGAGTGAAGACACGCTTGTCGGTAGGCGATACAGCTTGCCCTGCCACAGGCCCTGCGGTTCGTGCGGATTGGTCCTTTTGCCGCTGAACGCCACGTCCAGCCGCATCAGCTCGCGCTGGAATGCTCCCTGATAGAGCGCATGCGGACCCTGGTTGAGCGAGAAGCCCTCGACATGCCGCGTACGCGCCCGGCCACCCAGGTCTGCAGCTGATTCGAACAGCGTGACCTTTGCGCCGGCTTGGGCGAGGTCCGCCGCCGCGATCAGGCCAGCGATCCCGCCGCCAACAACGTTCACCGTGCCGGTCTGGCTGGGCATGAGGAGGCTCCTTCATTCATTTAATCGGATATCTTGTGTCCGATATAAATCGGATGCTATATATCCGCAATAAGGAATCGCGCGCTTCCTTTGCGAGAGTGACGAATGAGAATGAGTGAAGGCGTCGAATGGACGGCGCATGCCTGCGTGCTGCTTGCGGCGCTGCCCCGGGGCATCGGCCTGCCAGCAAATGCGCTGGCGGAATTCCACACACTCGCGCCGGCCTATATGGCCAAGCATATGCAAGCGCTTGCTCGCGCCGGCGTCGTTGAATCCATTCGCGGCGCAGGCGGCGGCTATCGCCTGGCGCGGCCGCCCAGCGAGATCACGCTATGGGACCTGGTCGAGGCGATCGAGGGCGAGGAACCTGGCTTCCGCTGCTCTGAAATTCGTCAGCAGGGGCCGTGTGTGGGCCCCCAATCGGATTTCCGCCGCCCCTGCGAGATCAACGCTGTCTTTGGGCGGGCCGAGACGGCCTGGCGCGCCGAGTTGAAATCTGTGTCGCTGGCCGATATCGCGGGCGACCTTGCGAAGAAGGTCTCGCCGCAACGCCGCGCCGCCCTCACGCAATGGTTCGAGGAAAAGCTGGGCTGACTATTTCACGCGCCAAGGCGGGTTCCGGCGGTTCTCGCCGGCATGGTAGAGCGTGAGCCGGTTGCCGGCAGGGTCGCGAAGGTGAGCGACACGCCAGAGATAACTCATCGTCTCAGGCCCGCTTTCGAACATTACGCCCTTTGCTTTCAGTTCAGTCACCAGCTCGTCCAACCGGTCGCTCTCGAACCATATCTCCGGCCAGTCGCCACCCGCCCAGCCTTCCACCTTCTCGATTGAGAAGGTCGAAGGTTCGCCGCCATCGCCTTCCGGCATTTCGAAGCGTGCATAGCGCGGCGGCGCATCGACGATCAGTTTCAACCCGAGCAGTTTGTAGAAGGCGACGCTGGCCTCGTAGTCGACCAGCGGAGCGGTGATCTGGTTGAGCCTCATGTCACTTCTTCTTTTTGGGCGCCGCCGGCTTTGCTGCCGCCTTGGCCGCGGGCTTCTTCGCAGGCGTCGCCCTGCCTTTCGCCGTAACCAGATCGTCGGCTTCCTTCGATGCCTTCGGCGTGATGCCAAGTTTTTCCTGCAGCGCCATCGCTGCCGCCGGATTGCGCTCTTTGGCGCCTGAGATGAAGAAGGCGAAAACATCCTGCTTCTTCGACCAATCGGTCGTCATCTTTGCGAACCGCGCGATCTCGGCGGTGGGATAGCCATTCGCCTGCTCGCTCTTCGACTGCATCAGGCGCGCGACCGCGAAATCCGATCCTTCATGACGCAGCTTTGGAAACTCATCGTCTTCGGCATAGACAACTGTCGCGCCGTGCTTGTTGAGAATGTCATGGAACTCCGGTACGTCGAATCCACTTCCCCTCACCTCTAGCGCGTGCGCAGCCGGATCTTGTCCTTCTCCTTCGGCAACACCGACAGAAACGTGTTGAAGTAGTCGGCGTCGAACTTGCGCGTGCCGGGAAACTGCCAGTTGATCGGGCCGAGCTTGTCCTTGAGCGCCGTGATGCCCTGGCCAAGAAAGAGATCGACGGACTTTTTCATGTCGTCGCGCGTCTTGCGAACGGTCGAAAAGCGGTGCGCCTTCAGGCTGAATACGAACCCGTCGGGCGCCGTGGCTGCCCATTTCGCAAACGTGTCGGGCTTGAAGGAAGAATAGTAGGTCGCGTTGACCTCGACCGCGGTCATCTTGCGGCTGGCGTATTCCAGCTGCCGCGCTTTGGAGAGGCCAGCCGGATAGAAGGTCTCATCCCAGGGCTCGAAGCTCCAGCCGCCAACGCCGACGCGAATGGGATGAGTCAAAGCTGTCTCCCTAATATCTGATCCAGAGCCGTTTAGCGTATAGCAACGCGCCGCGCACGCCCTCTCCCAACGGCATCCAGATGCCTCTGGCAACGCCTGCTGTCTCCCCCTATGGTGGCGGCTTCAGGGAGGGGACCCATGATGAAACCGTTGATGGCGGTGTTGGCTGTTGCGAGCCTTGCCTCGTGCCAGTCCGTTGAATCCCGGCATGTGGATTTCGGCTCGAACGCCACGCCGAATGGCCTGCACTATGCGGCGCCGAAAGCGCTGATGACTGTCGAACTAATCGAGCAGGATGGACAGTTCTCGCTGGGCGTCAGCCGGCCCTTCCTGGTCGGCGACCCGGAGGCGACCTACACACTCAACGCCTCGTCCGGCCTGTTCGCGAACCAGAAATACCGGTTCATGGTCAACCCGCAGACGCGCCTGCTGACCTACATCAATTCGGTCTCCGAAGGTCAGGGCCTACAGATCCTGAGCAATCTGGCGCGCTCCGTCGGCGCGATCGGCGCGCTACCGAGTCGCGAGAACTCGGCGGGCGCCGGGCCTGAGATCCGTCTCTTCTCCAAGGTGATCGATCCGTTCGAATACGCCAATTGCGATTTCGCCAAGGCCTGCACGCTGACCGCTCTCAACAAGGAGCTGCATGCTCGAGCGCTGGAATTCCTCGGCTGCTCTATGCCCGAGCCGCGTCGCTATCCTGAACAGTGCCAGCGCATCGCCGGCAATCCGGATTACTTCCTGATCACGCTCGATCCGGTGTTCACGATCGAACGGGGATCGCGCAACACGGGCGGCGCGGCTGCCTCCGCCTGCTCGAATTCGATCTGCTATCGCGCGCCGGCGCCTTACCGCATGGGCGTGCGCGTGGCCGGGGTTCGCGACGTCTCCGAGATCGTGATGCTGCCCAACGAATCCCCGGTAATGTCGATGAGCCTGCCCGCTGGCGTCTTCGCCACGTCGCGCTCACGCGTGGAACTGGTTCAGGGCATGCCGGCCACGGTCGTCGTCGATCAGGGCAACGAGCTGGTGGGCATCACCGCTATTCCGCTAACCGTGATCAATGGCTTCTTCTCGGCGGTCAGCGAGGTGTTCCAGCTGCGGATCAATTACGACACCCGCCAGATCAACCTGCTGAAGGCCGATCAGGCTCGTCAGAAGGCGCAGGACGAGTATGACGCCGCGCAGAAGGCCCGCCAGGAAGCCATAGAGGCGTCGATCCAGGCCGAACTCGCCAAGCGCAACAACTCGCCGAACCTTGCGGCGCTGACCAACGAGGCGGAGGTTCGCCGGCAGGCGGCTAACGAGGCCGAGGCCAGCGCAAACGCATCGGCGGATGTCGCCAGCCGGCTTAGCGCGACACCCGATGGGGCTGCGCCCGAGAACAGCCTGCTCGGCAAGAACTCGGGATCGGTCGATCCGCTGACCGACTCAGCGCAGATTGATCTCGCCGACGCCCAGAAAGCCGTGATCACCACCGTGCCGAGCCCGGCCCCGCGCCTCTTCGAAGTGCCGCTGTGGAAGCCCGCGCAGGATAGCGGCCGCCGGGTTGGCACGCAGCCAGCAACCGGCGCGGCGCTTGATGGAGGATCGCCGTCGTGAGTGGTTTCTTCCCGGGATTGTTCAAGCGCAAACGGCCGACCGGCAAGAAGCTCGATCCATCAATCGCGATCCCGCCGATGGCGAAAAACCAGATCGGTCTTGAAGCCGTCATCGGAGACGATGACCGCCTGACCGTGAAGGACGTGACCGTTGCGCCCTGGCGGCCGCTGGTCTGCCTGCAGATCGACGTCGGCAGCAAGACCGGCATCGGCACCGGTGTGCTGATCGCGCCGCGCATCGTGCTTACGGCCGCACACAATCTCTACCTGATCGAGAGCGGCACATTTCCCAAGGCCATTTCGGCTCATGCTGGCGTCGTTGATGGCAATGGTCCGGCGGAATCGCGTGTCGTGCGTGTGGAAACCTGCCCCGGCTATACCAGCATCACCAATCCCAACGATCCGAAGCAGTACCTCTACGACTACGGCATCGCCTATCTGGCCGACGATGCGCTGCACACGTGGGCACAGAAGACCTTCGACGTTCCGAAGCAGGCGCCGCTGGGCGACGACGAACTGAAGCGGGCGACGCTGACCGTCTCGGGCTATCCCGATGAGAAGGGCAAGCCGATCGTCCTCAAATTCCATGCCGGCAAACCGGATCCCGGAAGACTCGCGCAGCTGACGCTTGGTTATCAGATGGATTCGACCGCGGGACAGAGCGGCGGACCGGTCTTCCGCTATCACCCGGATACTCAAGCCGTGTTCTTCGCTGGCGTGCACGTTGCCGGCGACACGACCAGCAATACCGCTCGCCGCTATGACGCGGGGATGCGCAAGCAGATCGAGACGTGGCTGGCCGGGGCTGGCGTGGCCTGATCACGTGACTTTCGGGTGGGATTGCATCCTTCCCCTTGGCCCTGCGTTCTGGCCTAATACCTTGACAGGATCAGGAGCCAGCACATGCGTTGGATGGGTGGACGGCGGGGCGGCGGCGTTGAAGACCGGCGCGGGCTGGGTGGCGGCGCAGTGGCTGGCGGCGGCATCGGCGCGGCGGTGATCGCAGCGGTCGCGTACTATTTCCTCGGTATCCCGCCACAGACCACCCAGGCGGTGCTCGGCGGGTTCGGTGGACTGGGTCAGGAGCATGGCACGGTTGGCACGCCCAAGGATGATGCGGGCCTGTTCGTCGATGTGGTCGGCGCCAACATCAACGATGTGTGGAAAACCAAGTTGTCGAACTATGCCGATCCGAAAGTCGTCATCTATGACCAGGGCACAGGCACGGGTTGCGGCTATGGCCAGGCCGCGATGGGGCCGTTCTATTGTCCGACCGATTCCACCGTCTATCTTGACCTCGGTTTCTGGCAGGAGATGGAGACGAGGCTCGGTGCATCGGGCGCCGACTTCGCGAAGGCCTATGTGATCGCGCACGAGTTCGGCCACCATGTGCAGACACTGACCGGCGCCTCGCAACAGGTGCAACGTGCGCAGCAGCAGGCTTCGAGCGAAGCCGAGGGCAATCGCTATTCGGTCGCGCTGGAGTTGCAGGCGGACTGCTATGCGGGTGTGTGGGCGGCAAATGCCGCGGCGGCCTCAAATGGCAATGTGGCGCTCGAAGCAGGTGATCTCGAAGCCGGAATGAAAACAGCCAACGCCATCGGCGACGACACGCTGCAGAAACGTGCTACCGGGCGCGTCACGCCGGAAGGCTTCACGCACGGCTCTTCGGCGCAACGGGTCGAGTGGCTCTCGCGCGGCTACAAATCCGGTGATCCGGCCGTGTGCGATACGTTTGCCCGGCTCTAAGGATGAGCCAACGCCTTGATTCGCGTGCCAGGCGACAGGTAGCCGGCGCCAATCCTTGCTAGTCCGTCACCAGATCGTGGCAAAAGCCTGCGGCGTTATCACGCGAGCGCCACGCCTCGTTTCGGCCGCTTCTGACGGGTAGATTCTTGCCGTCGAGGATCCTGCGGCGCCGGAGAACCCGGGGGACGAGCGGCAGGACGGCAGTGTAGGATAGTGCCGCCAGATCGCCTCGCGCGACCCCTTTTCAAGAAAGCCGAACCATCGATGGCGCATATTCCTGCCTCTGCCGCGCTGCGTGAAATGCTTGCTCCCTTCCAGAAACCGACGCTTTGGCGCTCGATCACCGAGATCGCGCTCAGCGCCGTGCCGCTTGCCGTGCTGTGGACTGCCGGCTGGTTCGCCGCCGGCGCAGGCCTCTGGTGGCTCGCCCTTCTGATCTCCATTCCGTCCGCCCTGTTCGTCGTGCGGCTGTTCATGATCCAGCACGACTGCGGACACCGCGCCTTCTTCCGCACGCCCTGGATCAATGACTGGGTCGGCCGCGTGGTCGGCGTCTTTACGCTGACCCCCCACGACTGCTGGCGCCGCACCCACGGCATCCACCACGCCACGTCAGGCAATCTCGATCGCCGCGAACTCGGCGCCGTGAAAACGGTGTCGGTCGAGGAATACCGCACGATGACGCCGATCCAGCGCTTCGGCTATCGCGTCTATCGCAACCCGATCATCCTGTTCGTCATCGGCCCCTTCTACGTCTTCTTCCTGCAGCAGCGCCTGCCGCATGGCATCATGAAGGAAGGCTGGCGTCCGTGGATCAGCGCGATGGGCACCAACGTCGCTCTCGCCGTCTTCATCGCCGGCGCCATCTGGCTGGGCGGTCTCAACATGCTGCTGTTCGTCTGGGGCCCGACCCTGACGCTCGCCGCCTCGATCGGTGTGTGGTTGTTCTTCGTGCAGCACCAGTTCGAGGAAACCTACTGGGCCCGTTCAGACAAATGGGAAGCAGTGGAAGCCGCGATGCGCGGATCCTCACACTACGACCTGCCGGCCGTCCTGCGCTGGCTGACCGGCAATATCGGCGTGCACCATGTGCACCACGTCTCGGCCCGAATCCCGTTCTACAAGCTGTCGGCAGTGCTGAAGCACAACCCGGCGCTCAAGGACGTCAACCGCCTCAGCCTGCTGGAAAGCATCCGCTGCGCCGGCCTGACGCTGTGGGATGAAGCCAGCCAGCGCCTGGTGTCGTTCGGACACTTCGCCCGGCTGCAGCGCGCCAGCGCAGCCGCTTAAGGTAACGTTCACCCGCAACGCCCGCTGGGGAAACGCGCCCGACGCGTTTCCCGAACCTGTGGAATTTCACCGATCGGCCTAAAAGGCCCTTGGCCAACCCTCCTGCACACTTGCTGCGGGACCAGAAGGGTTTGCCATGACGACCGACGACATCCGCAACGCGCTTCTCGGCGAACGCCAGCCGCACGACGCAACGCCACCGAAACAGCCCGGCGTCTATGCCCTCTTCCTCAAGCCGCGGGGCCAGCTGCTGCCCATCGCGCCGGGCGCAAACGGCCTGCTCTACATCGGCATGACCAATGACGGGCTCGACACACGCAATCACTTCACCATGGAGAACAGCGGCTTCTCCACGCTGCGCCGCAGCCTCGGCGCCATCCTGCGCCGCCACCTTCAGCTCCAGCCCTGCCCGCGCGCTTCGGGATCGAGCGAGGCCAACACCGCGAACTTTGCTTTCGCTGTCGATGGCGAAGCCATCCTGTCGCGCTGGATGCGCGCCAACCTGCTAGTCAGCATGCTGCCGCTGCCCGGAGCCGATCTGGAAAAGCTCGAGGCAGAGTTGATTGCCGCGCTCGAGCCGCCGCTCAACCTGACCGGCTGGGACAATCCCCAGCGCGCCCTGATCAGGAAGCTGCGCGCTGATTGCGCCCGCACGGCAAAGGAACTTGCCCGCGCGGCGGCCTAGACTGCGTCGAGGTCGATGCTGTCGGGCTGGCGGACGTTGAACGAGGCGAAGCGCGAGCGATAGTCGCCGGGCGTCATGCCTGTTGCGCGCTTGAACACGGTGCGGAAGAACGAGACGTCCTCGTAACCCACCTTCAGCGCCACCGACTGCACGCTGGCTGATTCCAGCTCCAGCATCGCCTTGGCCGCCTCCACGCGGACGGCCTGAAGATAGACCGCGGGCGCCTGCGCTGTCGCTGCCTTGAAACGCCGCGAGAAGGTGCGCTCGCTCATGCCCGCGAATTCGGCCATTTCCTCGGCCGACAGGTTCTCCGCATAACGCGACTGGATCATGCCTTCGACTTTACGGATCTGGTCGTCCGCATGCGGCGGCGACAGCGGCAGGACGGCATAGCCAGACTGGTGCGTGCGCGGCATCGACAGCAGCAATGACTTGGCCGTCTGCACCGCGATCTCGTGGCCGCACAGCTTCTCGACCAGGTAAAGACTCACGTCGGCGGCCGCCGTGACGCCGCCGGAGCACAGCAGACGCTGGTCCTCGCTGAGGATCAGGTCGGGCCGCCAGTCCACCTTGGGCCAGCGCTTCTTGAGATCATCGGCGACGGCCCAGTGCGTCGTGGCCTGTCTGCCGTCGAGCAGGCCGGACTCGGCGAGATACGCCGCGCCCATGCAGACGCCCGCGATATACGCGCCCGCCGCATAATGCTTGCACAGCCAGGGCAGCAGAACCGAATTCTCGATCACCTTGTCGAGCGATAAACCAGACGTCGGCACGATGATGATGTCGGCCCTGGTAATCTCGGCGATTGCATGCGCCGGCGTGATGCTCATCCCTGCATAAGGGCTGCGCACCGGCTTGCCGTCGAGCGTCGCCGTCGTGACGGTGAAGCGCGGCTCGGGGGCTTCGCCTTTCAACTCCCTCCAGAGAGCTCCAGCCGAATGGAACACCTCGATCGGCATCAGCGCGGTCGACGCATAGCCGTCGTCGAACAGCACGACGCAGACTTCCAGCCGATCGCCGCCACGCTTTCCAGCCGCCGGTTTGTTCATTGGCCTGATCTCCCTCGGCAGCCTGACATGGGAAACGCCCCGCGCAACCTGAACTTGTCCGCTCACGACTTTTCCTCCCGACGCCAAGGCGGGATACGCATGGGGAGACGCGTATCCCGCCTGGCTATGCGCCGGATGGACGATCAGCCCATGCGAGCCGTGGTCGGATCGATGATCGTGCCTACCGCGGTGATCTTCGACGCCGGGAAGCCGGAAAGCCGGGCGTGCTCGCGGATCGCGTCTTCACTCTCGGCCAGGTAGACACAGAAGGTCTTGTCCTTGGCGACGTAGGAGTGCTGCCACTGCACCTTTGGCGCGAGTTTCGCGAGCGCGCCGTTCGACGTCTCGGCGGCGCCGCAGAGTTCCTTTGACGACATCCCGCCAACACCGGGGATGTCGCGTTCGATCACATAGCGATTCAGCATTGCTCTTCTTCTTTTGTCTTTTTTGCTGCGAACGCTTCCGCGCTCTCCCTTCTCGGGTAGTGCGATAAAGCCACCGTTCGTATCGACGGGTCAGCGTCTAGACCGCCAATCTAAGGGGGCGATCCCGCCATGCGAACTTCTCCATCCTGCCATTCCAAAACCTCGTACCGGCCCGGCCGGAGGCTTCGGTATCTTGGGGCGATGACAGAGAGACACCCATGCCGCTGCGCACCGCCCTCCTCGCCATGGCGCTTACCATGAGTGCGCTACCCGCCCACGCCGACCCAGAGAGTGACCGCCGCATCGTCGCCGCGCTCGATACCGCCTACCAGGCCGCCGTCGAGTGCAACGACGCCAATGCGATGGCCGAAATCCTCCACGACGACATGATCCTCGTAGTAGGCCGAGGCGCGGTGGTGACGCGCGAAGAACTGCTGCAGTCTGCACGCGACAAGACCGTCATCTATGACGCGCAGGTTGAGGATGACGGCACGCAGGTCGTTCGCCTCTACGGCCCGGACACCGCCATCGTCACTGCGTGTCTATGGCTGAAGGGCAAGCGCACCAACGGCGCGGCGTTCGACCGCCGCCTGTGGTTCAGCGACACCTATGTGCGTACGCCGCAGGGCTGGAAATATGCGTTCGGACAGGCGTCGATGGATTTGCCGAAGGAGGCAGGCTGAATATCAACTCGAACCAATGCAAAAAGCCCGACGGTATCCGCCGGGCTTTTCGTTCTGTCTTGAAATGACAATCAGGTATCCAAGAAGCTCCGCAGCTTCCTTGACCTGCTCGGATGCTTCAGCTTGCGCAGGGCCTTCGCCTCGATCTGGCGGATGCGTTCGCGGGTGACCGAGAACTGCTGGCCGACTTCTTCGAGCGTGTGGTCGGTGTTCATGCCGATACCGAAGCGCATGCGCAGCACGCGTTCTTCACGCGGCGTGAGCGAGGCGAGCACGCGGGTGGTGGTCTCGCGCAGGTTTGACTGGATCGCGGCGTCGACCGGCAGGAGGGCCGACTTGTCCTCGATGAAGTCGCCGAGGTTGGAATCCTCGTCGTCGCCGATCGGCGTTTCGAGCGAGATCGGCTCTTTCGCGATCTTGAGAACCTTGCGGATCTTCTCGAGCGGCAGGCCGAGCTTTTCAGCCAGCTCTTCAGGCGTCGGCTCGCGGCCGATCTCGTGCAGCATCTGACGCTGCGTGCGGACGATCTTGTTGATCGTCTCGATCATGTGGACCGGGATGCGGATGGTGCGCGCCTGGTCGGCGATCGAGCGGGTGATCGCCTGGCGGATCCACCAGGTGGCGTAGGTCGAGAACTTGTAACCGCGGCGGTATTCGAATTTGTCGACAGCCTTCATTAGGCCGATGTTGCCTTCCTGGATGAGATCCAGGAATTGCAGGCCGCGGTTGGTGTATTTCTTCGCGATCGAGATCACGAGACGGAGGTTGGCCTCGACCATCTCCTTCTTCGCCTGGCGGGCTTCGCGCTCGCCTTTTTGAACCGTTTGAACAATACGCCGGAAGTCGTCGATCGGAACGCCCATCTCCTGGGCCAGGCCCGACACGTCTTCGCGCAGCTGGTTGATCTTGCGGACTTCGGCAGTGACGAACTTCTTCCACTGCTTGGAAAGCGCGCCGACTTTCTCCAGCCAGTCCGGCTTCAGCTCCGAGCCGAAATAGTGGTCGAGGAAGTCCTGGCGGCCGACGCCGTGCAGGTCGGCAAGCCGCATCAGCTTGCCCTCGAGCTGGATCAGCCGCTTGTTGATCTCGTACAGCTGTTCGACCAGCGTCTCGATACGCGCATTGTTGAGGTGCAGCGTCTTGAGGTTCTCGATGATGGTCGAGACCAGTTCGTCATATTCCTTGTAGTCCTTCGGCGTGAGGGCCTTGCCCTCGATCTTCCGCTGGACCAGCCGCTCCTGCAGCTTGCGATAGCGCTGGAAGTTCTCGGCGACGGCGTCGAGCGTCTTGGTGACGCCTTCGCGCAGCTCGGCTTCCATCGCCGACATCGACATGGCGCCGCCGTCGTCGAATTCGTCCTCGGCTTCCTGGGCCTCGGCTTCAGCCTGCTTCTGGCGTTCGAGTTCGACCTCGTCCACGTCCTCGTCGCGCACGCGCTTGACGGGCTTGGGCTTCTCCTTGGCCTTCTCGGCCTCGGCGAGCTTGCGGGCGGTGATCGGCGCGGTCGACGGCGGCGGCGCGCCGCCCTGCAGCACGATCTGGGAATTGTCGACGATGCCGCCGTGAGCGGCGGCGTAGGTCGCTTCGAGATCGATGATGTCGCGCAGCAGAACACGCTCGTCGGTCAGTTCCTGGCGCCACACCATGATGGCTTCGAACGTCAGCGGGCTTTCGCACAGGCCGCGGATCATCGTGTCGCGGCCGGCCTCGATGCGCTTGGCGATCGCGATCTCGCCCTCACGGGAGAGCAGCTCGACCGAGCCCATCTCGCGCAGGTACATGCGCACCGGGTCATCGGTACGGTCATAACGGTCGGATTTCGTGGTCGCGAGCGCGGTCGACTTCGACGTGGCCGGGCGGTTCTCGCCTTCCTCGCCTTCTTCCTCGCTTGCTTCCTGTTCGCGCTCGGATTCTTCCACGTCGTCTTCTGAATCGACAACGTTGATGCCCATCTCCGAGAGCTGGGACATGATGTCTTCGATCTGCTCGGACGAATTCTGATCCGACGGCAGAACCTTGTTCAGCTCATCGTACGTGACGAATCCGCGGGCCTTCGCCGCCTTGATGAATTTCTTCACCGTGGCGTCGTTCATGTCGAGCAGCGGGCCGTCCGTCGCTTCGGGAGCGGACTTGCGCTTCACTGCTTCTGTCTTCGCCATTCCGTCTCTCCGCAGACCCTGTTTGTCCGATCGACCGTCTCCACCCTTGGTCGTCGCAACCTTCGCCGGCTGGGCTTTCGCCGTGCCGGTCTTTTCACTTCCGCCTTTCGGCGCAGGCTCCTTGCTAGCAACCGGCCTGGCCACTGCCTTGGCAGGAGAACCCTTAACCGGAACCTTCGTTGCCGCTTTCGCGGGTTCGGGCTTCGCCGCCTTCGGCGGCTCGGCCTTCTTCGAATCCTTCTTTGGCTCCGCCTTGGCGGGGCTGGGCTTTGCAGCAGGCTTTCCTCGCGCCGCTTCCGCCTTGGCCTGTACCTTGGCCGGCTGGGGGCGCTTCGCCTTGTTCTTCACGTCAGTCTTCAGAGCGTTTTGACTCCATGGCGGCGCCCATCCCTCCGATGGCGTCCCGTAGTTTCTGGGCGCCATCACTGGATGGGGATGTCACCGTCTCATCCACAACCGATCGGCTGGCGCTGCGCCGTGCGATCACCTTCTGCATGATCCTGGCCTGGTGAGCGGCGCCCATGATCTCGACACCCTCCCCATCGGCCTGTTTCGCCGCCTGCACTTCCGCCACGAGGGTTCTTGCGACTGGAAACCGGCCCAGGGCGTCAAGCCAATCGCGGCCCTCGTTACTGCGAGGATCCATCGGTTGCCCGACCGGGAAAGTTTCCAAAAGCTCGACTGCCCGCTTGCGGCCAAGGTTACGTAAATGGGCCGCAACAGCTGGTCGGTCAAGCATTTCGGTGTTGTCGTAGACGTAAAACGCCGCGTCCCGGATAGCCGAGACGTCCGGATCGTCAAATGCCGCCCTGAACAGGACCTCCCGCCCTTGCTCCATGATCTGGGGGGACTCCAGCGCCCGCACAACCAGCAGGAGACCGGTGAGGCCGGTTGGCCCGAGCGGAATGGCGACGTTGACCGGCGGCTTTCCGCCCTTTTGCCCGTAATTCTGGCCTGACCGGTCGCCCGGCTTCCATTTCTGGCCGGAAGCCTGGCCTTGGTTACCTGCAGCGCTGCGGCCCGGCCGGAAATGCCAGTAGAGGCGGTCCCTGAGCTCGCGCTCATAGGCCTTCTTCACGCCGGCATGCCGGATCTGTCCGACAGCGGCCATAAGCCGCGCTTCGAATCCTGCCTTCCGCTCGGGCGTATCGAGCGGCTCCGCATCGACTTCACGCGACCAGAGCAACTCGACCAGCGGCTTCGCCTGGCTCAGCATCTCGCGCATCGCCTGGGGCCCACGCACCCGCACCACGTCGTCCGGGTCCATCCCGTCCGGCAGCAGCGCAAAGAACAGTGTCTTGCCCGGCTCGATCAGCGGCAGCGCCCGGTCGCAGGCGCGCCAGGCGGCGTTGATGCCGGCGGCATCACCATCGAAGCACAGGATGGGCTCGGGCCCTGCCCGCCAGAGCAGCTCAAGCTGTTCCTCGGTCAACGCCGTGCCAAGCGGCGCGACGGCCGTGCCGATGTCCGCCTCGGCCAGCGCGATCGCGTCAACATAGCCCTCGGTGACGATCAGCCCGCGCGACAGCGGACCTTCCTTGAGGGGCGCAAGCGCCTCACGCGCGGCCATATAGCGATAGAGCGTGCGGCCCTTGTGGAAGAGCTGACTGTCCGACGAGTTGAGGTATTTCGGCTTGCCGTCCGGCTCGAGTGTGCGCGCGCCGAAGGCGATGACTTTCCCGCCCTGGTCGGCGATCGGAAAGATCACGCGATTGCGGAAACGATCCCACGGCGCTTTTCCGTCTTCGGGTTGAACCAGCAGCCCGGCCTCGATCAGCTCTTCGAGCGTCGCGCCCTGCTTGGTCAGGTGATCCGACAGCGTGCGCCAGCCATCGGGCGCAAAGCCCATACGATGGCGCGTCCACGCTTCAGGACCGAAGCCGCGCTTGGTCAGATATTCGCGTGCTTCCGATCCCGTGGGCCGCCGCAACTGGTCCTCGAAGAACGCGCACGCCTTCTCCGTCCAGTCGAGCAGCGTGTTGCGTTTCCGGTACTGCTGCACCTCGCCTTCGGTCTGCCGGGGCAATTCGAGGCCGACATCGCGCGCCAGCTTCTCGACCGCCTCGGCGAAGGTCAACCGCTCAGTCTCGATGAGGAAGGTAATCGCGTCACCGGACTTCTGCGTGGAGAAGCATTTGTAGAAGCCACGATCGTCATGGACGTAGAAGCTCGGCGTCTTCTCGTTCGAGAAGGGCGACAGACCGACAAAGTCCTTGCCGCGTTTCTTGAGGGCGACCTTCTTCCCCACGACGTCCGAGAGCCGCACCCGCGACTTCAGCTCGTTGAGGAATTCATCCGGGAAACGCATGGATGCTCTGGTGGCCTTCAGCCCAAGCCCCGGCGCTACAGGCGGCGCACATCCTGCGCCAGCGTTGCGACCGCCGATCCTGTTGATCGATAGGCCTCAAATTGTGCGCTGATTCGCCCATTCAAGCGCCGCGCTGCGGGATTCGGGACTTATCCGCCGGTCGCGGAATCCTACCCTCCTGAATTCATTCAGGAACACGCCGAATCTACCGAATCTGACTTACCCGAACCGCCGCACGCTGCGCACATCGCCCGCTATCGGACGAATGCGGTCAACTGCCTGCCCAAGCGGCTCGATCTCGACATGCATGTCGCGTGCGCTCGAGTGCAGCAGCATGGTCGGGCTCGCCATGATCCCGACATGGCCCTTCCAGAATACGAGGTCGCCCCGTTCGAGGTTGGAGAAGTCCGCGTTGGGAGTCAGCGGTTCGCCCAGCGTCTGTTCCTGCATGTCGGAATCACGCAGCGGGAAGATCCCGGTCGCCTGCAGCGACACCTGCACCAGGCCCGAACAGTCTATGCCCGCGCTCTCGCGCCCGCCCCACAGATAGGGCGATCCAAGGAAATGCTGGGCCACGCCCACGAAATCCGTCTCCCACTCTCCAAGCGGCGCGACGTGCCGCGAGAAGACCCAGCCAAAGCCAGCGACCCGCGCGAAGTTCCCCTCGGTCTCGCCCAGCGCCAGCTGCGCATTCATCGAAACAGCCCGGAAAGGCCGCGATTTCATGTCCGGCCGCTCGTAGAGAAAACTGCGTAGCACCCTGACCCGATGGGTCGCTGCGGGCGCGTTCGGCAACAGGTGGACCGCCCGCATCCACCCGACATAACGGTCGAGCCCAAGCTGGACATAGGCCCATTCGCCCTGCCGCTCGAACACGCGCGCTTCCTCGCCGAACAGAGCCTGGTTGACCTGTTCGGCGGAAGCGTCCGGCGCCTTGCGAAGACTGGCGGAACCTGCGGTGACGCGCACCGTCTCGCCTTCGCCTGTGGTCTTGGGCGTGAGACGAGGATCGGTCAGCCAGTCCTTAGGCGGCATGCGAGGTTGTACTGGTCCCCAGGGCCTGTGCGGCCGGCTTCGGCAGGCTTACCGGCGTTTGCGCCGTATTCGCCCGTTCACAACGGATCACACGGTCGCCAAGCCCGGCCAGAACTGCAAGTCCTCTTGCCGTGGGCTGCACCAGAACGCTGCGACGGTCGTTTTCGTCCGGCATGCGTGCAGCAAGGCCATATCCCGAAAGAGCATCGAGCGCGCGGCTCACCGCCGGCTTGCCGAGGCTGAGGGCTTCAGCAAGGCCTCGCACTGTGTGGGGGCCAGGCTCCAGCGAGACACGCAACAGGATCGCCGCCTGTCGTACGTTCAGATCGGGCCCATCGGCCCTCACTGTTTCAGCCAAAACATCCTTGAGTAGGGCAAGTGCAGACGCGCGGTCCATTGAACGCTCCGTTCGCCTCCCCGACCGAAGACTCGCTCGAATTCGAACGCGGAGCAACACCGTGCGAAATGAAAATTTTGATTTCTGATCCGATGTTCTGTCTGGGTTCCACAAGTTAACGCGAGCGTGTCGCAACCTCAGCCCGCATAGCGCGTTTTGAGCATCGCCCAGACTGCGCGCAGGCCACACGCTGCAGCTCCCGCCGGACGGCCATAGCGCCCTGGCCGCCATGCCCAGATATCGAAATGCGCCCAGCTGGGAGCATCGACAAACGCCTTGAGAAACAAGGCCGCTGTGATCGATCCGCCCATCGGCCCGTCGCCGAGGTTTTTCATGTCGGCGATCGGCGATTTGAGGCCGCCCTCATAGCCAGGCCATAGCGGCATCCGCCACACCGGATCGCCTGTCTCCTTCGACGCGGCGGCAATGTCCGCCGCCAGCGTATCGTCGTCCGTATAAAGAGGAGCGAGATCCGGACCCAGCGCGACACGCGCAGCGCCGGTCAAGGTCGCGAAGTCGATCATGAGTTCCGGCTTGTGCTCGCTGGCGCGGGTCAACGCATCGCCAAGGATCAGCCGGCCTTCAGCATCGGTGTCTTCGATCTCGACGGTCAGTCCCTTGCGAGACCTCAGGATATCGCTTGGACGGAATGCGTTCGGTCCGATCGCGTTCTCGACCGTCGGCACGCAGCAGATCAACCGCACCGGCAGCTCTGCACTCATGACCAGCCTCGCCAGCGCCAGCGCGTGGGCCGCCCCGCCCATGTCCTTCTTCATGAGCGTCATGTTCGATCCGGTCTTCAGATTGAGACCGCCCGTGTCGAACGCCACGCCCTTGCCGACAATCGCGACCTTCGGGTCGCTCTCCTCGCCCCAGACGATCTCGATGAAGCGCGGCGGCTGCACCGCTCCCTTGCCGACCGCATGCACCATCGGGAAGCCGTCCTCGAGCGCCTGGCCGATCGTGACCGTCATCTCGGCGCCGAACTCCTTGGCCATTGCCTCCGCTTCGGCGGCGATCTCGCCTGGGCCCATGTCACAGGGCGGCGTGTTGACCAGGTCGCGCAACCAGTCGATCGCCTCGGCTTGCCGGCTCACCTCCTGCGCATCGACGCCCTTCGGCAGAACCAGCCGGCGGGGCTTGTCGCCGGATTTGTATTTGGTGAAGCGGTAAGCCCCGTCCGCCCAGCCCAGCGCCAGCGTCTCGCCGCTCAGCCCATCGGGAGCTTCGTTGAGGGCATAGTCACCCGCCGGCAACGATCCGGGCAGGCTGGCCAGTACGAAACCGTCCGTCCCCTCGCCCAATCCGACCAGCACTTTCTCGATTGCCCCGCCCGATCCCTGGACCAGCAGCGTCTTGCCGGCATCGGCCCGGAAACCGGCTGCATCGACCAGGACCTTGATCCGGTCGTCCTGCGCCTTCGTCCAAGGCCCGAGTTCCCTAGCCGTCACCAGCTCCAGGGGAATGGCGGACGAAGACCGGGAAAGGAAGGCGGAATGCATGGTTTCCTCGATAGCAGCCGGCTGAACACACGCTTTAACGAATCCTTGAGACGGCGCGCGTCAACATTCCGGTAACACACGAGGTCCTCCCATGTCCGCTTTTCGCACCTCTGTTGCGTTCGTGTCCCTGCTTGCAGCCACTGCCTGCGCCACGGCCAATGCGCCGACCCCGCAGGAACTGGCGATGATCGACAGCGCCACCAACCCGATCCTGCCGGCCACCAAGGCCGAGCGTGACGCGGCTGACAGGCTCGACGTGCTGAACCAGGCCAAGTTCTGGGGCGCCGAATACGAGAAGAACCCGAACGAGTACGAGACCGCCTTGAAGTTCTCGCGCGTGCTGCGGGCCATGGGCTCCTCCACTCGCTCCGCCGAAGTTTCCTCGCAGGCGCTTACCCTCAAGCAGGGCGATGTCGAACTCTCGCTCGTCTTTGCCCAGGCCTCGCTCGACATCGGCAAGGCCAACGAAGCCGCCCAAGCTCTGGCGCGCGCGGAAGCAGCCGGCCAGGGTGACTGGCGCATGCTGTCGATCATCGGCGTGACGATGGACTCTCTCGACCAGCACAAGGCGGCGCAGGACTATTACCGCAAGGCGCTTGTCCTCTCGCCGGACAATCCCAAGGTCCTGTCCAATCTCGCCCTGTCCTACGCCCTGGAAGGCAAGCCGGTTCTGGCCGAGCAGACGCTGCGCCAGGCCATCGCCCTTCCCGGAGCTGATTCCCGGGTCATGCAGAACCTGCTGGTGGTGCTTGGGGTACAGGGCAAGTTCGACGAGGCTGCGACAGTGGCTGGGGAAGAGACGCCCAAGGCGCTGGTTGACTCCAACCGAGATTACTTCCGGGCCATGCTGAACCCGTCCCGGACCTGGGATACGCTGCGCGGCGCCCAGAATTAGATGCGTCGCAGATCAGTCTAATCGCAATTTAATCCGGCCCTCCGGATGCATGGCGGTGCTCGCCAGACTCGCCAGTCTCGGCTATTGGTCCCCCGCTAAGGTCTTGGAGGGACATCATGCGCGCTTGGAAAGCCGGCTTTGCCGCACTGGCATTTGCTTCAACCTTTGCCGCTGGCTGCAGCCAGCAGTCCGGAGCGCTGGCCGCGGTCGACACCGACCCGAAAGCCGTCGAAGCGCTGGTCACCAAGCTTTCGACCGAAAGCTTCAAGGGCAAGGCAACCGCCGCCGCAGACATCGCTGCCGTGAAGGCAGCTCTGCCCAAGGAAGTCGCGCTCAACTGGAGCAATCTCTCCTTCGACGCAGCCTCCGGTGCGACAGTCCTCACTGATGTGAAACTCACGCCCGCCGATATGCCGACCGTGGGCCTGAGCATCAGCGAACTTCGCCTCTGGGATTTCGACGCCGCATTCGCCGCGGCGCGCCTCTCCGGCCAGCGTCTTACCGAAGCCGCGCCGCTTGCGCGCCGTATCGATGCGAAAGGTGTTTCGCTCTTCGGTCTAGCGGCCACGCTCAATGGAATGACAGGAGCAATTCAAGGCGCAGTTCAGGGCGCCGTCGTGGACGCCGTGACGCCCGCACCGGGCGAATCGCCGATCGCCACGCCTGACGTCCCGCCCGCCGAGTGGCCGGGCGACGCATTCGACGCAAGCGAGTACGCGACATCGTTCGACAAGTACGACTTTGGCATCGGCCGCATCATCCTGGATGACATCGTGCTTCGTCCGTTCGAAATGGCGGCGGCCAAGCCTGCGACAGACGCGCCAGACGAGATGGCGACGGCGATGTCGGCGCTGCAGCAATTGGCAGCCGTCACACGCTCGTTCGGCATCGACACGGCTGCGATGTTCGACATCAAGAGCGAAATCGCCATGAAGGAAGCTGGCCAGACCGTGGCCGGTTCCTTCTCCGCCAAGACGAGCGGAACACGCGGCTGGCGCGGCGCGGACTACGACGCGACCTTCATGCGCGACATGTCCTACAACTTCGACATCGGCTCGAGCCCCATCCTCGGCACGCCTTCGCAGAAAATCGAAGTCAGCATGGGCCTGTTCACGCTCGAGGACATGCGCCTCGACAAGGTGTTCGGCTATCTCGCCAAGGGCGTGATGCCGCCGCGTACCGAGAGCGATCTCATGAGCCTTGGCGTGTGGGGCTCGCAGAACGAAAACTGGAAACTCGCTGGCAAGGATCTCTACTCGGCTGGTGAATCCACTTTCGACGCGCGTGGCTTCCACTGGTTCATCCCGACCGACATCAAGGCGTCGGGCAAGAACGTCGTGCTGAACATCGGCTCGCTGGTTGAAATAGCGGAAGAATTCGCCAGCTCCATGGGCGACATCATGATCGACCCGGAAACCGGCGAAGCGGTTCAGGACCCGTCTGCTGCTTCCTCAGTCGACTTCAAGCAGATCGAGGCGGCGCTCGAGAAGCACGGCCTCGCCAAACCGAACATGAACTACAATTTTGGCTGGAACTGGAATGCCGGTTCAGGCGACGCCAAACTGACCCTCGGCTGGGGCGCGGACAACTTCCTCAAGTTTGATGCGACCTACGAGGGCGGCTTCCCGAGCTTCAAGGCTGTGTCGGATCTCATTCCCGACGACGTCGAAAAGACGGACACGGATGCGGTCTCCAAGCTCTTCGAAGACAAGACCACGCTGAAGCTGATCGATCTCAATCTCGCTGACTCAGGCGGGCTCGACAAGCTGTTCGGGGTCACTGCGGATCTCGCTCCCCTCATGGGCATGGACATGGGCGGCGGTTCGGCGCCTTCGGCTGAAACGCTGCGCATGATGGCGGTAACAGGCGTCCGAATGATGGCGGACAGCGCGGGAGCGCAGATGCCGGAAATCCCGGCCTTGCTGAACCCGGTCGCTGTCTTCCTGACGTCGGGTGGCAACCTCAAGTTCACCGTGAAGCCTGGCAAGCCGATGACGTTCAGCGCGGTGGCGATGAGCCTGATGGGCGGCATGTCGCCCGGCGAAGCGCTGAAGCAACTCGGCGTAAAGGTCGAGCAGAGCGGCGGCAAGAAGTAGACCGGAGTCATTTCGGCTGGGCGCGATGAGTTTCGTTGCACGCTTCGCGCCCAGCCCGACCGGCCTTCTCCATCTCGGACACGCTTATTCGGCAATTCTCAGTCATGACGCCGCGCGCGAAGCCGGCGGCCAGTTCCTGCTCCGCATCGAGGACATCGACTCAACGCGATGTCGGCCGGAATTCGAGGCGGCGATCTTCGAGGATCTCGCGTGGCTGGGGCTCGGCTGGCCCTCGCCTGTCCGGCGCCAGTCGAATCATCTGGCGGACTATGCCGCGGCGCTTGAGAAGCTGCGCAAGCTCGGTGTGCTCTATCGCTGCTTCCTGACGCGACGTGAAATCGCTGAGCAGGCGCTCTTGGCGCCGCACGGCGATGGCGAGGGACCCGAGGGAATCATCTACCGCGGTCCAGCTCATCCGATGAGCACCGACGAAGAGAACAAGCGCATTGCGCGGGGCGATGCATTCGCCTGGCGACTCTCGATCAGATATTCACAGGACCTGCTAGGCGAAGATTTCGCGCGGCTGGTTTTTGTCGAGCGCGATGAGGGATCGAACGCAGAACGCACGATGTCAGCGCGTCCAGAATCTCTCGGCGATGTGATCCTTGGACGGAAGGATACGCCCGCCAGCTATCACATCGCCGTGGTGCACGATGATGCGCTGCAGGGTGTCACTCACGTGATTCGCGGCGAGGACCTTCGAGCATCGACTCACGTCCATGTACTGCTTCAGCGGCTGCTTGGCCTGCCGACGCCGGTTTACCGCCATCACCCGTTGCTCACAGGACCTGACGGAAAGCGCTACGCCAAGCGCAACCAGTCCCTCACCCTTGCGGCGCTGAGAGCAGCGGGCGTAAGTCCGGCTGACATTCGTTCCCGCATCGGATTGGCTGTTTGACCGCGCCTGTCGCAACGACCGCCCCTGCCCGCACCTGGCTTGGCCCCGCGATGATGCTGGGCGGCGCCATCGCCATTGGCTTTGCACCGATCGGCTTGAGGCTGTCGCCCTTCGGACCACAGGCGACTGCGTTCTGGCGCTTCCTGTTTGCGCTGCCTTTGATCGCGGCAGTGATCTACGCAGGCGGCGGTCGCATCGGCCGGCCTTCAAGACTGTCGCTTCTCGCGGGCGCATTCTTCGGCCTCGACATCGTGTTCTGGCACGCCTCGCTGATCCTGACCTCGGTCGCCAACGCCACCTTCCTGGTCAATCTCGGCAATGCCGCTGTGGGATTGGTGACGTGGATCGCTCTGCGCGAGCGGCCAGCGCAGGTCTGGCCCTACGCGATGGGCCTAGCCTTGTTCGGCGCCTTCCTGCTGTCGCGCGGCGCAGCCTCGGCCGATGCAGGGGCGCTTGCCGGCGATATGCTGGCGCTGGTCGCCGCAGTCATGGTCGGCCTCTATCTTTTCGTCGCCAAGCTCGCTCGCCGCACCGAAACCGCGATGGGCGTTCTCTTCTGGTCGACAGCGACGACGCTGGTCGTCTGCGCCATCGCCGCAGGCGTTCGCAATGAGGCGCTGATCCCACCCGATGCGTCGTGGTTCGTGTGGCCGCTGGCGCTTGCCGTCATCGCCCACGTCCTCGGCCAGGGGCTGATCGTTGCCGGGGTTGGGCGGACGCCCGCTGCTCTCGCCGGCCTGCTGCTGCTGATCCAACCCGTCACCAGCGGACTGATCGCCTGGCCGCTCTTCCACGAAGCGCTGACAATGGTCCAGCTGGCAGGCTGCGCCCTGGTGCTCTGCGGCGTGTGGCTTGCAGGGCGGCGTTGACGGGAAAGGCCCGCCCCGGTACTCGGATTACCGGGATCAGGATTGCCGCAAGGCAATGTCGGATAGTTCGTTATGCCGGATCAGTTCGCTTCGCGAAGGGTCGGCGTGGATCAGGCCGTAGCGGAAACGCCGGTCTCCGCGTTGAGCCCGGATGCATGCATCCTGCGCCACGTGGCCCGCGCATCGCGTGCTGTGGTCGCGGCCTACGACCCTGCCCTCGCTCCGTTCGGCCTGACAGGTCACCAGTTCAATCTGATGATGACGCTAGGGAATATGGGCCCCATGACCGTTGGCGCTCTGGCCGAGACGCTCGGCATGGACGCCTCTGGTGTTCCCCGCGCCATTCGCCCGTTGGCTGACGAAGGCCTGATCGCTGTTGAACGCGGCGAAGATCGCCGCCAGCGCCTGCTTAGCCTTACGACAGCCGGTCGCACGCGGCTCGATCGCGCCACGCCCGCATGGACTCGCGTCCAGGCGGAACTCATAGACTCGATTGGCGCCAATCGGTGGGTGTCCCTGATGTCGGAACTGCGGACGGTTCGAAAGGCCGCGTCGGCCTGCTCGACCCGCAAACCAGCTGGCGCAGACGCCGAATAGGCGCCTCAAAACCAAGCTAAAAAAGCAAGCCTTAACCTTGATCGTGGCAGGGTTTGCCCGGAGCCGCGCGCCAAAGCAGCGCAGCGGACGATCGGGGAAACGCCTACATGAACTCGTCACGCGAGCTGGACGTTGAAACCGTCCTTGAGGCGCTGCAGGCCCTCAACGACGGCATTGCCATCTACGGGCCGGACGATCGCCAGCTCTTCGTCAACGAGATCGCCTACCGCCGCTTCCGAACCTACTACCAGGCCATGGCGGATGGCATGACGCATATGGAGGCGCTGGCCGCGCAGTTCCGCCAGGCGCTCCCGGACGCCAGCGAAAAGGAAATCGCCGAGGCTGCGCAAGGGCACTTCGTCTATTTCCAGAACGGCGAAACCTACATGACGAAGACCGAGGATGGCCGCTCCGTCCTCGCCACCTTCCGTCAGATGTCGCGTGGCCGGAAGGCCGGCATCTCGATCGACGTCACCGATCTGCGCAAGCGGGAGAAGGAACTCGAGAAAGCCCGCAAGGCCGCTGAAGCAGCGAGCCACTCGAAGTCGGCCTTTCTCGCCAACATGAGCCACGAGATCCGCACGCCGCTCAACGGCATCATGGGCATGGCGCAGGTTCTGGAAAATACCGAGCTCGACAAGCAGCAGCGCGAATATCTCTCTACCATCCTGGACTCGGGCAAGACGCTGATGGCGCTGCTCAACGACGTTCTCGATCTCTCCAAGATCGAGGCTGGAAAATTCGATATCGTGCCGACCGACGCCAGCATCCACCACATGCTTCGCCGCCAGATCAGACTGTGGAAGCCGCGCGCCGAGGAAAAAGGACTTGAACTGACACTGGCTTTCGACGCCGATCTGCCTGCGTATCTCGCGTTCGACACTGTTCGTGTGCAGCAGTGCATGTCCAACCTGGTTTCCAACGCCATCAAGTTCACTGCGAAAGGCCGCGTAGAGATATTCGCCACGTCGAAAGCGCTGGGCGATGGCGCCTTTATGGTCGACGTGCGCGTGCGCGACACCGGTCCGGGCATGGACACCGAAACGCTGGCGCGCCTGTTCAAGCCGTTTGCGCAAGCCGACGAGACGATCCAGCGCGTGCACGGCGGATCCGGACTGGGCCTGTCGATCACACGCCGTCTTGCAGAGCTGATGGGGGGAACCGCTTCGGCGGAAAGCGAGCTGGGACGCGGCTCAACCTTCCGCGTCACCTTCCGCGGCGAAGCTGCAAAAAGCCAGCCGGAGGCAGGCGTCAATGCACGCCCCGCCCAGTCGGGCGATATCCGGGAGTTGCTGAAACAGAGCAATCTGCGCGTGCTGCTGGTCGATGATCACCCGATCAATCGTCAGGTCGCCACGCTGTTTCTCCGCCCCTTCAACATGCGCATCGTCGAGGCCGTGAACGGCGCCGAGGCGCTGGAAGCGCTGGAGCGCGAGGCATTCGACGTGGTGCTGCTCGACATGCACATGCCGGTGATGGACGGCCCGACGACGATCGCACGCATCCGAGCAAGTGAGAGCGCCCATGCGCAGATCCCCGTGATCGCCCTCACCGCCGATGCGATGAGCGGCGACCGCGAACGCTATCTCGCCATGGGCATGACGGGTTATCTCTCCAAGCCCCTGGCGGAGCGCGATCTACTTTCCGAACTCGCCCGAGTACGTAACGGAAACGAGGAACCGGCCACGCTGGCAAAGACAGCGTAACGGCGCGTTTCCTAACAGCGGCACATCAAAATTTAACGGTCCACTGGCATATATTCCGGAGCTTCGCGGCCGGGTTGCGCGAAGCGGGAGAGTCTCCGAGTGACTGCAGAAGCCGACCTGGACATGGAGACGCTTGTCGAGGCGCTGGAAGCGCTCGGCGACGGCATCGCCATCTACGACCAGAACGACACGCCGATCTTCACCAACAGCATCACGCGCCGCCGCTTTGCATCGATCTACGCTGACGTCGCGAAAGGCATGAGCTATCGCGAGTCCACGGAGGCTGCGGTGCGACGCGCGGCGCAAGGCGCTCCCGAAGCCAAAATTCAGGAACTGACCGACTACTTCGTGCACTGCTTCCGGAACGGCGAGACCTATGCCGTGGAGGCGGACGATGGCCGCTATGTGCAGATCACTTTCCGCAACATGACGCGCGGCATGAAGGCCGCCATCTCGGTCGACATCACCGACCTGCGCAATCGCGAACGCGACCTGCACAAGGCCAAGAAGGCGGCCGAGGCCGCGAGCCAGTCGAAATCATCCTTCCTCGCCAACATGAGCCACGAGATCCGCACGCCTCTCAACGGCGTGCTGGGCATGGCGCAGGTGATGGCGACGACCAATCTCCAGCCGAAGCAACGCGAATACCTCGCCACCATCATCGAGTCCGGCAAGACGCTGACCGCCCTCCTCAATGATGTGCTCGATCTGTCGAAGATCGAAGCCGGCAAGTTCGCCATCGTGCCCAGCGATATGAACCTGATGCACGTCCTGCGTCGCCAGCTGGCGCTGTGGAAGCCGCGCGCCGAGGAAAAGGGCCTGGATCTGACGCTTGCCTTCGATGCGGATCTTCCGACCTGGCTATCCTTCGACGCCGTGCGTGTGCAGCAATGCATGTCGAACCTTCTGTCCAATGCGATCAAGTTCACGACCAAAGGCCGCGTCGAGGCGTTCGTGATGGCGAAGCCGATCGAAAATGGCGTGCATCTCGTCGAGATCGAGGTGCGCGACACGGGATCGGGCATGGATGCCCAGACGCTCGGCCGGCTGTTCCAGCCCTTCGCCCAGGCCGACGAAACGATTTCCCGCGAGCATGGCGGGACTGGCCTTGGCCTCTCGATCACACGCCGTCTCGCCCAGCTCATGGGCGGGGACGCCTCGGCCACCACCGAGCTGGGCCACGGCTCGACCTTCAGTTTCTCGTTCCGCGGCGGACCTGCGAAGGCGGCAAGTCGGAACACCGCAGGCCAGACTGCGGAGGCGAACGACGTGCAGGCACTGCTCCGCTCCAGCAATCTGCGCGTGCTGCTGGTCGACGATCACCCGATCAATCGCCAAGTCGCCGCGCTATTCCTCCGCCCGTTCAATATGCGGATCGTCGAGGCCGTGAACGGAGCTGAAGCGCTCGAGGCGCTCAAGCGCGAGGCATTCGATATCGTCCTGCTCGATATGCACATGCCGGTGATGGACGGCCCGACCGCGATCGCCCACATCCGCGCCTCGGGTGAATCATGGGCGTCGGTACCCGTCATCGCCCTCACCGCCGATGCCATGAGCGGCGACCGGGAGCGCTATCTCGCCATGGGCATGGATGGCTACCTGTCAAAACCGATCGCCGAGCGCGACCTGATGTCGGAAATTGCGAGGCTGCGCACGCTAGGCGAAGCAGCAGCGCCGATCGTGAAGGCCGGTTAGAACAGGCGACCGCCGACCGGGGTTTCGAGATCCGGCGCAATCAGCACAACCGCGCCCTCCTCGTCCGGCACGCCAAGCGTCAGCACCTCCGACATGAAGGGGCCGATCTGGCGTGGCGGGAAATTGACCACCGCCAGCACACGCTTGCCGACAAGCTTGTCCGGCGAATAGTGCTTCGCGATCTGGGCGGAAGATTTCTTCTCGCCGATCTCAGGCCCGAAATCGATGCGCAGCTTGATCGCCGGCTTGCGCGCTTCCGGAAACGGCTCAGCCGCGACGATCACGCCGACACGGATGTCGACTTTGAGAAAGTCGTCGAAGGCAATCTGCGCAGTCATGGCGCTCCGCCACCCAGTGCAGCCAGCCGCGCATCGAGGCCGTCGCGAACAGCGGGCCATTCTTCGCGAATGACGCTAAACCAGGCGGTGTCGCGCAGGCGGCCATCGGGACGGACCATGTGGGACCGGTGGATGCCTTCGAACTTCGCGCCGAAACGCTCCATCGCCTTGCACGAGCGCTGGTTGCGGGCATCGGCCTTCAGCTCGATGCGGTTCAGGCCCAGCGTGTCAAAGCCGTGGGCCAGCAGCATGCGCTTGCACGAGGGATTGACGGCGCCAGCCCAGACGCGTTTCGCATACCAGGTCCAACCGATCTCGACGCGCTTGTGCACCAAGACGACGGCTAGATAGCTGGTCGATCCGACAAAACTGCCTGACGCCTTGTCGAACACGGCCCAGGTCAAATCGCTTGTCTTCTCGATCTCGCCGAGACGGTGCTCCATCCAGGCGTCGAAATTGTCATTGTTCAGATTGACGTTCGCGAACTGCCAGAGGTCGGGATCGTTGCCCGCCTCCCGCAACGGTTCGCGATGCCGTTCTTCCAGCGGCTCCAGCCGCACGAAAGCGTTCTCAAGCGTGACGGGATCGGGTTTTGCGGGTGTTGTCATGGCCCGCCTTGTAGAGCGGACTACTTCGTTGTCGCCAGCGTCTCTTCAACAACTTTTACGACATCGCCCATGATCTGCGTGATCTTGTAGTCCTTGGGCGTGTAGACACGGCGGACGCCCATCTGCTTGAGCGCCAGCGCATCGGCTTCCGGGATGATACCGCCGACGACGACGGGGATGTTCAAGCCCTTGGCGCGGAGGATGCCGAGCGTGTCTTTCACGAGATCGAGGTGGGAGCCGGAGAGGATCGACAGGCCGACAATGTGGGCCTTCGAATCGATGGCCTGCTGGACGATCTCGTCGGGCGTGAAGCGGATGCCTTCGTAGATGACATTCATGCCGGCCTGGCGGGCGCGGGCGGCGATCTGTTCGGAGCCGTTGGAGTGGCCGTCGAGGCCGGGCTTGCCGACGACATAGGTGAGCGTGCGGCCGAGTCTCTTCGAGACGCGTTCGACTTCGCCCTTCACCTTCTCGAGGTCTTCCTCGCCATCGGTCTGGATGATGACCGCGACGCCCGTGGGGCCGCGGTATTCGCCGAAGGCCTCGCGCAGGGTGGCGCCCCATTCGCCGACAGTGACGCCGGCTTTGGCAGCGGCGATGGAGGGCGGCATGATGTTGGCGCCGGAGGCGGCGGCGACGCGGAGCTCGCCCAGCGCATTGGCGACGGCGTCACCGCTGCGCTTGGCGCGCCAGGCTTTCAGCTTGGCGATCTGGCGGCTTTCGGCGCCGTGATCCTGCGCCATGATGGACCCGTCGCCGCCGGAAAGCGGCGAGGCTTCGGTGGTCTCGTAGCGGTTGACGCCGACGACGATCTGGCGGCCGGCCTCGATCTCTTTCAGGCGCGCGCGCTGACTTTCGACGAGCGCCGTCTTCATGAAGTCGATATTGTCGATCGTACCGCCCGAAGCGTCGAGCTTCGCAAGCATCGAGCGGGCTTCGTCCTTCAGCGCATCGGTCTTGGCGGTGACAACGTGGGAGCCGTCGAACAGGTCTTCGTATTCGAGCAGGTCGGTTTCGTAAGCGAGGATCTGCTGCAGACGGAGCGACCATTGCTGGTCCCACGGACGTGGGAGGCCAAGGGCTTCGTTCCAGGCGGGCAGTTGCAGCGCGCGGCAGCGAGCGCGTTTCGACAGCGTGACGGCGAGCGCCTCGATGAGGATGCGGTAGACGTTGTTCTCGGGCTGCGGCTCGGTGAGGCCGAGCGAATTCACCTGCACGCCATAGCGGAACATGATGGCGCGCGTATCGGTGACGCCGTAGCGCTCGCGGCCGATCTCTTCCCACAGATCGACGAACGCGCGCATCTTGCACATCTCGGTCACGAACCGCACGCCGGCGTTCACGAAGAAGGAGATGCGGGAGAAGACGGTGGTGAAGTCCTTTTCGGGCACCTGGCCGCCGGCTTTCACCGTATCCAGTACGGCGCAGGCGGTGGCGAGGGCAAAGGCGAGTTCCTGTTCGGGCGTCGCGCCAGCTTCCTGCAGGTGATAGCTGCAGACGTTGAGCGGATTCCATTTCGGCGTTTCGGTGTAGCACCACGCCACCATGTCGCCGATCAACCGCATCGAGGGTTTTGGCGGGAACACGTACGTCCCACGAGACAAGTATTCCTTGATGATGTCGTTCTGCGTCGTGCCTTGCAGCTTCTTCCGGTCGCAGCCCTGCTCGTCCGCGAGCGCGACGTAGAGCGAGAGGAGATACGCCGCCGGGGCGTTGATCGTCATCGAGGTGTTCATTTCCTCGACGCGGATCTGGTCGAAGAGAGCGCGCATGTCTCCCAGGTGGCCGACGGGCACGCCGACCTTGCCGACTTCGCCTCGCGAGAGAATGTGGTCGGAATCGTAGGCCGTCTGGGTCGGCAGATCGAACGCGATCGAGAGACCGGTTTGGCCCTTGGACAGGTTCTTCCGGTAGAGCTTGTTCGACTCCTCCGCTGTGGAGTGTCCCGCATAGGTGCGGAAGATCCACGGCTTGTCCGGGTCGTGCTGGAATGAGGAATTGGCGCTGTCCGCCATGCGATTAACGTTCCTGCTGCAGATGCGAAAAGGAATGCCAGCAAGGCCTGTTCCGCGCAAGCCGGACGGTCCTGATCGGGGTTCGATTGAGCTTTTCTTGCACCCGTGAGAGCGTAATGCGCCCATTCAGGGAATGCCCATGCTCCGCCCCTTCGATCTCGTCATCCGCAACGGACTGGTGTTCGACGGGTCCGGCGGCGAGCCGTTCGAGGCGGATGTAGCGGTGAGCGATGGCCGCATCGCGGCGGTCGGCAGGATCGCTGGGTCTGGCCGCGAGGAGATCGACGCGCGCGGCCAGATCGTGACGCCGGGCTTTGTCGACATCCACACGCACTATGATGGCCAGGCGACCTGGGCGAGCCACCTTTCACCCTCCTCCTTCCATGGCGTGACCACGGTGGTGATGGGCAATTGCGGCGTCGGCTTCGCGCCATGCCGGCCGAACGACCACGCCACCATGGTGCGACTGATGGAGGGCGTGGAGGATATTCCCGGCGTCGTTCTGACCGAGGGCCTGAAGTGGAACTGGGAGACCTTCCCGCAATTCCTCGATGCGCTGGAGGCGACGCCGAAGGACATGGACTATGCGGTTCAGGCGCCGCATGGACCAATCCGCGTCTATGTGATGGGCGAGCGCGGCGCGAACCGCGAGCCGGCGACGCCGACCGAGATCGCGCAGATGGCGCAGATCGCGAAGGAGGCAGTGGAGGCCGGGGCCATCGGCTTTTCCACCTCGCGCACGATCAATCACCGCACCAGCGACGGGAAGCCGACGCCAACGTTGACGGCAGAAGCGGACGAACTGGTCGGCATCGCAAATGGGCTCGGCGCTGCCGGAAAGGGCGTTCTGCAGGTTGTCACCGACTTCAAGGATCGCACCGAGGAAATCGCGATGTTCCGGCGCATGATGTCGGAGTCGGGACGGCCGCTGTCCGTTTCGGTCGTGCAGTCGGATGCCGCGCCGGATGGGTGGCGCTGGATCCTCGACCAGATCGAAACGGCGGCAAATGACGGACTCGAGATGCGCGCGCAGGTATGCGGGCGACCGGTGGGCCTGCTGTTCGGGCTGGAACTGACCCACAACCCGTTCTCCGCGCACGTGCTGTGGAAGGAGATCGCGCATCTGCCACTTGCAGGGAAAGTGGCGCGCCTGCGCGATCCGGAGTTTGCCGCGCGGCTCGTTGCGGACCAGCCGCAGACCAGTGACCGGTTCGGGCGGCTCTATCTCTACAATTTCGACAAGATGTGGGCGCTTGGCGATCCGCCGGACTATGAGCCGGAACTCGAGAACGCGATCGGCCCGCGCGCCCGCGCCGTGGGCAAGGCGCCAGCGGCGCTCGCGCTCGAACACATGCTGGAACGTGGCGGCAAGGGCATCCTCTACTTCCCGAGCCTCAACTACGCCACCTACTCCCTCGATCCGAGCTACGAGATGCTTCAGCGGCCGCGCTCGATCCTCGGCCTCTCCGATGGCGGAGCGCATGTCGGCACGATCTGCGATGCGAGCTTCCCCACCTCGATGATGACGTTCTGGACGCGCGACCGCACGCGTGGGCCGAAACTGTCCCTGCCCTTCGTGATCCGCGCTCATACGATCGAGACGGCGCGCGCCGTCGGCCTTCATGATCGCGGCCTGCTGAAGCCCGGTTATCGCGCCGACATCAACGTGATCGACTACGACAATCTCGTCCTCCGCTCGCCTGAAGTCGTCTACGACCTTCCCGCTGGCGGACGCCGCCTGATCCAGCGCGCCGAGGGTTACACAGCGACGATTGTTGCGGGCGAGATCACCTATCGGAATGGCAGGTCGACCGGAAAGCTCCCCGGCAAGCTGGTACGCGGCGCGCAGGTAGCGCCGGTGCTGCAGGCGGCGGAATAAGAGAGACGGTGTCGGAGCTCGAAGCCCACGCAGACTAGCGCCGCGCCGCCTTCGGAGCATTGAACACTGGCGGCAGCATCGGCTGGGCACCGGATAGGTGCGCCGCTTTCGCGCGCGCCGCGATATCGGCCTTGCCGCAATACATGGCGGCGCGCCAGGCCTGCATGTGGGTGGGGACATCCTCGGCATTGAGCGGCGGACGGAAATGCCAGCGCAGCAGCGTCTCGAATTCGCGGCGGTCACGCGCGGCGTGGACTATCAGAACCAGAGCGTGAGTCGCGCCCAGCGCTTTCGCGGCTTCGAGCTGGTGGTGACCTGCATAGCGTTCGCTAAGGCGGTGCGTCTGGCCGGCATAGTGGATCCGGGTGTCGCCGGCCTCCTCATGCGCCATCAGATAGGCGCATGGCAGGTCGAAGAAGCGCGTCTCGCCGAAATCGACGGCGGTAAACATCTCTCCGAGGATTTCGACCCGACGCAGCACGCGCCCTCCCGAATCAGCACGTTCAAGTCATAGCGTGGACCGAGCCGGAAATCGTGAATGCCCTGCCCCGGCGGCGCCGCTTGCCCGCGCGGGCTTTGCAGGCGCAGTCTGGCGGCTAGCCGCCGGCAAATGCGGCCCGGGAGAATTCGCGATGAAACGCCTCGCTCTTGCATTGCTGATGCTGGCCGCCGCCTGTTCAGCTGGTCCACCCGCCTCGACCGACCCGGCAGTAGCAGCGATCAACTCGGGCGAGTTGCGCGGCGTCGTCCGCGATGGCGTGGTGTCGTTCAAGGGCGTGCCCTATGCCGCGCCGCCCGTCGGCGCGTTGCGCTGGCAGCCGCCGGCCAGGCCGGCGAAATGGGAAGGCGTGCGTGATGCCTCCGCCTACGGCCCGATCTGCATGCAGAAGATGCCCAACCCCGACAATGGCATCGGCCAGTATCCGGCCAGCGAAGACTGCCTCTCGCTCAACGTGTTCACGCAGGGTGTCGACCGCAACGCGAAGCGCCCGGTGATGGTGTGGATCCATGGCGGCGGGTTCGTGAATGGATCAGGCAGCGCCGAACTCTACGACGGCACGCAATTCGCCAGGCGTGGCGTGGTGCTGGTCAGCATCAACTACCGCCTAGGCCGGTTCGGCTCGTTCGCACATCCACTGCTGACGAAGGAAGCGGCGGGCGGGCCTGTCGCCAATTACGGCATGCTCGACATGGTTGCGTCGCTCGAATGGGTGAAGCGGAACATTGCGGCGTTCGGCGGCGACCCAGGCAATGTCACCATTTTCGGCGAGAGCGCCGGCGGCATGGCGGTGCAGAAACTGATGACGATGCCTGGCGCACGCGGGCTGTTCCAAAAGGCAGCGGTGCAATCTGGCGCGGGGCGCGAGAACGCGCAGTTCCTCGACAGGCCCAATCCGCGCGGCCTGCCTTCGGCTGAATCGGACGGAGACACCTTCGTGAAGTCGCTAGGTGTGACAGCCGCAAGCGCAGCAGACCTCCGCGCGATTTCAGCAGACACGATCCTCAACAAGGGCGACCCGAGCACATTCTCCGGCGGTGGTCCGATCATCGACGGGAAGATCATCCCCTTGAGCGTGGTGGAGACGTTCAAGGCGGGCAAGGAAGCGCAGGTGCCATATCTCGTCGGCTACAACAGCGCTGAATTTCCATCGAAGCCGGAAGATGTGGATGGCTCGTTGACGCGCATTCTCGGCACGAAATCCGCCGACCTGCCGAACGTCACGAAGACCTATCCTGATACGGCGACAATGGCGGCGCAGCTCGTCGGAGACATCATCTTCGGCGAGCCCGCGCGATATCTGGCCGGGCTGCATGCGGCGCATGGCCAGCCGACCTGGCTCTATCGTTTCGACGTGATCTCACCATCGGTGGCTAGCCGCTGGAAGGGCACGGCGCATGCGCAGGAGCGGCAGTACGTGTTCGACACGCTGCACACGTCACCCTTCCCGACCGACGACAATGACAAAGTGCAGGCGAAATACGCCATCGCCTACTGGTCGGCGTTTGCGAAGAGCGGCGACCCCAATGGCGTGGGGCGACCGGCATGGCCGCGCTACGCATCGGCGAGTGATCAACTGATCGAGTTCACCAATGCCGGCCCAGTCGGGAAGGCATCGCCGCACAAGGACCGGTGGGCGGCGATTGCGGCGCGCTACCCGAACTAACGGCTGCTTTCGGGCTTTCCGCATCTACTCGCTGGCCATTGCGCACGTGTATCGTGCGTACCTATGATTGGCTGACTGGACATGGGGAAAGCACATGACCTGGAAGACTATCGCACTGGCGCTGGTTGCGCTTGGCGCCGCGCAAGCGGTGGCGCAGACGCCCTCGCAGCCAGCGGCGCCCAAGCCCGCGGCTCTGACGCCGCCCGCAACGAAACTCAAGCTGGTGCAGACGACGCGGGATGGCGCTGCCTCGACCGGCTATCTCGAGGAGAGCTCGCTGGTCGACAGGACCGGAGCGGATAACACGCAGTTCAAGGAGCTGTGGCTGCTGGAGGTGTTCCCGCTCGATAAGGTCACCGCCGCGCCGCCATGGTCGGCGGAGTGGTCGCGGCATGTGCTCGACTGCACGCACAAGAAGGACAGTATCGTGCAGACGAACTTCCTCGACATGACGGGCAAGACGCTGCGCATCAGCGAGACGCCCGGTGCCAAGGCGGAAACGATGTATGCGGGCACGGTCATGTCCGAGATGGCCAAGACGATCTGCAATCCGCGCTTCGGCTACAACAGCCCGCGCCTCACCAGCCTCGACAAAGCGCTCAAGGATGGCCGCGCGAAGTCTGCGCCTGGCGCCCGGTATATCTCGAACGTACAGACGCTCGACTGGCGGCTGGTCAGCGTTGACGACAAGGGCGCCACGGCCTGGGCGGACGCCAAGGCGCCGGCACGAGACAAGTGGCCGCTCATTCATGTGATGGTCCGTTACCGCGAGGACGCTCCGAAGGAATCGTTCTCCGGCGCGATCAAGCCGATGCGCATGCTTACGATCGCACTCAATCTCAATTGTGCCGCAGGCGAGACGCAGCGCGGATTGATGCGCTATTACACCGCGACCGGCGGCATAGCGGGTCAGGCCCCCATATCGCCGGTATGGGAGGCGTTCTCGAACTATCCCGAGGCGGATGCCGGTGTGAAGCAGGCGTGCAAGACCAGCCCCGCAACCGGCGAGACCTTCAGTGGCAACATGACAGCGACGGTGAACTGGCTGCAGTCGAAGCTGACGCCGTAGGCGCGCTACTCGTTCACCCACGGCGCGGCTTTCGACACATCGGCGCCGATGGCGGTGTAGTAGATTTTCTGGATGCTGCGGGTGACGGGGCCGGGCTTTCCTGAGCCGAGTTTGACGCCGTCGATTTCAACGACGGGTGTGACGAGGCCGGTAGCAGCGGTGGTGAAAGCCTCGGCGGCGGTCTTGGCTTCTTCCAGTGTGAAGCTGCGTTCGGTGATCTTGCGACCCTGTTGGCCAAGCGAATCGAAGAGCGCATGGCGGGTTATGCCGGCAAGGATCATGTTCGACAGGGCGCGCGTGATGATCTCGCCGTCCTTCGTCACGATCCACGCGTTCGACGAGGCGCCTTCGGTGACGAAGCCATCCGGCGCCACCAGCCAGGCGTCATCCGCGCCCCGCGCCTTCGCCTCAGTCTTGGCCAGCGCCTGCGCCAGCAAGCCAACCGACTTGATATCGCGGCGGGCCCAGCGGATGTCCGGCAGGGCGACGATGCGCGAGCCGTTGCGGGCGGAGGGGGTGTCGATTAGGGCGCGGCTTTCGGCGTAGGCGAAGCAGGTGAGATTCGGCTTGTCCGGGGCGACAAAGTCGCGGGCACCGTACGCGCCGCGTGTGACCTGCAGGTAGATGTAGCCCTCGGTGATCCTGTTGTCGGCGATGAGGCGGCGGTGGACCTCTTCGAGCTCCTTGCGGTCGGGCATCGTGCCGAACTTCAATTCGCGAAGGGAACGTTCGAGCCGGTCAAGATGGCGTTCCATGTCGACGGTGCGGCCATTGTAGATGGCGGTGACCTCATAGACGCCGTCGGCGAACAGGAAACCGCGGTCGAAGGGCGAGATCCTCGCCTCCTCCGCCGCCACATAGACGCCGTTCACCCATGCCTGTCGTGTCATGGCTTGCCGCGTCATTTAATGTCTCCTGCCTTTCGGCTGCCCAAATCTCGCGTAACCGTCTGTCTGCCGGCTAGCGGTTTGTCTACGCCCGGCGCCTTGGGGGCCCGCCATGACAGTTCCGTTCCGTGCATTGATTGGCTTCAGCGCCGCCTTTGCGACCATGGCTTTCGTGGTCGGATCGGCGTTTTTCCAGCCCGCCAGCCCCGCCGGAAGAACCGCGTCAGTCTGTCCCTCGACGCTGCAGGCTGACCAAGAGTCCAAGCCTTCCGGGGCATAACCAGCCCTGAACCCGAGCCTTGCGGGCGCGGCGTTGCGGCCACAGCGCTGGCCCTTGTATTGCAGTGCAACAAGATTGCTTGCAATCCGTTCGGTCCTTGGACAATGTGACGCCCGTTTAAAGGCCCCCGGCCTTCGCGCGTGCGGAAATCCGAGCCGGAACGGGGAGCTAACCAGGCGCGGGGAGAGTGACTGTGGCTGACGGCGTTTCGACACGCGAAAAGAAAGACCTCTACGCGGTCGGCGAGATCCCGCCCGACTTCCATGTGCCCAAGAACATGCACGCTTGGGCGATCCGCCGCGAGCGCCAGGGCCGTCCCAAACAAGCCATGCAGCTTGAGGTCGTGCCGACCCCGGAGATCGCTTCGGACGAGGTGCTCGTCCTCGTGATGGCTGCTGGCGTCAACTATAACGGCATCTGGGCCGGCCTCGGCGAGCCCGTGTCGATGTTCGACGTCCACAAGCAGCCTTTCCACGTCGCCGGTTCGGATGCCTCGGGCATCGTCTGGGCTGTCGGTAACAAAGTTAAGCGCTGGAAGCCCGGCGACGAAGTCGTCATCCACTGCAACCAGGACGATGGCGACGACGAAGAGTGCAATGGCGGCGATCCCATGTTCTCGCCCTCGCAGCGCATCTGGGGTTACGAGACCCCGGACGGCTCTTTCGCCCAGTTCTGCCGCGTCCAGTCGCGTCAGCTGATGGAACGTCCCAAGCACCTGACCTGGGAAGAATCAGCCTGCTACACGCTGACGCTCGCCACCGCCTACCGCATGCTGTTCGGCCACCGTCCGCACGTGCTGCGGCCGGGCCAGAACGTTCTCGTCTGGGGCGCCTCGGGCGGCCTCGGCTCGTATGCGGTGCAGCTCTGCGCCATCGCTGGCGCCAACGCGATCGGCGTTATTTCGGATGAATCGAAGACGGACTTCGTGCTGCAGATGGGCGCCAAGGGCGTCATCAACCGCTCGAACTTCAAGTGCTGGGGCCAGCTTCCGAAAGTGAACACGCCCGAGTTCAACGACTACATGAAGGAAGCCCGCAAGTTCGGCAAAGCCATCTGGCAAGTCACGGGCGGCAAGGACGTCGACATCGTCTTTGAACACCCGGGCGAATCCACGATGCCGACCTCGGTGTTCGTCGTGAAGCGCGGCGGAATGGTCGTCATCTGCGCCGGCACCACCGGCTTCAACCTCACCATGGACGCCCGCTTCCTGTGGATGCGCCAGAAACGCGTGCAGGGCTCGCACTTCGCCAACCTGCTGCAGGCGTCACAGGCGAACCAGCTGATGCTGGAGCGCCGCCTCGACCCGTGCATGTCGGAAGTCTTCCCGTGGGCCGACATTCCGGCTGCGCACGAGAAGATGCTCGACAACAAGCACCTCCCCGGAAACATGGCCGTGCTGGTGACCTCGCCCAAGCCGGGCCTGCGCACCGTCGAGGACGTGCTGGAGGCTGGTCCGACGGCCTAAGCCCAGTCTAGGGAATTTCCAGCCCAGCCACTATATTGCCCTCGAACCCAATTCGAGGAGCGATCCCATGGCATCACAGACCGAACGCGCCGTTCTCGCAGGCGGATGCTTCTGGGGCATGCAGGATCTGATCCGCAAGAAGCCTGGCGTCATCTCGACCCGCGTCGGCTATTCGGGCGGCGACGTTCCCAACGCCACCTACCGCAACCACGGCACGCATGCCGAAGCGATCGAGATCATCTTCGATCCCGCTAAATGGTCCTATCGCGACCTGCTCGAATTCTTCTTCCAGATCCACGACCCAACCACGAAGAACCGCCAGGGCAATGACATTGGCATGAGCTATCGCTCGGCAATCTACTACGAGAGCGACGAGCAGAAACGCATTGCGCTCGATACCATCGCCGATGTCGACGCCTCCGGCCTCTGGCCCGGCAAGGTGGTAACGCAGGTCGAGCCCGTCGGTCCGTTCTGGCAGGCCGAACCGGAGCATCAGGATTATCTGGAGCGCATTCCGGACGGCTACACCTGCCACTTCGCGCGACCGGGCTGGAAACTGCCTAAGCGGGCCGCTGCGGAGTAGCGCACCGTTTTTTGTTACTAGAGAAGTCGCGGCTGTTTCGGAGGCTCAGGCTTGCGGACCGGTTTCGCTTGCTCCGCTGCGGCCGCGCCTTCGATCTCCAGCAGCTTGAGTTTGGTCTCCGCGCCGCCGCGTGCTGAGAAACCGCCCAACTTGCCGCCCGCCGCAGTGACGCGATGACATGGCACGATGATCGGCCAGGGATTCTTGCCGAGCGCGGCGCCAACATCGCGGGCCAGCAGCCGGTCACCGAGCGTGGTCGCGATCGCGCCGTAGGTCAGGGTCTCGCCGGCCGGGATGCGCCGCGTAATCTCGTAGACCCTGGCGTTGAACTCGGGGACGCGCGTCAGGTCGAGACGCGCCGACGACAGGTCTGGCTTCTCACCACGCATCAAAGCCTGGACGCCTTTGATGAGCTCCTTCATCTCCAGCGTCGGCTGGGCCTCCGTCGCGCCCGGGACGCGCCGCGCGAATGACTTGCGGACAATTGCCGGGTCGCGCTCCGGCAGGTGCGCCGCGGTAAGGCCGCCCTCGGCCCAGGCGAGACCGGCCCAGCCAATCTCCGTTTCGAATATGCTGTAATGGCTCATGTCCCGAATATAGTGGCTGTCTGGCGGTCCGCAGCCGATTTTCGAACGTCATAGGCGACTGCCTGTAAGATTTCCCCGCCTGCCTCGACTATCTTCACAATGGACATGAGCCGCCTGACCCAGGACGAGCAATACGCCCGGGCCGCCGCCGAGTTCGGGCAGGCGTTGGGCCGGCTTGCCCGCGCCTATGAGCGCGACCCGGACCGTCAGCGCGACCTGCTGCAGGACATCCACTTCGCACTCTGGCGCAGTTTCGAGTCCTATGAGGGCCGAGCCAGCCTGCGGACCTGGGTCTACCGCGTCGCCCATAACACGGCGGCCAGCCACGTGCTGAAAGACGGGCGGGCGCGCACGTCGCACTGGGTCGACCTCGAAGCGGCTGCCGACGCGCCCGACCCGGCCAGCGGCCCCGACAGCCTTGAGGCAGTCGATATCCTCGTTCGCCTGATGACCCTGATCCACACCCTCAAACCTCCCGACCGCCAGGTGATGCTGCTCTATCTCGACGGCCTCGACGCAAAGGAGACCGGCGAGATCACCGGCCTCTCCCCCGGCGCCATCGCCACCAGATCCACCGCATCAAGGCGGTGCTCGCAAAACGCTTCAACGCGAGTGATCCATCATGAGCATCGATCCGCGTTCCCTCTGGCAGACCATGCGCGTCGAGACGGTCGCGATCTCCGCCGCTGAGATGCGCGCGCGCGCCAAGGCGTTCGCCTGGAAGATCCGCCGCCGCAACCACATCGAATACATCGCCTGCGGCATCACCGCGGCGATCTTCGTCCTCTATGCCCTCTTCCCACGGGGAACGCTCCTGTGGCCCATCGCCAACCTCATGATGGCGGCCGGAATGATCCTGATCGCCTTCAACCTGCACCGCCGCGCGCGTGCGGTGGACCCGCCCCCATCCACCACTGCAGCGGCGCTGATCGACTTCCAGATCAGGGAACTCACACGTCATCGCGATGCGCTGAGGACGGTCTGGTTCTGGTATGTGCTGCCGGCCGTGCCCGGCGCCATCCTGTGGTTCATCGCGATGTGGATGAGCGTGGCGAACCCGGCGCGCATTGCATGGGGCCTCGGCGGCATGGCCATTGTCATGGCGCTGGTGTTCGCCTTGGTTATCCGGCTAAACCTTCGCGGCGCTGCCCGCCTGCAACGCATGATCGACGAACTCGACCGCTACAGGGAAAAACAATGATGCGTACGATTCTCCTGTCCGCTGCAT
This sequence comes from Hyphomonadaceae bacterium, assembly GCA_965279205.1. Classification (GTDB taxonomy): domain Bacteria; phylum Pseudomonadota; class Alphaproteobacteria; order Caulobacterales; family Hyphomonadaceae; genus UBA7672. Next base: position 3,629,698 of record OZ257144.1, read on the forward strand.
TCGCTCTGGCTGCCTGCACTTCCACACCCGTGAGCGCGCAGTCCGCCTTTCCCGACACTGCAGCGCTGACACAGCTGCTGAAGGACCGCGTCGATGATGGCCGCGCGACCGGTCTCGTGCTTGGCGTCATGGAAGCTGACGGGTCGACGCGCATCGTCTCCTATGGTGACGCGGGTCCCGGCGCGCCTCCGCTTGGACCTGATAGCGTCTTCGAGATCGGTTCGATCACGAAGGTCTTCACTGCGACCCTTCTCGCCGACATGGTGCGGAAGGGTGAAGTGAAGCTGGATAACGCGGCGCAGGCCTACGCCCCCGCCGGCATGGTTCTGCCGAAGCGCAGTGACAAGCAGATCACCCTCGCCAATCTCTCCGAGCAGAATTCCGGCCTGCCGCGCATGCCGAGCAATTTCCGCCCAGCCAACGCATCCAACCCGTATGTGGACTACACGCCTGAACAGCTCAACGCCTTCCTCGGCGGATACGCCTTGCCTCGCGATATCGGCGCGACGTTCGAATATTCGAACCTCGGCGTGGGCGTGCTTGGCGCTATCCTCGCCAACAAGACAGGCCGGTCCTACGAGGCGCTGGTGCAGGAACGCGTCCTCAAGCCGCTGAACATGACGATGAGCGGCATCACGCTGTCGCCGGCGATGCAGGCAGCGCTGGCCAAGGGGCATGGCCCCGGAGGCGCGGTTACCGCCAACTGGGATCTGCCGACGCTCGCCGGCGCCGGCGCACTGCGGTCGAACATGACCGACATGCTGAAATTCCTCGATGCGAATGTCGGCGAACCGAAGAGCGATCTCGAGCGCGCCATGCGCGACGCCCAGGCGCCGCGCGCGCCGGCTGGTCCCACCATGCAGATCGGCCTCAACTGGCTGACGATGAAAACAAAAGGCGGCGGCGAGATCGTCTGGCACAACGGCGGTACGGGCGGCTACGGATCCTTCATCGGTTTCGATCCGAAACGCGGCGTCGGCATCGTGTTGCTTTCCAATCGGTCAGGTGTGATCGACGATATCGCCATCCACCTGCTGGACCCAGCGAGCGCACTGACGCCAAAGCCGGCGCCACCGAAACAACGCGCGGCGATCGACGTGCCTGCTGCAACTCTGCAGAGCCATGCGGGCGTCTACGCGCTCGATACCGCACCTGACTTCAAGATCACCGTGACGTTCGAGAATGGCGGCCTGTTCGCGCAGGCGACCGGCCAGGGCAAGCTGCCGGTGTTTTCGGAGTCGGAAACGACGGTGTTCTACAAGATCGTCGACGCGCAGATCACCTTCTCGCCCGCAGCCGATGGTAAGCCGGCCTTTCTCATCCTTCATCAGGGTGGCGCGAACCAGAAAGCGACGAAGACAAACTAGTCGTCGAGGGATCCGAACGGACCCTCCTCGTCTTCATCGTCGGGCTCCAGGTCTTCTTCTTCGCTGTCATCCTCGTCGCCGTCGTCGGATTCTGCGTACCAAGCCGCCTCGTCCTCGACCGGCTTGGGCAGTCGATCCTCGAGCAGATCGGCGAGAGTGCCGGGGCGTAGCTCGTCCGGCGCCTCGATCACCCATGAAAGAAACTCCTCCGGCCCGCCATTGAGATAGGGCGGCGGCGAGACCGGCTTGAAAACGCTGGCGAGCCGCTCCTCGACCGACAGATAGTTGAGAACCGCGCCCAGCTCCTGCACTGTGTGCCAAGCCAAATCATGGTCGATGTCGATGGCGAACTTGACCCACCACTCGCCATCTTCTTCGCCAGAGCCGATGCCGCGCGAGGGTGTGTCGTTGATGTCCACGGCCGGTATCCGGCACAGAAAGTCGATCAGCTTTCCGAACTTCGGGTGGTGCTCGCCCGCCATCGTGATTCCCCTCACATCGTGATTGACCTTGCCTTGATCCGGGCCTTTGCTCCAGCAAAACAAGGAGGGGACACGCATGGCGCAGCCGTGGAAAAAGGGACGCGGCAAGATGGGACCGATGGCGCCCCTGCTCGGCAGATGGAAAGCCGAAGCCGACACGCAGATGGGTCCTGTTTCCTGCGTCCGCGACTACCAGAAATTCGGCGACGGCTATGTCCGTCTCGAGGCTGAATGGAATTTCAAGGCCAAGGGCGCCGACATGAAGACCTACCGCGAGGTCTGCCTGTTCGGACCCGACAAGGATGGCGTCCTGACCTTCTGGTCCTACACCTCCGACGGCAAGAAGAGTTCAGGCAGGCTTTCGGAAGCGCCGGATGTCCACCCGCAGGCCGTCTGCTTCGAAGCGCAGATGGACCAGGGCCTCGCTCGTCAGATCTTCTGGCCAGATGAAAAATCCGGCATGCGCTGGGCGGTGGAAGCCCGCAACAAGAAGGGCTGGAACCGGTTTACCGAACACCACTACCGGGCCGCCTGATCTGGCGGTATCACTCCGGCCAGCAGACCCGATACGCCATTTGAGGAAACACCCATGCGCCTGATGCTTCTTGCCGCCTCCGCCCTCGCCTTCGCCGCGTGCAGCGAATCGAAGCCTGCCGATCCCGCCGCCGCGCCTGCAGCCGACGCTGCCCCCGCCCACGACATGGCGGCGATGGACGACGGCATGAAGATGTCAGACTCAAGCGACGATGCAAACACCGCCGAAACGCCGGAAGGCTACACCTTCCACACGTTCCCGGCGAAGGTCGAAAGTGTCCACCTGCCCACCGCCGCTGGCGCCACCTGGACCGCCACCGCGTCCGACACAGCGCTGGTCGAAGTCGGCGAAGCCAAGGACGAAACGATGGCCAATGGCGCGCTGCATCACGTCGTGAAGGTGACGCCGAAGGCCTCGGGCAATGCCGAAGTGAAATTCGAGCGCCGGGCCAGCGCCGACGCCGCCTCGCCGGTCACCGAGACCCGCACCATCAAGTTCATGGTGCACTGAACGCCGCCTTAGAAACCGTATCTTGCCAGCGCTTCCGAGAGGCGCCGGCGCGTGGCCGGGTCGCGGAACGGGAAAGCCCGGAAGAATTCGACCCTCGAGAGACCGGGGTCGCGTGCGCGCCCGGAGGCGGCCCAGACTTTCGCGCGCTCGTCATTGCCGTTGAGGCCGTGGGCAGCAGCCGCGATCATGCTAATCAGGGAATGCGCGCCGGGAGACATCGCCGAACGCTCGGCCCAGTCAGCGGCCTCTGCGACCTCACCCCGCCCGAAATGCGAGAAGGCGCGGATGCTCAGCATCGCATAGCGAAGGGGATCGAGCGGGCTCAGGGCCATCGCCGTGTCGACATCCAACTGGCTCTCTCGTGTGCTGCCGATCATCGACTCGACCCAGCCCTTCGAATACTTGGCCTGGGCGTAGTTTGGGTTCAGCGTATTGGCGCGCTCCAGCCAGGGAAGACTGCTCTCCAGCTCGCCGCGCAGCAGGAAGGCGCGGCCCATGGTGAAGTTTCCGAACGGATCCATCTGATCGCGTTCAAGCGACTGCTCGGCGAAGTGCTGCGCCAGCCTTGCCGATTCCGCTGTGTCGTCGGCATAGCGCAGGAAGGCGTCCTGGAAATGCGTGAAGGACAGGCCGGCATAGGCGCGTGCGAACCCCGGCTCCGTGGCGGCGGCGCGCTCGAACAGCGACGTGGCGAGCGCGTTGTCGGTCTTGTTGAAGCGATACATGTGGTGCAGCCCGAGATGATAGGCTGACCAGGCATCGAGGTGCTCCGGTAGCTTCAGGCGCGCAAGACGCGCTTCGTTCAGCGGGATCTGCAGCTCCAGCGCGCTGATGACGGCCCGGACGATCTCGTCACGGATCTCGTGCACGGCGCCCACCTCGGTGCGGAATTTTTCGCTCCAGACAACGCCTCTATCCTGGGTGTCGCAAAGCTCGACCAGCACCGTCATGGAGTTGCCGAGGATCTCGACGACCCCCGAAAGACAATAGCGGACATTCAGCGCCGCCCGGACGCGGTCGATGTCCGCATCCTCGCCGCGAAACCGGAACGACGAACCACGGGCGATCACGAACAGCCAGCGCAGCCGCGACAACTCTGTGATCAGATCATCCGGCAATGCGTCGGCGATACCGAATTGCGGCCCGGCAATGCCGACAAGACGGAATGGCAGCACGGCGATGCTCGGCCGCGATGTCGGAACAGTGTGCGCCGGATCGGCGATCGGGGCGTCGTTGGTGTGAACGCGGATTTCGTGGACGGGCGCAGTCGCCGGAGCAGCGATGCTAACGTCTGCAACAAACCGGAAGCCGACACCGTGGATTGTTCGAATGAAGCGCTGGGCGCGGCCATCATCGCCGAGCGCCTGGCGAGCGGACTTGATGCGGCTGGCGACGGCGGAATCCGAGACGATCCGTCCGTTCCAGATCCGTTCGATGAGTTCGTCCTTCGTGACCAGCCGCTCGCGGCTCTCCAGAAGGAAACTCAACAGCGCGAAGACCTGCGGTTCGACGGCAACCGCAACGCCATTCGCGCGCAGCTCGACCCGGGCCGCATCCAGCTCAAAATGACCGAAAAGATAGATCATCTCGGCGCCTTATAGCATTTCTGCATGAAATCTCCGCAAGCCCTTCATGCCGTCTCCAAGCATCGACGGACGCCGCAGGGTAATTCGATGGGGTCAGAACGGACTCCATGTCCGCGAAGCATCAAGGAGAAATGCAAATGCCCCTCGTAACGATCGAAGTCATCAAGGACGTGTTCACCCCCCATCAGAAGCAGGACATGATCAGGAAGGTCACGGATGCAGTCGTCGCCGTTGAAGGCGAAGCTCTGCGCGACGTGACCTGGGTCCGGGTCCAGGAAATCCAGCAAGGCGACTGGGGCATCGGCGGAAAGACGCTGACCGCCGCCGACGTAAGAGCGCTGGCGGCAAGTAAGGCCGCCTAGGGCCGATCAGGCACACATAAGGAGGCGTGAAATGTCGCGCATCGGAATTTTCCTCTACGGGGTCATGAGTTATTTCGTCTTCTTCGGAGTCTTCCTCTACGGAATCGGCTTCATCGGCGGGTTCATGACCCCGACGACGCTCGACAGCGCGCCGACCCGGCCGCTTCTCGAGGCGCTGGCGATCGATCTCGGCCTTTTGGCCGCGTTTGCGATCCAGCACAGCGGCATGGCGCGGCCGGCCTTCAAGCGCTGGTTCACCCGCTTTGTGCCTGAGGCGGCTGAACGCAGCACCTATGTGCTGATCTCGTCGCTCGCTCTCGCCGCGCTCTATGTCTTCTGGTCGCCGATCGGCGGCGTGATCTGGGATGCCCCCGAAGGCCTGGCGCGTAACGCCGTGATCGGCCTCTACCTCTTCGGCTGGGCGCTGCTGCTCTACACGACCTTCCTGATCGATCACTTCGACCTGTTCGGCCTGAAGCAGGTGTGGCGCCGGCTTGGCGACAAGACCTATCGTCCGCCGCAGTTCCACACGCCCAGCCTCTACAAGCTGGTGCGCCACCCGCTCTACATCGGCTGGCTGATCATCTTCTGGTCGGCCCCGACGATGACCATCGCCCACCTGGTCTTCGCCGTCATGACGACCGCCTACATCCTGATCGCCATCCAGCTCGAGGAGCGCGATCTGGTTATGGCATTCGGCAAGGAATACGTCGACTACCGCAAAAGCACACCCATGCTCCTCCCCCGCCTCTGGCCCCGCAAGCGCAAACCCGTCACCCAAGAACAGGAAGCGCAGACCTGAGCCAGATCTATGTGCGGCAAGGACACGCCAAAGGCGGCCTTCTCGCACAGACCAAGGCCGCCGCGACGGGTTGTTCCCCGGCGTGGCGGCCGCCCTCCCCGACCACCCAACCAGAAAAGAGAACATCCATGTTCCGTACCGCCAAATCCCTCCTCGTCGCGATCGCAACCGCTGCTGTCTTCGTGCCCTCCGGGTACGCCGGAACAAGTATGACGCAGGCCTCGGTTCGCGTCTCTTATGCCGACCTCAACCTCTCGGGCGCGGCCGGTACGCAGACTCTCCACAGCCGCCTGAAACAGGCGAGCAGACATGTGTGTGGTGCGCTCCCGTCACCACGCCAGATCGCAGCGACCGCTCGCTACCAGGCGTGCATGCGCGAAGCGGTGACGCGTGCGTATGCAGAGATCGACTCTCCGGCGATGGTGGCCATGCTGTCAGCACGATAAGCTTGAGACGCTGGCGATATCGTCCCGAAAGAGAGGTGGCGGGCGCTCAGGGATCGAAAAGTTCACCGATTGGCGCCCGCTTCTTCCTCGCTTTCTCGACCGTCACGCCCGGATAACCCTTCAGCGGACCTACCGGTGCGCCGAGATAGGCCCAGTCCTGCAGCTCATCGATCGCGATATGGTACTTGGCCTCGCGGCCAGTCCGCCCGGAAAACAGAGCGCGAGGCAGGTTCACCATTTTCGGCGAATGCCCCCGCTCGAACATCAGCGGCGATCCGCAGCGCGAGCAGAAGCTACGCACCTGCCGCCGATCCGGATCGGCAAAACGGGTGATCGCCTTCTCGCCCCTGCTCACCCGCACCTTGCTCTTCCAGCACCCGACATAGGTTGCATACGCCGCTCCATGGGCCCGGCGGCTCGGCGCCGAATGGTCGTGCCAGGCCCAGAACACCGGCACGTCGATCTCCAGCTCCACGGCGCCACAGAGGCATTGGCCTGTCGTTGTTGATGCAGAGCGCATTCTGGGCGCTTTCGGCTTCGCGTTGCTCTTGGCTTTCATGCCGCGCTCGCCTTCATCGCCGCCTTCAATCTCATGCTGTCGCCGCGTGTAGACAGAAAGATCAGGAATTCCGTCGCGGCGCCGACAAGCGGATAGATTGCCTTCGCCAACCAGCCGCTGTTCTTCAGGTTGGCTTCCGCGTGCGCGAGATGTGAGTCCTCATCGACCTGCACCGCCTCGACAACTTTCAACAACTCCAGATCGTGCCGTGTCAGGAAAGCCTGCTGCTCGACCAGATGCCGGTGAACCGTTCGTTCCACGGCCGCGGTACAGGCCATCACGCCTGCCCGTCCCATTCGCGCGGTCAGCCAACCGAGCGTCGCTCCGCCCACCGACCACACCGACAACAGCCTGCACGGTTTCGCGGACCGAGCCGGCATCGCGGTCCTGAACAGCTCTCGGTGCGTGCGCTCATGCCCAATCGTTTCCTCCAGCCATTCGAGAATGTCCGGCGCCCGTTTCCGGGCCCAGGCGACCTGCGAGGAATAGATCGAGACCGCGCCATGCTCCCCGGCGTGGTTTACGCGCAGAATGCGGCGGATAATTCTGTCTTCGGGGCTGGTCTGCGCCATGCTTCCCCCTTGTCCTGCTCGACGCGAACGGACATTCATCGGATAGTCCTGCCGCTTCAGCAACGTTCACAGCCGACAAACCGACGCATGCCCGACGGAACCCTTACAAAATCGACCGGCGTCACCGCCGAGGGCTGGCTGACCGACAGCTGGTATTTCGCCTGTGCGTCCAAATCGCTCGAACCGGGCAAGCAGTTCCGCCGCATCATTCTCGGCCAGCCGGTCATGCTGGCGCGTACGGAGAAGGGCGATGCCTTCGCCCTGCGCGACATCTGCCCTCACCGGCTGGTGCCGCTGTCGGCCGGCAAGCAGATCGACACCGACGGCCAGCCGACCATCCAGTGCCCCTACCACGGCTGGCGCTTCGGCACGGATGGCGGCTGCCGTCACATGCCCTCGCTGGTGAAGCCGGAAGACTTTGCAACCGACAAGGTGCGCGTGCGTCGCTATCCGGTTCACGAGGCCAACGGAATGATCTTTGTCTATGTCGCGGACAATCCGCGCAGCGACGAAGCGCCTGCCGCTCCAGCGCCCGTGTTCGACCTTGGCAAGCTGACGCCGAAATTCATCGTCGCCCAGATATTCAACGCCCATATGGACGACGCTGTCGTCGGCCTGATGGATCCGGCGCACGTTCCCTTCGTGCATAACCAGTGGTGGTGGCGTCCCCCTTCCACTGGCCTGCGCCTCAAGGAGAAACCCTTCATTCCGGCCGAGCGCGGCTGGGCCCTGGCCCGCCACCAGCCTTCGGGCAACTCGCTCGCCTACAAGATGCTGATGGGATCAGAGGTGACGACCGAGATCGTCTTCCAGATTCCCGGCTTCCGGTGGGAGATCGTCGAAGCGAAGAAGGCCCAGATCTTCACGCTCACCTGCCTCACGCCGATCACAGCCAAGAAGACGCGCATCACCCAGATCACGTTCTGGAAGAATGCGCCCTTCCTCGATTTCGCGCTGCCCATCTTGATTCCTGCCGCAACCAAATTCCTCGGCCAGGACGGCCACATGGTGAACCTGCAGAACAAGGGCATGGCCTACCAGAAGAACATGATGTGGATCGACGACATCGACGTTCAGGCCAAATGGTATTTGACGCTCAAGAAGGAATGGGCCGCCGCCCGCTCGGAAGGGCGGCCCTTCATCAACCCCATCGAACCGCGCACGCTGCGCTGGCGGAGCTAGGACGGACACAGATGAAGTCCATTGCACTGGCGTTTGCCCTGCTCGCTGTCGGCGGCTGCGCCTCGCCCGCACTTGCCCAGCAAGGCGCGACCCCGCTCGCGGCCAAGGGAACCGATGTCGCGATGGAGGAGATCAACCTCGTCTGGGCAAAACCCGGCATCGATCTCAATGCGACCATCTACCGTCCGAAGACGCCGGCCTCACCGCTGCCCGTGCTGATCGATGTGCATGGCGGCGTGTGGGGATCGGGCGATCGCACCGGCGACAAGCTGTACTGCGCCGAGCTTGCGAAGTCCGGCCTCGTGGTCGTCTCGATCGATTTCCGTCAGTCGCCGACCTACAAGCATCCGGCGGGCAGCGCCGATGTCGCCGCCGCCGTGCGCTATGTGCGGCTCAACGCAAAGACGCTGAACGCTGACCCGGGGCGCATCGGCTTGATCGGCTCATCCTCCGGCGCGCATCTCGCCCTACTCGCGTCGCTGCGGCCCGATGCAGCGCAGCACAAGGGCACGCCGATCCTAGGGCCCAACGGCCAGTACGCCGTGCGCGACGATATCTCCGCGAACGTCGATTATGTCGTCGCCATGTGGCCGGTGAGCGATCCCGCCGCGCGCTATCGCTATGCCAAGCGCGCCGGTATCGCCACGCTGGTCAACATGTCGCTCGCCTACTTTGCGGATGAACCCGCGATGTGGGACGCCTCGATCCCGCGCATCGTCACATCGGGGGAAGCAAAGGCGTTGCCGCCGATCCTCGTCGTTCAGCCCGGCGACGACCGCAACATACCGCAGGACATGACGTTCGACCTGCTGCACGCTTGGCAAGGCCGTGGCGGCAAGCTCGACTATGTCTTCTATCCCGGCCAGCCCCACGCCTTCGGGCATCGCCCGAGCGAGGCAACGACAGACCTGATCGCGACGGTCGCGACCTTCATCAAGCGGCAGAACGCGCGATAAAGGAGACTACCTCTCCTCCTCCGCATTCTTCGCGACCTTGCCGCCGGCAGCTTCCTTCACGCGCGCGCCGGCCAGAATTCCGTGCAACGCATAATTGCCTTCATGGCAGGCGTATTCGTAGAGCGGCTCCTTGGAGCGGTTGAGACTCATTTCGCCCTTCCACGTCGCCGAATAGAATTCTGGATCATCGACCGCGAACTCGTAGAGGATCTGGTCGTCGCTCCAACGCGTGAAGCGCTCTGTCAGTTTTCCCTTCGGCGACATCTGCGCCCGCTGTTTCGGGTTCACATTGACGGTCTCGACCACCAGCGTGTCGCCTTCATACCAGCCGACCGAATCCCCGAACCAGGGCTGGATCGCGCCCGTACGATGCTTCACGTCCGTCTTGCTGCTCACCAACGGAATGATACGCGCGTCGTGGTTCATCTCCACATTGATCAGCACATGATCCTTCGCCTGCACGATCTGATAGTTGTTATTGTAGAGACTGTTCTGCATCACCGGCCCCGCTGATCGGCTGAAGCTGACGAGGCAGCGCTCGGCCAGCGGCCGCGTCTCGGGTCCGTCGAACGTGCCATAACCTCCGGAATTCTGCGCGCGCTGCGCTTCCGGTTTCGACGGTAGTCTGCCGTTCGCTGGCTCGACCAGCCAGCTCGACCGAATCTCGCCCTTCACGGTCGCGAAGTGGCGGCCTGGGTCGAGCCAGAATGAGTTGTACCCCTTGGTCCCGAAATCCGCCGCAGCGCCACCCGGCGGCACGGCGTTGACGTCGACCGTTCCGCGCTGGCTCGCTTCATTGACGTTCCAGGTCGACTTCGCCTCGACGTCTCGCGCCTCGTCTGGCGTCATCACCAGCTTCGTGACATTCCCCGGCCGCTGCAGGCTGGTGACAGACACATTGGTCCAGAACCCCTGCAGGTCGGGACGGCCATCCGCCGTGCGCGGCGGGTTCGCCATGGGCGCGCTCTGGGCCATCGCGGGCGACGCCAGAATCGCGGCGATCAGGGCCGCGGAAGCGGCGGCTGCAAATCTCGGCATTGTTTCCTCCGCAGGGCTTTGCCTGTCTCTGGCCGGAGAATGCCGCACTGCGCCATCGTCGTGAATGCTTCGCCGAACAAGGAGGCGTGATGGCTTCGACCTCAATATGCTGCGCCGCGACGGAATGCGCAGCGGTTGGCAGTTGAATTCGCCAGCAAGTGGCGCGAGGTTGCGCCCAGATAAACGGCCTCCGCTCCCATGTGGCCGTTCGGGAGGAACAATATGAACCTGCGCGCGTCTCTGCGAACGGCGGCTTTCGGCCTTGGTCTATCCCTGTTGGCGGCCCCGGCCTTCGCGCAGGTCTCTGCCGACCACCCGGGCCGCGGCGTCTATGCCAAGACCTGCGCCACCTGCCACGACAACCCGGGCACGACGCGCGCTGCTTCGGTCGCCTCGCTGCAGGCGATGACGCCGCAACGCATGCGGGAAGTCCTGACCACCGGCGTGATGGCCCCCATGGCCGCCAGCCTGACCCCGGCGGAGATCACTGACGTGATCGCCTATCTCACCGCTGGCCAGCAGACCGCGCCGGCGGCATGGACCGACGCTCTGCTCTGCGCCGCTGACAAACGCACGGTCGACACGTCTGCCGCGATCACCAATTCCGGCTTCGGCATCAACCAGAACCAGACCCGCTCGCTGACAGCTGCGCAGGCCGGCATCAAGAAGTCGGACATGGCGAACCTCGAAGTCGCCTGGACGATTGCCTTCCCGGGCCAGGGCTCGGGCACCGGCGCGTCTTTCCTCGGCGATACGGCCTTCGTCACCGGCGGACAGAAACTGCTCGCGATTGATGCGAAGACCGGTTGTATCAAATGGAGCTACAACGCCTCCTCGACGCGCAACACGCCAGCGATCGGCGAGATCGGCGGCAGGAAGGTTCTTGCTCTCTCGGTTGGCCGCGACATCCACGTCGTCGACGCCGCGACCGGCGCGCTGGTCTGGAAAGCTTCGGGCCAGCCGGTCAACGGCACCGGTGGATCGATCCGCGGCGGCGTGATCTTCGCCAAAGACAAGATCATCGTGCCGCTCTCGGCCTCTGGCGTCGCCAGCGGCATGAACGCCCGCGCTGAATGCTGCGCCGGCCACGGCTCGGTCGTCGCGCTCAACGCGGCGGACGGCAAGAATGTGTGGGAATACCACACGATGAAGGAGCCGGAGTATAACGGCCAGGTCAACTCGGTCGGCGTGAAGCAGAAAGGCCCGTCAGGCGCGCCGATCTGGTCCGTCCCGGTCTATGACTCCAAGCGCAACCACATCATCGTCACCTCGGGCGAGAACACCTCGCACCCGGGCACGGACACGTCCGACGCCGTGATCGCGCTCGATCTCGACACCGGCAAGGTCGCCTGGAAATACCAGGCCATGGCCGCCGACGTCTGGAACATGGCGTGCGACGTCGCCACCGGGAACAACGGCCCGAACTGCCCTGTACTCTTCGGCGGCGATGGCCGTGACTATGACTTCGGCGCCGGCGCCATCGTCACCTCGGCCGGCGGCAAGGACATCGTCCTCGCCGGCCAGAAATCCGGCCACGCCTGGGCGCTCGATGCGGTCACGGGCAAGGTTCTCTGGAGCCAGCGCATCGGCGAAGGCACTGCGCTCGGTGGCGTTCACTGGGGCATCACCACAGACGGGATGAACTTCATCCTGCCGATCAATGACCCGATCATCTCTTCGGATCCGAAGTTCGTCTCCAAGGCCGGCATGTATGCGTTCGATCTCAGGACTGGCAAACCGACCTGGTCCTACGTGGCCAAGCCGGATTGCGCCGGCGATCGCGCCAAGCTCGTCGCCAATTGCGACACCAAGTTCGGCTTCTCCGCCGCGCCTCTGGTCGTCGACGGCGCCATCGTCGGCGGCACGCTGGGGGGACAGGTCATCATCCTCGACGGCAAGGACGGCAAGGTGCTGAAGACGTTCGACAGCACCGCCCCGGTCACGCCGCTCAACACAGCCGTCGCCGGCAAAGGCGGATCGATCGACAGCCACGGCCTCTCGGCCGGCGCCGGCATGATCTTCGTCAACTCGGGCTATGGCTCGTTCAGCCAGACGCCGGGCAACGTGCTCATCGCCATGAAGCCGAAATCATAGGCAACGCCTCGATCAAACAACAAAAGGCCCGCCGGATCCGGCGGGCCTTTTTCTTTTCAGTACCGCCGGCTTGCCTACCTGTTCGCAGCCGTCTTTGCGCTGCTGGCGGTCGTTGGGCCCGGCTTGCCGATACCCATCGAGTCGATCTTGATGAAGGCCGGTCCGAGAATGACCAGGAACAGCACGGGCAGGAAGAACACGATCATCGGCACGGTCAGCTTGGCTGGCAGCGCCGCAGCCTTCTTCTCGGCTTCGGTGATCCGCATCTCGCGGTTTTCCTTGGCCATCACGCGCAGCGCCGAGCCCAGCGGCGTACCGTATTTTTCCGCCTGCACCAGCGCCATGGCGACACCCTTGACGCCCGGGTGGTTGTTGCGCTCGGCGAGGTTGTAGTAGGCCTGCCGGCGATCCTGCAGGTAGGACAGCTCGGCGGTGGTCAGCGAGAGTTCCTCAGCCAGTTCGGCGGACGCCGTTCCGATCTCCTCACCTACGCGGGCGAAGGCCTGCTCGATCGACATGCCCGATTCCACGCAGATCAGCATCATGTCGAGCGAGTCGGGGAAGGCGCGCATGATCGATGTGCGGCGCTTTGTGATCAGGTTTTCGAGATAGATGTTGGGACCGTAGAAACCCGCGGCGATGGCTCCGCCGACGGCGGCGATCTTCATCTGCATCTGCAGGCCGTGGTCGTTGATGAACCAGATATAGACGAAGGCGCCGATGCCAAAAATGATCGGCAGGGCGAAACGGCAGAAATAGAAGATCGAGATCGGTTTGGGGCCGCGCAGGCCCGCCTGCGTCAGCTTCTTGACGACGCCTGGATCGTTGAGCGCCTTCTGCAGGTCCATCTTGTCGACGAATTTCTTCATCGTCGACGTATCCCGGACGCGGATCGACTTCTTGGCCTCGCCCTCGAGCGCGGCCCGGCTTTTCTTGCGCAGCTCCTCGCGGCGGTTGGCGACCTGCTTCAATCGGCTCGTGAGCTTGTCACCCGAAAACGCCGGCGCCGCGAGCGTCATGACCGTCAAAAAGGTCATGACCGCGGCAAATGCCGAAACGAGGGTGACAGGATCAACGAGGAAGGAGACCCAGTTCATGGCGCGGCCTCCCCGTCAGAAGTTGAAGTTGATCATGGAGCGCATGATATAGATGCCCGCGCCCATGAGACCTGCCGCGATCAGCAGGAGGAGGTGACCGAGATCGGTGGTGAACAGCGACATGATGTAGGCCGGCGTCGTCATGTAGACGAGCACCATCACGATGACTGGCAGCGAGCCGATGATCATCGCCGACGCCTTAGCTTCCGACGACAGCGCCTTGATCTTCTCGCGCAGCAGCTTCCGCGAGCGAAGCACGGTGGACAGGTTGCCCAACGCTTCGGACAGGTTGCCGCCCGCCTTCTGCTGGATGTTCAGCACGATGTTGAAGAAGTTCACTTCCTGGGTCGGCGTGCGCTGGTACATGCGGTCGAGCGCCTGATCCATCGGAACGCCCATCGCCACCGCATCGCAGACGCCCTGGAACTCGCTAGCTAGCGGTTGCGGGCTCTCTTTGGCGATCATGCGAAGGCATTCGTTGAGCGGCAGGCCGGATTTCACGCCGCGAACAATAACATCGATGGCGTCGGCGAACTGGCCCACGAATTTCTTCTGGCGGCCGGATATCTTCATGCCGAGAACCCAACGCGGCAGCCCGAACGCCGCCGCAAAGCCGATTGCGATGCTCGCAAGGATCATCAGGTCCTTGTTGAAACCAGCGACGAACATGCCGCCGCCCGCCAGTGTGCCAGCGACCAGCGATGCAGCGTAGAACATCGGAACGGTGATGTTCAAACCAGCCTGCTTGATCTTGTCTTCGACCGATTTGCCGACGGAGCGCTTCTTGCGGGTGGCTTCCTCGCGGTCGCGCAGCGCCTTGGTCGTTGCGTCCATCTGCTTGCGCCGCGCTACGTTGGCGTCGACGGCCCGGCCGCGTGTGCCCTCGTTGATCGCCTTGATCCGCTTCGATTGCTTGCCGCGACCGCCGCCGCCGGCAAAGGCAAAGCCCAGCGCCGCGATCGTGATAAAGGCGAGGCCCGCCGCTGCGTAGGTGATCAGGTCTGGGGTCACCGGTTGCTCTCCTCCAGCGCGTCGAGCGCGCGACCGAGATCAGCTTCCATATTGAAGTACCTGGCGCGCTCCCAGAAGCGAGGCCGGCCGATGCCGGTGCCGCGGTGCGTGCCTTTCAGTTTGCCGTCCTTGTCCTCGCCATCGATCTCGTAGCGCATCACATCCTGCGTCACGATCACGTCGCCTTCGAGGCCCATGACTTCTGTAATAGAAACGATCTTGCGCGATCCGTCGCGCAGGCGCGAGGCCTGGATCACGACGTCGATCGAGCCCACGATCATCTCGCGGATCGTGCGCTGGGGCAACGTGAAGCCGCCCATGGTGATCATGGATTCCAGACGCGACAGACCTTCGCGCGGCGTGTTGGCGTGCAGCGTGCCCATCGAGCCGTCGTGGCCCGTGTTCATCGCCTGTAGAAGGTCGAACGCTTCGGGTCCGCGGACCTCGCCGACGATGATCCGGTCAGGGCGCATACGCAGGCAGTTCTTGACCAGGTCGGTCATCGTCACGCGGCCCTGCCCCTCGAGGTTGGGCGGGCGCGTTTCGAGGCGCACGACGTGGGGCTGCTGCAGCTGAAGTTCGGCCGCGTCCTCGCAGGTGATGACACGCTCGCCGGGAGCGATGAAGGCCGTCAGCGTATTGAGCAACGTTGTCTTACCCGAACCGGTACCGCCCGAGATCAGCACATTGCAGCGGCAGGCGCCGATGATGCGCAGGATTTCGGCGCCCGGCTCGGAGATCGAACCGAAGGTCACGAGGTCCGTGATCTTCAGCTTGTCTTTCTTGAACTTCCGGATCGTGAGAGCCGGGCCGTCGATCGCCAGCGGCGGAGCAATGACGTTGACACGCGAACCATCGGCGAGGCGCGCGTCGCAGATCGGCGAGCTTTCGTCGACGCGCCGGCCGACCTGGCTGACGATGCGTTGGCAGATGTTCATCAGCTGCGCGTTGTCGCGAAAGCGGATGTTTGTCCGTTGGATCTTGCCGGCGACCTCGATGTAGGTCGTGCCGGCGCCGTTGACCATGATGTCGGCGATGTCGTCGCGCGCTAGCAGCGGCTCAAGCGGGCCATAGCCGAGAACATCGTTGCAGATATCCTCGAGCAGGGTCTCCTGCTCGGCGACGCTCATCACCACGTTCTTGATCGAGACGATCTCGATCACGATGTCGCGGATCTCCTCGCGCGCGCTTTCCTGGTCAAGCTGGGCGAGCTGCGACAGGTCGATCGTGTCGATCAGCGCATTGAAAACCTCGGTCTTGGTCCGGTAGTATTCGTCCGACCGATTGTCGACCTGGGCGATCTTTTCCTTGGGCGGCGGAGGCGGTGCGGATTTGTTGGAAGCCCTCGGCGGAGGCGTCGCGGACTTCGGCGCAGCCGAACGCGGCGGCGGTGGCGGACCATCCTCTTCGATGACGACCGCGGCCGAAGCGGGCTTGGGCGCCGGAGCTGCGGCAGGTTTCGGAGGCGGCGACGGCGGGCGCGAGGACTCAGCCGCTGTTGGCGGCGGGGTTGGTGGTCCACCCGTCGTCGTACGCTTG
Source organism: Hyphomonadaceae bacterium (assembly GCA_965279205.1). GTDB lineage: Bacteria > Pseudomonadota > Alphaproteobacteria > Caulobacterales > Hyphomonadaceae > UBA7672. The sequence goes on from OZ257144.1 coordinate 3,645,836, forward strand.
CCGAACATCCCCTACTCCTACTTGCCCAGCAGCTTTTTCAGCATTGAGGGCTTCTCGGTCTGAATTTCCTTGCCGGTAAGCAATGCAGCGAGCTGGTCGAGCCCCTGCGAAACCTTCGATTCCGGCGCGACGTCGAACACCATCTGGCCATTGTTGGCGGCGGTGCCGAAGAGCTGAGCGTCGAACGGAAGGATCAATGTCGGATCGACGCCGATCGCCTGGCCGAAATCCTTGGCCGGAATCTCCGGACGCTTCGGCAGGCCCACCATGTTGAGAACCAGCTTGGGCGGATTGTCGTTCGGGCGCGCGGCCTTGAGGAAGTCGATCAGGTTCTTGCCGTTGCGCAGCGAGGCCAGATCCGGCGCAGCGACGATGATCAGCTCGTCGGCCGAGATGACGGTCGACTTGAACCAGTCCGTCCAGATGTGCGGCAGGTCGAGTACGACGAACGGAACCGACCCACGAACCTGTTCGAGCACACGGACATAGGTTTCCGGATCGAGATTGTAGGTTCGGTCCAGTGTTGCCGGCGCGGTGAACAGCGACAACCGGTCGGTCGCCTTGGTGATCAGGCGGCCCATGACAGCATCGTCGAACCGGTCCGGCGACATCAGCGCGTCAGCGATGGTCGCTTGGGTGTCCTGGTTGAAGTCGAGTCCCGTGGTGCCGAAGTTGAGATCGAGGTCGACCAGCGTCGCGTTGACCTTCACGCGCTCGGACAGGGCCCAAGCGAGGTTGTGCGCAACGGAGGAAGCGCCCACGCCGCCCTTGACGCCCGTGACGGCAATCGTCTTGCCAGTGAACGGAGCTTCCGGATCGGTGAACAGCGACGAGATCGAGCGGATCATCTGCACCGGATCGACCGGGGCGACGAGATACTCGCTGACGCCGCGGCGCATCAGTTCGCGATAGAGCCGGATATCATTGGTGTGACCCAGCACGACAACGCGGATATTCTCGTCGCAATACTCGGCGAGCGAATCCAGCTCGCTGAGCAGCTGACGCGGATCAGCCGCAGCCTCGATGACCAGAAGGTTCGGCGTCGTCTCGTTGACGTAATAGCTGATGGCCGCCGGAACGCCGCCCTCGAACACGTCCATCGTGACGTTCTTCATGCGACGATCCTTCATGATCGTCCGCATCAGGGTCAGCGACGGCGTGCGCGTGCAGAAGGCGTGCACGACAATGCGCGGGATTGCCCGGTCGCCGCCCGAATGAGCCGAACCGAACGCGTAGTCGTAGCCAAGACCCTGCCCGGCGGCCTCTTCCTCATTGACAAGTTCCGGCGCGCCGACAGTCAACGGCGGCAGGTCTTCGGCAGGCGCCGACGGCTTGGGTTGCAGCCAGGGCTGATTGGCGTGAGCTGCCGGCGCGGGCGATGGCGGCGCGCCGAAAGCGTCGGTATTGCTGGCGAACTCTTCGGATTCGCCGAACTCTTCCTCGGGTTCGAAGGTCAGCTCTTCCTCCGACTCCATCTCGACCTCGGTGTAGTCATGCGGGGGGGCATCGGCAAAAACCGTCGGGGGCTCGTGCGCTGGCGGCGCCTGGCGGGGCGGAGGCGTCACGAAGCCTTCGTCGTCGAGACCGAAATCGGCTTCCTCGAACGCGGGCAGATCTCCGCCCTTGTCCCGAAGCGCAGCCGCGAAGGTCGCGCCGATCGGGGCATCCATATCGAGATCGAGATCCTGAGCGAGCTGATCCAGCTCGCCGTCATCGTCAAACCTGTCCCGTGGTCCGCTCATGTCCCGCCTCAACCTTCCTACTTGCCGCCCACGGCTTCGCTGATCGCGCCGCTGGCGTCATCGTTACGTTCGGCGCCCGTCTTCTCGCCGTTGCGGTACTTCGTCATCACGACGCCACGGCGTCCGATGTCGGCTGGATCCATGCGGTGATCGCCAACCAGGTCCGACGGATCGGCGATCATCGCTGCAAGATTGATCGTGACCGCGCAGCCCAGGGACGGCAGGGCCGAATTGGTGCCGGTCCACGCGAAATCCCAGTTCGAGATATCCGGGCAGTTGGGAACCACCGCTTCGTAGGTGCGGTAGGTCAAGATCAGCGGGGCCTTTCCGGCGCCCGAGGCGTCATAGTTGCCTTCCGCGATCAGGGTCGGCTCGACACCTTCGGACAGCAGGATGGCTCGCGCGTCGGACGCCGCGCGCATCGCCGAGATGTCGTCGGGCCCGTTGCTGGGACGCGAGATGATCACGGCGCCATGGCCTTCATCCTGATAGGCGTTGGCGAAATACTTCACGGCCTCGCGCTCGAGCGTTCCAAGCTTCTCGCCCGAAACGATCGTGTCGATCTTCAGGTCAGCCGTGGTCTCCTGCGCCATGATCTGCGTGTGCAGGCGGTTGGAGTACGCGATCTGGTCGGCATCCTGGGCGCAGGCGCCAAGAGCAAGCAGCGAAGCTCCGGCGAGCACGATGTGGAAACGCGATGACATCTGCTCTTCCCTCAATCGATGATGAAGCCGCTCGCGCCCTTGGGCGCGGAGGCCTTGCTCGCGGCGGAACCCGGAACCGAGTAGACGTCGTTGAGCTTGCCGAACAGGATCGTGCGAGCGTCCGTGGCCGTGACGTAGCCGCGGTCCGGATCCCGGAAGCCTTGCGGGTCGGTCGGATCGACCAGGTAAGGCGTCACGATCACGACCAGTTCGGTTTCGTCGTTCTGGAAGTCGCGGCTGCGGAACAGGGCGCCGAGAATCGGGATGTCCTTGGCGCCAGGCACGCTGTCGAGATTCTGACGCGTCGTTTCCTGGATCAGGCCGGCGATCACGAGGCTGCCGCCTGAGGGAATCTCGACCGTGGTTTCCGCCCGCCGGACCTTCAGCGCCGGAATGGTCATGGTCTGCGCTACCGTTGGCTGGCCCGTGGACGGATCGATGGCGACGCCCGCGTTGGCCTGGAAGCCCCCCTGCGTTGTCAGCTCGGACACTTCAACCGAAAGCTGCAGCGAGATGCGGCCTTCGGACAGCACGATCGGCGTGTAGCCGAGACCCACGCCGAACGGCTTGAACTCGATCGAGATCTTGCCCTGGTCCTGCGCGACCGGAACCGGGAACTCGCCGCCGACGAGGAACTTTCCGGCTTCGCCAGAGATCGCCGCGAGGTTCGGCTCGGCTAGGGTGCGAACGACGCCGACGCGCTCCAGCGCGTTGATCTTGGCGCCAACCGAGCTCTGCTGGGTGCCATCGGCGATATTCTGATAGCCCATGTTCGCGACCAGACCGCCCAGAGACGAGCCCGCGATCGGGAAGGCGTTGGATGTGCCGGACGAGATCGTGTTCTCCCACGCCGGCTTGAGCACGTTGCCGGTGAGCGCCGGAAGGCCCGTGATCGGGTTGATCGCGGTCTCGAGCATGCGGGGCACCAGCTCGCCGAAGCTCATCGCGCCGGAGAGGTTGATGCCCATCTGCTTGATCACCGAGCGCTGCATCTCGACGAAGCGCACCTTGAGCGTGACCTGGTCCTTGCCGGAGACAGACATCATGTTGAGGATGCTGTTGTCGTCCTTGGCGTAGGGCTTGGTGAGCTGCACGACGCGCTCGGCAGCCGAGTTGTTCGGAACCGAACCGGCGAGAATGATCCGGCCGTTGACGGCTTCGACCTGCACCTTGGCGCCTGGAACGTAGCGGCTGATCAGACCGCGCAGCTGGTCCATGCCGGCGACGCCATCAGTCACAGAGACGTCGAGCACCTTGATCTTGCGGCCCGAGCGATCGAGGAACACGATGTTGCTCTCGCCCGGCGCCACGCCCATCACGGCGACGCGGCGATTGTCGCGCGCGACGACGTTGGCGATGCCGGGATTGGCGACGATCACGTCGTCGATCGGAACATCGAACTCGAGCATGTAGGACTTGTTGACGGTCAGCGTCAGCTGCTCGGTCGTGCCTTGCGTCGAGGAAACGTCCGGCACGGTGATCCGCTTGGCGGGCGCGCCCGAGAGATCAGCCGGAGGCTGCTGCTGAGCGCCTGCGGGCGTGCTCAGGGCGAGCGCGGTCGCGAGGCTGATCAGTACGATATTGCGGTTGGATGACATGAAAGACCTCAACCTGCCGGCGCCGCTGCAACGGATTCGGTGCCATAGCGATAGACGCGAACGCCTTCCGAGGTCTGCGCCACGCCATCTCGATAAACGCGGCCTGTCGGCGTGGAGCCCTGCGGCGCCTGGACATCGGCGATGGAGCGAAGCGTCAGCGAAATCTCGCCGGCCTTCTTCGCCGTGTTGAGCAGCGTCGCGTCGGACTGCGTTAGCTCGAGCGTGGCGCGCGAACCCAGGATCACCATGCCCTGCCCGGCCTGGGCTTCGGGCGTGTCAGCCGGCGGCGGGCCATAGCGGTCGTCGATCGCCAGCACGCGGACGTTGGCAAGGATGAGATCCGAGCGAACGTTCTGCATCGTGTTGGCCTGCGTGCCCTTCGCGCCTTCGATCTCGCGCGTGACGATGACGTCGACGCGATCGTTGGGCTGGATGAAGCCGCCAGCAGCCGATTCAGCTGCAATCTCGACCGACGCAGCGCGCATGCCCGGCGTCAGCATCACGGCCATGAAGCCGGCGGTGCCGGGATGCACGACCTTGATCGCGGTGACCGGTTCGCCTTCGACAAGATCAAAGCGCGCAACGGCGCCGACGAGCTTCTCGAGCGCTTCGGGCTGCTTCTCCTGCTCGATGAATGCGCTGGTCGGCGCAGCCTCAGGCCAGGCAGTCCAGCGCAGATCGTCAGCGGAGACGAACTTGCCGACGGGAATGGCGTGATTGGCGACGAGCACTTGCTTGCTCGGCACTTCCTTGACCTTCACCGCCTCGGCGGGCGTCAGCGAGGACGCAGCAGCAGCCGGAGCAGGCTGCGTAAGCGAGCGAACGAGGAATACGGCGCCAATGGCCGATCCGCCCGCCACCAGAAGAATGATCAGTCGCACAGGCGACATGAAAGCCCTCCGCCGCAGTCCCCAAAGGCCTGAAAGGGGCCCGATCCTGAGGTGTCAGACTTTCACGAGGGATATAAAGGAGAGTTAAGACGCAGGGTCCGAGCCCGTTAACCCCGTGCGTCAAGAGTTAACCCTTACAGATTCCTTCCACGCCCAGCGGCGCCAGAAACTACGCGCCGAAGCCCGCAAGCCCTGCGGCAAGCACCGGAGAAGCAGGCGCTGCGAGGAAGGCGCCGGCCGCGATGGCGACAGCATAGGGCGCGCCTTCTTCTGGCGACATCAGACGTTTCACCCACGCCTTGCTCGAAGAAATTTTCATCCGGCGCAGGACAATCAGCACGGCAGCCAGCGCGCCGCCGGCCAGCGCCATGCCCAGCACGAACGGAGCGGTCGCCGCGAGGCCGGTCCAGAGTGAGGCCGCCGCGATCACCTTCGCGTCGCCGCCTCCGAAAACGTTGAGATAGAAAAGGATCGCGCACGCGACGAGTACGCCGGCGCCGAACACAAGATGCCAGCCGATCTCCTCCCAGGAGAGACCAGCCGTTATGGCGGTGGGAATGAAAACCAGGGCAAGGACGATCGAAACCCAGTTCGGAATCGTCATCGTCGAGATGTCGTGCCAGGCGGCGTAGAGAAGAAGAAGCGGAAACGCCAGACAGAGCAGCGACGTGATCATCTTCCACCCAAGTTGTGATCCAAGCAACTTACATGAATTCGCTGAAGGAATTATTGACCGCGACCAGTATTCGAAAAAGAAAGAAGCCGCGGACCAAGGTCCGCGGCTTCCCTCTATTCCAACTAAATCGCTGGAGACGTAGATTACATCTCGGCCGCGATGGTCGTGAAGGTCGCGTTGGCGTTCTGACCGAGCGTCGAGACGCCGCCGATCACGGCAACGGCGATCAGAGCGGCGATGAGGCCGTATTCGATCGCGGTCGCGCCAGACTTGTTGCTCAGGAACTTCAGGACGTTTTTCATGTAGCTTCTCCGCTTATGCATGGCTTTTTTAGTCCCACCACGCAGTACCATCACCCGTAGTAGGTATGGTGGTTGTACCTGAGCTCGATTGATATCGCGTAAAGCAAACAAGAAAGTTGAAGGTATTCGCGTTCATCTACGCTTAACTACGTTCTTATTCTTTCGTTGAATACTTTGAACGAGCCAATAACGCCGAACCGCCCGCCGCGCTGCAGTAGTTATAGACTCGCGCGCGCGAGTCTCCCCCTGCCCGGACACCTCCGCGCCCCTCCCGCCTTAGCCTTTGATTCAGGGATGCTCCCTAAGGTCGACCGAGGATTTCTGCGGGGAGACCGCCATGTCGAAAAGAATTTTCGCCGCTCTCGTGTTCGGCCTAGCGCTCGCGCCTGCCGCCGCGGCCGATCCTTTCACGGTGAAAGTCGATCAGACGGTGACGCTGAAGCTCACGCGCCCGGCCAATTCGGTCGTGGTCGGCAACGCCACCGTCGCCGATGTCTCCGTGCACGACGCCAACACGCTCTTGGTCACCGGCAAGGCCTTCGGTTCGACCAACCTGCTCGTGCTCGATCGCGGCGGTAACACGATCTACTCGAACCAGCTCGTCGTCGGCGGCGAAGCGGACAACGAGCTCACCATCCAGCGCGGCGCGGGCACCTACACCTTCTCCTGCGTCGACAAATGCCGCGCGACGCCGATGGTTGGCGATGCGCCGGATCACTTCCAGAACGTCATGTCGACGGTGACGGCCAAGGCCGGGCCCGCCAAGGGCGAGTAGGTTCTCAGTTACAGCTCAACTCGATCAGTGAGCTGGCGACGATGCGTCGCCGGTCAGACGGCCCTTTTCGCCGGTCGTCTTCTTCAGCGTCAGCATCAGCAAGAGACCGATGAACAGCAGCAGCAGCACCGGCGAGAAGCCGATGCGCTGGTCGTTGAACGTGCGCGTCGCCCACTCGGTCAACATCGGCCCGAGCCACACCGTCGCCGTGCTCGACATCGCATAGAGGCCGAAGAATTCCGAAATGCGCTCCTTCGGCGCCAGCGTGATCATCATGTAGCGGCTCGAACTGATGTTCGCCGCGGCCAGCGCCGCAATGATCGCGATCAGGACAAGATAGAAGACATCCGACAACGAATTGAAATATGGGCCGCTGTGTATGGAATGGCCCGATGGGACGAGGCCGTAGAAGATCGAGTCCTGGGTGATGCCGAGAGCGATCGCCACGAAGATGCAGAGCAGTGCAAGCTGTACAATGATCGCTCGACGGACGCCGAACATTCTGTCCATCACGCCAGCTAGGAAGAGCCCGCCGATCACACCAGCTATTGAAGCCCATATTCCGTATAGCGCGCCTTCGGTGAGGTCCCAGCCGAGCACGCCTGCCGTGTACACGCCGGCCAGCGCCAACAGCGCCGTCATGCCGTCCTTGTAGATCAGCGCGGCAGCCAGATACTTCATCGTCTCCGGCGACTCTTGAATGTAAGGGCCGAAATAACTCGCCAAACGCGGAGCCAGCAGCCAGCTGGCAATGCTCGCAAGAATTGTACTGGAAGCGAGAACGGCGATCGGCGCCTTCCAACCGAGTACGAGCACGCTCGGCTCGATCGCAACGGCCGGAGCCAGCAACGTGAGTAACAGGGTGACTATTGGAGTCAGCAACAGGGCCGACGGAACAAAGACCAACAGATACCAATACCACTTGGGCATGGGGCGTCGTTTGAAAATTCCCGCAAACACATCTCGTGCAGCAGCTTTCCAGGTGCCCCCCTCTGGCTTGCCATCCGGCATGAACAGGAAGAACGGGATCACGAAAACCAACAGCCAGCCGGCAACGAACGGACCGACACCACGTTGCAACGTGAATCCACCGTCCACCTTGCCAAGTACTGGGACAGCGACAGCAACAACGACCAGACCGGACAGACAAAGAGCTGAGGAAAGTTGTCCCAGCCCAATGCCGTTGCCCGAAATCTGCGACAGCGATTCCGGCCTTCCAGCGGACCGCAACATCGCGTTGTGCATCATCTCCGAGTAGGTGTAGCCGACAAAGCCCAGCACCAGGAACGACATCGTGCCGGCGACGCCAAGTCCTGCGCCGCCTGGCAGCGACCACCACAGGGATGCGCCACTGACCACGAGCATACCAATGAAGAGCGCCATCAGTGGCTTGCGCGAGCCGCCGCGATCCATCATCGCGCCGAGTATCGGCGCCGTCAGCGCACCGATCACGCCAGCCCATTTCGTCGCCTCGGCGACGGCCGCCTGCCCTTGCACAGGATCGCCGATTACGAACTCAGAAAAATAGGGTGGGAAGACGTAGGTGACGATCAGCATGAAGTAGGGATTGCGGGCGAACTCGAAGAGCGACCACGAGAAGCCTGCCGGCGCCATCGCGCCGCCGACACGCTGGCGTTCGGCTCGCGTTTTCTTGGGACGCGGCGCAGCTTGCTTCAGGCCTGAACTCTCGTTCGCCATTCTAGCTCCCCAGCCGCGCGCCGGCCGATTGTCATATCATGATTGGGCGACGAACGCCCATCGAACTCCCCCGAGAAGTAGGGGAGATTCGGCTATCGGGGAAACCCCGTGCTATTGCCGCGCGAGTTGACCTACCGGAAAGGCGGTTCGTAGAACGACCGCAGTTTTCGCGAGTGCAGCGCATCGCCGCCAGCGCGCGCAAGTGACTCCAGCGTTTCGATGCCGATGCGAATGTGTTCGCCGATGGCGCGTTCGTAGAAACGGTTTGCTGCGCCTGCGAGCTTGATCTCGCCATGCAGAGGCTTGTCCGACACGCACAGCAGCACGCCATAGGGCACGCGCATGCGATAGCCGTTGGCGGCGATGGTGGCGCTTTCCATGTCGATCGCGATGGCGCGCGACTTGTTGAAGCGCTTGGCCGAGTCAGTGAAGCGCAGCTCCCAGTTGCGGTCGTCGGTCGTAACAACCGTGCCGGTGCGCAGGCGCTGCTTCAGCGCATCGCCCTGATCGCCCGTGACCTTCTCGGCGGCTTCCTGGAGCGCGACCTGCACTTCAGCGATCGGCGGAACCGGAATGTCGCGCGGCAGAACCGCGTCGAGAACATGATCGTCGCGGAGATAAGCGTGCGCGAGCACATAGTCGCCGATGCGTTGCGAGTGACGCAGGCCGCCGCAATGGCCGACCATGATCCAGCATTCAGGCCTCAGAACCGCGAGGTGATCGGTGATCGTCTTGGCGTTGGAAGGGCCGACGCCGATGTTCACCAGCGTGATCCCTGCCCGGTCGTCCGCCATCAGGTGGTAGGCCGGCATCTGGTGACGGCGCCACGGGCCGTCATTGACCTTCTGCGCTGCGTCCTTGGTCTTCGAGTCGACAATGATGCCGCCCGGCGCCGACAGGCGCTTGTAGGGACCCGGCTGTTTCAGCCGCTCGATCGACCATTCGACGAAATGATCGACATAGCGGTGGTAGTTGGTGAACAGGATATAGCGCTGCACATGCTCGAACGGCGTGCCGGTGTAGTGCTTCAGGCGCTGAAGCGAGAAGTCGATGCGCGGAGCATCGAACAGGGCCAGCGGCCGCACGCCGTCAGTGTTGAACATGCCGCCGTCCTGGATCTCGGCGTCGATCACCTCGTCGCCGATATGCTCCAGGCTTGGCGTTGGAAACCAGCGCGCGAACTCCGCGGGCGGCAACGCCTCCGCATCGATGTTGCTCGCGTGCTCCAGCACATAAGGATAGGGAATTTCGGACTTTGAGACCGTGACCTCAAGCGTCACATCAAAGTCGGCGGTGATCTGCTCGAGCTGTTCGAGGAAATAGCTCCGGAAGAAAGCCGGCTGCGTGACGGTGATCTCATAGAGACCCGGTTCGGACAGTTTGGCGAAAGCGCGCGACAGAGGCGGCACCGGACCGTCCGGGCTGTAGGTCAGCTTCAGCATCGGATAGCAAAAGTCGCCCCGCGTGCGGGCCTTCGGATCCGGCTTTGTCCCCTTGGTGACGAAGGCTTCGAGAGCGAGCCGCAATTTGCCAACCGCCGCTTCGTAAAGCTCGGTTGCCTTGTCGATCGCCTGCTGAGGCGTGAGAACCTTCCCCGTCATCTTGGAAGAATGGAGAGGACCGGCCGTCCCGTCAATTCGGGAGGGCAAGCTACTTTGCCGCCTGTGGAAATCACCCGAGGCCGCTTCCGCCAAACCGTTCCAGCAGCTTGTCGACCATCTTGAGCGCTATCTGCGGCTTGCGCGCGATCAGCAGTCCAAGTCCGGCGACCACGACAGTCGCAGCTACCGGCCGCTCCGTGATGATCTTCTTGGCAACCTCGACCGGCAGGTCGAGCATGGTGAGCACGGCCTGCGTCGGATCGGCATCTTCAGGCTCGGGATGCGCTTCTGGCCGCTTGGGCTGTACGCCGACCCACATCGCGATCGCCGCCACGGCGAGGAAGCCAACGGCCGTCACGGCATAGGCCGCCGGCCCCGGCATCCACGTCTGAAGCGTCATCGCCGAGCTGATCGCCAGCGTGACGACGCCGCCAATGGCAAGCAGGGTCGCCGCGCCCGCTGCTACTGCGACGCCCTTGGCGCGATCAAAGAGACGTCCGAACAACAACACGGCCCCCGGGCCCGCTACGCGCCGCTACTTGCGGTTGGCGAGCGAAGCGATGACGAAGCCAGCGGCAAGCGCGATGCCCACCGCGGCGAAAGGATGTTCGCGAACCTTGTCGGCGACGGCGTCGCGGTATTCGCCAGCCTTCTCGCCGGCGTCCTCGGCCATGACCTTGGCGCGCTCAGCGGCGGCCTTCGCCTGTTCGGACGCCAGGGCGCCGGTATCCTTCAGAAGAGCGGCCAGGTCGGCGCGCAGCGCCTTCATGTCGTTCTTGAGGGTGTCGAAGTCGGTCTTGGAACCCGGGTTACCGTTTCCGGACGCAGAGGTTGAGGACGTCATGGGAGTCTCCCAGGGCAAGGTGCGAGGCGTTCTTTAAACGCCTGCACTTCATATAACGTTTCATCGGCCAAGAAATATGGCGCGTATCGTTAATCCCGGAAAACCATGCAGGAATAGCGCCGCGCCCTTTTCAGGGGTGCGCTTTCGCCCGAGCGGGGAAATGCGTCCGGCCTTACTCGGCTGCGACGCGTTTCTGCATCTTGTCGAAGGACGACCAGACGCCGTCGGAGCCGTGCCAGTCTCCGCCGGTTGCGCCCTTGGAGTATTCGGTCGCGCGCTGCTCGAAGAAGTTGGCGTGCTCGACCCCGTTGAGGATCTCCGACAGCCACGGGATCGGGTGCTCTTTCACCCCATAGATCGCCGGCAGCTTGAGCTGACCGAGACGCCAGTCGGCGATGTAGCGGATGTAGTTCTTGATGTCCTGGGCGGTCATCCCCTGCACCGGCCCCGTCGAGAAGGCGAGGTCGATGAAGGCATCCTCCATCCTAACCACGGTGCGGCAGCAATCGATGATGTCGTTCTTGACCTCATCCGTCAGCGCGCCGGTCTCGGCCGCCAGCGTGTGGAAGACGCGGATCATGCCCTCGCAGTGAAGCGACTCATCTCGCACGGACCAGGAAACGATCTGCCCCATGCCCTTCATCTTGTTGAAGCGCGGGAAGTTCATCAGCATCGCGAAGGATGCGAACAGCTGCAGGCCTTCGGTGAAGGCGCCGAACATCGCGACCGTGCGCAGGATGTCGGCGTCCGTCTCGACGCCGAACTTCTGCATGTAGTCGTGCTTGTCCCGCATCTCCTTGTACTGCGTGAACGCCGAGAACTCGGTGTCCGGCATGCCGATGGTCTCGAGCAGCAGGGCGTAGGCCGCAATGTGGATCGTCTCCATGTTGGAGAACGAGGCCAGCATCATCTTGATCTCGGTGGGGCGGAAGACGCGTGAGTACCGCTCCATATAGTTGTCATTCACCTCGACGTCGGACTGGGTGAAGAAACGGAAGATCTGGGTGAGGAGGCTGCGCTCCTGGTCGTTGAGCTTGGACGCCCAGTCCTTGCAGTCCTCGCCGAGCGGGACTTCTTCCGGCATCCAGTGGATCTGCTGCTGGCGCTTCCAGAAGTCGTAGGCCCACGGATAGCGGAACGGCTTGTAGGAATGCGACGGCGTCAGGATGCCTGCGCGCGCCATGGCGGCATTCAGCTTGTCCCCACTGGACGTTCCTGAGTCGGACATCGGTATTCTCCCAGCCATTCGAGAAACACGGCCGAGCACCATATCTAGGGGCTCTGGAGTGTCACAAGAACTATATGTTGACGAAGCAGGGTTGATTTTTCCTTACTTCGTCACCCAGCAGGCGAGTCTCCCACAACTGGCAGCGTAGGCCAGACCGCTCGGCGCCGCGATCCACAACGAAATGGTCGCAAGGCCGCGACAGGGCGAGCCCCAAAAGCAGCGGGCCGCCCGAAGGCGGCCCGGAAAATCTCTGGATCTGGAGGGCTGGCCTAGTAGTGCAGCGTGTAGCTGAACGCGGCAAAGCGCTCGCGCATCCGCACGTCCTGGTTGCCGGCGAGGTCGTTGAACTCGAGCTTGCGCTCGACCAGGCCGAAGGACATCTGCGCGCCCTCGCCTGTCGTCCAGGCCACGCCTGCCTGCAGGTCGCCGACGGTCGCCTGGTCACGCAGGCTTGCGCCATCCATGGCGGTCTGGTCGGCCACGTTCCACACCAGCGCCTCGTTGTCGGCGCCGACGAAGAAGTACCAGGAAGGCGCCGCTACCTTGGTCCCGCGCAGGTCGCGGTCGACAAGGTTGGGACCGACGCGAACCTCGGCGCCGGTGCGGGCGACGTTGTTGCCGGCCCTGTTGCGCTGCAGCTGGGCGCGCGGGGTAAACGACAGGTCAAGGCCAAGGCCAGTGCTTTCGGCCGAGGCGGCAAACGAGACTTCGGCGCTCCACAGGTCGCCGCGCATGGCGCGGACCGGCATCGGCGTCGTAAGATCGAGGGCCTCGAACCGGGCGGCCGCCAATGGCGAGGCCAGGTTCGACGGGCTGAAATCATTGCCGACCTTCAGGGGAAGGCCGAACTCGTTTTCCGGAATGTTGGCGAAGATCTGGTCCCGCCGCGCATCGCCGCTCTGGAAGGTCTGTGCGCCCTCGACAGGGCCCACGGTCAGAATCAGCGGCGTATCGGAATCGGATGGGGGTGTCGCGCAGCTGAGGCACGACATCGCGATGAAGCTTCCTGCTAGACTGGCAATCATTTTAACTGCTCGTCCCAGACATTGAAGTCCCCAAGCGTGTGCTCGCCTCGTTACCAAACCGCTAACGGTTTGGACCGAATTGAGTTCCCCGCGCGCCTTAATCCTTAAGTCTGCTGACCAAAAGATTAAGCCAGAAGCCCCTGCCGAACAATCGCGACGGGCTTTTGCCCACAATGCAAAAAGGCCGCCTTTTCAGGCGGCCTCTTCGTGTGCAGTGCAGCATTCCTGTGAAATTTTTCTACTGGCAGGCGAGGCATTCCTCGTAGTCGGTCCTGTCCCGGCCCATGTCCATGACCGGCCGCTCCTTCTCGGAGCCGGCGAATCCCGCCCGCTGGATCGATTTGGACCGGCAATAGTAAAGGGACTTCAGACCCTTCTCCCATGCCGTCCAGTGCAGCATGTGCAGGTCCCATTTATCGATGTCGGCCGCGAGGAACAGATTCAGCGACTGCGACTGGCAGATATAGGGGGTGCGGTCGGCCGCGAGTTCGATGACCCAGCGCTGGTCGATCTCGAAGGCGGTGCGGAACACCATCTTCTCGTGCTCGCTCAGATAGTCGAGGTGTTGGACCGAACCCTCATGCTCGAGGATAGACGCCCAGGTGCCCGGCGTGTTGTTGCCGGTCTTTTCCAGAACCGCTTCGAGGAAGGGGTTCTTCACCGAGAACGAACCCGACAGCGTCTTGTGGGTGTAGATGTTGGCCGGGATCGGCTCGATGCCAGCCGACGTGCCGCCGCAGATGATGGAGATCGACGCCGTCGGCGCGATCGCCAGCTTGTGTGAGAAGCGGGCCATCACTCCGCAGTCAGCGGCGTCCGGGCACGGGCCCCGCTCTTTCGCCAGCTTCACCGACGCCGCATCCGAACCGCGGCGCAGGTGCTTGAACATCACATTGTTCCAGGCCTTCGCTGTGGCCGATTCCATAGCAACGCCCTGCGACTGCAGGAAGGAGTGGAAGCCCATCAGGCCGAGACCAACCGAACGCTCGCGCTGCGCCGAGTAGACGGCGCGGGCCATTTCCGGCGGCGCGCGCTTGATGAAGTCTTCGAGCACGTTGTCGAGGAAGCGGAACACGTCCTCGAGGAACATCTCCTCGCCTTTCCACTCCAGGAACTTCTCGGCGTTGACCGACGACAGGCAGCACACAGCTGTGCGGTCCTGGCCAAGATGGTCGAGGCCCGTGTGGAGCATGATCTCCGAGCACAGATTCGACTGGCGAACCTTGAAGCCGAGCTGCTTCTGGTGCGCCGGCATCGCGTTGTTCACAGTGTCAGTGAACAGCAGGTAGGGCTCGCCCGTCGCCATACGCAGCTCGAGGATCTTCTGCCACAGCTTGCGGGCCGAAACCTCTTTCATCACCTGGTTGCTCTTCGGCGACTTCAGCTGGAATGGCGCGTCCTGGCGCACGGCCTCCATGAACTCGTCGGTGATGTTGATCCCGTGATGGAGATTGAGGGACTTGCGGTTGAAGTCGCCCGCGGCTTTGCGGATCTCGAGGAACTCCTCGATCTCCGGGTGGTAGATGTCTAGATAGCAGGCGGCCGAGCCACGGCGCAGAGAGCCCTGGCTGATCGCGAGCGTCAGCGAATCCATCACGCGGATGAAGGGGATGATGCCCGAGGTCTGCCCGTTCTGACCGACCTTCTCGCCGATCGAGCGGACGTCGCCCCAGTAGGTGCCGATGCCGCCGCCGTTCGAGGCGAGCCAGACGTTCTCGTTCCAGGTCTCGACGATGCCATCGAGCGAATCGGAGACGCCATTGAGGAAGCAGGAGATCGGAAGACCGCGGTCAGCCCCGCCATTCGACAGCACAGGCGTCGCCGGCATGAACCAGAGCTTTGAAATGTAGTCATAAATCCGTTGCGCGTGTTCGGCATCATCCGAGTAGGCGGTCGCGACTCGGGCAAACATCTGCTGATAGCTCTCGCCCGGGAGCACATAGCGGTCGTCGAGCGTCTTCTTGCCGAAATCGGTCAGGAGGGCGTCACGGTCCGGGTCGATCCTGACCCCGGAAACCACGCGAAGGCCGGCCTGCGCCCTGGGCTTCCCACGGCGGGCGGCAGTCTTTTCCTCGGTGGTGACGGCTTCTGCGGACATGGGGAACTCTCGTTAGAGGCCAAAAATAGTTAACTTCGGCCGGAACTGGCTAAAAACCCAACTGGTTGGTGTCCAGCGCCAGCCCCGACGCTACATATAGTGTCGCCACATCCCTAATGGACCGTCAACGCCCCCGGGCCGGGATTCTTTTCGCTTATCCACCGGAGAGAAATTATCACGTTTAGACGTCGTTAACGAATTGGGCTGCATACGCCCGGCACCGGTCGACTCGGGCCGTTCCCCGGACCTCCTGGACCTAACCGTCCACGGGTCCGCCGGACACCCGGTCGACCTGGTCCCTCCTCCAGAACTTGTGGGCCGAATGGCCCCGCCGCCAACAACCTGTTGGTTCCACCGTCCTCGACGCCGCTCGCGGCAGCGGAATAGGGTCCGCGCCGATCATCGGGAGGATCTGCGTGGCTCACTCAAAAAGACTGACTGGCGTCATCGTTGCGGCGGCCCTGCTCGCCTGTGCTGCACCGCTTGCCCTGATGGCGACCGCCCAGCAGACGCCGGCAGCCGCACCCGACACCCTCATCCATGCCGGCCGCCTGCTGGCCGATCCCTCGACCGGCCGCGTCCTCACCCAGCAATCGATCCTGATCCGCAATGGCCGGATCGTCAGCATCACGCCTGGCTATGTGACGCCCGCCGCCGGCGCGACGCTGGTCGATCTCAAGACCAGCTTCGTCCTGCCCGGCCTCATCGACAGCCACGTCCACCTCACCAGCGAACAAGGCCCCGAGAGCCGCATCAATACCTTCCTCAAGACCAGCGCCGACGGGGCGGTCGATGGCGCGGGATATGCGGTGAAGACACTCAATGCCGGCTTCACCACCGTCGCGGATCTCGGCGGCGACGCCGAGGCTGTACTTGCCTTGCGCAACGGCATCGCGCGCGGCGTCATTCCCGGCCCGCGCATCATTGCCTCGGCCGGCGCGATCAGCGTGCATGGCGGCCATGGCGACGCCAACGGCATGCCGCGCGCCCTTGCTGACGTGCTGCGCGGCCCCGGCGTCTGCTCCGGCGCCGATGATTGCGCCCGCGCGGTGCGCGAGCGCGTCCGTGACGGCGCCGACATCATCAAGATCACAGCGACTGGCGGCGTGCTCTCGCAGACCGCCGCCGGCCTCGCCCAGCAATTCACCGACGAGGAGCTGAAAGCCATCGTCCAGGCAGCCCATGCGATGGGCCGCAAGGTCACGGCGCACGCCCATGGCGTCGACGGCATCAATTCCTTCCTGCGCGCTGGCGGAGATTCGATCGAGCACGGCACCTATGCCGATGCCGACTCCGCGGAACTGTTCAAGCAGAGCGGCGCCTATCTCATCCCCACCCTGCTCGCTGGCGATTTCGTCGCCCGCGAGGCTGAAAAGCCGAACGGCTTCCTGACACCGGTACAGGCCGCCAAGGCGCGCGAAGCTGGACCCAAGATGCTCGACATGCTCCGCCGCATGCATGCCGCCGGCGTGAAGATCGCCTTCGGCACCGACACCGGCGTCTCCGCCCACGGCGACAACGCGCAGGAGTTTGCACTTCTTGTGAAGGCGGGAATGTCTCCGCTCGAAACAATCCGCGCCGCCACCATCAACGCCGCCGACCATTTCAGCCTCACAGCCGAGATCGGCTCGATCGCGGCAGGCAAGGCCGCAGACATCATCGCCGTCGACGGCGATCCGCTCACCAACGTGCGCGAACTGGAATCCGTCGACTTCGTGATGAAGGGCGGCAAGGTCTACAAGGACTGAGTTGGCAGTCGCGCACAACCCTCCTCCTCCCCCGCCTGTGCAGGGAACGCGGGCCTTGCCCGCTTTCAGCTGGTGTGCCTGAAGCTCAGTGGAAGGACCGCTCTCGATCCAACCACCGTGTCCCCCGCGAAGGCGGGGGCCCAGTCCAGCGCGCGGATGCGCGCTCGCAACTCCCTTCACGACCTGCACGGCACTTGTCGAAACCGCAGCTGTTGGCGGGCTCAGGCCCGCCGGACTGGATCCCCGCCTGCGCGGGGAACGCGGACTTCGTCCGCTCCTCAGGATGAGGGCGTACTCGCCGACGCCAGAAATGTAGGACAGCCTGCGCGCAAAACGGCGGATGGCCAGAAATCTTGCAGCCTGAATTCAGATCACTAGCGCCAGAAACTGCAGGATAGCCGAAGTTAGATTCAGCCGGGGTCCGGTCGCGCTTACAATGCGCCCATCGCCTCCGCAGGGAGGGCAGTCGCGATGTTCAACGGCGCGGAGGCGATGCGACCGAGCGGGTCAGGTTCCGGCGAATGCCATCTCTGTGGCCAAGTCGGGAGTTCGAGGACCGGGTGAGAACACACCCGGCCTGCCCGCCGCCCGTGTATATGGCCCAAGGGGTCGAGAGGACCCCCGTGGTCACGCTGGCGGATAACGATCGCGGGGACGCGGGATGACGCGTTTCTCTTGTCTCTACCGGTAGCCGCCTACCGGCGGTCACCCCAACCACGCGGGGCATCCCGCGTCCCCGGCCTTCCATCAGGAGGCCATGCATCACGGACGGCTCACGCCGGTCCGAACGCGCTGTCGCGACCGAAGCGCCCAACAAGGAGACATCATGTTCAGGAAGACCGGTGACCACTATCGCTCGATCGACAATGCCCGGCAGGCCGTGCGCGCCGGAGATGCGGCTGCAGCGGAGCGATGGCTTCGGATAGCAGACCGCCTGCTGTCCATCGCCGAACGTCAGAAGAGACTTGTCGCCCAGCGGTCGGCGTCGCCCTCGGCCGCCGGCCCCGTCATGCTCGATCCCGATGGCTTCTCTCCGGGAGGAACGCCGAACTGGGTCCTCAACCAGAGACGGCGCGACCGGGCGGGGCTGAAGTGACCGCTAGCACAGCCTACAAGTTCAGCAGTGTCGGATCCCCGCCCTGTGCGGCAATGTTGTTGGTTACAGTCCGCTCGGTCGCGAAGCGAGCGACATAGTGCGGTCCGCCGGCCTTCGGTCCCGTTCCGGAAAGACCCATGCCGCCGAAGGGCTGCACGCCGACGACCGCGCCGATGATCGAGCGGTTGATGTAGACATTGCCTGCCCTCACCGACGCTTTGACCTTCTCGGCAAAGCCTTCCAGTCGCGAATGGATGCCCAGCGTCAAACCATAGCCCTTGGCCGACAGCGCGGCGCCGACGTCGCTGATGTCGTCGGGATCGTAGCGCACGACATGCAGTACCGGCCCGAACACTTCCCTGTCGATCTGGTCGAGCGAGGAAAGTTCGAGGATGGCCGGCCCGAAGAACGTGCCCTTGTCCTTCAGCGCGCCCATATCGCGCTGCCAGACCTTCACCGCGCTCTTCATCCTGGCAAGGTGCGCATCGAGCAGGCCACGCGCCTCCGCATCGATGATCGGCCCGACATCGGTTGCGGGATCGGCCGGATCGCCGATGACCAGTACCTCCATCGCGCCTTTCAGCATCTCGACAATGTCGTCCGCCGTCTCATGCGGCAGGAACAGCACCCGCAACGCCGAACACCTCTGCCCCGCGGAGCGGAAGGCCGACATCACCACGTCGTCGACCACCTGCTCCTTCAGCGCCGTCGTGTCGCAGAACAGAGCATTGAGCCCACCGGTCTCGGCGATCAGCGGCGCGATCGGGCCATCTTTCGCCGCAAGCTGCCGGTTGATGGTGCGCGCGACTTCGGTCGACCCGGTAAAGGCGACGCCGCCGCAGCGCGGATCGCCGGTCAGTCTGCCGCCAACCTTGCCG
Organism: Hyphomonadaceae bacterium; assembly: GCA_965279205.1. Taxonomy (GTDB): domain Bacteria; phylum Pseudomonadota; class Alphaproteobacteria; order Caulobacterales; family Hyphomonadaceae; genus UBA7672. Next base: position 3,664,739 of record OZ257144.1, read on the forward strand.
TCGCCGGTCAACAGATGCAGCGCCTCGACGGGAAGCCCGGCCGCATGAAACAGCTTCACGGCCTCGAAGGCGATCAGCGGCGTCTGCTCGGCCGGTTTCGCCAGCACGGTGTTGCCCGCCGCCAGCGCGCCGGCGATCTGGCCGGTGAAGATCGCGAGCGGAAAATTCCACGGCGAGATGCACACGAACACGCCGCGTCCCATCATCTCCATGCCGTTGGTCTCGCCGGCAGGCCCCGGCAGCTTTTCCAACCCTGCAAACTTCGTCTCGGCCTCCAGGGCATAGTAGCGGCAGAAATCGACCGCCTCGCGCACCTCGGCGATGCAATCGTCCAGCGTCTTGCCGCCTTCGCGGGCAAGGATGGCGATCAAGCGATCCGTGTCGTGTTCCATGGCGTTGGCCATGGCTTCGAGAATGTCGGCGCGCTTAGGTCCTCCCACCGCATTCCAGGCTGGCTGGAAAGCCGTCGCCGATGCGTAGGCAGCATCGATGTCCGCCTCGCTCGCTGTCGCAACCGCGCCGACGGTCCGTTTTGTGTCGGAAGGCGCGCGCGTCGCCTCGCCGCTCGTCGTGATTGCGCTACCGGCGACGATCGGACCTGCTGCAATCGGGCCTGCCGCATCGATTGCAGCGACGGCCGCCGTGATGCGGTCACGTGCCGCCTTCTGGCTGAAATCAAGACCGGCCGAATTGACGCGCGAGGGACCGTAGATGTTCGGCGGCGGCGGAATGCGTGGATGCCGATTGGGGGCTGCCGACAGTGTCGCATAAGGATCCGCCGCGATACGCTCAGCCGGCACGTCTTCGTCAAGGAAGGAGTGCACGAAGGACGTGTTGGCCCCGTTCTCGAGCAGACGCCGGACAAGATAAGGCAGCAGATCCTGGTGCGCGCCGACCGGCGCATAGATACGGACGCTACGCTCACGGCCCGCTGCCTTGTAGAGCGCGCCGCCCATGCCGTGCAGCCGCTGGAATTCGTAATCGCTCCGCCCGGCCCGCCGCGCCATTGCTTCGACAGCCGCGAGCGAGTGCGCATTGTGTGTCGCGAACTGCGGATAGATCGACGGCCCGGCCTCGATCAGCGTCTTGGCGCAGGTAAGGTACGACACGTCAGTTGCCTGCTTGGTGGTGAACACCGGATAGTCCGGCTGGCCATCCATCTGCCCGCGCTTCACTTCGGAATCCCAGTAGGCGCCCTTCACCAGCCGCACCATCAGCCGTCGCCCGCTGTCACGCGCCAGATCGCTCAGCCAGCCAACCACTGTCTCCGCACGCTTCTGGTAGGCCTGAACCGCAAGGCCCAACCCGGTCCACGATCCGAGGTCCTTTTCCTTGGTCAGCCGCTCCAGCAATTGCAGCGACAGCGCCAGCCGGTCGGCCTCCTCGGCGTCGAGCGTGAAATTGATGTTCTGCTTCGCGGCCTTCTTCGCCAGCTCCAGCACCATCGGATAGAGTTCACGATGCACCCGCTCGCCCTGCACGGCGCGATAAGCCGGATGCAGCGCGGAGAGCTTCACCGAAATCCCGTCGGCTGTTTCGGGCGACGGTCCTGTCTTCGCCTTGCCTACTTCACCGATCGCATTGGCGTAGCTTTCGAAATAGCGCTGCGCATCCGCCATCGTGCGAGCGCCCTCGCCCAGCATGTCGAAGGAATGGCTCGCCGCCTCGCCTTTCTTCACGTTGCGCTGACCACGCTTCAGCGCTTCGTCGATCGTGCGTCCCATCACGAACTGCCCGCCCATGATGCGCATCGCCTGCATCATCGCGGCGCGGATCACCGGCTCGCCGGCCTGCCGCACCATGCGGCCCATGAAGCCCGCAGGATCGTGTTCCGCGTCTTCCGGCGGACGCACGATGCGTCCCGTCAGCATCAATCCCCAGGTCGAGGCGTTGACCAGAAGCGAGTCCGACTTGCCGCGATGGTCCGCCCAGTCGCCGGTTGCGATCTTCTCGGCGATCAGCGCATCCGCCGTGTCCGCGTCCGGCACGCGCAGCAGCGCCTCGGCGAGACACATCAACGCGAGACCTTCCGGGTTCGACAGGCCGAACTCCTCGAGGAAGGTTTCCATCACGCCCGGGCGCTTGGTCTCGGCCCGCGCCTTCAGCACGATGTCCCGCGCCGCGATGGCGACCGCGCGACGCTCGGTCGCATCCAGCGCGGGGTTGGCCAAGAGCTCAGCGAGCCTGCGCCCTTCATCCTCGAACTTGTTGAGGTCGAGCGTATCCGGACTGCGCAAAGCCGAGGTAATTTGCTTCGTCATGTGAGACCTGACCCTTGGTCAATTCGCCGGGCGCGGCGGGCCGAAACGAGCCCTGCGCCTTATTCTGACCGAACCATGGACGTAACCCGTCCCCGCCCGCTATCAAACGCCCGCCAGATCGGCAAAAGGAATCGCGCCCCGCAATGCGCATCATGCTTGTAACCGATGCGTGGGACCCGCAGGTCAACGGCGTGGTGCGCACGATGAAGCGCGTCATCACCGAATGCGAGGAGATGGGCCACACCTGGGACATCGTCTCCCCCAACGGCTTCAAGACGATCCCGCTGCCGACCTATTCGGAAATCCGCCTCGCTTTCGGGGCCAAGAAGATCATCGAGGAACGCTTCCTCGAATTCGAACCCGACGCGGTCCATATCGCAACCGAAGGCCCCTTGGGCTGGGCCGCCCGCGCAGTCTGCCTGCGCCACAAGTTTCCCTACACGACCAGCTACCACACCCGCTTCCCGGAATATGTCGCGGCGCGTTTCTGGTTCCTGCCCACCTGGATGGGCTACATGTACGTGCGCGAGTTCCACAAATACTCCGGCCGCGTCATGGTCGCGACGCCGTCCATGCGCGACGAGCTGGACGCACACGGCTTCAAGAACATCACGGCCTGGTCGCGCGGCGTCGACACCGACCTCTTCCATCCCTCGAAACGCCGCGACGATCGCGGCCCGTTCAAGGGCATGAAGACGCCGATCTGGCTCAATGTCGGCCGCATCGCGGTCGAGAAGAACATCGCCACCTTCCTCGAAACACCGCTGGAAGGCACCAAGATCATCGTCGGCGACGGGCCTCAGCTCGAAACGCTTCGAGACAAGCACAAGGACGCGCACTTCCTCGGCGTGAAGCAGGGCGAGGAGCTCGCCGAGTGCTTTGCCAATGCCGATGTCTTCGTCTTCCCCAGCCTCACCGACACGTTCGGCCTTGTCATTCTCGAAGCCATGGCCGCCGGCACGCCTGTCGCTGGCTTCAAGGCGCCTGGACCCCGCGACCTGATCCCGGGCTCGAAGGCCGGCGCAGTCGATGACGATCTGGCCGTCGCCTGCATGGAAGCGCTGAAGTGCTCGCGTGAGGATTCGCGCGCCTATGCCGAGACCTATTCCTGGCGGGCCTGCGCCGAGCAGTTCATCAACAATCTCGAACCCCTGCCCGTGCCGGAACGCCGCCGCTTCTGGAAACGCCTCGCCCGCCTGCGCCACGCCCTCCGCATCCGCCGCCGCAAGCCCAAGCCGGCCGAAACAACGGAGACCGCGACCCAGGCTCCCGCCGCGAACAAGACAGACTGAAACGCAACCTGCCGAAGCGGATTGGCGTTGAATCGCCATGACCCAGCAGGTTTACCAAACCGGCACACCCTTTGTCCCGGCCTGTCCTCCGGCCAGGCGCAAAGGCCCCTACCTGTCCATCCAGACGCAGTCCTTCGCTGCGGGCACGATATTTGCGCCTTCCCGGCCAGGATCCGCTCAACCCGGATCCGCCAGGAACCGCATGATCACCAAGATCGCCCTCGCCGCAGCGGCCCTCGTCGCCATGGCCCCGGCCGCCATCACCCTCCTCTGGCCGCAAGAAGCGGGGACCGGCGCGGTCGTCCGCGCCGTCGAACTGCACGGCCCCATCGCCAGCTTCACCCAGTCGACCGACAAGGTTCAGGTCCGCCTGGTCCCCGCCGCTACAGATGCCGAGCGCAACGCTCGCTCACACGTGACCATCCGCGACGAACACGGCGATGAACTCTCGATCCCGCTGAAGCACGGCCAAACCTGGATCAGCGCCGACCTTCCGGCCGCGCTGATCGACGCAAAGACCCTCGACGTCAGCGTCGACTAGCAACGCCCGGAACTAGTCCACGGCATCGCCGCTGGCGTTCACGATGTGCAGCTCGCCGAGGTTGAGCTCGCGTACGCCCTTCTCGATCTTTGCGCGGTCACCGACGATCACCCAGACATGATTCTGGTCCGGGATCAGCTTCTTCGCCATTGCCTCGACCTCGGCCGGGGTCACCGTCCGGTAGGTCGCTGCGTACTTGGCCCAGTAGTCCGCCGGCAGGTTGAACTGGTAGATATCCATCAGCGATCCCAGCACCGCACCGGAAGTCTCCCACCGGCTCGACATGCCGAGCAGCGTGTTGGTTCTCGCCGTCTCAAGCTCTGCCGCCGAGGGCGGACGTCTGCCGACCACGTCAGTCAGCTCCTTCCGCAGTTCAACAAGTGCGCCCTTCGTCTGGTCGGTCTGCACCGGCGCCGACACGATGAAGGTCCGCGGTCCCCGGCCACCGCTCACGCTCGAGCGCGCGCCGTATGACCAGCCCTTGTCCTCGCGCAGGTTCATGTTGACCCGGCTGACGAAGTTGCCGCCGAAGAGCGCATTGAACGCCGATACTCGCGTGTCTTCCGCTGGATTGCGCGGGGCCTGTGTCGAGCCGATCAGAATGACGGACTGCGCCGAATCCGGGCGGTCAACCAGGTAGACGGTCGGCTTCGAAGGCCGCGATCCGTTGGCGACCGGTTGACGCTTGTTGGGTGCATTGCCCCAGCCGCGTAGCGCAGCTTCCAGCTTGGGCGTGATATCCGCCAGTGTGGTATCGCCGACAACAAAGAGCGTAGCGTTGTTCGGGCCATACCATTGCTTGTGGAACGCCGCCGCATCGGCGCGCGTCAAGGACGAGATGTCTTGCGGCAGGACCAGCCGGCCATAGGGATGCTGCCCGCCCCACAGCACTTTCGACATGACACGCTGGCCGATCGAGTTCGGATCGCGCAGCTGCGCCTGCAGGCCCTGAACTGTCTGCGCCTGGATGCGTTTGAAATCCGCTTCCGTGAAAGCCGGGTTCCGGATCACATCCGCCCAGATCGTCATCACCTGATCGAGCGTCGGCGTAAGCGCAGAGAACTCGACGGTCGACTGTTCGCCGCCGCCTCCGGTTCCAAGATAGGCCCCGAGCCGATCGAGTTCGTCCGCGATCTGCAGCGCCGACCGCGTGGTCGTGCCCTCGTCCAGCAGATTGGCGGTCATGCCGCTCAGGCCGTTCTTGATCGTCGACAGGTCGGCCGGATAGCCGCTGTCGATCATCATCGAGACATTAACCAGCGGCGCATCATGCCGCTCGACCAGCATCACCTTCATACCGTTCGACAGCGTGGCGGTCTGGAACGCGGGGAAAGTCGCATCCGCAACCGAGCCCGGCGCAGGCACTTTCGACCGGTCGACGCTCTGGCCCGAAGCCGCCGGATCGCCGAACGGCAACACGGTCAGAGTGTACGAGCCGCGCGTCAGCCACTTGCGAGCTGTCGCCTGCACGGTGGCAGGCGTCGCGGCTTCAAGGCGCTTGATCGAATCCTTCCATGCGCCGGGATTTCCGTCAGTCATCTCAGATTGCGCCAGCTGTGCCGACTTGCTCGACGTGCTCTCCAGGCCCTGGATCACGCCAGAAACGGTCTGCACGATGTTCTTGTCGATTTCCGCCTGCGTCGGTCCGTTCTGGATCAGCCGGTTCACCTCTTCATTGATCACTGCTTCGATATGCTTGAGATCGGCATCGGGCTTGGCGGTCACGATAACGCGGAACTGGCCCGCGATTTCGCTCTGCGGGTTGCCGACGACGACGCTGGTCGCCACCTGTTCGTCATAGACCAGCCGCTTGGTGAGCCGGGCGTTCTTGTCGCCGCCGAGAGCGGCCGCGGCGTGATCCAGCTGCTCGCCATCGGGATTGCCGAGTTCCGGCACGTTCCACGTCACATAGACGCGCGGCTGGGCCACGCGGTCGTACATGATCTCGCGCTGGTTATCGGCAAGCGCAGGCACCCATGACTTGGGCTGGGAGGGCGGCGGGCCGGGTGGGATCTCGCCGAAGAATTTCTCGACCCTGGCCTTCGCCTCTTCCGGCTTGATGTCGCCCGCCAGCACAAGGATGGCGTTCGAGGGGCCGTACCAGGTCTTGAACCAGTCCTGCACGTCCGCCATTTTCGCGGCGTTGAGATCAGCCATCGAACCGATAACGGTGTGGCCGTACGGATGCTCTTCCGGATAGGTCGCGGCGACAGTGTGGTTGTTCACCTGGCCATAAGGCTGGTTCTCGCCCTGCCGCTTCTCGTTCTGGACAACGCCGCGCTGCTCATCGAGCCGCTTCTGGTCGACGGCGCCGAGCAGATAGCCCATGCGATCGGATTCCAGCCACAGGATCGTGTCGAGCGCCGCCTTAGGCACGGTTTGGTAGTAGTTGGTACGGTCGGTGTTGGTCGAACCATTCTGGTTGGTCGCACCGATCTTCTGCGTCGCCTTGAAGAAGTCGTCGTTGAAATGCTGCGAGCCGTTGAACATCAGGTGTTCGAACAGATGCGCGAAGCCCGACCGTCCCTTGGGCTCGTTCTTCGATCCGACGTGATAGACAAGATGCAGTGTCACCGTCGGCGTCTTCGTGTCCTCATGCACGATCAGCGTGAGGCCGTTCTTGAGGACGTACTTGGTGTAGGGGATGTCGTAGTTCATTGCCGAGATCTTCGCGACGACCGGATCGCGTGCCGGCGCCGCAGCCGCGGCCGGCTGCGCGGCCGGGATCATCGGCGCCGCATAGGTCTGCGACACTGGCCCATCCATCGCGCACGACGCTGTCGCCAACACCGCAGCCAGCACGCCGCCAACTCCGAACATGATTTTCGTTCTGGACATCTCGCACCCATTGTCATGGCGCGCCCGTGCCGGGCCGCGCTCTGTTTTCGCCGGTACGACAAGCGGAGGATGCGACCCCTGCCGCCCCCTTGCCTCGCGGTCACCTGAGATCACTCTAGGCAGACCATATCGAGAAGCAATAAGATTCGAATATCAGAAGGCGAGGACTCTAGTCCTTCGGCCCGTAGATTTTCCCACCGCGCTCTGCGTAGAGGCGCAGCACGGCGGCTGCGTCCGTGCGCAACAATCCATCCTCGAAGCGCACGCCGCGCTCCGCCATCTCGGCGCGCAGTTGCGCAGTGCCAGCGCCTTCACTGAATCCCACGGCTTCTGCGTCGTCCTTGTTGGCGCCGGAGACGATCCGCCGGATCTCCGCCCAGTGCGAGGCGCCCAGGCACATGATGCAGGGCTCGCATGAGGCAAACATCGTCACACCACCGGGCTCGGCCAGCCGCCTGCTCGCCAGCGAGATCGCAACCGTCTCGGCATGCAATACGGGATTGCCGCTTGAGGGCACGAGATTGACGCCGAACGCGATGACCTCGCCGCTTGCCTCGTGCCGGATCACCGCTCCGAACGGACCGCCATGACCGTGCAGGATGTTCTCGCGAGCGATATCGATCGCAAAGCGCATGCATGCTTCGTCAGCCGCTGGCGCCGGCGGCGGCGTCATTTCCGCGAGCCAGTCCGGAAGCCTGATCGCGGCCAAGCTTGATGTCATTGCTGTCTCCGCCTGCGCGGAACCTTATCAAGCGCGAATGCGAATGCTGCAACTAGTTGAGATGCTGCTTCAGGAAGGCTGCCGTCTCCTGGTAAAGCGTCAACCTGTCCTTCTTCTCCCAGTTCGCCCAGTAATGGTCGGCCTTGGGCAGGCGCACCAGTTTTGACAACCTACCTGCCGCCTTCAGCGCGTCGTGCATGGCCATGGACTGGCGCACCTTCACGGTTGCGTCGTCGTCGCCATGGATCAGCAGCACCGGCGCCGTCACCTTGCCGACCAGGCTGCGCGGAGACACGGCAGCCAGCGCCGGGCCATCCGTGTCGAGATCACCAACGGACCCGCGCCAGTAATAGAAGGCGTTCGAGTTCGACCCGTTCTCGGTTTTCTCGGTTCGCAGCAGTTCGCCAAGGTCCGAAACACCCGCAATCGACACAGCGCATTTGTACAGATCCGGCGTCAGCGTCACGCCTGCCAGCGCGACATAGCCGCCGTAGGATGCGCCGACGATGCAGACCCGCTTCGGGTCAGCGACGCCAGCATCGGCCATGTGCTTGACGGCGTCGGTGACATCATCCTGCATTCGCTTGCCCCACTGGCCGCGGCCCGCATCCGCGAACGTTTCCCCGAAACCGCCTGATCCCCGGAAGTTCGGCTGCACCACGACATAGCCCTGGGCGGCCAGAAACTGGGCGAAGGAATCGAAGCCATAGTGGTCGCGCGATTCCGGTCCGCCGTGCGGCATCACCACCAAGGGTCTTGGCCCGGCGCCGGGCTTTGCCGTCACATAGGCCCAGAGTTTTGTTCCATCGCGCGACGCGTAGGAGACCACTTCGGTGGGGGACAACTTCTGGGTCGCGGCCAAAGGAATGATCTCGACCAGCTTGTCCATCTGAACCGAAGAGCGGTCGAAGACATAGTAGGCGATGCCCTGCGCAGGGCCATCGACCCGCAAAAGCCATTTCATCGTGTCGGCGGACATGTTCACGAGCTGGACGGTCGCCTGCCCCTCGAAGAACTGGTCGAGAGCGTTGACGTATTTCTGTAGCTTCGCGTCGACTGTCTTGCATGCAAGGCGTGCCGCAAACTCGCATGTTGCCATGAGCTGGCGCGTGACTGGGTTGATCCACGGATCGGCTGCATCGGCCTCGGCGCCGCGCGACAGCGGTTCGCCGAACTCGCCGGTTGCCGTGTCGTATAGAAACAATCCGGCCCGATCATTTCCCGGGCGTCGGGCCAGCATGTAGACCTGACCGGGTCCTGGACCAGCCCCAAGCACTGCAAAGTCGTCGATGTCAGCGGAGGTCGAGCGGCGGATCTCGCCGGCCGCCACCCACTCCTGAGCCCCGGATGCGCGCCGGAACAGGCGCGTGACGTTCGGGTGCGAGTCGAGACGCAGCACCGGATAACCAGTTCCATCGGTCGCGTAGGTCCAGGTCTGCCAGTTGCCGTCCGCGACCCGCTCGACCTTGCCGGTCCCGACATCTGCTTTCCACGCGCCGATGCCCGACGTGTCGATCGCCCGGATCATCACGTGAGCGGGGTCTGCGGCGAGTTCATCCAGCAACCGCGTCGAACCAAGACCGCCTGCCAGCTCCGATATCTGGCCCTGGAACATCTGGACGGCGTTCGTCCCGTCCGGCGCCAGGGCAAATACGCGCGAAACCCGATAGGTCTGGTCAGAATTCTTCAGCACGTTCCCGGTCGATGCCCGGCCAGCCTGGACGACTTCCGCCGTCGCGCCGATGATCAGGCGACCGTCACCTTTCCAGCGCACCCAGTCGAGATAGAAGTTCTGGTGCGGCTTTACTGTCTGGATCGCGCGCGCCTGGTTGCTGGCGAGGTTCACGACGATCAGCTGCTGGCTCTCGTCGGTGCGACGGATGAACGCAACCTCGCCGCCGCCGGGCGATATCTGACCTGAGAAGACTGAGTCCGTCTCTACGAAACCGGCGGCGTCCTGCGCCGACGCCGCGCCAGCGCCGAGCCCGGCCAGCGTCACCGCGACCATGATTGTCCGAAGCATCCTGTCCCCCGATCAGATCCGAAACTCTCGCAATTTCTGGACTTGGGGGCAACGCCAGCGATGCAGGCCGGCTGTGAATCGGGCGGTGGGAAACCGAATCATCTGGCTCCGATTCCGCCTCGGCGCGGCCCGCGAAAGCGGCGCTGACGCGCGTGACATCTACTAATGGAAGCGATTTCTGAACAATTGTTGGCAACCCACTGAGCCGCCGCAAGATTTTATTTACATCGACTCGGCTATTCCCTATATCCATCGCGCCGGCGGACATCGGCTCGAGGCTCTGCGCCTTGATTCCACGTGGCGTCTGACACCTGACTTTGTGGTTCGGATGACGTGTGCGGGTTGAGAGGCAGACTTAACGAGTCAAAGATCCGTACTAACGCCGGATTGGGTTCAACAACTAACAGGGGTGTACGTGAATTGCTCACGTTTCATACGCCCCTGGACCTGGTCCGGGAAAGACTCCCAGAGCTGCCTGTCGCATGCGTGCGACCGGAGCGGGTGTCGATAGCGGCCAATTGGTTCAGGGATAACTTTCCAGGCGAAGTCCTCTACGCAGTAAAGGCGAACCCTTCGCCGTGGGCGCTCGACGCCTGCTACGCTGCCGGCCTTCGCTGGTTCGATGTCGCTTCCGAAGCTGAGATCCAGCTCGTCTCGTCGCGCTATGCCGACGCGAAGATGGCGTTCATGCACCCGGTGAAGTCGCGCAAGGCTATCGAGCGCGCCTACTTCGAGCATGGCGTGCGTGTCTTCTCGCTCGACTGCGAAGCCGAGCTGGAAAAGATCGTCGCCGCCACGCAGCGCGCCGACGACCTCACGCTTGTGGTGCGGCTTGCTGTCAACAACGCAGACGCGGTCTACGCCCTGTCGAACAAGTTCGGCGTTTCGGAAGAAGCCGCTCCGTCCCTTCTCCGGAAGGCGCGCGGGTTTGCGGACAATCTCGGCGTCAGCTTCCACGTCGGCAGCCAGTGCATGAGCCCGTCCGCCTTCCGTGACGCGATGGATCTCGCCTCGCACATCATCCGCGAAGCCGGCGTCATCGTTGACGTCGTCGATGTCGGCGGCGGCTTCCCCTCGGCCTATCCGGGCATGACGCCTCCGGACCTTGAACTCTACGTCAAGGTCATCAAGGAGATGTTCGAGGGCATGCCCGTCGCCATGAACGCTAAGCTGTGGTGCGAGCCCGGCCGCGCGATGGTCGCCGAGTCGACTTCAATCCTCGCCCGCGTCGAGCTGGTGAAGGACGGCGCCTTGCACATCAACGATGGCAGTTACGGCAACCTGTTCGACGCCGCCCACTGCAAGTGGCCCTTCCCCGTGAAGGCCCACCGCGCGGATGGTTCGTTCGAAGGCGGCGAGCAGACGTTCAAGCTCTACGGTCCCACCTGCGACTCGATGGACGCGATGGAAGGTCCCTTCACCCTCCCCGCTGACATCCGCGAGGGCGACTACATCGAGTTCGGCATGCTCGGCGCCTATGGCGTCGCCATGCAGACCCGGTTCAACGGCTTCGGCGACACGGACACCATCCATGTCGAAGACCAGCCCTGGACCTCGATGTACGCAGTGGTCGAGAAGCGCGCCGCTTCGGCAGCGCGCCGTCCCGGTCGCAAATCGCCGCGTCGCCTGAAGGTCGTCAGGTAACACAACCGTCACAAAACGAAGCGCGGGCCGAATGAACCCCGGCCCGCGCTTTTCTATTTAAAACCCTCCGCACACTGCTATATCCCCGCCAAACCAAGGCTGGCCGTCGCCCTTCTGACGTCCTTTCCCCTGGAGTCATTGTCCAATGGCCACCCACTCTTCCTCTGAAAAAAAGGCCACCGCCAAGGCCGCGCCGGTCAAAGCCGTCGCGAAGAAGCGCAACAACACCAAAGCCCAGCTGCTCGGCAAAACCGTCGAGCATGTCGACATCACCTCGTTCGACGCGCGCCCGATCATCGACTCGATGCGCAAGATGTCCTTCTCCTCGCGCGATACTGCGCGCGCCGCCGACATTCTCGACATGTCGCTGCGTGAGAAGGGCTGCTCGACCTGGCTGATCCTCGCCGGCTCGACCTCGGCGGGCGGCTGCATGCACGTCTACCGCGACATGGTGAAGTTCGGGATGATCGACGCGGTGGTCGCCACTGGCGCATCGATCGTCGACATGGATTTCTTCGAAGCGCTCGGCTTCAAGCACTACCAGGCTGCCAATTCGGTGGACGACAACGTGCTGCGTGAGAACTACATCGACCGCATCTACGACACCTACATCGACGAGGAAGAACTCCAGGCATGCGACCACACGATTCTCGAGCTCGCGAACTCGCTCGAGCCGCGCGGCTATTCCAGCCGTGAATTCATCTACGAGATGGGCAAATGGCTCGCCGCCGGCAACGCCAAGAAGAAGGGCTCGCTGATCCAGACCGCCTACGAAGAAGGCGTGCCGATCTTCTGCCCGGCCTTCGTCGATAGCTCGGCTGGCTTCGGACTGGTGAAGCACCAGAAGGAACGCGCCAAGGCCAAGAAGCCCTATCTGATGATCGACGCGGTCGCGGACTTCCGCGAACTAACCGACATCAAGATCGCGGCGGGCACCACCAGCCTCTTCATGGTCGGCGGCGGCGTGCCGAAGAATTTCGCGCAGGACACCGTCGTCTGCGCCGAAATCCTCGGCGTCGAAGCCGAGGTCCACAAATACGCCGTGCAGATCACCGTCGCCGACGTCCGCGACGGCGCCTGCTCGTCCTCGACGCTGAAAGAGGCGGCCAGCTGGGGCAAGGTGTCGACCACGCACGAACAGATGGTGTTTGCGGAAGCAACCACCGTGGTGCCGCTGATCGGCTCGGACGCCTACCACCGCGGCGCGTGGAAAACGCGCAAAAAGCCGAAGTGGGCTAACCTGTTCAAGTAAGCCATCGACTGCGACGGCCCGCCCAAAAAGGCGGGCCGCTTGCTTTCGGGTCGGAGGTTTTCTCCTTGGCGGGTCGAGAATAACTCGGCGTGACTGCTCGGCCTGCACCCAACGTCCTGTCAGCATGACGTACGGGGCGTCTTGTGCGCGTCATCGCCTGGCGCGATGGTTGGGCGTCATTCGGACGGAGGACATTCCCATGATCGGTTACGCAATGCTGGGCACAAACCAGTACGACAAGGCGCTCGCCTTCTATGACACGGTGCTCGCCCCGGTGGGAGGCAAGCGCATGATGGATTTCGGCGTGAGCACGGTGTTCGGCAACGGCAATGGCGCGATGCTTGGCGTCGGCCAGCCCTTCAACAAGGAGCCCGCGACCTGGGGCAACGGCACGATGATCGCGCTCCAGATGCCCTCGAAGGAAAAAGTGCATGAGGTCTATGACGCCGCACTGAAGGCCGGCGCTACGGACGAGGGCCCGGCAGGCGCGCGGGGCGACACGTTCTACGCCGGCTATTTCCGCGACCTCGACGGCAACAAGCTGTGCGCATTCTTTTCGCCGGGCATGTGAGCCTTGCCCTGCCCGCGATGACATGATTCCTTCCCTGCCAATTGAGGGAAGGGACTTGTCATGATCGGCTACACCACGATCGGCGCGAAAGACATCGACAAGGCGCTGGCGTTCTACGACGCCTTTCTCGCGGAGATTGGCGGCAAGCGCGTGATGGAAACGAAGAACGGCCAGCTTTATGGCTTCGCACAGGGGCCGCTGTTCGGCGTCACCAAGCCGTTTGACGGCCAGAACCAAAATTGCGGCAACGGCAACATGATCGCGCTGCGTTGCTCGTCGAAGGAGAAGGTCGACGCGCTGCACGCCAAGGCGCTTTCGCTCGGTGGCAAGGACGAAGGCGCTCCCGGCGACCGCGGTAGCGGCTTCTATGGCGCCTATCTTCGCGATCTCGACGGCAACAAGCTCTGCGTCTTCACGATGGGTAGCTGAGCCGTTACTTCGCCAGCAAGCCTTCGCTCAACCGCCTGATGGCCACCGACTGCGCGTCGGTCGGTGGCCCGCCAAGCTCGGCGGCGGTAAGCGCCATCTCGACCAGCTCCTGCCGCTCCGGCGCCTTCAGCGCGTCCTGCCACAGCGGCATGAAGCGCCGCACGATCTCGTTGGTATCGGCCACCTGCCCCGACGCCCAGGCCGCGAACGCCATCGCGTCCTCGCATTCCTGTTTGCCCATCCGGCACGTGGCCTGCAGCATGCCCTCGATCTTGTCCTCGTCAGACAGGATGACCGGGCGCTTCAGGGCCATGAGGCTGTAGAGCAGCGTCGCAGCTGCCATGCCCGGCGTATCAACACCGGCCAGCACTGATGTGCCAGCGCGATGCCTGAAACGGGCGCGGCTGACCATGCCCCTGGCTTTTCCCGCGACATCGATCACCGACTCGGCGGCGCCCTTCACCATCTGGGCGCGCCACCACCAGTAAGCGATGCCGCCGATGACAGCGACGATGATCCCCAGAACCGCCGCCATGGTCGTCCCCCAACCAGCCCACCGACCCGCAAGTTATGATCCGGGCCTGCAATCCGGTCAAATCATCCGGCTTGGGGGCGCGCAGAAACGATCTCCTGAAACGAAACAAGCCGCGCTTTCGCGCGGCTTGCTCCAGTCAATTGAATTGCAACAGATCAACCGCCCGCGAGCGCGCCCTGTTTCCGCGCCAGCGAATCCAGCGCCGAACGCGCCTCGGTGTCGCCACCGCCGCCGCTCGTGTTGTTCTGACCCTGGCGATCGCCCTGCTGGCCGTCATTCGGCCGCCTGCGGCCACGACGACGACGTCCGCGACCCTGGCCTGGCTGGCCATCTTCGCGATCGTCCTGGGATTGCGGCGCCCCGCCAGCCTGGGCTTCTTCCGACTGGCCCTGGCCTTCATCGCCATCGTCGCCGTCGAAACCATCGTCGCCGTCATCGCCACCCTGGTCGTCCATGACCCGGAGCGAGTCGGATCGCTCGTTGCCGTTATTGCCCTCGCCTTGCGGGAGGTTCTGACCGCCCTCGCCGCCCTGCTGACCGGACTGCATTTCGCCTTCCTGGCCCTGCTGGAGCAGCCGCTCGCGCGGCATGGTCGCAGCCATCACGCGGTAATAGTGCTCGGCGTGCTGGAGGAAGTTCTCGTACTTCACGCGGTCGCCGCCGGATTGGGCGTCGCGGGCGTACTGAGCGTACTTCTCGTATATCTGCGCTGCCGTGCCCCGGATCTTGACCTCGGGCCCGTTGCTCTCGAGCGATCGGTTGCCGTGGTTGTGGTTACCGCCACCACCGCCGCCGCCGCCGGGCTTGCGCCCGCGCCCCCGCTGACGCTTCATGAAACCATCCCTGAACTTCAGAGTATTCGCCCCAATTGGACGGATTGCGGCCTGCCATTGCAGACCCAAACGAACGCTGGCTGATTAGCCCCGGGCCATATCCCAGGATTCGCCTGCAGTCCGTAGCTATGGACGCTAGCCTGTTTGCGAAACCCCGCCAAGTGATTTCCTGAGGAATTTCCGGGTTCATTGCTTATGGTTTACGCGGGATCGGGCAACCTGCGACCGAATGCAGCGCGTTCGATCCCCGCCAGATCCCGGAACACCTCGATATCGACCAGACCTGCCGAAGCCATCAGCGTCGAGACCGCATTGGCCTGCCCGTGTCCAAACTCGAACCCGATCCAGCCGCCAGGACGCAACAAGTCCGCCAGCCGACCAAGGATGGCGCAATAGGCCGACAGCCCGTCCCCGCCCGGCGTCAAAGCCAGATGTGGATCATAGGCCCGGACATCCTTCGAGAGCCCTGCCATCTCCGCCTCGGCAATGTAGGGCGGGTTGGACAGGACAAGATCGAACGGCCCGTCGAGCCGGCTGTCCCAGCTACCCTCGATCACCTTTGTACGCCTTGTCACGCCAAGCGCTTCCGCGTTTCGCCGGGCGACCGCGAGAGCCGCAGGCGAGATGTCGAGCGCCCAGCCCAGCGCATCCTCACGCTCGGCCAGCACCGACAGAAGAATGCACCCTGATCCGGTCCCAAGATCCAGCACCCGTCCGAAATCCGGCAGGCGTTTCACGCCTTCACTGACCAGAAGCTCGGTCTCCGGTCGGGGGTCGAGCACGTCCGGCGTCACGATGAACTGGCGTCCATAGAATTCGCGCCAGCCTCGTATACGCGACACAGGCTCGCCCTTCAGCCGCCGCTGCACCGCTTCTTCGAACGTGATCAATCCAGCCGGGTCGACGTTGTCGGTTTCGTGCAGGATCACATCCACCGGCTCGATGCCCAGTGCATACGCCAGCAGTAACCGCGCATCGCGCGGCGCGCCTTCAACGCCTGCAGTCGCCAGCCGCTGGGCTGCCTCGCGCATCATGTCCCGCCATGTGCAGTGAAGGCTCATGCATCTGCGTGTAGCACGACGGCGGACAAGCGCGAGAGCGAGCCCTCTGGGCCGATCGTCTCGCCCTAGTCGCCATCGCGCTTTGGAGGCGTTGGCGGAAAGATGCCATTGAGCTTGTCAGGCCGGTTGGGCGCCTTGAGCCATTTCGACGGGAAGTCGGCAGCTCGCGCGCCGTCTTCATTTCGCCAGACGATGCCTTCCGCGTTACGTTTGCTGTAGGGTACGACGTGTTGGCCAGCGTCGTTGGAGAGGCCTGCATAAAGGCGATCGCGAAGATCGATCTTGGTTGCGAGCCAGGCCGGATCATCGATGAGGTTGTTGAGTTCGTTCGGGTCCCTCGAAAGATCGTAAAGCTCCTCGATGTCCCAGACGCCATGATACTGAATGTATTTCGTGGTCCCGCTTTCGATCGCAAAGGTCGTGGGCGTGTGCGGGAAGGTCCACTCCCAGTAGTACGAATAGATAAAGTCCGGCGCTTTCCAGGCTTCCGGCGTTACCTGCCCTGTCGCCGAATTCAGAAAGCTGCGGCCTTCAAACTGTTTAGGCTGGGAGACACGCGCGACATCGAGGAGGGTCGGCGCCATGTCGAGATTTCTCACCCGCGTCGTGTTGGTCGCGCCTTCGGGCAAGAGGCCGGGCGCATACATGACAAGCGGCACCCGGACCGATGGTTCGTAGGCGTTGCGTTTGTCGATCAGGCCATGGTCGCCAAACAGGAAACCATTGTCGCTGTAGAAGACGACCAGCGTGTTCTGCTCAAGCCCCGCATCGCGCAAATAGCCGAGGATCCGCCCGACGCTGTCATCCACGGGGCTCAGCGTCCGATAGTATTGCCGAACGTATTCCCGAAGGTCCTGGTCGGAGTGATAGGGAAAATCGACGCCATGCCATGAGTTGCGCTGGTTGCGCACCCACATCGGCTTGCCCCGATTGTTTGCTTCGGTGTTGGCCATGCTGGCCGGCAGCTTGATGTCGAGATCCTTGTACTGATCCTTGTATTTCTCCGTTGTCAGCGGATCGCTGTGAACGGCCTTGTGCGACAGGTAGAGGAAGAAAGGTTTTGACTGATCGCGCCCATGCTGAAGCCAGTCGAGCGCATAGTCGGTCAGTTCATCGGTAAGATAGCCGGTGCGTTTCGTTTCCTTGCCATCGACATTGAGCATCTGCACCTGACCGCTGGCGATCTGCTGCGGCGACAGTGCGTCGGTCGGGAAATACGTACCTTGCCCCCGGAAGCTTACCCACTTGTCGAACCCTGGGCGCGGCGCGTCGGTCGCGTTGCCCATATGCCACTTGCCGAAGAAGCCGGTCTGATAACCCGCCTGCTGCAGATACTTCGGAAAGAAGACGAGGCCGTCCTCGGACGAATTGTTGTTATCGACGACGCGATGATTGGCTGTGGTCTGTCCGGTCAGAATCGTGGCGCGGCTGGGCGAGCACAACGACGTGGTCACGACCGCATTTGGAAAGTAGACGCCGTGCGCCGCAAGGAAGTCGATGTTGGGCGTCTGAAGGCCCGGCGTGAGGAAACCCATGGCGTCAAAGCGCAGATCGTCGAGCAGGACGAAGATGATATTTCTTGGACGATCACCCTGAGCCTCGTCTGGCTTCGGCGCCTGCAGCGGAGCACAGGCCTGCAACGCGCACACGGCAGTCCCAATCACTGCGCATGCGAGGGCTTGTCTCAATCTGTCCGTCATGTGCCGGGAACTCCGTGCGTCTCGACAAGCCAACCACGTCCTCAGCTGGACGGCTACTGTCCCCCCGGGGCGCGTGTCCCAGCGTCAGCTTGAATTGCCGGCGATCTGTGGTCCACTGCGCGAACCAGTGGCGTCAGACTGCTGGCTTAGGGCGGAGACGACAGGATGAAATTCACGAGAACGCTAGCCGCTGTTCTGGCCCTGACGCTTGCAGGCGCATCCGCCTGCATGATGACGACGCCGGGCAATACCGTTGCCTCGGTTGCGCCCAATCCGCCAAACGTTCTCGACAGCTATGTCGCCCGGCCCGATCCCAGCTTCGGCTGGAAGGTCGAAAAGACTTTCACTGGCCCCGGCTATCACGGCGCGGTTCTCGAACTGACTTCACAAACCTGGCTGACCGACAAGCAGGTCGACCGGACGGTGTGGAAGCACTGGCTGACTGTCACCATCCCGGACACGCTGACCAGCCAGAAGGCCTTCCTCTATATCGGCGGAGGCTCGACGACGAGCGCAACCCCGAAAGGTCCCAGCGAGCGTTTCGCTCTGATGGCGACGGACACCAGCTCGGTGATCGCAGAACTGGGGCAGGTTCCCAACCAGCCGCTGCGGTTTGCCGATACGCCGACCACGCCGCGAACTGAAGACGACATCATCGCTTATCTGCAAGCGCGCTATGACGGCGCGAAGAATCCGGAGGCGCTGGTGCGCCTGCCAATGGTCAAGAGCGGCACGGCTGCGATGACCGCCGTTCAGCAATATCTGGCAAGTGACGCCGGAGGGAAGAAGACTATTGACGGCTTTGTCGTCTCAGGCGGATCGAAGCGTGGCTGGACGACGTGGCTGGTTGGACTGGTCGATACGCGTGTCGTCGGCATGATCCCGATCGTCATCAACGTGCTCGATGTCGACGCCACCACGCGCCATCACTGGGAGGCGATGGGATATTTCTCGCCGGCGCTTGGCGACTATGTCCATCACAAGCTGATCCCGGACCAGATCGGCAAGCCGGTGCTGACAGCGGTGAACACGATCGAGGATCCGCTGAACTATCGCGGCCGTCCGCGTATGAAGATCCCGAAATTCATTATCAACGCCGTCGGCGATGAATACTTCCCGCCGGACAACACCAAGTTCTCCTATCCCCTGCTGCCTGCGTCCAAGCAGCTGCGCATGTTGCCCAACTCGAAACACTCGACTGCGGGCACCGACATCAACCAGAGCATGACGGCCTGGTATGATGCGGTGATCCGCAACCGCACTATTCCCGCCGACAACTGGACGGTGCGGGCCGATGGCGCGATCGTCGTGACCCCAGGCGGCAAGCCTTCGCAGGTGCTGCTGTGGCAAGGCACGAATCCGAAGGCGCGCGACTTCCGCGTCGACAGCATCGGACCAACCGCCTTTACCTCGACACCCCTTCAGGCCGGGGCGGATGGAACCTATGTCGCCGACGTGCCGAAGCCCGCCGCAGGATTCACCGCCTATTTCGTCGAGATGACCTATCCGAGCGGAACCAAGTATCCGTTCAAATTCACGACCGAGGTCTATGTGAAGCCCGACATCCTGCCCTATCGCTGGGAAGATGCGCGGCCGATCACCGCGCCGGACGGAAAGTAGCAACGCGGGTCTCGCCGCAGGCCGATTGACCATCGGCGGGCCTGCCCTTGCGTGCGCGAGTGGAGTAAGAGGCGCGCATGACAGACACATCGCGCCTCGACACGCTCGAAATCCGCCTCACCCACCAGGACGAGGTGATCGAGGACCTCAATCGCACCATCACCGCGCAGTGGAAGGAAATCGACCGGCTGACGCGCGAGCTGGTGATGCTGAAGGACCGGATGGCCGCCGCGGAGCAGACGATCGGTCCCGAGCCAGGCGACGAGCCGCCGCCTCCGCACTACTAGGCGATCAGGGCGTCGCCCTCGGCGATGCGGCCGCTGCGCTCGATCGAGAAATAGTTGCCCAGCGTGTCGCGGCCGAAATGCTCGCGAAGTTGGCCGACCATGTCGATGTCGCGCTCGCCCGTGTCCAGATTTACATGCGTAGCAACGCAGCGGACGATGGGCTTGAACATCGCCAGCCCTGCTTCGCCCAGCGTCATTTTTGCGCCCACAACCCATTCGTCTTCCGCCCAGGCTGGAAGGCCATCGACATAGACGTTAGCGCGGAAGCGCAATGGATCGACGTCCTGGCCGATGGCGTTTGCGACAGCGCGCACGCTGGCGAGGTTGATCACCGAGATGAACCCCTGCGGATGATCCATGAAGTGGTGGCCACGCGGGCTTTCGAGAACGCGAAGCTGGCCTGTGGCCTCCTCTCCCAGGAAGGCCTGAAGGAAGCGCTCGATGGCAGTGCGGCCTTCTGCGGTGTCCAGCCGGGCCTCAACGCCGAAGCCGTGAGCATCGCCGAGGTGAAAGGCGCCGGTCGCTTCGTCGAGCCGCGTCTTGATCCGCGCCAGCGAGGGGAAGCGGGCCAGTACCGTGAAGCGCTGCTTGGAGATGTGCTTCGGGTTGGCCGGATCAAAGCCGGAGGGACCGACTTCGATCGCGTATTCGCGGTCGTGCGGGAAATACGCGCCGCCTTCAAGCTGCACGGCGCTAAGAGACTCAGGCGTGAGGCCCTTCACTGGGTGACGATAGATGGAGTGAATCGTTCCGCGCATGGAGATCGTATGGGACAGTGAGGTGGCGTGTGCAACGGTCGGCAAGAGGCCGGCGTTCGCGAAAGGCGACGTCAGCGCCCGGCGTCGCGGTCGGAGGCCAATTGCTCGTTCAGCATTTTGCGCGCGATGCGGCGCGCCTCCATTGTAGAACTGGCTGCGTCGCCGTCCGTTTCATACAGAGCGGTCAGGTAGTCGAGATCCCATTGCGTCAGGCGAGCCGTACGCTCGCCCGTCTTGTCGGCGAACAGGTTCAGGATGCTGGGGAAATCGCTTGTCTCGGCCTCGGCGTCCACCTGGGCAAGCGACACCATGGAGACATAGTCGGCGAGAGACGCAAAGGAGACGACGCCAATCTTGCTCGTGTCCAGAATGATGATCACGTGATTCATGTCCTCACGCACGTTGGAGCGCAGGCGTCCCATTCTGTAGACCGTGTGCGTTGAGCCGTCCGCGACAGGCACGCCAGAATCGGCGAGCACCGTCTGCGACACATGCCACCAGCGCACGGGTGCGTCCGAAGTCTCGAACTTGCGAAGGGCGCTGCGGCCGATCGTGCTGGCGTCAGTGTCGGGCGGACGCAAATCGCGAAGGCTGTCCTTGACCAGACGCTGGGCCAGCGCGTCGCCGTCGCTGTCGGCCAGGATCAGGACGTTGGCGCGGCAGCCGGGCTCTCCCGGTTCAAGGCCCACCGCCACAGCGGCGAGGGACACCTTGTCGACCAGCATCTGGGCATAGTCTGGCTTGAGATTGACCGCGCCCACGCATACGCGGCGGTCCCAGCGCGCCAGGTTGATGCCCTTCGGGGCGGCGCCGACTTCGGCCACGAAATCGCGCACAGCCTCTTCGAGCCGGCGGCCTTCAACCACGACCTTGTCTACGTCCTCCGGCGGTGGCTGCTGGGCGAAGGCGGGCGTCGGCGCTAGGGCTACGGCGGCGAGCACAGTTGCGAGGACGATCCTGCGTATCATTGTGCCGGGCTCCAAAGCGCTTTCAACGAGTGCACAAGTGTACCCGAACAAGCCTTGTCGTCGAAGGCGTCAGCCCCTTCCGCGATAGGATGCAACGCCGGTATCGGGCACCCAGAGAGCGTCGGGCGCCTTTCCGGTCTGCCAGAACACGTCGATCGGCATGCCGCCGCGCGGATACCAGTAGCCGGCGATGCGCAGCCATGACGGCGCCAGCGTGTCGACCAGCCGCTTGCCGATTGCGACCGTGCAGTCCTCATGGAAGGCGCCGTGGTTGCGGAACGAGGTGAGGTAGAGCTTCAAGCTCTTGCTCTCCACGATCCACTTGTCCGGCACGTAGTCGATGACGAGGTGGGCAAAGTCGGGCTGGCCGGTCACCGGACAGAGCGAGGTGAATTCCGGCGCCGTGAAGCGGGCAAGATAGAGCGTGCCCGGATGCGGGTTCGCCACACGCTCAAGCACCGCTTCTTCCGGAGAAGCAGGAATGGCGGCCGCTTGGCCAAGCTGTGAAAGGCCTTTGGTGTCGGTCATGCCGCTTGATCGCGCCTCGATCCCTCCTCCGCAACGAAAAAGCCAAACGCGCTTCGCAAAAGTTCGGGCCGCGCGGCGCCTGTTCAACAGGCGGCAACGGCAGCGCTGTCGCTGAACGCGTTCAGGGTGAATTCGTGCTGGTTGGCAGCCCTCCTGTGCGAGTCCGGCAATACAGCCGGTATGATTCGCTCCACGTCGAACGATTCTTCCCTGAAAGACCCGTAATGACTGGACCGGCTCGCTCGCCTCTGACGCGATCTGAGACTATCGACCCGCACAAGTTTTAGGCGGGCGCCTCATGGGCTGTCATGAAATTGTGCGGTTGCGAAGCGAGCCGGCCCTGTTGGACCTAAGGGCTTCATGTGTGTCCGGCCCCGTCGCCAAGGTGGCCTCCGAACCCGCCGGCGTGCCCCAGCGTCCAGGGTTTCCAGGCCGCGTGTGCGGGACGGTTCAACACGAGGGGAAAAGGACGAGAAGAATGCGTAACCTCTTGATCTGTGGAGCTTTTGCCGCGGTCGTCGGCGCTCCTGCCTTCGCGCAGGAAGTGGCGATCTCCGGCAACGTCGCGCTTGCGACCGATTACACCTTCCGCGGCGTCTCGCAGACCGACGAGAGCCCGGCGATTCAGGGCGGCTTTGACGCCACCTTTGGCAGCACCGGCTTCTACGCCGGTACCTGGGCCTCCAACATCAATTTCGGCACGGGCGGCGCCAACCTCGAACTCGACGTCTACGGCGGCTACAAGACCACGATTGGTCCGGTCGCCGTCGATTTCGGCGTGATCGGGTATCTCTACCCCGGCGCGGCCGACGACGCACCTGCAGGCGAGCTCGACTATTGGGAAGGCTATGTCAAACCGTCGATGACTTTCGACAAGTTGACCCTCGGCGGCGCGGTGTACTACTCGCCCGAATTCACCGGTGAATCGGGCGACGGCTGGTACTACGAGATCAATGGCGCGCTGGCCCTCAGCGACGTGTTCAGCATTTCCGGCGCTGTCGGCATGCAGACCGTCGACACGTCGGGCTTCTTCGCCGGCGAGGACGACTACACGACCTACAATTTCGGCGGCACCTATTCCGCCATGGGTCTTGGCTTCGACCTTCGCTATGTCGGCACGGATGTCGACAACGCCCCGATCTATGACGACCGCGTCGTCTTCACGATCAAGAAGGCCATGTAGCCTGAATTAGGGGTTGCGCGGCCTCCGGGCCGCAGAAACAGTGGGAGCCGTCGCGGCAACGCGGCGGCTCCTTCCGTTTTCAGCGCCAGCGGAAGGCGTCCATTAAGAGGGATAGGCGAGCAAGGCATCCAACGGATGAGGGAAATGCGCCTGGAATGACCGCGGTCGAAGCCCTTCAACCCGCGATCATCTATCTGGGCGCCGGCCTTGCCGCGGCCCTGGCCTCGCGCGCCGTCCGGCTGAGCCCGATAGTCGGCTATCTGGTGGCCGGACTGGTGATTGGCCCGTCGGGCTTTAGCCTCGTCCACAACACCGACACGGCTCGCTTCCTCGCTGAACTTGGCGTTGTCTTCCTGCTGTTCGATATCGGCCTGCATTTCTCGGTTCGCGAGATCAAGACACGCCGCGACGACATGATCGGGCTCGCCCCACTGCAGATCATCCTGTGCGGCGGCGCCTTTGCGGCGATCGGCTGGGGCCTCGGCTTCTCCTGGCCTGTGGCCACGATCGTGGGCGTCTCGCTGGCGCTGTCCTCGACCGCGGTGGTCGCGCGTATCCTCGCCGACCGCAACCAGCCCGGCTGTCCCATGGGACGCTCGGCAACAGCGGTTCTCGTGGCGCAAGATATCGTCGCCATCTTCATCCTGGTGTTCGCGGCTTCCTTCGGCGCCTCGGGCGAGATGCCGGTGATGGATCTGTTGATCGTACTCGCGAAAACGATCGCGGCGCTGGCGGTGGCTTTGCTCGCAGGACGGTTCGTCGTGCGGCCGCTGTTCAAGTCGCTGGCGGCGACCGACAACCGGGAGGCTTTCACCGTCGTTGCGTTGTTCATCGTGCTGGCGGCAAGCGCAGGAACTGCACGCGCCGGGTTGTCGCTGACGCTGGGCGCGTTCCTTGCCGGCATGGCGATCTCAGACACGCCCTATCGCCATGTCGTTCAGAACGAAGTGAAGCCATTCCAGGGTCTGCTGCTCGGCCTCTTCTTCATGAGCGTTGGCATGGGCGTGAACCTGCCGGCCATGGCCGCGATATGGCCAGCCGTTCTGCTGACCGCGCTGGTGATAGTGATCCTGAAGACGGTCGTGGTGTTCGCAGCAGCGCGCCTCAATGGCTGGGCCTTGCCCGGCGCCACGCAGCTTGGCTTCCTGCTGAGCCAAGGATCAGAATTCACACTCGTTGTAGTTGGCGTTGCCTCGATCGCCGGCGCCATGCCGGGAAACTGGGCCGGCGTCATTACTGCCGCCGTCGCCGTAACGCTCGTTGCAGCGCCGATCTGGACATCGCTTGGCCTGCATATCGCCCGGCTGCTCGCCGAACGGTCCAAAGCGACGCCTATCGATGCGGCCGAAGTGGCGGAGGAAAAACCGGTCCTTGTCTTCGGCATGACGCAGGAAGGCCGCCTGGCGGCAGACGCTCTGCGAGATCACCATATTCCCTATGTAGCGATCGACTCGGATCCCGAGCGGTTCGTGTCAGCTGCATCCGACGGCTACACCATCGTCTATGGCGATGCGCGCGATGACCGCTTGATGGGCACGCTGAATGTCGGGAACGCCCGTGCAATCGTTTTCGGCGGTTCGGGCTTTGCCGCGCCTCAAATGCTGGGCGTGGGCAACGGGCTGCCAGCGCGCTTCGTGGCCGTGGCGACGGCATCCGATCGCGCACGTCAAACAGGACAGGGATTACGCGCACACCTGGCGCATGCCGAGCCGCGCGGCATCGAACTGGCGACGGATCTGTTGACCGAAATGAGGATCGACCAGACCGCTATCGCAGCGTGGATCACCGATCAGGCCGATCGCCGCGGCTTGATCGACAAGCCGGACGATGCCGAGACGGAAGCAGCCTAGGGCTGGTTCTCAAACGAGCGAACAAACGGCTCGACCAGCTTGATGACGACGGTCGCAAGAACCGATTTGAGAACACCACCGATCAGGAAGGGCGCCACACCGCCCGACCAAGCATCCTCAGGCCCGATCATCGCTGCAAGCCACGTCCAGCCGGCTGCCAGGATCAGAGCGTGCCCAGCGACGAAGACCAGCGTCATCCCCAGCCAGCCGCGAAGCGCCGGTCGTTCGGTCGCCCAGCCGCATGATGCCGCTGCCAGCACGAAGCCGGCGAGGTAGCCTGCGGTTGGTCCTTCGAAAGCTGCAAGCCCGCCAGTCCCGCCCGCGAGCAGTGGAAGGCCAAGGGCCGCCTGCGCCAGCCATGTCACGACGATGGCAACTGCAAGCCAGGCGCCCGCCATTCCTGCAACCAGCAGAATAGCGAAGGTCTGCATGGTCATCGGCACCGGATACATCGGCGCCTCGATCCACGAGGAAGCAGCGATCAACCAGCTGCCGGCGATCACAGCGGCAAGCCGCCAGATCAGAGGCCGTTCGGAAAGCACAGCACGCAAGGGCGCGGCATGACCGGACATCCGAACTCTCCCCAACTCTTCGGACCTTCGAGAGGGAGGCTATCAGCCGGCTCAACGTGGCGCCCGGCGCCTAGTTGCCGCAGGCATGAGTTAACGTGCGATGATCCGGACCGGTATCGACGGCGTAGGAGTTTGCATGGCTCGCTGGATCAGAACCCTTTCCGTGATGGCCGTCGCAGCTGTCGGGCTGGCAGCGGCTCTGGGCGCTTGCGCAACGCGCGAAATCCCTTACCCCGAGCTGAAGACGAAGTATGGCCTGCCATCCTCGCATGTGTTCGAGCCGGAGCCCGGCTTGCGTGTCCACTATACGGAGGAAGGTAGGCCGACCGGACAGACACTCATTCTCGTTCATGGCTTTGCCGCTTCGGTCCACGCCTGGCGGCCATGGATCGAACGGCTTGGTTCTGACTTTCACCTGATCGCCATCGACCTGCCCGGCCACGGCCTGACTGATGCGCCGCGGGATTATCAGGCAACGATCGAGGGCAATGTCGCGCTGGTTAGCAAGCTGGCAGATGCAGCCGGAGCGTCTCGCTTCGTGCTTGCGGGCAATTCGATGGGCGGCGCCGTAGCGATCGCGTTCGCGATGGCGCATCCCGAGCGCCTCGAAGGGCTGGTGTTGATCGATGCGGCAGGCTGGCCCGGCGACAGAGGAAAGAGCGCTGGAGGCCCGCCCTTCTTTGTCGGTTTGATCAACAATCCGGTTGGCCACTTTTTCCTGAAACTGTTTGATCCGCGTCTGTTCGCGAGTGGCGGATTGAAGTCCGCCTATCTCGACGAAAGCCTCGTCACTGATGCGGTAATCGATCGCTATGCCGAGCTGGCGCTGGCGCCCGGACACCGCGACATCCTGCTGACCCAACGCTCGCAACCCGCGAAGCCGATAACGCCTGATGACTTCGCAAGGATCACGGTTCCGACGCTTGTGATCGCAGGAGAGCAGGACAAGCTGATCCCGGTCGACCAGTCGCGTTCCATTGCGGCAGCGATTCCGGGCGCGAGGTTGATCACCTATCCCGAAGGCGGGCATCTGCCGATGGAACAGCTGCCTGACCGATCCGCCAGTGACGTACGGTCGTTCCTGGACTCAATCCCGCAGCGATAGCGGCCACCCGCCACAAGGAAGGCGCGTTATGCCTCGCGAAGGGAAGCGCCGAGCTGGAAATAGGCAGAACTCTCCACGCAATGCTCTGGCGCGATTGCGCTCAATTCTGGCATAAGCCTCCGCATCCGGGCAGGAGTGCGGCATGAAGATCGGCGTCCCCAAGGAAATCAAGACGCAGGAATATCGCGTTGGCCTGACGCCCGAGAGCGTCGGTGAACTCGTGCGAGCTGGCCACGAAGTCGTCGTTGAGACGAGCGCCGGCATGGGTCTCGGCGCACCGGACAGCGACTACCAGAAAGCCGGCGCGAAAATCCTGCCGACCGCGGCCGCGGTTTTCGGCGAAGCCGAGATGATCGTGAAGGTGAAGGAGCCGCAGCCGGTTGAGTGCGCGATGCTGAAGCCGCACCATACGCTGTTCACCTACCTCCACCTCGCCGCCGACAAGCCGCAGGCCGAAGCCCTGATGAAATCGGGGGCCATCTGCATCGCCTACGAGACCGTGACCAACCGCGCCGGCCGCCTGCCCCTGCTTCAGCCGATGAGCCAGGTTGCGGGTCGGATGTCGATCAATGTCGGCGCGTATGCTCTGATGAAGACCAAGCGCGGGCGCGGCCTGCTGCTCGGTGGCGTGCCGGGTGTGCCGCCTGCCAACGTCGTGATCCTCGGCGGCGGTGTTGCGGGCGTGCATGCGGCCGAGATGGCCAACGGCGCCCGAGCCAATGTCACGGTGTTCGACCGCTCCATGCCGCGCCTGGAAGAACTCGACGTGCAGTTCGCCGGCGCGGTCGACACCGTCTATGCAACGCAGGCCGCCATCGACAAGGCGGTGTTGGAAGCAGACCTCGTTATCGGCGCCGTGCTGATCCCTGGCGCCGCAGCGCCCAAGCTGATCACCCGGGCGCACCTGAAGCACATGAAGCCAGGCGCCGTGCTGGTCGACATTTCCATCGACCAGGGCGGATGCTTCGAGACCTCGCGTCCCACAACGCACGACGACCCCATCTACGAGGTGGATGGCATCCTGCATTACTGTGTCGCCAACATGCCAGGCGCTGTGCCGCGTACGTCGACCTACGCGCTCAACAATGTGACCCTGCCGTTTGCACTTGACCTTGCGAACAAGGGAACCAAGGCGGCGCTGAAGGCCGATCCGTTCCTCGCCGAGGGGCTGAATGTTGCCGAAGGCAAGATCACGCATGAGGCCGTGGCCCACGATCTCGACCTGCCCTACGCTAGGCCGACCTGGCTGAAGGCCTGATTTCCTTGCTGTACGGCTGACACTGTCCCCCTATGCTGGCGCTCGTGATCAGATCCGGAGCCGCCCAATGACAGGCCTCGTCCGCAGCGCATTCATGGTTGTTTCGCTCCTGCTTGCCGCGTGCAGCGAGCCACCGCCAGACATGAAGGATCCGGGCGCCGTCGCGCGAGCCTTCGTGTCGGCCTACAATGCGCGCAACTTGTCAGCGATGCTGCCCCTCATCAGCAATGTGAACATCGATGCAGTGAAAGCAGCGCTGACCGACGGCCCGGACAGCGACGCCTACAAGGTGATCTTCGATCCGGATGTCTCGGATCGCATGGCGAAGGAGAACGGCCAGATTGCCGGCCCACGCTATCGCAACAAGGACGCCGTGGTGCGCGTGGCCGACGCAGGCAATGACGACATCCACGTCATCGTTCTGGAACAGCGCAAGGACGGCGACTGGATCATCGAGGAGTTCGGCACCTATACGGTGATGGAGTTCAATGAACTCGCCGAAGCGCCAAAGACGTAGGACTTACTCGGCCGCACGGACGAGGACTGACGCGGCCTGCTGTTCGCCGATCCATGCTCGCACGAAAGCGTTGGTGCGGAATGCGATGCGGGTGGTCAGCCGGTTGAACGCGTGCGGCGCCTCTGGAACAATCAACAGCTGCGCGTTGCCATTCGCCGCCCGCCAGCGTTCCAGCATCAAACGGCTATCATCTATCAGCGGGTCGATCGTTCCGCACAGCAGCAGCACCGGCGCTAGGCCGCGCAGATCGGCGTAGAGCGGCGAGACGTCCGGTGCACGCCGTTCTTCCTCGTTGCGCTCCGGCAGCAGCTTCGCGATGCCGCCCGTCATGGCGGGACCATCGAGCACCAGCGTGTGGCGGGTGGCTGTCCTCACGCTGGGCGTGCAGGAGAGATCGTAAGGTCCGTAAAACAGCACCGCGCCCTTCAGCCTGGCGAAGTCCTTCCGTTCCTTCAGGCACAGGATTGAGCAGGCTGCGAGATGAGCGCCGGCAGACTCGCCGCCGATGAACATGTCGGACGCGCCGAACTCCGCTTCCGCATGCTCGAACGCCCAGTCAGCCGCCGCCGCACACTGCGCAATCATGCCGGGAAGATCGACGTCCGGCAGGGTCTGGTAGTCGACGCTGACGACAACGAGGCCGCAATCACGCGCGATGCGGGCATTCACCCGGTCGTCCATCGACGCCGTGCCGATAGCCCACCCACCGCCATGGTAGTCGACATAGACACCGCGCACGGGTCCCACTGGCTTGAGGATGCGCAGGCTTGCCGAATGTCCCTTCCACTCGATCCGTCGTGTTGAAACCGAAACACCGCGTACGCCATGGGGAGCGAAAGCTGATGTCCGCAGCATGGCCTGGATCATCGCGCGGCCAATGCGCGTCGGCGCACGAAAGCGCGGCGAATAACGAAGCCAGCGGTTGACCCGCTGTGCTTCCGCAATCTCGGTAGCGGAAAATTCCGGAAATGGCTGTGCCGGCATGGCGGTCCTGCAGTCGCCTCAGACGGAAAACCTAGTGTCCGCCCCGGCCCTGTGCAATCCGCCCGCGACAATCACGCGCCTGCCCCGAGGGGCAGGCGCGCAAGATTGGTCAGCGGCCGTTGGAGCTACCGAAATACTTGAAAAAGTCGCTGTCGGGCGACATGACGAAGGGCGTGCCCTCCTTGATGGCTTTGTCGTACGCCTCAAGCGAACGGTAGAAGGAGAAGAACTCCGCATCCCGGTTGTAGGCCGACGCGTAGATCTTGTTCCGCTCGGAGTCGCCCTCGCCGCGCGTTCTTTCGGCCTGCTGGCGCGCGTTGCCGAGGATAACCGCAACCTGCTTGTCGGCTTCACCGATGATGGACAGGTAAAGGCCTTCGCCTTCGGCCTGGTACTGGTTCACCTTCTGGCGGAGCTGCGACTTCATCCGCTCATAGACGCGCTCGGAGTTTTCCTTCGGCAGGTCGGCCTGGCGGATACGCACGTCGATGATCTCGACGCCCAGCGGCGTCATGCCGATCTGAAGCGTAGACTTGACGCGCTGCATCACGCTGGCGCGCTGGCCCGAGATGATGTCCGGCTGGTTCACCTTGCCAAGCTCGCCGCGCAGGGCTGCCGTCATGCGCTGCTCCAGCTGCATGACGCCGGTTTCCATGCTCGTCGCCGCGCGGAAGAACTGCAGCGGATCCTTGATGCGCCAGCGCACGATTGCATCCACTTCCAGACGCTGCTGGTCGGCCGCAATGATCTCCTGCTTCTGGAGATCGAAGCCCATGTTGCGCTTGTCGTAAGTGATCACGTTCTCGACGATCGGCACCTTGAAATGCAGGCCGGCCTTGCGCGGGGACGTGTCGGAATTGACCACGTACTGGGACTCGCCGAAGCGCAGCACGATGGCCTGCTGGTCCACCGGCACGATGTAGAAGGCGTTCGCCAGGATGATGATGGCGATGGCTGCGATCACGCCGCCGATGATGAGGAGCCTTTGCATGGTTATTGCCCCTGCGGCTTCTGGCGGCCGCGCAGCTGGTCGAGCGGAAGGATCGGCACGGCGCCGGATTTGTTGTCGAGAATGATCTGGTCGGTGCGGCCGACCACACGCTCCATCGTTTCGAGGAACATGCGTTCGCGCGTGACCCGCGGAGCGAGGCGGTACTGCTCATAGACCAGGTTGAAACGATCGGTTTCGCCCTTGGCGTCGGCGACCTTGGACAGCTTGTAGCCCTCGGCCTCCTGGATCATCTGCTTGGCCTGACCTTCGGCTTCGGGAACCACTTTGTTGCGATAGGCGATGCCTTCGGCTTCCTTCTTGGCCTTGTCCTGCTCGGCGCTGGAGACTTCGCGCTGCACGCCGACCACATCTTCGGGAGCGCTGGCGCCCTTGAGCGAGATCGACATGATCTCGACGCCGGCCTTGTAGGAGTTGAGCGTCTGCTGCATCAGGTCACGCACGCGCGTTTCGACGCCCGTACGGTCGCCGGTGGTGATCGGCTCGAAGGCCGATGTGCCGACGATTTCGCGCATGGCGCTCTCGCCGATCTGCTTGATCATCTCGTTGTTGTCGTCGACCACGTTGAACAGGTAGTCGCGCGGTTCGGTGATGCGCCAGTTGATGGTGAAGTCGATGTCGATGATGTTCTCATCGCCCGTCAGCATCAGGTTGCCTTCCGGTCCTGTGCCGATCTCGGTCTGGATGTTGGTGTTCACCTTGACGATGATGTGCCGCTCGATCGGGTTCGGCAGGCGGATCTTGAAGCCCGGACCCTCATAGCGGTGGAACACGCCGAAGCGCAGCACCACAGCGCGCTCCTGTTCGTTCACCTGGTACATGCCCGTGAACAGCCAGCCGACGACGCCAATCGCAAGCAGGATGATCAGGCCGGCGACGCCGAAATTAGGGGGGCGGGCCTTGCTGCCGCCGCCATTGTTGTTACCGCCGCCGCCACCGTCTTTGCGTTTGAAGCGTTCCTGCATCCGGCGCAGTGTCTCTTCCAGATCGGGACGGTCGCTCTTGCCGCCACCGCCGCCGCCAGTCCCGCCGGGTTTGTTGCTGCCGGGCTTGCCCCAGGGGCTGTCCCCGTTGCTGTTGTTGTTCCCGTTGTTGTTGCCGCCGCTGCCGCCGCCGCCCCAGGGGCCGCTTCCGCCGCCGCCCTTGTTGTCATTCCAGGGCATCCGGCCCTCCTCTAGCGTGCAGTTGTCTGGAGATTTGTGTCCTCCAGTAGTTGAGCCCGCATTAAAGCGCCTTCAAGGCGTGCACATAAGAGAGTTTCCCCCTGCGCGCGACTGGTGTTTGGGCCTGACGAAGCCGTGATTTCCTCGGCAGGACTTGGCAAACTCCCGCCCGGTAACCGCTATTACTTGATCAAACGCGCGAGTCCGAATCAGCTTGCCCTCGCCCGTGGCGACGTTCTTGCAGCCGAAGGTGGATGATTTTGACGCCTTTGCCCTCTCCGCTCTCCGCGGCGCCCGCCTCGGGCGTTAACGATGTGGCGCGCGTCCGGGTAGCAGTCGTGATCGCCGCCTGGCGTGCTGCCGCGACAATTGGCCGGGCCATCGCCTCCGCCCTCGCCCAGCCCGAGACCGCCGAAGTCGTGGTCGTGGACGACGCCTCGAACGATGACGGCGCCACAATCGCCGCCGCCCGCGCTGCCGACGATGGCAGCGGCCGGCTGCAAATCATTGCGCTGCCGACCAATTCCGGCCCGGCCCGCGCCCGCAATGCCGCGATCAAGGCCAGCCGCTCACCGTGGATTGCCGTGCTCGACAGCGACGATTTCCTCGAGCCCGGCCGGTTTACCAAGCTGATCCCGTTCGCTGGCCAGGGCTACGACCTCATCGCTGACGATCTGCTGCAGACGCCGGATGGCCAACCCGTGTCGGCCGGCCGCCCCATGTGGTTCGACGCGGACGCAACGCCGGTCGATATCTCCTTCGCCTTCTTCGTCGACGCCACGATCCCCCGGCCCTCGCGCCATCGTAGGGAACTTGGCTTCCTCAAGCCCCTGATGCGCCGCACCTTCCTGGAGCGCCATCGCCTTGCTTATGACGAGACCATGCGCCTGGGTGAGGACTACGACCTCTATGCCCGCGCGCTCATTCGCGGCGCCCGCATGAAGCTGACACCCTGGGCCGGCTATGTCAGCGTGATGCGCGCCAACAGCCTGTCGCTGAAGCATGGCCGCAAGGACCTGGCGGCGTTCGCTGCTTCGGACACACGCCTGCTGACGCAGCCGAATCTCTCGCCCGAAGACGCCAAGGTCCTGCGCGAGCATCGTTTCTCGACGAATTCGAAGATCGTCTGGATCGACTTCATGGACGCGCTCAAGAATGCGAACATCTTCCGCGCCGCCACTGTCATGCTAAGAGACCCGCGGCAGGCGCCTTATGTTCTGAACGGCCTCTGGAAAATCTTCGCTAGACGCATCACCGGCGCGAAGAAATCCTGAGACTTCCAGACCCTGGCGCCTTACGGAGCGCCTCATGCCGTCATCTCTTGAAACCCAGGTCCGGCGCGCGCTCGACAGCGTGAAGGACCCCGTGTCGGGCAAGGGGCTCAGCACGTCAGGCCGTGTCACCGGTCTTGTCGTGCGGCCTGACGGCAAGGTGGGCTTCGTGCTCGAGACGGGGATTGGCGCCGCAGACGAGCCGCTGCGCAAAGCGGCGGAAGACGTCGTCGCCAGCATCAGGGGCGTCACCGCCGTGACGGCGGTGCTGACGGCCGAAGCCACAACCGGCGCCCGCACCGTCTCACCGGCGCGTGTGTCCCCGCCTCCAACCGCTGCCCCCGTGCCGACTACACCCGGCCGCTCCGAGATCACACGCCCGGCGCGTGGCATCATCGCGATCGCCTCTGCCAAGGGCGGCGTCGGCAAGTCGACGGTTGCAACTAACCTCGCTGTCGCCGCCGCACGCTCAGGCCTGCGCGTCGGACTTCTCGATGTCGACGTGTTCGGACCGTCGCTGCCGACCATGATGGGCACAGTGGGGCAGAAGCCTGAGGTCGTGAACAAGAAGATGAAGCCCGTGATGGCGCATGGCGTCGCCTCGATGTCGATCGGCTATCTGGTTGATCCCGACCAGGCCGTGGTCTGGCGCGGGCCGATGGTCATGTCGGCGGTCTCGCAGCTGATCAACGATACCGACTGGGGCGATCTCGACCTGCTCTTCATCGACACCCCGCCGGGCACCGGCGAGGTGCAGCTGACCCTGGTGCAGCGCCTGCCGCTTGACGGCGCCGTGATCGTCTCGACGCCACAGGAAGTCGCGCTTGCAGACGTTCGCCGCGGCGTCGGCATGTTCCGCAAGACCGCCGTTCCGGTGCTGGGCGTGATCGAGAACATGGCCTGGTTCGAACAGCCTGACGGCTCGCGCGCCTACATCTTCGGAAAGGAAGGCGCGCAGCGCACGGCGAACGAACTCGGCGTGCCTTTCCTCGGCGCCTTGCCCATTCTCCCTGTCCTCCGCGAAGGCGGTGATACCGGCGTGCCGGCGGCGTCTGGAGACAGCAACGCGGCGGAAGCGTTCAAGCTTCTTGCCGAAGCCGTCAGCGAGGCGCTGGCCGCTTCACCGAACAAGCCGGCGCCGAAGATCATCTTCGAATAAGCGTCCTATTTCTGTTCCGCGTAGGCCTTGATCAGCTGATAGAGGAACTCGCGTCCTTCCATCACCGACTGGACGGAGATGTGCTCGTTCAAGCCGTGAATGTTGCCTGCGTCGTCGCCCCGGAAGAGCGCTGAAAAGCCGTAGGTCGGAATACCAACTGCGATCAGTCGGCTGGAATCGGTGCCGAACGTTTCCTGCATGGCCGTGACCGGCACGCCCGGGAACACCTTCGCTGCGACCTTCCTGATCGGCTCCATCACCTCTCGAGTCAGTAGCGGCGGCGCCGGCCGCGCGGCCGCGGTCGCAACCGCGGTGACCTTGACCTCCGGATTGTTCACTGCCGCGACGATCGCCGCTTCAACCGGAGCAGTCGGTGTGCCCGGCAACAGGCGGCAGTTGATGGTCGCCCGCGCCCGCTGAGGCTGAGCGTTTGGCGCGTGCCCGCCTTCCATCAGCGTCGGTATGCAGGTCGTGCGCAGCATCGCGTTCCAGCTTACCGATCTGGCCAAAATGACGTTCGCGTCGGGATCCTGCGGATCGACAAGCAGCTTGCGCATGGCGGCGCCAGTTTCGAGGTCGACGCGCGGCGCCAGTGCGGAGAAATAGGCGCGGCTGAATTCGTTTGGCTCAGCCGGGAATTTCAGGGTGTCGAGACTGGCCAGCGCCTTGCCCAGCGCGATGATGATGTTGTCCGGCCTCGGCTTCGAAGAGTGGCCGCCGGGCCCGATGATCTCCAGGACAAAATTGGCGCTGACCTTCTCTGCCGCCATGACGGTGACGGCGAGCTTCTTGCCCTTCGCGTCGAGATCGCCGCCGCCGCCTTCGGTCAGGGCGATGCCGGCATGGATCAAATCGCGTTGGTTCTGCGCCAACCAGCTAGCGCCGTTGACAAAGCCGCCGCCCTCCTCGCCGCAGGTCAGCGCCATCTTGATGGTGCGTTGAGGCCTGTAGCCCTCACTATAGTAACGGACCATGTTGTCGGCCCAGATCGCATCCTGCGCCTTCATGTCGGAGACGCCGCGACCATAGAACTCGCCACCCTCTTCGATCATGACGAAGGGATCGCGCACCCAGTCCTCGCGTTTGGCGTTGACCACGTCGATATGGCCCAGCATCAGCACAGCCTTGGCCTTTGGGTTCTTGCCCGGCAGTACGGCCACCAGGTTGCCGGCCTTGGGCGCGCCATCCGGTGCGAATATAAAAAGCTGGCTGGCCGGAAAACCGCCGGCCTTCATGCGCGCCGCGATCTTATCGACCAGCACGGTGCAGTCACCGGTGGCGAAACTGGTGTCCGTTTCGACCATCTCCTTGAACATCTCGCGGAACGCAGCCTCGCCAGATGACTGGGCGGTTGCGATAGGCGCGCCAGCCAACGCGGTGGTCGCGAGCGCAGTGGCCACGAGTCCGAAGATCACCTTTGGCACGTTTGTCTCCCGCCACTTGCAGGTCAAAGACCTACAGGACCGTCGGCTCTCCGTCGAATCGACCGCCTTGTGAATGGAAGAACCGCCAATGGGCGCTTTCGGTCAGTTGGCGAACTATGGAAGTCGCAGCGCGCCACACTTCCTAACGAGGCGTGAACGTCATTGCGCGGTTTTCCCGGACGGCATCCGCGTGATTTCAACCACAGTCAGGTAATGAACACAGGTCCGGCGAGGCGGCTGGATGCGGGGCATGGCGAAAGTCCTGCCTGGGGAAGAGTGGCATGTCGGTTCCGAGCGAAAACTGCCAGATCATCATCGCTGACTCCGTTCAGCACACGCGCAACCTGGTTGCGGACGTGCTGCGGTCGCTTGGCTATTACTCGATCATCCATGCGCGCGACGGCAAGGAGCTGCTCGAGCTGGCGGTGGAGCACCAGCCTAGGATCGTCATCGCAACCTCTCGCCTGCCCGGGCTTTCGGGGCTGGAATTCACCCGCCTGATCCGCGCGGGTCACCAGAACATATCGCGGCTCTTGTCCGTCATCATCATGACGGACACGCCTACCAAGGTTTTCCTCGATGCGGCGCAAGAAAGCGGCGTCGACGAGATGCTGGCGCGGCCGTTTACGGCGCAGGCGCTGCAGGTCCGTATCAAGGCTGTTCTCGACCGTCCGCGCCCCTTTATCGACAGCGCCATCTATGTCGGCCCGTGCCGCAGGCGGCGGATGGTGGACGAATATGCTGGCCCGATGCGCCGGTTCATCGACCCGACCGACGACATGCCGGGGGCCTCGCCCTGGGAATCCGAGCCGAACCGCCAGGCCGTGCAGAAATGCGTCACGAAGCTGAGCGAACTGTCGAAAGGCCTGAGCGCTGGTGATCGGCGCAAGCTGCGCGAGATCTACTCAGCGACCAAGGCGACCGAGGATCTCGCGGACGAGACAAGGGACGTTATGCTGGGCGCAGCGGCTCGTTCGCTCGGTCGCTACATCATGGCGATCGGGGCAACCGGCACGCCGGACCCGGAAGTGATGTCGACCCACATCGACGCGATGCACACGCTGGGCATGCTGTCCGGCGCGCAGCACAAGGAACGCGATTTCCTCGTGCAGGGCCTGGTTCGCGTGGTCGACAAGAAGCTCGGACGCATCAAGGTCGCCTGACGTTTCTGGCCGGGCGGATAGCCCGGCGCCCATCTTGCTGCACATCACTAGCGGAGCTCTGACTCCTGCCTGCTCCGCCTTGCGGAGCGTTGAATGGGCGTGCTCGCCTTCTCGCCGTTAACGATTGTGAACGCTGCGTGCGGTGGCGAACCACATCTTTATTGGCGCCTCAACCGACGAATCTCCTTGCACACGGACGCGCCGCACTTAACGTCTTGTTTACGACGTGGGCCGCGATCGCGCCGCCTTTCGGGCAGCAACGCGGAAGGGCGAGGCGGGGGAGCTTGGGCCTGGGAGACCGGGTACGGACGGGAGTAGTGTATGGCTAGCCAGGTGCGGTTGCGCGGCGAGTTCTGGCCGCAGGATCACTGGGGGCGGGTCACCAACGCCGCGATCATGCGCGAGCAGGTCGGCCAGGCAGCCCTTGAAGCGGCAGAGGAAGCCGCGGATGCAGCGCTCGAACGTTTCGGCGATCGTCTTCACTCGGTTTATCTTTCAGGCCCGGCCGCGCGCGGACGTGCGGGAGGCGCCGCCTTCTTCATCTTGCTGCGCCTTGGCGCCTCGCTGTCGACGGCCGATACGCACGCCAATGAGAGCTGGGAGTCCGCTGCTGCCGGCCAGCTGCGCCGCCGCCACCCCAAGCTGGGCCGCGTTGCGGTCGCGGTGTTCAACTGGAAAGACGTGTTCACCACGGATGGCGCGTTTTCGCCTGCCCGCTTCCGGCTGGCGGTGAACTCGGTGTGCGTCGCCGGTCGCAACATGACGCGCATGCTTGCGCCGCAACGCATCGATGCAGCCTCCATGAATGGCGACATACTCGGCTTCCGCCCGCGCATGCTGAATGCTGCCGGACGGCTGGCCGCGGCGCGGGCGCCGGACCGGGTGCGGGCGGCTGCGATGGATGCTGGCCATGCCGTGCTTGCCGCCGCCTTCGCGCTCGTGATGGAACGCGAGCAGATCTACACCGAAGACCTCGACCTGCGCCGCGACCTGTTCACGCTGAACTATCCCGGCCGCGCCAAGGAGCTGGCCGAGGCCTACGCCATGGCGACGCGACCCTCGACGGATGCGATGAAGGCCCTGGTGTTCGTCGACAATGCCTGCCGCTGGCTGACGCCGATGACGGACGCCTGGCTCAACGCCAACAACCCGCAGCGCTCCGAGCGGCTGAAGGCGTAAGCCTACTTCGTCCGCACCCTGCCCCGGGCGTCGATCTCGGCGCCGCAGCCCGTGCAGGTGGTTCCGCCCCACATGGCCTGCTGAGCATTTGCTGGCTTGCGGAATTTCGGCTGCTCGGCGCCACAGGCAGCGCACTTCACCGGCTTGCGGATGGCGACCAGTCCGAGGATGACCACGGCCGCCGCCATGCCACCGAAGATCATCGGAATCAGCAATTGTTCGTCCACGCGACCCTCCCCTCTTGCGGACGCGAGCATGAGCTTGTCGGGGAGACGCGTCCAGCTAGTTGCAGAGGCCGGTTGCGCCCGCGACGATCTCGCCGCGATAGGTTGGGCCGGGGCCGCCGGGGTAGACGGGATCCATGTTGCCGTCGACGGTCAGGTGATAGTGATAACCGAGCCCGTCATGGTCGTGGCCGTTGTACTTGTCGAGATATTGCGGCCCTTGCGCTGGGCAGGCCGGATCGAAGCCATAGTCTTCCACATACGACCCGCGGAATGTGAGGATCTGCACGCCATCAGGACCAGTGACTGCGTCGCCGGTATCCGGTCCCTGCAGCGGCGAGGCTATCTGCGATGAGTTGATGTCTTCCGGATTCGACAGCAAGCATTTTCTTGTCAAGGTCTGGCTTGGCGGATTTCCGGGGCATTGGGGGGAGAACGTCTTCCAGCACGATTGCACCCCTACGCCGTTGGCATGCCAAGGCCCGTAGATCGGATAACCGTCCGCTGCGTAACCGTAGATAGGCGAATGCTGGGTTCCGGCGTCGTTGAGCTGTTGCGCGAGACAGCTTGAATAGGCGTGGTGATGATAGGCATCGCCCGGCGGCGTGTGACCGTGACAGACATCGTAGTTTCCGGAATCCAGCCAGGACGCCCAGTCGTGCCAGACATTCTCGCTCCGATAGCTGCGCTCACCCAGTTGGCCACGCAGGAGAACGCCATTGGCAAGCACGCCGGTTGACGTCGACCCCAAGCGGCAGACGCGCGTCGCCGGCGCCGGATGGATCGGGATCTTGAAGGCGACCGGAGCCGGTCGCGGGCAGATCGAATCTGGCGCCGCCCATCCGCTGCCGCCGGCGGCGCATGTCGTTGCGAAACCGACATCCTGTCCGAAATCGATCGTCTGACCGATCGTGGGAATCGTTGCGCCCGCCCGGAACTGGCTAGTCGCGTGAGTCACCAACCCAGTCCTGACCCGGTCCACCGCCCTGTTCAGGGTGAAACGATAGGACGGCACGTTCGAACTCTTGATCGTCGCGAGGCCAGACGCGCTGGATGTGACATCGGTCTCGATCACGTTGAGGTCGACTTCCGCGCCAGCGCTTCCGTCCTGGATGAAAGCAGATCGCCGGACATCGAACTGCGGGCCGAACAGGGAGTGTTTGCGGTTCCAGGTAAAGGCGGACGGTTTCAGAGCCGATGCAGCATCGACCATCCAGACCGTTACTTCCTTGGACAGGCTCTCCGATCCACCGGTGACCGTGCGCGAGCAGCCGTAGTTGTAGATGAAGCTCACCTTTCCGGAGCCGACGATGGGAGGCACGGTGAAGGAGACCGTCGGAAAGTTCTGGCCCGCCGATCCGCCGCAGTTATTCCCCGAAGGCCGCGCCGGGAAGCCGCCTTGCGCATCGAAGACCGGCGCCGGAAATCCGCTCGAATAGACCCAGCAGCGAGTCTCGAACGGTGAATTGCAGGTCCCGTTGTTGAGCCGGCCGCTGAGATAGACCTTGTCGCCGACCTGCGCCGTCTGGTCGCCGCCAACGTCCATGGACAGCACTGGAGGCGGCGGCGGCGGTGGAGGAGGAGGTGGCGGCGACGGTGGTGGAGGTGGTGACACTGGCGGCGGCGGGGGTGGCGGTGACCCGCCTCCTCCTCCGCCACAGGCGGTGACTGTTCCCGCGACCGCAACAATCGCCAGGGCGGCAAGAAGCGCAGAACGCACTGCGCGGCTGGTCTCGCCCATCAACCCTCTCCCCAACACTCAACGAGGCGATGAAAACTGGCGCGAAACTGCTGCATGTCCCGCGCGGCCGCAATAGTGTGGAGCTATCGAACTGATCCTTCACGGATTTGTTCGCTGGCCGTTGGCCGCCATTCGCAGTCGCAACCCGCCGTCATCCTGTCGAGCAGGTTCCAAGATCGCGATGGACCCGGCCGACAGGCGCTTCTATCAGATTGAGACCATGGTCCGGGGAGGACTTCGATGACATCAAGATCTGCTGCTCTGCTTGCCGCCGTCAGCCTTGCTGCCTGCGCAACCGCGCAACCGCCCGCCGTGGCGCCAGTTGCGCCACCTGCAGTTGCAACTGCGGAAACGCCATCGGCCTTCACACAGGCGACACATGACGCTTTCCGTGCGGAGCGAAACTTTGCCGACACGCGGGATTTCGATTTTGCTGCGCGTGGCTTTATCGCGACCCGGAAGGATCCGCTGATAACAACGGCGGCTGGGCAGCCGGTTTGGAGCCTGTCGGCATACGATTTCCTGAAAGCCGATGCATCATCGACGGTGAACCCGAGCCTGTGGCGGCAGGCGCAGCTGATGGCGAAGCATGGCCTGTTCCAGGTCAGCGACCGCATCTGGCAGGTGCGCGGTTTCGACCTTGCCAACATCACCTTCGTGAAGGGCGACACGGGCTGGATCGTCATCGACACGCTGGGATCGAATGAGACAGCGAAGGCGGCCTTCGATCTTGTCACCGATCATCTGGGCGCGCGGCCGATCGTGGCCGTGATCTACACGCACTCTCATACCGATCATTTTGCCGGAACCGCGGGGTTGGTGAGCCTCGCCGATGTGCGTGCCGGCAAGGTGCAGGTGATTGCACCGGACGGCTTCCTCGAGGCAGCCGTGGGCGAGAATGTGATCGCCGGCCCGGCGATGCAACGGCGGGCGATGTACCAGTTCGGAATTCCATTGCCCAAGTCCCCGACCGGGCTGGTGAATGCCGGCATCGGGCCGGGACTCTCGCGGGGAACCACATCGCTGATACCGCCCACGAAGGAGATCGGAAGGACCGGCGAAGCCCTGACCATCGACGGCGTGAAAATGACCTTCCAGTTCACGCCCGGCACGGAAGCGCCGGCGGAAATGAACGTGCACTTCCCGGACTGGAAGATCATCGACATGGCGGAGAACGCCAATGCCACGCAGCACAATATCCTGACGCCGCGCGGCGCGGTGGTGCGCGATGCGAAAGTGTGGGCGGAGGGACTGACACAGGCGCTGCGCATGTTCGGCGACAGCGATGTGCTGATCGCCAGCCATGGCTGGCCCCGCTTCGGCAACGCCCAGGTCCGCGACTATCTTGGCAAGCATCGCGACGTCTATGCCTTCCTGCACGACCAGACCGTGCGGCTGATGAACCAGGGACTGAATGGCGACGAGATCGCAGCAAAGCTGAAACTGCCGGCGGAACTCGACCGCGAATGGTATGACCGGCCTTACTACGGCTCGCTCAGCTTCAACTCTCGCGCCGTCTACCAGTTCTACATGGGCTGGTATGACGCCAATCCTGTGCATCTGGCCCCTGTCCCGCCGGTCGACACGAGCAGACGCTATGTCGAGGCGATGGGCGGCGCGGCCCGCGTCAAGGAAATGGCGCAGGCGGCCTACGACAAGGGTGACTACGCCTGGGCGGCGGAACTTCTGAACAAGGCGGTGATGGCGGATGGCGCCGACACGGCGGCAAAGGACCTGCTGGCGCGCTGCTATGACCAGCTCGGCTGGCAGACCGAGAACTCGCTGTGGCGGAACATCTATCTGACTGGCGCCAGCGAACTGCGCACCAGCGTCGGCGCGGCCCCGGTCAACGCAGCTTCGCAGCTGGCGACACTGGCCAACCTGCCCTTCGGATCGCTGTTCGACCTGCTGGCCGTGCGGCTGAATGCCGACAAGGCGGCAGGCGCGAAACTCCGGCTTGCCTTCGTACTGAGCGACACAGGCGACAAATCCTACGTAACCGTGGAGAACGGCGTTCTGGTGCACGAGGAGATCGCGGCGCCTGGGCTAGTCGATGCGACGCTGACCGTCTCGCGCGCGGATTTCATCGGCAGCATTTTTGGCGGCCAGCCCCTGCCCCCCAAAGTGGCGGCCGGCCTCGCGAAGGTTGAAGGCGATCCGCAGGCCCTACTGAAGCTGGCAAGCTGGATGGACCAACCCAACCCAGTTTTTCCGATCGTGACGCGGTAGGGCAATTCAACCAGCTGTCATCCCGGAAGCGCGCAGCGCTGTTCGGGATCCATTTCTCAACATTCGAGCTGGCGGCGAAATGGTTCCCGGCCCTCCGCTTCGCTGCGGCCGGGATGACAGATTTTTTGTCGGACAGAACCA
Organism: Hyphomonadaceae bacterium; assembly: GCA_965279205.1. Classification (GTDB taxonomy): domain Bacteria; phylum Pseudomonadota; class Alphaproteobacteria; order Caulobacterales; family Hyphomonadaceae; genus UBA7672. The sequence continues at coordinate 3,706,773 of OZ257144.1, forward strand.
AAGCAAGAAATAAAATCGGCGGCCTTGTCCTTCTGTCGGGACAATGGCCACCGCACGTTTGCTGGTCTGGCGCCGGTTCTGTCGCCGGCTTTCGGGGAGGAGCGGTCTTATGCCGCTTGTCTTGTCCTGCGCGCGGGGCGGCCGCTGAGGAAAATCATCGCGAGGTTGACCGCCACCACGAGAGCACCTGCTGTCAGATTGATCATTGTCTTCTCTTCTGCTGTCACTCGACCGTTGTGTAGGTCATGATCTTCGGTGCGGCGGCGACATAGGGCTTGAGCGTGTCGGTGAGGCCCTGCGCGATCCACCACTGGTAAAAGTCTTCCTGCTGTTCGGCGGTCTCCCACCGCTCGACATAGACGACGATGTTGGGGCGCTTGAGATCGACCAGTACGTCGAAGCCGAGATTACCTTCACGTGCACGGATGGTCTCGACCTGGGCGGAGGAGATGGCGACGAAGTCCTCGCGTTTTTCCGGGATCACGGTGAACTCGATCACCATCACCAGGGCGGTTACCGCCAGTCCGATCATCGCGCTCTCCCTTGACCTGTCCGAGCCTGATGACACATACCTGCCATACGCCTGCTGACAGCATAGTGGCAGCAGGGTTTGGAAGGGCGAAAACATGCGTAAGGCGGACCGTCTTTTCGAGATCATCCAGATCCTGCGCCGTTCGAAAAAGCCGGTGACAGCGGATGCGATGGCCGACGAGCTGGAGACGTCCAAGCGCTCGGTCTATCGCGACATCGCGGCGCTTCTTGCTCAACGGGTTCCAATTCGCGGCGAAGCAGGCATCGGCTATGTGCTCGACAAGGGCCTCGACATGCCGCCGCTGATGCTGACGACCGATGAGATCGAGGCGGCCGTGTTGGGCGCGCAGTGGGTGATCAATCGTGGCGATCCCCAGCTGTCGAAGGCGGCGCGCGATCTTCTGGCCAAGATCGAGGCCGGCATTCCCGAACGCTTGCGCCCCTATATCGACGATCCGGCGCATCGCGTCGTGCCGGCGTGGGACCGCGCCAAGGATGCGATCGATCTGGGTGTCGTGCGCAGCGCCATCAACGGCGCCCGCAAGATGAAGCTCGACTATCGCGACGCTGAAGGCCGCGCCACGGCGCGGGTGATCTGGCCGATCCTGCTCGGCTATTACGAAACCACCCGCATCATCTGCGCCTGGTGCGAGACACGGCGCGATTTCCGCTCGTTCCGTTCGGACCGCATCGTATCGGCGGCCGTGCTGGAAGACCGTTATCCCGAACGCCCGGCCGTCATGCGCGTGAAATGGCGCAAGGCAATGGAAGCCGACTGGAAACGCCGCAAAGCGGAGATGGAGCGGAAGAAGGGCGAGGCGCAGCCGGAACACGCCGAGCCGGGCCACGCAAAAGCCTAGAGCAGGATCGCTTTGGGTAGCAGCGTCTGTGGCCGCTGATGTGGACAGATCCTCAACCTGTCATCCCGGCCGCAGCGACGCAGTCGCGGAGGGCCGGGAACCATTCATCCGCTTGTCCGAACGTTGAGCAATGGTTCCCGGACAGCGCTGGCGCGCTTCCGGGATGACAAGCGATGATGTGCCTCCACGTCATCGAATGCTTCCACCAAAGCGCCCCCGCTCCAGCCCAAAAGAAAAGCGCCGGCTCTGGTGAGCCGGCGCAGGAACCAATGACGGGAGCACCGCCAGTTGGGAAAAACCTAGAACTTGATCTGCAGTTCCGCGCCCATGGTCCGGGGCGGACGATAAGTGACGCCGACCGCCAGGCAGTCTTCGCCAAGCGCGCCAGCCGGGTTCACGGCATGAGAGATCGTGTTCGCCGGGGTTGTGCCGCAGAGGCCCGGGATGACGTTCCGGTTGGTGCCCTGACGGCGGCCCGCAGCGCGGCCGTCGTACTGCTCTTCGTCGAAGAGGTTCCGGACGAAACCGATCAGCGTGAAGTTGCCATCGGCGCTGGTCCAGGTGATGCGGCTATCGGTCTGATCCCAGGATGGGATCTTGGTTCCCCAGCGGTTGAACACTGAGCTGTACGAAATGTCCTGCCAGAAGTAGCTGAGCGAGGCATTCACGTTCGAACCGTCCTCGAAGTCCCAGGTGTAAGTGCCGATGAGGGCAGCTTTGTTCTTGGGGCTGAACGGCAGGATGTTGCCGTTGAGATTCTGGCCCTGCTGGAGTGTGCCAGCAACCGGCGTACCGAGCGGATTTGCATCCGGGTCCCTCGCCCACGGGTCGAGCGCGTGGATCAGCGACGGCGAGTCGCCGATTTCCGGGTTCGTGTAGCCGTAGTTGAACAGGAACCGCAGGTTGTCGGTCGGATACCAGATCGTCTCGAGTTCGAAGCCCGTGGTCTTGGTCGTGGGCAGGTTGACGTAAGACGAGTAGGCAGGCGGACGCGGCAGCGGACCGGCGCCATCCGGATCTTCCGGCACAACCGTGTTCGAGACCTGATAGCCCTGGTAATCGTAGTAGAACAGCACGGCGTTGGTCGTGAGGTTCCACTCTGGCCATTCACGCTTGAAGCCGAATTCGACGGCGTCCACGAGTTCCTTGTCCGTAAAGGGCGTCGGAACCATGAGGCAGAACGTGTCGGCGCAACCCAGACCACCGGGCTTATAGCCGCGGTTGTACTTGGCGTAGACCAGCGTGTCGTCATCCGGCGTCCAGTCGACACCGACCACGCCCGTTACCTCATTCCAGCTCGCCGCAAGATCGCGGTAGGCGTTGTTGGTCACCGGGTCGAAGTAGATACCGTAGCGGCTGCGATCGGCAGCACCACCGCAGCCCGCGCCACCGTTCGCATTGGTCGGATTGGCGTTGACTACGCCCCGGCCTGCGAGGCCGCAGGGAATTCCCGCGTTGATCGTGGTCGGATCGGCGCCGCCCAGCGTCCTGGTCACGTCCGTGCGCGGCGAGACGAGAGCGTTGAGGTTTGCAACGCCGCCAACAAGGCCAGCGAACGGAGCAAGACCAGCCTCGAGAGCCGCCTCGGTGGTATAGAGCGTGATCAGGCGCGCATATTCACGACCGTGCATCACGTCTTTCGACCAGCGAATACCGCCGGTGAGTTTCAGTTGGTCGTTGAACTGGTAGTCAGCCTGGATGAACGCGCCATAGGCGTTGTTCAGACCCTGGTTGTTGGTGTGGAAGTACAGGTCGCCGCCGATCTGCGAACCGGAAGCCGAGTTGTGGCCGGTGTAGTCCGGCAGTTCGGGCATGCCGGCGAAATTGAAGGCCTGCACCTGATCGAGCCGCTGAACGACGCCGCCGACGCTGCCTCTTTCCGAGACATAGATCGGCTGCGAGTAGTTTTCCTGGTACTGATAGAGGCCGACGATCCACTGCAGCGGACCATCGCCGGTCGAGACAATGTTGATCTCGTTCGAATACCAGGCGCGGTTCTCGTTGTAGTCCGACACGCGATCGGACTTGTAGTTCCGTCCACCGAAGTCGAACGATTTAACGGGCGAACCGTCCTGATCCTGTTGCAGGTTGTAGTGGTACCAGACGTAGCCGCCGAGATATTTGATGTCGAAATCGTCAGCGTGATAGATCGCCTCCACCGCGTATTCCTGCGTCGGCCACAGGTGCGCGAAGTTGGTGAAGTTGGTGTTGAATCCGCGCAGATCCAGCGGGTTGGTCTTCTGCGTGCCGACCTGCTGAACGTTCGTCGGAATATTGGTCAGACCGAAGGCCCCGTTCGGCACGATCGCGCCGGGCGGGAAGAAACGCGTGTCATATTGTTGAAGAGAATCGCCGCCTGTGCGCGCGCCAGGTGCGCCAAGGCGCTGGTCCCAGCTCAGCGTGCCGCCGCGAACCCACCAGTCGAAGTTATCGCCAATGTCGCCTTCGAATTGGATTTCGGAATAGCTATCGTCGCGACGTCCGCCCTCGGTCGTCAGGCCCGAATAGTTCTTGAGGTAACCCTCGTCCTGCGACGTCCGCGAATAGCCGACGCGATAGCGGAGCCAGTCAGTGATCGGGCCGGCAATCGTGGTTTCGACCTTCAGGTTGTCGAAATTGCCGAAGCCCATGTTGAACTGGCCTTCGAAGTCTTCGGTCGGGCGCTTCGTGATCACGTTGAGCGCGCCGCCGATGGAGTCACGGCCGTACAGAGTGCCTTGCGGACCGCGCACGACCTCGACCCGGTCGATGAAGATCGGTTCGCGGCTGGCAGGGATGGCGGAGGAGAAGTAAACGCCGTCGACATAGTTCGAGATACCCGAACGGATACCGAAGTTGTTCGACGTCCTGGTGACGCCGCGCATGCCGAGACGGTCGGCGGCGGTGGAGTAGCTGAGGCCGGGCGCGAAGTTCGTGTAGTCCTGCACGGTCGTCAGACCGACCTCGTCGCGCAGCTCGCTGGTGATGGCGGTAACGGCCACCGCGATGTCCTGTACCGTCTCTTCACGCTTGCTGGCCGTAACGACGACCACGTCCCTCGTAGTTCTCTCGTCTTCCGGAGGCGCGGTCTGCGGCGCCGCCTGTGGCTGGGTTGTGGTGTTTTGCGCCATGGCTGGCATGGCGATCCCGAGAGCCAGCAAACTCACGAGTGAAATACGATTGAGCTGCGCCATATGACGCGTCCTCCCTGAACAGCGATCCTCCCGCAGCGTCTTTTTTTTCGTTCTGACGCCGGCGCTGCACGGAACAAAGAGTCAGCGCGCGCAAATGTGACCCTGCTGCGAGTGTTCGTGAGCGTCAATCATCCTCACGGAGCGCGTGAGCCGCTCGGCGTGTCGCTTCGCGAGCGATCGTGTGCGGCGCCGCAAGCGGAAAGCGCGAGCAAGTTACGTCAATCTGATTGCTGAATTGATCCAGTCGACGCTACGGCATGGATTAGAGTAGACACTGTCCGGTAAACTCGACAATGCGAGCCCCTGGAGCGCATTCAGCGCGACGCAGCAATCACGTTGCGGAATGCAATTTGTATATTTTTTTCATAGATGCGCGTTTCGTGCATCAGACAGCGTCAACCGTGATGCTGTCGAAGGCGCCTCGCCAGAGTTGACGCGCTTTCGCCAGTGCAGCGTCGCCGTCGGTCACCTTCCCTAACGCCAACTGCGCCTTGCCGAGTACCCAGAGCGCGAGCGGATCGCTCTTCCAGGTTTTCAGCGACGCATTCGCTTCGGTTTCGGCTTTCGCGTAGGCGCCAGCCTTTAGATAGGCGGCAGCGAGCGAGCGGCGAACCGGATACCACCACTGCGGCGGATCCATGTAGCCGGAGAACTCGCGCTCCTGGGTCTTCGCGGCCTCGGCGAACAGCCGAGCGGCTTTCGACGTGTCGCCTTCAGCCATGGCGAGCCGACCTTCGAGCACCGCAAGCGCCACGCTTGCCTCCGCGCCGCTCGATTTCTCCTTGCGCAACCGGGACACCTCGACACGCGCGCCGGCGGCGTCGCCCTTCTGCAGCAGCGCCTCGCCGCGAGCGTAGGCGCGGTAGATGCGGAAGCGAACCTCATCCTGCTGGATCGGCGGCAGGACAAGCATCTGGTCAGGCGCGTAGCGCGCGAGCGCAACCCAGGTGCGCGGCGTCGGGTTGCCGCGCCGGGCGGGGCCGCTTGCGGGATAAACCTTCGTCGCATGGCTCGCATATTTGAGCGCGAGCTGCGCGTCGCCAGACATCAACGCGCCAGCGAGTCCAAAGGCGAGATTGTGCGCGTAGTACATCGGCAGATCGCTCGCCATCGCGCCGGGCGCTGTAGGATTACCGCCTGCCTTGATCCAGTCGGCATCGGCCTCGATGGCTTGGGCGTTGACGACCGCGGCCTCTTCATAGCGCCCGGCGTGAAAGAGCGTGTGCGCGGGCATGTGCACGAGATGGCTCGCAGCAGGCGCAAGGCGTCCGAGTCTCTCGGCATAGGCGATCGCATCCTCGGCGCGGTCGTCGAATTCGGTGGCGTGGATGAAGTAGTGGATCGCGCCAGTATCGTCGGGATGCTGCTTCAGCACGGCTTCGAGGATTGCGAGCGCCGGCTTGAGGCCTTCCATGTTGTCGCCGCGCACGGGGATCAGCAGGCTGTGCGCCGCCAGAACAGATATCTCGGTTTCCTCGGGATAGCCCGCAGCGATCTTCGCCATCGCCTTGCCGAACGCGGGCTCGGTGGCGCCCTCGCCTGCCTTCGGACCGCCGAGTGCATTCTTCGCTCCGGACACAGCCGCTTCGGGCGCTGCGTAGCGCGCGACCATCGCGTCAGCGAGGCGCTTCGCCTTGTCATCACCTGGCTTCACCAGACCCTGAGCGCGCAATGCAGCCTCGAGCGCTGCTTTGCGGCCATCCTCGTCGATGCCGTAGTTCAGTGTGGGACCGAGCGCCCATGCTTCACCCCATGCACAGAGCGAGCATTTCGAGTCCGCCTCGGCGGAGCGCTTCATCGCGGCCTTGGCGTCCTCGTGGTAGAAGGAGTGGCTGAGGGCGAGGCCATAGTCGAACCAGTCCTGGGCGTCCTTGCTGGCGGTATCGACCTTGAAGCCGCCCGTGCCCATGCCGGCGGCGAGCTTGAGATTGCGCGCCCGCGTGCGGCCATCGCTTTCCTCTGCAGAGCAAACAGCGTTGAGAGCCAGCAGCGTCTCGCGCGTGACGCCATCGGCAGGCGCAAGCGCCATGATTGGCGGCACGACGGCCGAACCGGTCGCGCATGCCGCGAGCATCACGATCGCCAAACTTGCCAGCCTGCGCATTCTGTCCTCCGACCTTCGCGATCACGCTAGCTCATTGCGCGAAGGCGGCCAAACCACAGTTGCCACAAGGCAGTGCAGGAAAAGTTAGCTGCGCCGCTCGAGTTCGCGGATCACAAACGCCGCTTCGTTGTCGGCGTCAGCTTCGAAGCGCTGGACGGATGTCTCGCGCCACTCGCGGCGATCGAACTCCGGAAAGAAGACATCGGCCTGTCGCTCAGCATCAACCTCGGTCAGCGTAATGTGCGTCGCGACATCGAGCCCTGCAGCATAGATCTCGGCGCCGCCAACGATCGAGACTTCGCCGATGCCCGCCCTCGCGGCCATCGCGCGCGCGGCCGCGAGGGCGGGGAGCAGGCTGGAGAATACGAAAGCGCCGGGCGCCTCGAAGTCCGGGTTGCGCGTGACGACGATGTTGGGCCTGCCGGGCAGCGGGCGTTTGGGGAAGCTCTCCCAGGTCTTGCGGCCCATCACGAGCGGCGTCTGGGCGGTGACCTTCCTGAAATTCGCCATGTCGGCCTTGAGCCGGAACAACAGGCGATTCTCGAAGCCGAATTCGCGGCGCCTGCCTATTGCCACGACGATCCTGACCCCGATGAGGTCATTGCGGCAAGGAAAGGTAGACGAGTGCACGAGGGGGTCTGTATTCAAGGGCCAACTATTGTATGGGAGCGTCGGGACGGCGCAGTCGAACCCTCGTTCGGCTGCCGACGCAAGTGGTTCGGAGCGGGTCGGACATGGAAGCCGTCTGGAACGAGATTGTCGGCGCGCTGACCAATGGCGCGCCCTCTCAGCTGCCCTTCGCCCTGATCGGGATAGCAGTGACCGGCGCGCTGATCTGGTATCTGAAAGGCCGCGCCTGGGCCTTTGTCTATGTGGCGCTTATCCCGTTTCTGAACTGGAGCTTTGGCAAGAGCGCCGGCATCGAGATCGACCTGACCGCGACCTTTGGGGGTATCCTCGGCGCCGCTACCCCGATCATCTTCAACCCCCTGACCGTGGTCACAGGCATGGTGTTCGTGGTGCGCGACTTCGTGCAACGCGAGATGGGGCATCGCGTATTGATCCTCATGGCGCTCGCAATTGCGTGGTCGTTCTACTATTCGTGGGCTGTGATCGCGCTGGCGTCGGCCATTGCGTTTGCCATCTCGGAGAGCGCCGACTGGCTCATCTTCACCTTCACCAAATACCGGCTGTCGACGCGGATTCTTCTCTCCAGCGCGCTGGCCGCGCCAATCGACACTACGGTCTTTCTCTATGGCGCCGATCTCGCGCGGCAGATGCAGCTGGGAGACCCTCCGGGGACCATGTTCAATCTCGCCAACTGGATCTTCTTCATCATCGGGAAGATGATCGGCGCGGTTGTCGTCTCATATCTGATCCGCCGGCGCGAGGATCGCGGCGCGGTCGATCCCGCAGCGGCCTGACGAACAATCCCGACCAAAGCGGGCGCTACTCTCAAAGCCAGCAATTCGAAAAACGAGAAGCCAAAAACAGAAAGGGCGGCCTTGAGGGCCGCCCTGTCCGCACTCTTGCGAGCTTGAGAACGATATTAGTGGTCGGCCGGCGCCGGAGCGGCCGGGGTCGTGGTGGTGGTCGTGGTCGTGGTGGCGGCCGGGTCGGCCGGAGCAGCCGGAGCAGCAGCCGGGTCAACCGTGGTGGTCGTGGTGGTCGTGGCTTCCGGCGCCGGGGCGGCCGGGGTCTCGACCGTGGTGGTCGTGGTGGTTTCAGCCGGTTTGGCTTCCGAGCAAGCAGCGAAGCCGAGCGCGGCAACCGCGGTGATCGCGGCAAAAGTCAGTTTGAACGACATAGGACAGATCCCTCCGACGGATCGCAATCCGCCACGGGGATTAATGTCCGGGCGGCATGGGTTATTCCTCTGCCGCGCGAAAAAGCACAAGATGTTGAATCATTGCGATTTATACAGCTTCATTTCGTGATCCTTAACGGCAGCGGTGCGGACACGCGATGCCGTTGCGCAAGGGAATCCGCAGCGTCCAGCTGCGAACGCAAACCACCTTGAATCCATTCGGGAGTCACAATTGCCATGATGCCGCGCGCGCGAACGCGCTGCGGAGGTCAGACGGCGACGGGCGCCTTGATGTGCGCATCGGGCGCGTAGTCCATCAGCGTGAAATCTTCGTAATCCCACCCGAACAGGTCGGTTTTGGCGGGATTGAGTTCCAAGCGTGGCAACGGGCGCGGGACGCGCTGCATCTGAAGCCGCGCCTGCTCGAAGTGATTCGCATACAGATGAACGTCGCCGAAGGAGTGGACGAACTCGCCAGGCTCCAGCTTCGTCGCCTTGGCCATAAGAATCGTGAGCAGCGCGTAGGAAGCGATGTTGAACGGCACACCGAGGAAAACGTCAGCCGAACGCTGGTAGAGCTGGCAGCTCAGCTTTCCGTTGGCCACAAAGAACTGGAACAGGCAGTGGCAAGGCGGCAGCGCCATGCTGTCCACATCGGCCGGATTCCAGGCTGACACGACCAAGCGCCGGGAGTTGGGGTTCTGGATGATCTCGTTCTTCACCCACTCGATCTGGTCGATCGTGCGCCCGTCCGGAGCGGCCCAGCTGCGCCATTGCTTGCCGTAGACCGGGCCGAGTTCGCCGTTTTCATCGGCCCATTCGTTCCAGATGCTGACGCCCCTGTCCTGCAGCCATTTGACGTTGGTTTCACCGCGCAGGAACCACAGCAATTCGACAATGATCGAGCGCAGATGGAGCTTCTTGGTCGTTAGCAGCGGGAAGCCTTCGGCGAGATCGAACCGCATCTGGCGGCCAAAAACCCCGCGCGTACCCGTGCCAGTGCGGTCGCCGCGATCGACGCCGTTGTCCATGATGTCGCGAAGGAGATTGAGATACTGGCGCATGGCTCTATCGACTCAGAAAGGTGGTCCACTCATGCGTCGCGAGCCGCACAATGACAAGCTTTGCGGGTCCGCCCCGCCCTGTGCAAAACTCAAGGAAAAGATCAGGAGACATCCGTGCTGGTTCTAAGTGTTCTTATCCGCGTGCCGCCCGATCAGGTGGAGGCGCTGCGGCCCCACATGAAGACGGTGATCGCCGCCTCGCGCGCGGAGCCGGGATGCATCGTCTACACGCTGGCGGAGGATGTCGCGGAGCGTGGCGTGATCCGCGCCTTCGAGATCTACCAGGACGACGACGCGCTCAAGGCGCATGGCGCCTCGGACCATTTCAAGAAATGGCGCGAGGCATCCGGCCAGTATCCGCGCGAGGAACGCACCATCTACGACGCGACGCGGAGAAGCGGTGATGGCCACTAGAAAGCCAGCGCCCCAGTCCGACTTGCCGAAACTCGCGGCGCCCGCCATGCGCGCCCTTGCCAGCGCGGGCCTTACCAGCATCGCAAAACTGTCAAAGGTCAGGGAAGTCGACGTCGTGGCGCTGCACGGCATGGGGCCAAACGCCATGACGGCGCTCAAGGTCGCGATGAAGGCGAAAGGCGTTTCATTCGCGAAACGCTAGGCTAGATCGCGTCGAGCCCTTCCATCAGGGCGGGATCGATCTCGGCGCGTCTGCCTTCCCGATAGTTGTCGACCGTGCGCACGGCCTCGTCCCGGGAGAGCCCCTGGCGATTGATCAAGCGATCCACAAGCAGACGCTCGTCGCGGCGAGAGTCTTCTATGTTGCGGGTCTCGACCATGGCGCAATCTCCCATGCTACTCAGCACATGCTTTCGGGATGAACTCGCCGCGCTAACGCGCGCAGCCACCCGGGGTTCCAACCAGACTCCGCGCCGATCAGAAGACTGGCGCGGCTCCGTTGAAGCGCTCATATGGGGCGGAGATGCGGCGATGGAATGACAAGCAGATTAATTCTGCTGATCTCGTTGCTCTGCTGATCTCGTTGCACAGACGGACTCAACACTGATTCACTGCTCGAACGATGCTGCGATGCTATCGGCGATCTGCTGCGCGCGTTTGGCGCCGCCATTCCTGTTCGCGATCCACACGCCGAGATGCACCTCGCCGCGATTGCCGGCGACATACATCAGCGCCGGGTCGTCGTAGACGCCGAAGAACCCAACCCGGTGGACGCTTAGCAGCTGGAGGAGTTCCGGGCCGCCAGAACCGTCGCGTTCCTCGACCGGATAGCGTTTCTCGTCACCAGTCCACGGCTGGCCGGGGATCTTGTCGGCGTGGGCCCAGTTGATCGACAGGCCGACGCGCCCCGTACCCATGAAATCGCGCAGGCTGTCGAAACGATCGGCGCGGCCAACCGCGATCAGGCCGTTGCATTCGGGATGGCCCGACATGGTGGGGCGCCAGTTGCGATAGCCGATCAGCACCTTGTCGGCGACGCGCTCACCGTATGTGGGATAGCTCGGCGCGCGATCGTAGGGCGGCGGCAGGATCACTGATCCGCCGCCGGGAACCGGGAAACGCTTGCCTGCGGAAAACCCGAACAGCTTAGTCGGCGTCCAGCATCTTGGTGCGGAAGGCGAGGCCGGCCATAGCCGCGCCAGCGAGCGGTGCGATGATGAACAGCCAGAGCTGCTGCAACGCCGCGCCCTGCGCGAACACAGCGGGGCCGAAGGATCGCGCCGGGTTCACCGACACGCCAGTGACCTGGATGCCGACAATGTGGATCAGCGTCAGCGTCAGGCCGATAGCGAGGCCAGCGAATTGCGACGGCGCTTTCGCCTGCGTCGCGCCAAGGATCACGACGACAAAGAGGAAAGTCGCCACGATCTCGAACACCAGCGCGGCGGTCATCGAGTAGCCCCCAAGGTAGGATGCCCCCCACCCGTTCGAGCCGAGCGCGTATTCGCCCATCGTGAAAGCAGGATCGCCCGCCGGATCGATGTGGCCTGAGGCGATGACGAACAAGAGGCCCGCGCCAAGCAGCGCGCCGAGGAATTGCGCGACCCAGTACATCACCATATCGTTGATGGTCATGCGGCCAGCGAGAAAGGCGCCGAAGGACACCGCCGGGTTCACATGGCAGCCCGACACAGGGCCGATGGCGTATGCCATAGCCACTATCGCAAGGCCGAAAGCGAACGCGATTCCGAGTTGGCCGACGGTCGGGCCAGCGAGCACTGCGGCCCCGCATCCGAGCAGGACCAGCGTGGCCGTGCCGAGAAATTCAGCGATCAGCTTCTTCAGCATTCGTCCCTCCCCAAGGCAGTCTTGAACATCACAAAGGCAACGCGCGGATGCTGCCGATAATCCATCGGGTGCGCCAGCAGGATTCTCCGGGTGGGTGACTGATCCGGATATATCCGGAAGGGCGGCGCGCAATGCGACTCTTGCCAGACCCGTCCGAGTGTTCTACTTTTGTTCCAGATGCCGAATCTGGGTGATTCTGGAGGTTTGAGGATGCACGGATACGTCACGCTTGGAACGCGCAACCTGCCGCGCGCCGCCAAATTCTACGACCGGCTCGCGCGCGAGCTGGGCGCAGGAAGGTCGATGGAGACCGAGGATTTCGTGGCCTGGGGCGTTCCCGGCGGCCCACCGGGGATCGGCGTCGCGGCGCCTGGCGAAGACGGGTATTCGGCCTGCGAGACAGGCGTTGTCGCGCTGCAGGCCGAGGATCCAGACCAGGTGAAGCGGCTGTTCGAGATCGCGCTTAGCCAGGGCGCGTTGGCCGAGGAAGCGCCCGGGGATCGCGGTGGCGGCTTCTATGCTGCCTATTTTCGCGATCCGGACGGCAACCGACTCAACGCCTTTTGTGTGACGGAACACTGAAACCAGCCGATCTGCCCTGAAACCAGTTCTTTCCGCTTAACCTTCGAGCGCCTATATTCAGTCCGTCCCGCAAGGGACTATGGCGATAAACCCTCGCGTAATAAGCGGACCGGACCCGGGGGCAGTGCCCGGCGGCTCCACCAGATTTCACCCCGGTCGTTGGCCGGACTGTCTGGGGCCGACACAGGATCGACGGACGTGTAAAGGCGAAGACTTTGCCCGCTTTGGCCCCGATAGAAGCCTTTTACGCAATAGTTGCCAACGACAACTTTGCTCAGGACCAAGCTCTTGCTGCGTAAGCAGCGGAACTAGTCCGCACACTTAAGTCCTACGCTCTAGCAAGTGTAGGCGGGGCTCGGGGCGGCGCCTGGCAACAGAAGCCGCCCCACTTATTTTCGGACATCGCGAACGCCGACGCTCCCCGCGCACCCGTCTCCAACCTATGTTGCGATCAGCAACTCCGGAGGCTCGACATGAAACGTACTGCCCAAGCCCAATGGTCTGGCGCACTTCGCGACGGCAAGGGAACGATCTCGCTGCAGAGCGGCGTGCTCAAGGACTCGCCCTATACCTTCAAGGCGCGCTTCGAGGACGAGAGTGGCAAATCGGCGACCAATCCGGAAGAGCTCATCGCGGGGGCGCATGCGTCCTGCTTCACCATGCAGCTGTCGCACTTCCTCGCCGAGGCCGGGCATCCGGCGGCGAAGCTGACGACCAGCGCGGAAGTCACCATCGGCCCAGTCGAGGGCAAGGGCAACACGATCACCAGGAGCGCGCTGACGCTGCGGGGCAATGTGCCCGGCATGACGGAGGCTCAGTTCCTTGAACTCGCCAGCAAGGCCAAGGCCGGCTGCCCGGTCTCGCGCGCACTGGGCGCGATCGAGATCACGCTGGATGCGAAGCTGGAAGCGTAAGCTTCAGACGCCGGAGACGATGCCGTAGCTTTCGCCCTCGGCGATCGGCACGATCACGTGCCGGACGCTGTAGGCCAGGCTATCGAGCGAGCGCGCCTTGCCGAACGGCCATTCGTCCTCGATGACGAAGAAGACGTACTGGTCCCCGATCATCATCCGCGCGGCGCCCTGCACCGCGCCGGGGATCAGCGCCTCCTTCGGCAGGACGAGATAGCTTTCCCCGCCACGCGTGTCCCAGCGGCCGGGACTGTCGAAGATCTCGCCATCCGTGTCGATCGGCGGGGCAAGCGGATCGTGCGCCACCAGGCAGAGATGCTGCGCGGTCTTGCCCTGGGCGATGATCCAGTTGTCGAGCCATTCGTTGGCGTTGCCGGTCTGCGTGATGCGGCTCGCCGGTTCGACCAGGATCTGCGCAGCTTCGGTGTCAGCCGGCGCCAGCGCCCAGGCTTCCGGCTTCACCCATCCGCGCCGGCAGATGCAACGACCGAGTTCTCCCGAAGACCAGAGCAGGTCCTGCACATACCCCATCAGATCTTTCGGGGCCGGAATTCTGGCTAGGGCACTCAAGAACTACTCCTGCCGAGGCTCCACGAAAAGCGGCATGCCGCCTTCGGGCCGGAGCGTGATCCGGATATTCGGCTCTACCTTGTGAGCGGCATTCGGCAGGAAGCGCAAGCTGCGAACCAGGGTCGCAAGGATCGCAACCGCTTCCATGTAGGCAAATTTCATTCCGATACAGATACGAGGTCCCGCTCCGAAGGGCATGTACTGGAAGCGGGGAATGCCTTTCGCGCGTTCCTCCGAGAAGCGATCGGGGTCGAAATGATCGGCATTCTCCCACAGCATCTTGTGGCGATGCATCACGTAGACGAGGGCGAAAGCGAAGTCGCCCTTCTTCACGTTTGCATCGCCGAGATCGATGTCCTCCGTGGCGACGCGGTCGATGATGGAGACGGGTGGATAGAGCCGCATCGCTTCCTTGATCACCTGTTCGTGGAACGGCATCGCGTCGATCATGGCGGCGTCAACCGGCCGATCGCCACAGACATCACGCACCTCGCGCACCAGTCTGTCCTGCACCTCCGACGCATTGGCGATGAGATAGAGCGCGAAGGTAAGCGTGAGGGCCGTTGTCTCATGGCCGGCGCCGATGAAGGTGACGACGTTATCGCACAATTCCTCGTCCGACATGCCGCGGCTGGTTTCGGGATCGCGGGCGGCAAGCAGGAGGCCGAGCAGATCCTCGCGCTTGGCGCCGGAGGCGCGGCGACGCTCGATGGCGTTGACAGCTGAAGCACGCAGCCCGTCTGCCGCTCGCCTGCCCTTGCCGCCCCACGGACGCCAGAGCCATGGCGGCGCACCGAACATGTCGAGCATGTCCGGCTTGCCCATGGTCTCGATGTAGTCGCTGATCGTCGTCGCCATGCGCGTGTAGCCGAAGGCGGGATCGGCGCCGCCGAGGATCGTTTCCACGATCACATCGAGCGTCGCGTGCTGCATCTCGCTCATCACGTCGATCGTCTGCCCTGCGGACGCGGCCTTCATCCGTTCGACGGTTGCTTCAGCAGATAACGAAAAGGCAGGCACGAGGGCGCGCAGGGCGTCGATGCGAAAGGCGGGCGAGGCAGCGCGGCGCTGGAATTTCCAGTGTTCGCCTTCAGCCGTCAGCAGCCCGTCGCCTAGAGCTGGGCCGACAAGCTTCTTCTGGAATTGCGACTTACGGAAAATATCGGGGTGATCGAGAAACACCGCCTTCATGTGCTCGGGCCGACGGAAATAGTGGAAGGTGCGGCCGAGCCATTTCACCCCGTGGTACGGGTTCTCGTACATCGACCGCGGCCAGACATAGAGTGGATTGGCGATCATCTGCAGGAGGCCATGCACCAGACCAAGCGGCTTCTCCGGCGGCGTCACCGTCTGGGGAATGAAGACCGGACTGTCTGTCAGCGTGTCGGGCATGGACGGCTTTCAGTTCGAGACTTTGAACGCCTGCTCGATATCAGCGATCAGGTCATCGGGATTCTCGATCCCGATGGAGAGCCGGATCAGGGACTCGGTGATGCCCAGGCGCTTGCGGCTTTCAGGCGGCACGTCGGAATGAGTCATGGCCGCCGGATGCGAGGCCAGCGTCTCCGTGCCGCCGAGACTGACCGCCAGCTTGATGACTTTCAGCCTGTTGAGGAAGGCGAAGGCTTCCTTCTCGCCGCCCTCGATCTCGAAGGAGAAGGTCGATCCCGGCGTCGTGCACTGGCGCTCAAAGAGCGCACGGTCCGAATGGTCCTTGGGCAGGAAGCCAAGATACCAGACAGACTTCACGCGCGGATGCTGATCGAGATAGGCGGCGACCTTCCGGGCGCCAAGTTCGGCTGCGTCCATCCGGACCTTCAACGTCTCCAGCGACCGCAGCAGCAGCCAGGCCGTGTGCGGGTCCGTCATCGTGCCGAAAATGGTGCGGAACACGCCAACCTGCCCGACCCAGGACGCGTCGCCTGACACCGCGCCAGCGATCAGGTCTGAATGCCCGCCGACATATTTGGTCAGCGAAGTGACGCAAAGATCGGCGCCAAGCTTCAGCGGCGACTGCCAGATCGGCCCGAGGAAGGTATTGTCGACAATCACCGGCGGACGCCCCGCCGGCGTCGCAAGGTTTTCCGAAATCTTCCGGGCCAGCGCAATGTCGACCAGGCCGTTGGTCGGGTTGGCCGGCGTCTCGACATAGATCGCGCTAACCCTGCCGCCGCTCTGAGCCGCCTTGGCGGCAGCCGCCATCGCGGCTTCGCGGAATCCGGTCTCGCCAGCCTCGGCCATGAAGCCGACGCCCTTCACGCCGAATTGCGGAAGGATGTTGTGCACAAGAAACTCGGTGCCGCCGTACACCGGTTCGGAGAAAACGAAGCTGTCGCCGGGCCGCACGAAGGTCATCAGCGAGGTCGAAATCGCCGCCATGCCGGAAGCGAAAGCCAGCGCCTTTTCCGCGCCGTCCCATACCGCGAGCCGGTCTTCCAGCACTTCGAGATTGGGGTTGTTGATACGCGAGTAGATGAGATGCATCTCCTCGCCGCGCTCCTTCTCGCGCAGGCCATAGGCGAGCTCGAACGAGGCTTTCCCTTCTTCCGCGTTGCGGAAAACGAAGGCGGACGTCTGGAACAGCGGCGGTTTCAGCGCGCCTTCCGACAGGGCCGGCGAATAGCCATAGCCCATCATCAAGGTCTCGGGAGACAGTGGGCGATCGCCCAGCGTCTTCGACCGGTAGGTCTTCGGAGGTGTTGTCATGCCGACAAGATAGGACCGTTCGGGGTGCGACGAAATGAATTGTTCTGCTTCGCTCTTGCCCTCTGCATCGAGTTAGGCGTTATCGTCCCGGCGGAACGAGACGCTACTGAACGGTTCGCCTCGGACTTGAACCTAATTTACCGCGCTGCGATGAGGCTCTAGCTCTCATTGCCTGGCGAGGGAGGGTATGTTGGACCGGGCAGCGGGATCTTCAAAAGATCATATCGGCTATCAGGCGCTCCTGAAGGGCGTCGTGCGTTCGACATTGGAGAAAGTCGCCAAGCTGCAGCACCTGCCAGGCGACCACCATTTCTACATTACGTTCCGCACGCGCGTGCAGGGCGTTCAGATGGCGGATTACCTAAAGGACAAGTTCCCCGACGAGATGACCATCGTCGTCCAGCACCAGTACTTTGATTTCGAGGTGTTCGAGGACCGCTTCGAGATCGTTCTCAAATTCTCGCAGATCCCCCAGCACCTGCGAATTCCTTTCGCAGCGGTGAGCCGGTTCTACGATCCGTCGGTCAATTTTGGCCTGCAGTTCGAGAATGACGAAGCGATGCCTTTCAGCGAGGCCCGTCCGCAGCCCCCGCAAACCGCACCGCAAGCGGCGCCGACAGCCGCCTCAGAAGGTGCAGGCGCGGTCGTCTCGCTCGACGCCTTCCGGCGCAAGTGAGCTCCGAAGACAAGCCGGACGAACGCCCAAAACTCTCCGATGAGGAGATGCTGGCGCGGTTCAACGCCTCCAAGAAACGCCCGCCCTGCTCGGATACCGTCGGCATGTGGCTGACGGGTGTCGATCAGGCAAAGATGATCGCCCGCTACGAGTTCGAGGCGAAGCCGGAATTCGCCAACCCAACCGGCGCCATCCAGGGCGGCTTCATCGCCGCAATGCTCGACGAGGCGATGAGCGCTACGGCCATCATCGCCTCCAACGTCACCATGAATGCGCCGACGCTTGAGATGAAGATCTCGTTCCTGCGCCCGCTCTTCGTCGGCAAGGCAAGCGCCGAGGCGCGTGTCCTGAAATGGGGAAATTCGACCTGCTTCATTGAAGCGGAGCTGTTCGATCCCAAGGGCGATCTCGTCGCCAAGGCCAGCGCCACCCAGGCGCCGAAACCGTTCAAACGATTCTGAGTTTTCACCTCTGAGTTTTTTGGAAGTTCTTGTCGCGCGGACAGGGTCCGTGCCAGACGGGGCGCATGACCGGCCCTGAAATCTGTCAGTCCCGCCTTTGGGTCGCTCCATGGACCGACCCCATGTCGGCGCGCCTGCCCGGCCTGCAGCCGGTGGCGCCTGGCGACTGGCTGCGCAGCGACGAAGCCTTCTCCGCCCAGATGGCTTATCGCGAGCAGCTGATGGAGGAGCGCTTCGACGAAGTCATTGAGCTGGGAGGCTCGGCCGCCGCCGAGGTCGTGCTGCTCCAGGCCGTGATCGAGGCGATCAAGGAAATCCCGGGCTATCGCCCACGTGATGGCGACACGATCGTCCGGCCGGATGGCGCCGAGGTGAACATCATGGGCCAGCGGCCGCTGGTGACGGCCGCGCGGCTGGTCCAGGAGGACATGCTTATCCTAGAGGAAATCGAGGGCCGCTATGTACTGACCTGTGGCGTGCTGTGCTTCCCGGCAAGCTGGACGCTGGCCCAGAAGGTCGGCCGCGGCATGCTGGGCATCCACCAGCCTGTCGATCGCTATGACGACAATCTCGGCAAGCGCGTCGATCGGGTGATCGCGGCGCTGCAACCCGGCAAGGCCGTGTGGCGCGCCAACGTGCTTTGCTACAATGATCCCGAACTGTTCCAGCCGCGCCTCGAGCACGAGCGCCGTCCCTTCGACCGAAGCAAGCCGGTCTGGGTCCGTGTCGAGCGCCAGTCGCTGATGCGGTTGTCACCGGAAGCGGTCGTGTTCACAATCCACACGCATGTCGTGCCGCTCAACCGGCTGACGCGCGAGCAGGCGGCTGCCTTTCCCCAAGCTGTACGCAATGGCGGCAGCATGGGTGAAACCAACTAGTGGCGCGCCCTGCGCACATCCTGCCCGACTGGCTCGCTCCCGACCTCAAGGCCTGGTTCGTCGGCACTGCGGCGGGACCGCGATCGGCGGCGGTCGGCGCCTACTACGCTCATCCTGGAAATCGCTTCTGGCGCGCGCTGCACCAGGCGAAGATCACGCCTCGCCTGTTCCAGCCGCACGAATATCCCTTGCTGCTTGATCTCGGGATCGGGCTCACGGATTTCTGCAAGGTGAGCTGGGGCGTCGACAGCCAGATCGCCAAGGAACATTTCGATGTTGCAGGCTTCGCGCGCAAGGTGAAGCGGCTGAAGCCAAAAGCGCTCGCCTTCACCAGCAAGACAGCGGCAAGCCTCTGGCTCGGCCGGTCCACCGGACGGATCGTGACTGGCCAACAGGAAACGGCGGACCCGGCGGGACCCGCCGTCTTTGTTCTTCCCTCGCCTTCAGGGCTCGCGACCTCGTACTGGTCGATCGAACCCTGGCGAAAGCTATCGGCCTTCCTGCGGACCTAGCTCGCGCTCGCGGCGATCTTGCCGCCCTTCGCGCTGGTCAGCAGCTTTACCAGACGCTCCGTGACCTTTGGCTCCAGGCCCTCGGTGTGGCCCTTGTCCATCCGCTCCACGTCGGCGACCACGCGGCCGTCCTTGCAGCCGCTCCAGACATAGACCTTGGCCGCGCCAGGCGCAGCCGGACGGCCCCAGCCCTTGTTGGCCGGATTCTGACGGCTGGTGTCGTAGACATAGCCAGCCTTGGCGTCGGCGATGTCCTGCTCGCGCGTACGCGTGGTGCAGCCATACCTGGTCGCCCATGTGGACGCCTCGGGCAGCGCGCCGATCTCGTGCTCGCCGGTGGTGTAGATGTGCGAGAAGTCGCAGGTCGGGTCGGCTGCAGGCGCTGGTGGTGGCCCGCCGGCAGGCGGGGCGCCCGGCGGACGGGGCGCCGGCGCGGTAGCGCCGACCTGGGGCGAGGGACCGAAGCCAGCCGCATTGCGCGGCGGCTGGCCTCCGACGCGGCCACCGGAAAGCGACAGGAAACCGTCGACCTTGTCCTTGAAATAATCGGAGCAGACGATCCGCCGCGAAGTCATGCCGCCCTGGCTGTGGCCGGCCAGCCAGAACGCCTTGACGTTCTTGCGGCCGATCTGGTCGAGCGTGGTGTCGACAACTTTCTGCAGATAGGTGTCGTCGGCGGCGGACCAGGACTGGGTCGGCGAGTTCGGCGTGATCACCACAAGCCGATACTTGTCCACATAGTCCAGGATCGGGAAATAGTTGCGCTGCCAGTTTCCGTATGAGCCGAACCCGTGAAGGCTCATCACCAGCGTCACTTTTTCACCCGGCTTCAGGTCGCACGGATAATCAATGAAGTAGCGGCGCCCCTCGGCCGGGCCCTGCACCGGACCCTGTTCAGTCACCATCGCGCCGCAGCCCGTATCCGGGCAATGCATCACGGGCGGCCGCACGCAGGGCTGGCCCGCGAGTTCGACAGGCGGCTGGGGCGTGATCAGCATGCACCCTGAAGCCGCCATTCCGGCCGCACCGACGAGCGACAGGTTGAACAGTTTTCGCAGCGTCATAAGAGTCTCTCCCGAGATGAGCGCCCTTGGCAGGCGCTTTTTGTTGTGGCCTGAGTAAAGCTAGCGCTGATAGGGAGTCAACGAATGAAGCGCTCAGACGCCTCTGCCGGGACGGGGGAAATGCGGGAAAAGGGAAATCTCGACCGGGCCACCATCGTCCGCACGGCGCTGCGCCTGCTCGACGAGGTCGGCATAGACGGGCTTTCAACGCGCCGGCTCGCGACCGAACTCGGCATCAAGAGCGCCTCGCTCTACTGGCACTTCAAGGACAAGAACGAACTGCTCAACGAGATGTCGGGCGTGATGTTCGAGGAATGTCTGCCCGAACCGAATGTTAGCGGTTCGAATTTCGATGCGCTGGAATGGCTCGCCGACGGCGCGCGATCGATCAGGCGCACGGCCCTGTCGCGTCGTGACGGAGCGCAGGTGATGGCGCGGCCGCGGCCCAGGGCGCCCGCTGGCCGCACACAGTTCGAGGAGAATGTGAAGACGCTTATGCGTTCGGGCCTCGCTGACATGGAATGCCGCCTGACCATGCAGACGCTTCGCCGCTATGCGATCGGGTCCGCGCTTCAGGAACAATCGAACAAGGGCGGGTCGGCCTCTGCCGGAATTGTCGCCACGGGAGATGAAGGTTTCGAGTTCGGCCTGCAGACTTTCATTGACGGCCTGAAGGCCCGGATCGCCGAGCGGGCGAAGCTCGCCAAATCCATCAAGCGCGCACGCGGCTAGAAACAGACAGCGCGCGGATTACTCCGCGCGCTGCCGGCTTCGCGATTCAACAGATCAGCCGCCGTTGAGCTTTCCGCCCTTGGCGGAGAGCATCATTTCGAGAATGTCCTGCGTGATCTCCGGCTCGAGACCTTCGGTGTGGCCCTTGTTCATGCGGATCACGTCGGCAACGACGCGATTGTCCCGGCATCCCTCGAAAACATAGACCTGCGCCGTACCCGGGCGCGCTGTCGTGCCCCAGGACGGACCGCGCGACTGGTCGCTCGCCGTGACATACCCGGCCTTCGCGTCGACCACGTCCGGCTTGCGCACCCGTGGGCCACATCCGTACTTCGCCGCCCAGTCGGACTTGTCTGTCGCCGCGGCGCTCGAAGCTTCCAGCTCTCCGATGTCGAAGATGAAGGAGAAGTCGCAGGTCAGTGGCGCGGGCGGCGCGGCGGCAGGTGCGCCGGCTGGCGGTGCTGCGCCGGTGGCGCCCGGCGGCGGCGTGCCGACGCGGCCGCCAGATAGCGAGACAAAGCCATCGACCTTGTCCTTGAAATAGTCGGAGCAGACGATGCGCCGGGAGGTGAGCCCGCCCTGGCTGTGGCCGACCAGCCAGAAGCGCTCGATATTCTGGCGGCCGAAATCGGCCATCACCGTATCGACGATGTTCTGGAGATAGGCGTCGTCCGCCTCCGCCGTCCACACGCGGGTGCCCGGAGCGCCATTGGCGCCTGGACGTTCGGTCAGCGCCGTGGGCGTTACGACCACGAGGCGATATTTGTTGGTGTAGTCGGTGGCGGGGAAATAGCTGCGCTGCCAGTTGCCGATCGAACCGGCACCGTGAAGATTGAGGATGAAGCTGACTTTCTCACCTTCCTTCAGATCGCACGGATAGTCGAGAAAGAAGGTGCGCTGCGTCTTGAACTCGGTTGCCTCGCCGATGAAGGTCCGTGCGTATTGCGGGCAGTCCTTGGCTTCCGGACAGGCATAGCGCGGCGGCGCGGCGCAGGGCGAGCGCGCGTATTCCTTGCCGCTGCCTGTCGCCATCGTGCTGCAGCCTGCCGCCATCAGCGCGCCTGCCGCGATCAGGCCGGACACAGCCTGGCCAATCCTTGTGGTGATCATCTCTCCCTCCGAGGTGCGCCGCCTTTTATGAACCGGGGGCGGTCGTCCCGTTGCAGCAGACCTATCATTGCGGAGCGTGGCCCGCCAATCCGGAACGGCGCACTGGCGTCAGCTGACCAGCGTTCATGACGCGAGCGGAAATGCATACTATATTGCAGGCATGATCCGTCGTTTGGTCCTCGCCCTTGTGTGTGCATTGGCTTCGCCGGCATTCGCGCAGGAAAGCGACGGATGGCCGCGCTTCGAAGGCCTCGACCACCAGCTGCAATCGCTCGAACAGCAGCAGGCCGACAAAGTGCAACGCGATCAGCAGCGCGACATCGATCGCGCAGCGCTTCCAGGCTCAGGTGTCAGCGAAGCCGAGCGCGGCCTCCGCAAACTGGAATACAACCGTGAGCTCAACCAGCTCCAGCTTGAGGCTCGGACCCAGCGCGACCGGGTGCAGCGCGAGCGCGACCTCGCCGATGCCGCTCTCCCTAGCCGGCGCGTCGCCGCGCATTCAAGCCTCGTGATCAGAGATCCCAACCGCTATCTCCTGCCGCCCGCCCCGAAGGGTCAGTATTACGCCCGTCTCGAAGGCCGCTTCGTGCTGGTCGATGCGATGTCGGAGCTTGTGGTGAAGGTGCTCGATCTGCAACCGACGGATCCAACGGCGGACGTACCAGCCGGGGCGCGCCCGCTTCCGGACTTCAGCCTGCCTACTGGCCGCATCGCAGCGACATCGAGCACGGTGATCCGCGACTTCCGCAGCCTGTCGCTCGCGCCTCCCCCAGACGGCCACTACTACGCGCGAGTCGATGGCCGGATCGTGCTGGTAGACGCCAAGACCGAACGGCCAATCTCGTTCGTCGGAAAACCGGGATAGGCTGCGAGACCTCTTGCGCACCGAGGCAACCGCCCCCACTCTCATCTCCATCGTCAACATTACGAAAGGAGGTGATCCGATGTCAGTCACTACGAGACGGGGCCTGGCCCTGACGCGCGATCTGATGTCCGGAGCAGCCTTCGTTCACAGCATCGCCTGATCGGGCTCGGGATCGCCGCCAGCAGATCAAGCTGGCGGATCCCTCGAAGCCAGGGGCAAGCGCCCCGCTCACATGACGGGAAGGGCCGCCGGCAACACGCCGCGCGGCCCTTCTTGTTTTCATACGCCTTGTCTTGCGTGTCCGCCTGCGCGTAACTCGCGAACCGCACGCGGGAGGGACATTTGGCGCGCACACAGCTTTTCGGCCGCATTCGCAGGGCGCTGGTCCAGGCCCGCGCCAGCCTGCCAGATGCACCGCCCCTCGCCGAACGCGCCATCTCTCGTCGCTCCGCGCTCGTGCTGTTTGCCGCCGCTGCTGCGTGCACGCCTAAATCGCCGTCTACCACGGGCGCGGCCACGCCGGTTGCCATCATCGGCGGCGGCACATCTGGCCTGATTATCGCCTGGCGGCTCGCCCTGGCAGGCGTTGCAACCGAGATATTCGAGTCCAGCGGACGCACCGGCGGCCGAATGTACACGCTGCGCGACTTCACGCCGGAAGGTCAGTTCTGCGAGCTCGGCGGGGAACTGGTCGATTCCAACCATGAAGCCCTGATCGGCGTCTGCCGCGAACTCGGCCTGCCGATCCAGCGTCTGCATCCCGAAGACGTCATCGCCAGCGACATCTACGATATCGGCGGCAAGCCGCGTATCGATGGCGACTTGCTCGATCCGACAGCGCAGACCGGAGCGTTCACGCCGGTCGCCGCCCGCATCGCCGCCGACCAGGCCGCCCTGCTGGATGCGGACGAGAACTGGACCGCCCGGGCGCATGAACTCGACGCCCTGCCGTTGTCGAAATACCTCGAAAGTCTCGCCAGCTCGACTGAGCGCTGGGTGATCGACCTGCTCTCCCTCGCCTATCACGCCGAATACGGCATTCCGGTCGACCAGCAATCCTCGCTCAATCTGGTCGACATGATCGGCGCCGACGCCGCCCAGTCCTTCGCCATGTTCGGCGACAGCGACGAGACGCACCGGATTGCCGGCGGCTCAGGCACGCTGCCGGAAACACTGGCCGCCCGGCTTGGCGCCCCACCGCTGTCGGAGCGGTCCGTTATCAACCTGCGCCACGAACTGACTTTGATCGAGCGCGACGGCGAGAATTTTCGCCTGACATTCAAGAACGAGAATCACCCTCCGGTCGAAAAAATTGCCTCGCGCGTCGTCTTCGCCCTGCCGTTCACGCGCCTGCGCGAGGTGAAGGGCCTCGGAAGTCTCGACCTCAGCGCGGAGAAGATGAAAGCCATCAACGAGCTTGGCTATGGCGCCAATTCCAAGCTGATGGTGGGAACCTCTTCGCGGCCGTGGACCGGCTCGCTGCTTGGCTTCAATTCGCCGCTGACCGGCACGATCTATTCCGACCGCGGCTTCTACGTCGCATGGGACACCAGCGCCGGACAGGAGGGCCAGGGCGGCATCCTCACTAACTTCATCACCGGCGCAGCGGCGCTAAGCGAAGAGTCGGCCGTGCTCGTGACGTTCGAGAAGGGTCTTCAGTCGCTGTCGCCGGATCTTGCGGGTGTGCTGACGCCGAAAGTGCGCGCCAGCTTCTTCTGGCCCAACCATCCGCATACGAAAGCGAGTTACGCAGGCTGCCTCGCCGGCCAGTACACTGGCATGCTTGAACACGCCGCCGCCGCCGAACTTGGGGGCAAGGTGATCTTCGCGGGCGAGCACACCAGCGCGAATTTCGTCGGCTTCATGAACGGCGCGGTCGAAGCGGGAGAACGCGCGGCGAAGGAGCTGCTTGCCACAGGCTAAGCAGAAGGCCGGAACTGTTGGCGACCCGACGGGTTAGCTCCCTGAAGCAACGGGAGCCCCTCACATGAACGCCATTCTTCTTGGCGCCGCCTGTTTCGGCGCCTTTGCAGTGTTTGTCACGCGCGATCCGCATCAGGTCGAAGCTGCCCGCATGGAAGCCGCCAGGGCGACCGTCGTGCAGGAACAACCCGATGTCGGCTCCATGACCCGCACGATCACCGTCGATCCCAGGACCGGCGAAGAAACCGAGATCAACGTCATCGCTTTCGTGGACTGAGCTATATCCGGCTTGCCGAGCCGAAGCTCGCCTCCGGCGAGCGAAGGCTGGTACGGGAGGTGGGGGTCGAACCCACAAATCCTTACGGACGGGGGATTTTGAGTCCCCTGCGTCTGCCAATTCCGCCACTCCCGCAGATCACGCAGCCCAATGGCTGCGAGGCAGGCGGCGGTGTTAGCGCAGCTGTCGCTTGAGTCAAACTTCGGGATTCAGTCCGGCCGATGGCCGTGCTTGTCAGCCGGCGTCAATCAACCAGCAAACGTGCTGGGCGAGACGATCTGCAGGCTGAAATACGCACCAAGGATCACGCAGAACGCCCAGTTGGGGGCGACGCGCAGCGAGGCGGTCTGGATACGGCGGAGCGTACGCATGGAACGGCCCGAACTCTAGACTGCGCCAGACTATCCGGCGCGTGAGAGGGATCGTCGGCGAAGATCGCAAATATCCGGTTCACGGAATCCAGAAATTTTGATCGAATTCGTCTGATCGGCCCCAGATCGATCCGGCGACTGCCGTTAGTGGATCATCGAGGCGATAACAAAGCCGCCCACCAGCACGACTACGAACAGTATGGCGAACAGGCCAATGCGCTTCTCGATGATCGGCGCGAGGGTCGGGCCGAAGGTCTTGAACAGCCAGGCCACCAGAAAGAACCGCACGGCGCGGGTCACCACGCAGGCCGCAATGAACACCGGCAGGTCGAACGCCATGGCGCCCGACACAATGGTTACCAGCTTGAACGGGATGGGCGTCACACCCTTGAGGAAGATGATCCAGACGCCAGCGGCAGCGTAGGATGCGCGCAGTTCGTCTTCCTTGCCGGCATAGCCGAAGAACGAGATGATCTGGGATCCCACGCTCTCGAACAGGTAATAGCCGATCGCATAGCCAAGCAGCGCGCCAAGCACCGAGCCGATGGTGCAGCCGATCGCATAGCGCCAGGCGCGTTCCGGCCGGGCAAAGCACATCGGCGCCAGCATCACGTCCGGCGGCAGGGGGAAGAACGAGCTTTCGGTGAACGACACCGTCCAGAGGGCCGGCTCAGCATGCTTGCCAGCCGCCAGCTTGAGCACCCAGTTGTAGAGAGCGCCGAGGGGACCTTTCGCCTTGGACGTGTGCGGAACGGGTCCGGCAGCGGTCGCCGTTGCTGCCGGAGAGGTTGCGTCCGTCATTTTCAGGCTCGTTTCCGCACTGCACCAAATCGCGTGATCAAGCGCCTAGCATGCATCACGCCACGTTAAACCTGAAGAAGGCGCCACGATAACGGCTGTTACAGTAAGCTTGGTGAATGTGCAGTCTACGGTGCCTGCCGTTTGGTCGCATTGCTGCCCCGGGGCCGGGGGATACGTTTCACCCATGGAGAAGTTGCCGCTCGATCGGGCGAAGTGGCCGTTGGTGGCCCTGCTGGCGTCGGCGGTGACGTTGGGTGCGGCGTACTACTTTGAGTACTTCATGTACCTTGCGCCGTGCCAGATGTGCTGGTGGCAGCGATATGTGTACTTCGCCGCGGCCCCCATCGCCCTGATCGCGATCGTGCTGAACTGGCGTGGCGCTGGCATACGGACGATGACGGCTTTCTCGTTGTTGCTGGGCGCAACCTTCCTGGTCGGGACTTTCCTGGGATCGTGGCACGCCCTGTTCGAATGGGGTCTCGCCCCTGGCCCCGCAGGCTGCGAAGCCAGCCGCGACGCGCTCGACGTCACCGGCAATCTCTCCGACATCCTCAGCCGTCCGATCGCCGTCCCGTCGTGCAAGGATCCGATGTGGCGGGATCCGGTGCTGCAGCTCTCCATGGCTGGCTGGAACGCCATCGTCTCGCTGATTCTGGCGGCGGGCAGCTTCTACTCGGCCACACAGCCGCCGATGCCAGCCGACACCGCCAACGAACCGGTGCAGGCATGACCCTCGCCGCTGACCGCCGCGAGGAAATGCTGCGCGTCGACCATGCGGGCGAATACGGCGCCGTTGCAATCTATCGCGGCCAGCTTGCCGTGTTCCAGCGCCAGCATGGCCGGGAGAAGATCACCGGCCAGCTCCAGCACATGGCGGAGCAGGAACAGGAACATCTCGACGCCTTCGACAAGCTGCTGGCCGCTGGCAAGGTGCGCCCCACAGCGATGTCGCCGATCTGGAACGCTGCCGGTTTTGCGCTGGGCGCAGCCACAGCCCTGCTCGGCGAGAAGGCTGCCCACGCCTGTACTGAAGCGGTCGAAACGGTGATCGAGGAACACTATGGCGACCAGATCGCCGAACTGGAAACGGCTGGCGACACGGAGCTTGCGGCAAGGCTGACGAAGTTCCGCGACGAGGAAGTCGCCCACAAGGACCTCGCCGCCGCCGAAGGCGCCGCCCAGGCGCCCGGTTACCCGGTGCTGTCCGCGTTGATCCGCACAGGTTGCCGGATCGCGATCCGGATCAGCGAGAAGGTCTAAGCGGCGTGAAGGCAGACACGGCCTCGACGCTACCTGTCCTCCCCAGCAGGCGCCGCGGTTTCCGGCGGAAAGCCTGAAGCCACGAACTTGGCGATGGCGTCGATCTCCTCCGGTTTCAGCGCGGCGGCCAACGCCGGCATCTCGCCTTTTCCAGATGCGATGGTTCGACTGATCAGCGCGACATCATCCAGCCGCGTGAGCGAAGGCGCCCCGCCAGCAAATCCGGCGCCCCTGGGACCATGGCAGACGGCGCACGTCCGCGCGTAAGCGTCGCGGCCAGCCGCGAGTTCGGCGCGCGTGGCGTTGATGCGAGCTGCGGCAGCAACAGATGCGCCAGGCGGCATCGGCGAGGGTTTCACGACGGAAGCGTCGTCCCTTCCATCGCCCAGCGCCAGCGCGATGAGTTCGGCCGGCTTGCCGCGCGTGGAGATCGCAACAACGATCACCTGCTTGCCGTTGTAGCGATAGGTCATTGGCGCCCCGGTGACGAAGCCGGGGAGTTCTTTTTCCCAGACGACCTTGCCGTTGCGCTTGTCGTAGGCGCGGAACATCGGTCCGCCTGTGCCGTCAGTGATGTTGCTGGACTCGCCGAGGAAGATGACGTCCGACATCAGCAGCGGCGCGGGCTTGATGTCCCAGCGGCCCATCTTCGAGAAATCGAGGCCGAGGCCCTGCAGCGCGGGATGGCTGGAGATAAAGGGAGACGCCGGGCCAATGGGCACGCGCCAGAGCTGTTCGCCCTTGTCCATGCTGACGGCGACGAGTTCGCTCCATGGCGGCTTGAACATCGGCAGACCTTTTGGGCCCATCAGGACCTGGTTGCCGGACTGGACGTAGGCGTTGTTGGTGCGCGCCGGATCGCCCTTGGCGAGGCCTGCCGTATTGGGGCGATGACGGACAGGCACGTACATGATGTGCGTCGCCGGATCGATCGATGCGCCGTTCCAGTTCGCGCCGCCGCCATAGCCAGGATAGATCAGCGTGCCACGCTTGCCGGGGCCGACTTCCGTGATCGGCGTGTAGAGGCCGCCCTTCTCGTATTGCTCCATCATCCTCAGCGCCTCGGCGCGAAGCTCAGGCGTGAAGTCGATCAGGTCTTCCTCGTGATAACCGAGCTTGGCCAGCGGACCGGGAACCGTCGGGAAGGGCTGCGTGGGCGAGAGTTTCTCGCCGGGGATCTTGGATGGTGGAACGGGGCGCTCCTCGATCGGCCAGATGGGCTCGCCGGTCTTTGCGTCGAACACGAAGACGAGGCTCATCTTGGTGAGCAGCGTCACGACCTTGCGGCGTTTTCCGTCCTTGGTGATTTCGTGGATGATCGGCGCTGTGGGGTTGTCGTAGTCCCAAACGCCGTGGTGCACGGTCTGGAAGTGCCAGACCCTCCTGCCGGTCTTGGAGTCGAGGCAGATCAGGCTTTCACCATAGAGGCCATCGCCGAGGCGGTGCCCGCCGTAGAAATCGTTCGAGGGTGTTTCGGTGGGCAGGTAGACATAGCCGGTCTCGGGATCGGCGCTGAGCATCGACCAGATGCCGACATTGCCGATGTAGTCGGCGGCGTTGTTCTCCCAGCTCTCGTAACCGGGCTCGCCCTTCTGCGGAACGGTGTGGAAGGTCCAAAGCAGCTTGCCGGTGCGAACGTCGTAGCCGCGCACATGGCCAGGCGTGGATTCCTTGTTGCGCGAGCCGCTTGGAATCACCTGCACGACGACGACATCGCCGACGATCAGCGCGGGCGAGACGGAACCGATGTCAGTGACGGCGCGACCTTCGGTGAGGTTGGCGCGCAGGTCGATGACGCCCTTTATGCCGAACTCGGGGGCCGCCTTGCCCGTGCGCGCATCGATGGCGAAGAGGCGGCCGTCGACAGAGTTGTGATAGAGCCGCTTCGACGTTCCGTCGGTCCAGTAGGCGAGAGAGCGTGGAGCGAGGTTTGCGGCGCGGCCGCCAATGTCGCGTTGCTCCGGAAGGTAAGTCCACAGCGTGTTGCCTGTGGCCGCATCGATGGCGGCGGCGCCATGATCGAGCCATGGCATGTAGAGCACGCCGTCATCCATTAGCGGCGTCGACTTGAAGTTGGCTGAGGCAGGCGAGCCGGTGGTGTCGGCGCTCCAGCGCCAGACGATCTCGAGTTTTCCGACGTTGGACGCGTTGATGTCCATCAGCGGAGAATAACGGGTCGACTGCAGATCACCGCCCCAGTAAGGCCACTCGCCATCGAGCAGGGACTGTTTGCCAGCCTCGACTGGCGACGTGGATGCGATGGCGCCGACCGCGCAGGATCCAAGCATCGTTCCGGCCAGCAGAGCAGCGATTGCCAACAGCGGTGGCTGGAATCTCATTGGGGTCTCCCACGCCTCTGGCCGGACGCTAGCGGGAAGGACGCTCCGGCGCTACTGGGCGCCGGGCGTGGACTACTCGGCTGCTTTCGTTGCGGCTTCGCCGGCAGCCTTCAGCACCGCCGCCCTCGCCTCCACGCGCTCGACGATCCGGTCGATCATCTGGTCATTGGAGACTTTGTGGTCGGGCTTGCCCGACACATACATCATGCCGGCATCCTTGCCGCCGCCGGTGAAGCCGAGGTCCGTCATCGTGGCCTCGCCCGGGCCGTTCACGACGCAGCCGATGATCGAGAGCGAAATCGGTTCGACGATGTGGGCCAGGCGCTGCTCCAGCTTCTCGACTGTGCGGATCACGTCAAAGCCCTGACGCGCGCAGCTTGGGCAAGAGATGATGTTGACGCCGCGCGTGCGGATGCCGAGCGACTTCAGGATATCGAAGCCAACCTTGATCTCTTCTTCCGGCTCGGCCGAAAGCGAGACGCGGATGGTGTCGCCGATGCCGGCCCAGAGCAGATTGCCGATGCCGATGGCGGATTTCACTGTGCCGACGCGCAGGCCGCCGGCCTCGGTGACACCGAGATGCAGCGGCGCGTCGGTGGCTTCGGCGAGCTTGTGATAGGCCGCGACCGTCATGAAGACGTCGGACGCCTTCACCGAAATCTTGTATTCGCGGAAATCATGATCCTCAAGGATGCGCGCATGATCGAGCGCGCTTTCGACCATCGCATCGGGGCACGGCTCGCCATACTTCTCGAGCAGGTGGCGTTCGAGGCTGCCGCCATTGACGCCGATGCGGATCGAGCAGCCATGGTCCTTGGCCGCTTGGATCACTTCCTTCACACGCGCGGGCGAGCCGATATTGCCGGGGTTGATCCGAAGCACAGCAACGCCGGCCTTGGCCGCCTCGATACCGCGCTTGTAGTGGAAATGGATGTCCGCAACGATCGGGACCTTCGAGCCGCGCACGATCTCGGGCATCGCAGCGGTCGACTCTTCATCGGGGCATGACACGCGAACGATGTCAGCGCCGGCTTCTTCAAGACGGCGGATTTGTTCGAGCGTCGCCTTTGCGTCCGACGTCGGCGTGTTGGTCATCGACTGGACGAGGATCGGGTTGTCGCCGCCGACCAGCAGGTTGCCGACGCGGATGACGCGCGACTTGCGCCGCTCGATCGAGCGCCAGGGCCGGATATGATTGATGTCGTCGCCGCTCATGGTGTCGCCGGTCTGTCAGCCGTCTGCACAGCATTTGGCCTTTCCGGCCTGCCGCGTAAAGACGGCGGCCGCACGACAGGAAGTCGCGCGGCCGCTGAAAAGATCATCGAAAGCCTCTGATTGGGCGATTACTGGTCCGGATACGCCGCCAGAGCGGGATCCTTGGCCGGCTGGGTCGGTTGGACCACAGGCGGTTTGACAGCTGGCGGCACGCTGGCGATGGCCGGCGGGTTGGCGGCGGGTTGCTGCGAGGTCTGTGGTTTCGGAGCGCGCGGCTTGGGTGCGGGAGGCGTGGCGTTCGTCGTGCCGGTGGCGGGCGGCGTCGCGTAGGCGGCATCAGCCGGATCCGGCGTCACCACTGGCGGCGCCTCGATAACGACCGGAGGACGCTGTGCAGCGATGTCGACCGACGTGTTGTAGACTGGACCGCCTTCAGCCTGGACGAGACCGAGCGACTGGTCGCCCATGCGCCATTCAAAGGCGGCGCCGTCCTCGACTGAAACCGTCCAGTTGGCGCCGACGCGAACCGGATAGCTCTCTCCGGCGTCGAAATAGCGGCGGACATACTTGTCGCCCTTGGCCGAGCGAACTTCGAGCATGGCGCGCTTGAGCGCCACGATCGTGAAACGTTGCGCGACAGGAACGCCAGCCGCTGCAGCTTGTGCAGCCTGGCCGGCAGCGGTCTGCGACTCGCCTTCAGCAACGACCGGCGTCTTGTCGCCATTGGCGAGGAAGAACACGCCCGCGGCGCCGACAAGCGCGACGATCAAGATGCCGAGCACGGGAATGGCGACAGGCAGCTTGCGCGACTTGGAGGAGGCCGGCGGAGCAATCTCCTGCTTCTCCGGA
Source organism: Hyphomonadaceae bacterium (assembly GCA_965279205.1). Taxonomy (GTDB): domain Bacteria; phylum Pseudomonadota; class Alphaproteobacteria; order Caulobacterales; family Hyphomonadaceae; genus UBA7672. The sequence goes on from OZ257144.1 coordinate 3,738,676, forward strand.
TCCTTCAGGATGGCGCATTCGCTGAGATAGCGGTCGAGCGTGGTCTGCTCGTCCATGCCGAGGAAGCGGGCATAAGCGCGGATATAGCCCTTGGCGTAGACAGGCGCGCCGAGCAGGCCGGGCGTCATGTCTTCGATCGCGCGAAGATGGCTGAGGTGGACGCGGGTCTCCTTGGAGACCTGATCCAGCGAGAAGCCTGCGCTTTCGCGGGCGGCGCGGATGATAGTTCCGATGCGCTGGTGCGGAGCTTCCGAAGCAGCCGCCGGCGGAACGAAATCGGGATCGTTGTCGGTTACGACACGAAGATGCGGCGCAACGCGACGCGAGGCGCGCGCCTCGCTCTCGGCTTGCGATGTCGCTGGGGATTCTGCCTGCCCGGCTTCGGCTGCATCAACGGCAGCTACCGTGTCTTCGGGAGGCGAATTCGGGTTGGTGTCGTCTTTGGCCACGCCGCTCATATGTTTGTCCGAAACGGAAAGGCAAACGTCCACGAGGACATACCGTTCCGCCTTACGCCCCACGCCCTAATAGATGATTACGACCGTAAGGTGGCGCTGTTCCGGTCACAACCTTAATCTTCCTAAATCTTCAGCCACTAGATTTTCAGGCCGAGGTCCTCGGCGATACTTAACATGGCGTTACGTATCGGCTGGTCTCCGCCATCCATGGCCGCCTGCACGCGCGGCGCCAGCTGCGACAGGTCGACAGACCGCACCAGCTTTTTGATCGGAGCGATACGGGAGGCCTGCATCGACAGCTTCCGATAACCCAGGGCAATCAGCATTAGGGCCTCCAGCGGACGCCCGCCTGCCTCGCCGCAAACGGTGATGGGGAGTCCCGCCTCGTCGGCCCGCTGGCGCATGCGCTGCAGCAGGCGCAGGGCCGGCTGGCTGAGGATATCGTAGCGTCCGGCCAGGCGCGCATTGTCGCGGTCGGCGGCAAAGAAGAACTGCATCAGGTCGTTGGTTCCGATGGACAGGAAATCGGCCTTGCCCTTCAGGCTGTCGATCGAGAAGGCGAGCGAGGGCGTTTCCACCATGGCCCCGACATAGAGCCGGTCCGGCAGGTCCCGGCCGAATTTCACCGCCCATTCCATTTCGCTATCGAGAAGACGCCGGGCTGCCTCGAACTCCTCCACGGTCGCCACCATGGGGAACATCAGCCGCAGGGACTTGCGGCGAGAGGCACGGATCAGGGCGCGGAGCTGGCGGCGGAAGAAGAAGGGATGGTCCAGCGCCATACGCAGCGCCCGCCAGCCCAGGGCCGGGTTCTCTTCGCGCTCTCGCCGGCCCATGAAGGGCGCAATCTTGTCGCCGCCGAGATCGATGGTGCGGAAGACGACCGGCCGGTCGCCTGCCCGCTCGATCACCGACTTGTAGAAATTAGCCTGTTCGTCGAGCCCCGGCATGGTTTCGGAGGCCATGAACTGGAATTCCGTGCGGAACAGGCCGACGCCCTTGGCCCCTACCTCGTCGAGGTGGTCGAGGTCGAAGCTCAGGCCGGCATTGATATAGAGGTCGATTTCCACCCCGTCGGTGGTGATCGCAGGCTTGTCACGCAGCAGCGACAGCTCGGCCAGCTTCTGGTCGGACAGCGCCATGCGGGCGTGGAAGTTGGTGACGATCTCGGCTTCGGGCCGGATGTGGACGGTGCCCGCCTCGCCATCGACGATCATCATGTCGCCGTCCTCGGCGCGGGTGACTAGGCCGTTGAGGCTGCCGACTGCCGGCACGCCGATCGCCCGGGCGACGATCGCTGCGTGCGAACCGGCGCCGGCTTCTTCCAGCACGATCGCCGCCAGGTCCGCGTCGCGGTATTCCAGCAGTTCGGCCGGACCGATCCGGCTGGCGACCAGAACCGAGCCCGGAGGCGCCACGCGCCCGGCGCCACCATCACCGCTCAGCTGACGCAGCAGCCGGTTCTCGAGATCCTCAAGGTCATGCAGGCGTTCGCGCAGCAGGCTGTCGCGCGCGCTTTCGAGCCGCGCCCGGTGCTCGCGCCTCACCCGGTCGACTGCTGCTTCCGCCGACAGGCCGGTGCGGACGGCTTCCACCAGCCGCGCCTCCCAGCTCGGGTCGTGAGCGAACAGCCGGTAAGTCTCCAGCACGTCCCGGCTTTCGCCGAACAGGACGGGACCGGCGCGCGTGAGCATCGCGTCGATCGACGCCCGCAGCGCCTCCAGCGCGTCGTTCAGCCGGCGTTCCTCGACCTCGGCATCCGCCGCGAAGAGCGCGGTTGGCGGCACCACCGGGTCGTAGAGAAACACCTTGCCCGTCGCGAGGCCCTCGTTGAGCGTGCGGCCATGCAGCTCGACCGGGCGGGTCTGCTTGAGGCCGGCGCTAAGTGAATCCGCCGCCGCCGCCACCAGCTCGGCCAGCACCATGGCGACCGTCTGCAGCGCCTCGGCCTCGTCATCGTCATAAGCGCGCTCGGTGCGGTTCTGCACGACCAGCACGCCCAGCACCCGGCCGCCGCGGAGGATCGGCACACCCATGAAGGAGTGGAACGGGTCCTCGCCTGTCTCGGGCCTGTAGGAGAAGCGCGGGTGCGAGAAGGCATCGGTCAGGCGCAGCGGACGCGCGGAGGCCGACACCAGACCGACCAGGCCCTCATTCTCCTTCAGCCGCGTGCGGCCAACGGCTTCGGGCCGAAGGCCCTGCGTCGCCATCAGAAGGAGGGATTCATCGTCGCTGCGCAGGTAGATCGAGCAGACGTCGGCCACCATCGTGTTGCCGATCAACTCGACCACACGATCCAGCCGCTTGGGGTCCTGCGCCTGGTTCGCCATCAGAGCGCGCAGGCGGCTGAGCAAAAGCTTCGCACCGCCGCCGCCCGCCGGGGGCCGCGGCGAAGTTCCGCCTTTATCTCCAGGTCTGCCGCGGTCGCTCACTTAGGCCCGCTCCGTTCAGAGCCGCGAAGGCTCCAGTCCTAGTCTGAGTCCAGCCCATAGGCTGTGTGCAAGGCGCGAACCGCCAATTCCGTGTAGGAAGCGTCGATCAGCACGGAAATCTTGATCTCCGAGGTCGAAATGACCTGAATATTGATCCCCTTGTCAGACAACGCCTGAAACATGGTCTTGGCGACGCCGGCATGGCTGCGCATGCCAACGCCGATGACCGATACCTTGGCGACATCCCTGGCGACATTGAGGCTTTCATAGCCGATCTTGCTGGCGTGCTTCTCGATCACCTGCCGCGCGTGCGGCGCGTCTCGGTCGGGGCATGTGAAGACGATGTTCTGGCGGCCTTCCGTCTTGGCGGACGCCTGCACGATCATGTCGACGTTGACGCCGGCATCGGCGAGAGCGCCGAAGATGGTGGCGGCGACGCCCGGATGGTCCTCGACCCCAATCATCGTGAACTTGGCTTCGTCCCGCGAGTAGGCGACGCCGCTGACAACCTGCTTTTCCACGATCTGTTCCTCATCGCACACAAGCGTACCGGTATTGGGTTTGGGCACAGCGCCCTCGAAGCTGGAAAGCACGCGCACCGGCACCCGGTGGTTCATCGCCAGCTCGACCGAGCGCGTCTGCAGTACTTTCGCACCGAGCGAGGCGAGCTCCAGCATCTCCTCGTAGGAAATCTTCTCCAGCCGGCGCGCCTTCGACGTAATGCGCGGGTCGGTGGTGTAGACGCCATCGACGTCGGTGTAGATGTCGCACAGCGAGGCTTTCAAAGCGGCAGCCACTGCCACTGCCGACGTATCCGACCCGCCCCGGCCCAGCGTCGAGACACGGCCGTGATCGTCCACGCCCTGGAAGCCGGCGACCACGGCGATCTCGCCGCTGTCGACCGACCGGATGAACTCCGGGTTCTCGCAACCCATGATGCGCGCCTTGCCGTGGGCCTCGTCCGTTTTGAGCTGGAGCTGCCAGCCAAGCCAGGACCGGGCCTTGAGACCCTTCTTGCGCAGCGCCAGCGCCAGAAGACCCGCCGTCACCTGCTCGCCCGAGGCGACCACAACGTCATATTCGTCGTCGTATTCCTTGCCCTGCAGGTCCTCGCCAGCGGCGCCCCGCGCCCACTCGACCAGCTGGTTGGTCGTGCCCGACATGGCCGAAACGACCACGGCAATGCCCCGCGCCTCGGTCTTCCGGGCGGCAACGATATCGGCCACGTGCGCAATGCGCTCGAGGTTGGCGACCGACGTCCCGCCGAATTTCAGCACGAGGCGATTCATGTACGCGGCTTCCAGCCCTGCTAGATCTCTCGAAACCGGCTGGAAATCCCTACGACAAAGCGCATTGACCTCCATCCCCCGGCAAACGACATGTCTAGTGCGGGCAGGATCAAAGCGGAACCGCTTTTGCCCTGAGCGCACCTAAACCGTCGGGTCCGGTCCGGCCGGCTGACGCAATAAGCGAAGTTACACAATGGGCAAGACCCTGGTTCGCGACGAGACCATTCCCGAGGCCCCAAGCGTCGATCCCGCCGAGATCGACAAGTTCCGGGCCATGGCGGCGGACTGGTGGTCGCCGACAGGCAAGTTCGCGCCTCTGCACAAGTTCAATCCCGTCAGGCTCGGCTTCATCCGCGATACCGCCGTGGCTCATTTCGGACTGGACGGAGCCTCGCGCCGGCCGCTGGAAGGCCTGCGGCTCCTGGACGCGGGCTGTGGCGGCGGGCTGGTCACCGAACCCATAGCCCGGCTGGGCGCCCATGCGGTCGGAATCGACGCAGGCGACGCCAACATCAAGGCAGCGATGGTCCACGCCGACAGCCTGCATGTCGATGTCGACTACCGGATCGGAACGATCGAGGGGCTGATCGCCGCGAACGAGCCGAAGTTCGACATCGTCCTCGCCCTCGAAGTTGTCGAGCATGTTGCTGACCCGGCCCGCTTCCTTGCCGACTGCGCCACCCTTCTCGCCCCTGGTGGGATGATGGTGATGGCGACGCTCAACCGCACCGCGAAAGCATTCGCTCTGGCCATTGTCGGAGCGGAACATGTCCTGCGCTGGCTTCCGCCCGGCACGCACGAGTGGTCGAAATTCGTGACGCCTGAGGAAGCCTCCGCCGCCCTGACCGGCGCCGGACTTGCTATGCGGGAGACTGTCGGCGTCTCATTCTCGCCGCTTTCGGGCCGCTGGAGTCTCGGACGGGACGCCTCGGTCAACTACATGATCGTGGCGACGCGACCCGGGGCCGGGCGCAACTAATCGAGGACAGCGATGCCGGAGACCGGCCGCATTCTCATCGACGATCTCGAGGACGCTCCAGCGGCGCCCCAGGCGCTTGCGGCTGGACCCGCCGAGCCCGGTTCCGGTCTGGGCGAGCGCGAGGACTGGCTACGGCGCTACAACCTCTCTCCCAGCCCGATCGAGTTCGAGGACGAGAATCCGTACAGCGCGCGCTATACGCGCACCAATCTCGACGAAACGCCTGGCGCCATCCTGCACTACTGGTTTGGCTATGCCGCTGACCGGACATCCACGCTCGGCGACCGGATGAGCCTGTGGTTTGGCGGCGGCTTCGAACTCGACCGGATCATCGCCCACCGCTTTGCCGACATCGTCGCGAAACTTGCCTCGGGCGAAGCCTATCGCTGGGCCGCCATGGGCGCGCGCGAACGTCTTGCCGCCGTCATCGCTCTCGATCAGTTCAGCCGCTCGATCTTCCGCGGCACAGCGGCGGCGTTCGAGAACGATTCCATTGCGCTAAGGCTGGCCAAGGAGGCGATTGCCTCGGGCGAGAACATGACGCTGAAGCCGGTCGAGCGCTGGTTCCTCTACATGCCACTGGAGCATTCCGAGTCGTCAACAGACCAGCGTAGAAGCCTCGACAAGTTCTCCGAACTCCTGAGCGAGGCGACACCCGACCTGCAGCCGCATCTGGCTTCGGCCTATGACTTCGCCAAACGCCATGCCGCCGTGATCAAGAAATTCGGCCGCTTCCCGCATCGCAATGCGATACTCGGCCGGATGACCACTTCGGCCGAGAAGAAATTCCTGAAGCAGCCGGGATCGAGCTTCTAGGCTTTCCCGACCAGCTGCAGCCACTCGTCTTCGGTCAGCACCTTCACGCCGTGCTTCTGGGCATCGGCCAGCTTCGAACCGGCGCCCGGGCCGGCGACAACGAGGTCCGTCTTGGCCGAGACAGAACTGGACACCTTGGCGCCGAGCGCGATGGCCTGAGCCTTGGCCTCGTCGCGGGTCATCTTCTCCAGCGAGCCGGTAAAGACGACGATCTTGCCCGCGACCTTCGAGCCGGTCGTATCGGCAATCTCGTAAGGAACGATAGTGATCTTCTGGAGCAGCGCCTTCAGCACATCTCGATTGTGCTTTTCGTGGAAGAAGTCGACCAGCGCTTCGGCGGCAACAGAGCCGAGGCCGTTGATGGAAGCGAGCGCGATCAGGTCCTCGCCCGGCCGGTCCCTCGCGGCGGACTGGATCTCCTTCCGGAAGGTTTGCCAGTCGCCATACTCGGCGGCGAGCGCGGCGCGGCTCGTCTTGTTGAGGCCATCGACGGCTTCAAGCTGACCCGCCAGCGTGTTGTCGAGCGAACCGATGAGCTTCGCTGGAAGGTCCGGCGCGGCATCCAGCAGCTTCTCACGGGCGGTGGGACCGACGCCGGCGACACCTTCCAGCCGGCGGTAGGCGTCGTTGGGTCGCTGGGCTGCAGCGCTGGTGACCGCCGTCTGAAGCGCATCGAACGTGCCGAAGTGGCGGGCGACGAGCAACGCGTTGGTCTCACCGATGTGGCGGATGCCGAGCGCATTGACGAAACGGTCGAGAGGCTGGGTGCGCGCCTTGTCGATGGCGTCGTAGAGTTTCTTCGCCGAAGTCTCGCCGAAGCCTTCCCATTCTTCCAGTGGCGGCTTTCCCGTCTTCTTGAGCTGAGCTTCCAGCGTGAAGATGTGCTGGGGCGCGGTGATCACGCCTTCGGTGTGGAAGAGTTCGATCTGTTTCGCGCCCAGACCTTCAATATCAAAGGCGCGGCGCGCGACGAAATACTTCAGGCGTTCTACCGCCTGCGCTGGACAGATCAGTCCGCCGGTGCAGCGGCGATCAACCTCTTCATTGTCATCACCGCTGCCGCGCACGGCTTCGGAGCCGCAGAACGGACAGGTGTGCGGAAAGACAAAAGCGGTCGCATCCTTCGGGCGCTTCTCTTCGACCACGCGAACGATCTGCGGAATGACGTCGCCTGCGCGTTGGACAATGACCCAGTCCTTCAGCTTGACGCCGAGTCGCGCGATCTCGTCCTCGTTGTGCAAGGTGGCGTTGGACACGACGACGCCGCCAACCGTGACAGGCTGTAGTCGCGCGACGGGCGCCAGCTTGCCGGTGCGGCCGACCTGGATGTCTATGCCGAGCAGCTGGGTCATAGCCTGCTGGGCCGGGAATTTGTGCGCCGCCGCCCAGCGTGGCGAGCGCGAGACAAAGCCAAGCCGGTCCTGCCAGTCGAGCCGGTCGACCTTGTAGACGACGCCGTCAATGTCATAGCCAAGCGAGGCGCGGCGGGCCTCGATGTCGTGATAGATCTTGAGAAGGCCCTCGACCGTGGTAGCGCGCTTCATGTCCGGGTTTACTGGCAGGCCCCAGCTCTCGAACTTCTTCACCGCTTCGGTCTGCGTCTTTGCGAACTCCTCGGAGACGAAGCCCCAGGTGTAGGCGAAGAATTTCAGCGGCCGCGCGCGCGTGATCTCCGGGTCCTTCTGGCGCAGGCTGCCCGCGGCGAAGTTGCGCGGGTTGGCGGGGACCTTGCGGCCGGCCTCGGCTTCAACCTCACAAAGGCGTTCGAAGTCCGACATCAGCATGTAGATCTCGCCACGCACTTCGACGCGAGCTGGATGGCCTTTACCCTTCAACTTCTCGGGCACATCCTTGAGCGTGCGAACGTTGGCCGTGACGTCCTCGCCTACGGCCCCATCGCCGCGAGTGGCGGCGCGGACGAGAACACCATCCTCATAGAGCAGCGAACAGGAAAGCCCGTCGATCTTCGGCTCGGCGGTGATCGCGACTTCCTCGTCGGACTTGAGATTGAGGAAGCGCCGCACGCGCGCGATCAGTTCGCCGACCTCCTCATCGGAGAACAGATTGTCGAGCGACAGCATGGGCTTGAGATGCTTGACCTTGCCGAACCCGCCAGCCGGCTCGGCGCCGACCTTGTGGCTCGGACTGTCTGCGTTCCTGAGTTCGGGGAATTTCGTCTCGATCTCGCCGAGGCGCTTGCGCAGCGCATCGTACTCGGCGTCGGTCAGGTCCGGCGCGTCGTCCTGGTAATAGGCGGCGTCGGCCTGCCGGATCGCTTCGCCCAGCTTCTTCAGCTCGGCTTCGGCCGCGGACTTGGTGAGCTTAGAGACAGGTGTGTCAGCCATGGTCCCGATCTATAGCGGGGCCTACGCGCCAGCCAACAGCCTGCCTGCCGCCGCGCGCGCTTCTTTTGTGACGCTCGCCCCGGCCAGCATGCGCGCGATCTCTTCCTTGCGCGCCTTCGCCCCCAGCATGTCGACCGACGTGACGGTTTCCCCGCCGGCTTCCGCCTTGGAAACCTTCAGCTGGCGCGACGCAGTCGCGGCCACCTGCGGCGAGTGCGTGATCGCCAGCACCTGCTTGTGTTGGCCGAGTTGCGCCAGCCGCTCGCCAATCGCCGCGGCTACGGCCCCGCCGACGCCCATGTCCGCCTCGTCGAACACCAGCGTTCCGGCCGGCGAGGCGCCGGCCAGGCACACGCTGACCGCCAGCGCAAAGCGCGCCATCTCCCCGCCAGACGCGATCCGATCAAGCGGCCCGAAGCCCGCGCCGGCGTTGGTCTCGATCTCGAAGGCGACATCATCCCTTCCCGTCGGCCCCGCCTCGGTACGCATCGTCACCGCCACGCGGAATTTGGCCTTCTCGAGCTTCAGCGGACCGAGTTCACCCGCCACGGCCTTCGCCAGCTTCCTGGCCGCCGCCTCGCGCTTTTCCGTCAGTCTTGCCGCAGCATCGTCATAAGCTGCCCGAGCGAGCGCCTCAGCCTCCTGGCTCGCCGCCAGAGCGCCATCGGAATGCTCGATCTCGTCCAGCTGCAGGCGCATGCGCCGCCGCAACCCCGCCAGCTGATCGGCGTCGACATCGTGCTTGCGCGCGGCAGCCCGCAACGCAAAGAGCCGCGTTTCAGACGCTTCCAGCGCTGCCGGCGAAAACTCGCAGGCCGAAGATGCCGCGTTGAGCGCAGACCGCGCCTCGCCAGCTTCGATCAGCGCCCGCTCCAGGGATTCGCAAGCCGCGCGCATCCGCACGGCGAGATCGCTGGCGGCGCCTTCGCCAGTGAGTCCCGGCGCCGACAACGCACGCGAAACAGCGCGGCTGGCGTTCGAGAGCGCGCTTTCGACATTGGCCTTGGCCAGAAGATGCGCTGCTGAATCGATCGCCTCGGCGACGCGCTCGCCAGCCTGCATGGTTGAGCGATCAAGCGCCAGCTTCTGGGTCTCGCCTTCATGTGGGTCGAGCGCATCGAGCTCATCCAGAGAATGGGTCAACCAGCTCCGCTCGGATGCGGCGCGCGCGATCCTCGCCTCCAGAGCCAGCCGCGCCTCCTCGGCGCATCGCAGCGCGGACCAGGCGCGCGATGTCTCGGCCAACAGCAAGTCCGACTTCGCCCATGCGTCCAGAAGAACGCGATGCCGCGACGGATTGAGCAGTCCCAGGCCTTCATGCTGGCCATGCACATCCGCCAGAAGCGCGCCGGCTTCTTCCAGAAGGCCGGCACTGACGGGCCGGTCGTTGAGGAAGGCCCGCGCCGGAGCGCCACGACGGATCACGCGCCGGAACACCAGCGGTTCGTCCAGAGCATCCTCGACGCCGCGCGCCGACAGCAGCCCACGCACCGGATGGTCGGGTCCCGCGTCGAACGAGGCCGTGACGCTGGCAGCGTCCGCGCCGGGACGGATCAGCCCCTGCGCCGCCCTTGCGCCCAGCGCAAAGCCCAGCGCCGACATCAAGATTGATTTGCCCGCCCCGGTCTCACCAGTCAGCGCGGAAAAGCCTTCACCCAGATCAAGGTCAAGCGCCCGAACCAGGACGAAATCTCGAATAGACAAACCAGTCAGCATTGGCGGGCCCGTCAGCAGGATAAGGGTCCGTAACACGAAAAGAACGAAAAGGGAACATGCTGTTTCAGGGCTGTGAGTGAGCGCTCATGACCCTCATGACCAAAGGGACAAGGCAAAACGCAGTCGTGATGCGGCTCGCGCGTGACGCGCCCGCCAGTTTGGCGGATAAACCGCCGTCCCGGCTGAGCCGGGTTTGGGAGAAACCAGATGAAAAAGATTCTCGCCGCGGTCGCTATCGCAGCCGCCGCCACTGCCGGCGTCATGACCGCCCCCGCCTTCGCCGCTCTGGAACAGGGCGCGACCGCGCCGGAGTTCTCGGCCAAGGGTATGCTCGGCGGCGCCGAGTTCACCTTCAAACTGTCCGACGCGCTCAAGAAGGGCCCGGTCGCGGTCTACTTCTTCCCGGCTGCCTTCACGGCCGGGTGCACCGCCGAGACCAAGCTGTTCGCCGACGCTGCCGACGACTTCAAGGCCGCTGGCGCGACGCTGATCGGCGTCACGGCTGGCGCCGCCCTTGCCGACGGCAAGTTCGCCAACGCGTCCGACAACCTCGCGCGCCTCGCCGAATTCTCCAAAGAACATTGCCGCGACAAGTTCCCGATCGCGGCCGTGGATCTGGCCACGGTGCAGGCCTACAACGTCGTCCTGCCACGCAAGCCCGACTGGAGCGACCGCACCTCCTACGTCATCGCGCCGGATGGCAAGATCGTGCTCTCCTTCACCGACCCGGGCGCGACCCAGCACGTCACCAAGACGCTGGAAGCCGTGAAAGCCTGGAAAGCCGCTCACCCGGGCTGAACCAGCCATAGCTGAAATGAAAGCGGCCCCGCGATCACTCGCGGGGCCGTTTGTTTTGGCGCTTCAGGGAAGAAGCAGAAGGCTAGAACACGATCTTCCACATCCGTTCGAGCAGATTGAAGCCGGCCTTGCTGTCGGGCTTCTCGGGCAGCGCCACGCCCTGGCCCTGCATCAGGGCATAGGAGTCCGAATACCAGTCGGAACCCGGATAGTTGGCGCCGAGCACAGCGGCCGCCTGCTGGGCCTGACCGGCGAGACCGATCGACAGATAGGCTTCGACGAGACGGTGCAGGGCTTCCGGCACGTGGCTGGTGGTCTGGTATTCGGTGACCACCTTCTTGAAACGGTTGATCGCCGCGAGATGTTCCGAGCGCTGCAGATAGTAGCGGCCGATCTCCATCTCCTTGCCGGCCAGCTGGTCGCGCACCATGTCGGTCTTCAGCTCGGCGTCGCGGGAATAATCGCTTTCCGGGAAACGCGCCGTCACCTCGTTGAGGGCCGCCAGCGCCAGCTCCGAACGCGCCTGGTCGCGGCCGACGTCGACGATCTGGTCGAACTGGCAGATGGCGACGAGATAGTAGGCGTAAGGCGCGCCCTCTCCGCCCGGATGCAGCGTGATGTAGTCCTGCGCGCTGGACATAGCCTTGTCGTAGTCGCGCGAGCGATAGCGCGCATAGGACGCCATCAGCATCGAGCGCTGGGCCCACACCGAATAGGGGTGCTGGCGCTGGACTTCATCGAACTGCGCGGCCGCGATGTCCCAGTTGCGGCGGTCGAGGCTGTGGGTGGCCTCGTTGTAGATCGTCTCCACGGGGCGCTCGACATAGGCAAGGTCGGTCTGGCGCGTGTTGCCGGCGCACGCCGTTGCCCCGAGCAAGACGACGCTGGCGGCGAGGGCTGTCCTGAAAGCGCGGCTGGAACCCATGAAAACACTCCGAAATGACCGGAAAAACCAATCGGGGGCCGTTCTAGACCAAGCCCCGGCTACCGTCCAAGACCAATAGCTGCGGCCTAAGGGCCCCCGGACGAACCACCCGCAGAACTAGCTGAAGAACCAGCCGGTTTTGTGGGCGAAGTGGGGGTCAGAGGCCGGGCCGGTGGTTTTTTCCGACCCTTCCCGCGCCAGCTGAACAGGGTGACCAGCGCCCAGAGCAGAAGCCCCGCTACCAGCACAACCGGCAGGATGGCTGCTACGACCTTCACGATCGCGGCCAGCGTCCGGGCGAGGCTCGGCACGAAGTCTCCGAACGCATCGCCCAGCGGCCGCCAGATCGATTCCGAGGCAGCGGCGTATTCCGGCTGATAGCTGAAATTCAAGACCGACATCGACACTCGCAGCTTCAGCGCCGCCAGCACCGACTGGCGTGAGTCGATATCGCCCTGCGCCTGCGCCAGCGTCTGCTGGATCTCCAGCAAGTCCGACAGCTTGCCCGGCTTGTCGCGCAGCATCTGCTGCAGGCTGTCGCGATAGGCGACCATCGAGACCAGCCGCGCCTCGTTGTCGACGATCTGGGCGGTCAGCTCCTCGGCCGAGCGGTTGTTCGAATAGACCGAAGCGCCGAACGGCTTCAGCCCGTCATCCACGCCCTTCTCGAACTGGCGCACCCAGTCTTCCGTGGCGCGCATCGAGAGATAGCCGCTGGAGCTTTCCTTGCCGATGCCGTCGATATTGCTGTTGGTGATGTAGCACTTGGACGGGCCCGCGTCCTCGCAGAGCTTCTTATGACCGTTGAGCAGATTCTGCATCTCGCCCGTCGGCACGGCAAAGTTCCAGCCATAGGTGTAGGCCATCAACGGCGCGGTTCCCGGCTGCGCGCCGCCACCGTTATCGGGATCGGGCTGGATGATCTGCTGTTCGGGAGAGCTTCCGCCGCGCGAGGCGGTGTCCATGCTCTTGGCGAATTCCATCGGCGGTGCAGCAGGCGCTGCCGAGAACTCCGGCAGCAGTACTTGTTCTCCCGCATATCCATCCGCGCCGTTGCCGCTGCTATCGCCGCAAGCAGCAAGCGCCAGTGCAAGGCCAATCGCCGACAGTGTGCGCAGCATCGTCCGTCCACCCTTTGTCTCGTTGCCGAAAGGATGGCGCGCGCTTCTCGACAGAATCAAGGCAAATTCAGCGCCTTGTGAATTACGTCCAGGCAAAGGAGGCAGGGTCGGCGAACACTGCACGCAACAGGCGATTGTTGAGTGCATGGCCGGGCTGTTCGCCCTCGTAGAGACCCTGGATCGGGCCGCCAGCGAGGAACAGGTCACCGATCACGTCGAGCAGCTTGTGGCGCACGAACTCATCGGGGACCTTGAGCCCGCCCTCATTCATGACGGCGTCGTTCTCGATGCCGACCACGCTGTCCAGCGTCGCTCCGCGCGCCAGCCCTTTTGATCGCAGCATGTCGAGATCGCTGGCAAAGCCGAATGTCCGCGCGAACGCGACGTCGCGCGCGAAGGCGCCGGGCGTCATCGTGAAGCGCACGGTCTGGCGGCCGATCACCTGCGTGGCGTAATCGATCGTCACGACCATTTCGAAGTTGTTGCCCGGTGATAGCCGCGCGAACTTGGCGCCATCGCGCGCCTCGACCGTCTTCAGTATCCTGAGCACACGTTTCGGCGCTGCCTGCTCCGCCATGCCGGCGCGCTGGAGCAGCTCAACAAACGGTCCCGACGAACCATCGAGGATCGGCAATTCCGGCCCGTCGAGTTCGGCGATCACATTGTCGATGCCCATGCCCGAGCACGCCGCAAGGAAATGTTCCACCGTGGCAACCGACACGCCAGCCTCATTGGCGATATTGGTGCCAAGCTGCGTGGTGGTGACGTTGAGTGCGTTCGCAAGGATCATCGCATCGCGGTCCGCGACATCCATCCGCACGAAACGCACGCCCTGCCCGGCGGCGCCCGGCTTCAGGCCCAGCGTCACAGGCTCTCCGGTGTGGAGGCCAACGCCGGTAAGGCTCGCAGGCCGGGCTATGGTGTGCTGCTGGATCATGCGCGGGAGCTAGGCTGGGCGACACGCTGGCGCAAGACAAGCCTTGTTTCCGGATGTTGCTTTTTACGGCCAGCGTTCATGTTTCTCACAAGCCCGTGCAGCTGGAACAGGCGCCACACTTTAGCCCTGCCTGATTGGCCCACTCGCCGTGCTGTCGCTGGAGGGATGCATGGCCATCGAAGGCGCAAACCGCAGGGTCGTTCTTGCTGGCGGCCTGTCGCTTGGGATCGTTGGCGCGGCAAGCGCCGCCCCACCGCCCGCTCCACCAGTCCGTCGCGATCTCTACAATGGCGAGACCGATCCAGCCGCCATGGAATGGAAGGGACGGCGCGAGGATATCCCGGCGCGCATTCGTCTCGCACGAGCGGGTGAACCGGGAGAGGTCATGTCGATCAGCGGCATTGTCTGGTCGGCAACATCGGACAGGCCAGCGGCCGACGTGCTGGTCTATGCCTATCACACGGACGCAACCGGCCTCTATTCTGGCGGATCGAACGAGACAATCTGGAGCCGGCGCCACGGGTCGAGACGCGGCTGGGTGCGCACGGACGCGAATGGCCGCTACAACTTGGACTCGATCAAGCCTGCTCCTTATCCTGATCGCTCCATGCCGGCGCATATCCACCTCACCGTGGTCGAGCCCGGCAAGCCGCCCTACTGGATCGATGATATCGTCTTCGATGGAGAGTTCCGGGTCGACAACGCCTACCGCGCCAAGGCCGGCAATCGCGGCGGCAACGGCATCATCCCGCTCAAGCGAATCTCTGGCGTATGGACCGGCGCACGCGACATCCGCCTGGAGCGGCATCTGGCCTGAGATTCGACACGCCTGACTTGGCGCGAAGCGTCTGCTAGTGCGTCCGCATGGAACTGCCTCCCCGCCTGCGGCTTGCCGTCGACACCGCGCTTCAGCGCGCGCCGCTGTCCGAGATCGCGGCGGCTGCCGAGACGCTGTCGCAGCGCTACCGTGGCGAAGTTCGCGACGGGCGGCATCATCTCGCCGACGAGAAGGCTGCCCTCGCCTATCTCGCGACGCGCCTGCCGGCGACCTATGCGGCGGTCCACGCAAGTCTTGCTGCGGTCGCTGCAGCCCTGCCGGATTTTGTTCCTTCGTCCATGCTCGACGCCGGCGCTGGGCCAGGCACGGCGCTGTGGGCCGCGGTCGCGTTCTGGCCGGAACTCGAAGACGCGCTGCTGCTCGAAGCGAGCCCAGTCATCCGCACCTGGGGTGAACGTCTGTCGGCGGAAGCAGGTCCCCCGCGCATTGCCTGGCGTGCTGCTGACCTGCGCCAACCACTTGGCGATGCAGGTCCGCGCGATCTGGTAACGCTGGCCTATGTGCTCGACGAACTTGCGCCGGGTGATCGCGACGCGCTGGTCGATCGCCTCTGGCGGGCGACTGCCGGCGTTCTCGTGATCGTCGAACCCGGCACGCCCAAGGGCTGGCAGCGCATCCTCGCCGCTCGCGCGCGCCTGATCGCGGGTGGCGCACACATCGCCGCGCCGTGTCCCCACACGTTTGCCTGCCCGCTCGCCGCTCCCGACTGGTGCCACTTCGCCGCGCGCGTTGCGCGCTCGCGCATCCATCGCCTGGCCAAAGGTGCGGATGTGCCGTGGGAGGACGAGAAGTTCATCTATCTCGCAGCATCGCGTGCGCCTGCTTCAGCGCCGGCCGCACGCATCGTGGCGCCGACCGAGCCCGCAAGCGGGCGTGTCCGCCTCAAGCTATGCCAGACCGACGGGTCGGCAACGCACCGGCTGGTCACGCGGCGCGAGGGCGACACATTCAAGCGCGCGCGACGTAGCGGCTGGGGCGACACATTCGAGGGATGAGAATGGACACGGGCTTGTCTCGACTCGGTGAACCAATCTAATTGCCCCATGAAGCATGCTGGCCCTGATGCGCTGAGCGAGATTGAGCCGCTGTTGGTGCAACTGCGCGAGATCCCGGGACTCAAGGAAAAGTCACGCGGCTGCTTCTATCTCAGTGGCAAAGGCTATCTGCACTTCCACGAGCATGGCGCGGATGAACTCTACGCTGACATTGGCGTGGGCGCGTTTGAGCGTCTGCCCGCCATGACGGCGGCTCAGCACAAGCTGATCCTGAAACGCGCGGCTACGGAAGTTCGAGCCCTGCTTGCAGCAAAAAGGCGCTGATCAGGTATTGGCCGAGCGACGCAGGAAGGCCGGGATTTCCAGCTCGTCGTCGAAGCCCTCGTCCTGGGCGGCCGGCTGGGGCGCAGGCGCCGCGGCAGGCTCGTCGGACGGTTTGGACTTCCAGCCGAACAGCGACGCGAACGAGCGATCCTTCGCAGGCTCGGCGGCGGAGGCCGGAGCGGGCTGAGGGGCCGGGGCAACCTCGGGAGCGCGCATCTCGACCGGTTCGGGCTGCTCGACAGGCGGCATCGGCGGGCGCGGACGGATGATCGGCGGCGCCGGGCGAAGCTCGGACGGCGGCACGATCGAAGGCTGCGGCGCGGGCTGGGCGACAATGCCAAGCTCGGCGGCGGGCGATGGCGCGTTCATCACGGCAGACGTCAGGCCCGACTGAAGCTCGCGGATCGGCTGCGGCGCGGGACGCGCGCCGGCAACCTGTTGCAGCCCGGCGGCGACAACCGACACGCGGATCTTGCCAACCATCTTCTCGTCGAAGGTCGAGCCGAGGATGATGTGCGCATCGACATCGACTTCGCGGCGGATCTCGTTCGCGGCCTCGTCGACCTCGAACAGCGTCATGTCATAGCCGCCGGTGATGTTGATCAGCACGCCCTTGGCGCCGCGCATCGACACGTCGTCCAGCAGCGGGTTGGCGATGGCGGCTTTGGCGGCCTTGAGAGCGCGGTTCTCGCCGTCGGCCTCGCCCTCGCCCATCATGGCCGTGCCCATGCCCGCCATGACCGTGCGCACGTCCGCAAAGTCGAGGTTGATGAGGCCGGGCATGACCATCAGGTCGGTGATGCCGCGCACGCCGGAATAGAGGACCTTGTCGGCCATGCCGAACGCGTCGGCGAAGGTCGTGTCCTTGTTGGCGATGCGGAACAGGTTCTGGTTCGGGATGACCAGCAGCGTGTCCACTTCCGAACGGAGTTCGACAATGCCTTTTTCAGCGACCTGCATGCGGCGCTTGCCCTCGAAGTCGAACGGCTTGGTGACCACGCCGACGGTGAGGACTCTCTGTTCTTTCGCGATGCGCGCGATGATCGGGGCCGCGCCCGTGCCGGTGCCGCCGCCCATGCCGGCAGCGATGAAGCACATGTGCGCGCCGTGCAGCAGCTTCTTGATCTCGTCGGATGATTCCTTGGCGGCTTCCATGCCGACCTCAGGGTTCGCCCCCGCGCCGAGACCCGAAGTCCGGGCGACGCCGAGCTGGATCTGGGTCGGGGCCTTGGACCGCACCAGCGCCTGGGCGTCCGTATTGGCGACAACGAATTCGACACCCTGCAAATTGGCGTCGATCATGTTGTTCACGGCGTTGCCGCCGGCGCCGCCGACACCGATCACGACTATCCGGGGTCTGAGTTCGACCGCCATTGGGCAACCCTCGTCAACACGTCACGCCGGCCCGATCCACGTAATCCGGGCCGCAGATTCGATGAAGATCGCGGGTTTTGCCTAAGCGCGTCTTAAAGCTTTGAACGGTTCAGAAATTTTCCTGAACCCAGCCGAAGACCCGCTTGATGAGGCCAGAGCCTTGATCCGTCGCGCTCCGGTCGCCACTCCCCCTGGAGGCATCCGGCCCGCTCATCAGCTCCCAGCGTAGCAGCCCTGCCGCAGCGGCGAAAGCAGGTGAACTGTAGGTCTCACCTAAACCCTTGATGTTGGCGGGCATGGCGAGACGCACCGGAGCGCGGAAAACATCCTCTGCAAGCTCCTGCAGACAGGGCAGCTGCGACGATCCACCCGTCAGAACGATCCGTCTCGGCAGCGGCCGGCCGGTCGCCGAGGCCTTGGAGAGGCGTCCATCCATCAGTTCGAGGATCTCCTCGATCCTTGGGCGCAGCACCTGGGCCAGGTCGGCCCGGGAACACAGGTTGGCTTCCAGCCGCCCGTCGGGCCCGAGCCTGGGGGCCTCGACCATTTCCAGCGCCCCGACATCGGACAGCCCCACCGCGCCGTGGAGCGTCTTCAGCCGTTCAGCCGCCGCAAAGGTCGTCCCAAGTCCCTGGGCCAGATCGGACGATGCCCGCGCCCCGCCCATCGGCAGGGTTTCGACATGGACCAGTCCGCCATCGCAGAAGGCCGCCGCGGACGTCACCCCGGCCCCGAAATCGATCACCATCGCGCCCTGTTCGGCCTCGTCCTCGACCAGCACGGCGAGACCCGCCGCATAGGGCGCGGCCAGGATCGCTACCGGGTTCAGGTGGGCGCGCGAAACGCACTGCACGATATTGCGAAGACCCGCCGTTGGCGCCGAAACCACGAGGAAGCTGACTGTCAGCGTCTCGGCGAACATGCCGCGCGGATCCTTGATCCCGCCGGTTGAGTCCACTGCAAAGCCTAGCGGGGCTGAATGCAGGATTTCTCGGCCTGCCGGCTGGAAGCTTTCCAGCGCCGCCATGCGGGCGTCGCGCACATGCTGGGCCGTGATCTCGCGCCCACCCATCGGCAATTTGGCGCGTACAACGTCGCTGCGCAGGTCGGGACCGGAGACACCGAGAACCACGTCGGTAATACGCACGTCGGCCGTGCGTTCGGCCTGTTCGACGGCAAGGCGTATCGAGCGTTCGAGGTTATCAAGGTCGACGACGGCGCCCGAGCGGACGCCCTTGGTGGTCTGGGCCCCCGCGCCGGCGACGCGCGGTTCGCCGTCGGTCGCGTCGCCACGACGCGATATCAGGCAGGTGACTTTCGATGAGCCGATGTCCAGCGCAGCCATGACCGTGCCGCGCCCGTGGCTGCGGTCGCGGACAAAGGAACGCTGGGCAAGCGACGACATGGAGGTCATGCGCCTCCGGCAGTCGGATCTTCAGGCGCGCCAGGCATGGGACGCATGGCGAAATGCTTGGAATGGCGGGCATCGATATGCGTGACCGGCAGGTCGAGCGCACGGGTCTGAGCCTGCATCAGGTTGAGCGCGCCCAGCGCCTCGACCAGGCGGGCATCGTCCGGGAAGGAGACTTCCGCCCCGCCCTTGAACTTCACGTCCCAGCGGCGGCCGCCCATGCGATGCGCTGTCTCCATGCGGGCGGCGAGGTCCGGGAATTCCGCCATCGCCATCACCAGCGTTGCAGCGGCATCGGCGGCGTCCTGACCGACGATATGAGGAAGATTGACGTACTGGGCCGGATCGGCCTCGGAGAAGGTGCGGCCGCGCTGGTCTATCACGCGCCAGCTGGCGCCCTGCGAACCGTCCTGCCAGAGGGCAATCGGCTGGCGCTGTTCGACCTCGATCGTGATCCGGCTGGGCCAGGCGCGGTAGACGGCGACGCCGCCCTTGCCGATGGAGTCGATCCGCTCGATCCGCGAGCGGATCGTATAGGGGTCGGCCATCATGATGTTGTCGCCAACCTTCACGTCGGCGGCTTCGAGAATCTTCGCGGTCATTAGGGAATCGACTTCCGGATTGACCTGGACCTTTTCGATGGAAAGACCCGCCCAGCCTGCGATGACGTTGAAGCCGTTGGTCATGCGCTGGCCGAACATGCCGAGGCTGCCGCCCATCCAGGCCGCAATAGCCAGCATGGCGGCGCCGCAGATGATCGTACCGAGCGCATAGGTCGCGACGCGGTCGCGGAACCAAGCTACCGAATAGGGAATGTCGCGCGGCGCGCGCGGGGCCGCACGTTGCCGCGGCGCCTCGTCGCGGTCGTCGTCATAGCCGGCAGGTCCCGCGATGCGTGGTCGCTTTATCTTGGGCATGACGCATCCTCGATCATCCAGCGGACGAGCGAGGGATAGTCGAAGCCGATATGCGCAGCCTGCTCGGGAACGAGCGAGGTGGGCGTCATGCCCGGTTGCGTGTTGGTCTCGAGTATCACCAGTCGACCCGCTTTATCGTCGTAGCGAAAGTCCGACCGCGACACTCCCCTGCAGCCAAGAGCCTGATGGGCCCTCAGCGACGCAGATAGCGCAGCTTCGGTGACCGCATTCGGCAGGTCTGCAGGAAGGACGTGGCGCGATCCTCCAGCCTGATACTTTGCGTCGTAATCGTAATATTCTCTTAATGTCGTGATCTCGGTGACAGCCATGGGGCGGTCGCCCATCACCGCCACGGTCAGTTCCCTGCCCGGAATGAATTTCTCGACCAGCGCCCGCTTGCCGAATTTCCATGTCCCGTCAGTCAGTTCCTTCGGCGGCCGGTTGGCGCCTTCGCGGACGATGAACACGCCGAAGGAAGATCCTTCCGCAGGCGGTTTGATCACATAGGGCGGCTTCATGATGTGGTCACGGGCAAGGTCCGCGACATCGTACATGCCGCCCTCGGCGACCTCGAGGCCATGCTGGACGTAGATCGCGCGCGACTTGTCCTTGTCCATGGCCAGCGCCGAAGCCAACACGCCGGAGTGCGTATAGGGAACACCCATGATCTCGAGAATGCCCTGGACGCAGCCATCCTCACCCCAGGGACCGTGCAGCGCATTCAGCGCGACATCCGGTTTCGCCTCGGCAAGCTGCTGCGCCAGCTGCCGCGTGGCGTCGATCTCGACGACGTCGTAGCCGCACATGCGTGCGGCCTCGGCCATGCCCTTGCCGGACGACAGCGACACCGGCCGCTCGGACGACCAGCCTCCCATGATGACGGCGACACGGGTCATGCACGCGCTCCTTCGTGACCGGACGGGCTATGCGCCTTCAGGAGTTACCGAGGGCCTACTGAAACCGGGCCTACTTGAGTTCGCTTCGCGCAGAAAGGCGGCAGATTTTGGCGCGATCGTGCGCCTCCGGGGGACCTATCTGGCCGGCGGCGCATGACCGAAATCCATCAGCACGCGCGCCAGGAGGTAGGCCCGCGGCGTTAGGGTGGAAAGGTCGGCGGAATCCTCCGGCCCGTGCGCGCCATCGCCCTCCAGCCCGAAACCGTCGAGCGCCGGAATCCCGGTTTCGGCCGCATAAGCGACATCGGCCGAGGATCCGACCGAAACAGGCGTGAGCTGGCGGCCGAGTTCGGCATAGAGTTTGTTGGCCCGCGCCAGCAGCACGTCGGTCGAAGCCGCATGTGGCCAGGGCGGGAAGTTGCGGTCGAGGCGACTGGTGATTGTCACTCCATCGATCGTCGGCGCGGCCGCTAGCTTCGCCGCAGCCGCCTCAATGCGATCGAACTCCTCCGGCGTCTGCACCCGCACGTCCGCCTTCACCACGGCATGGTCCGGGATGACGTTGATCTTGTCTCCGCTGGTCAGCACGGTGACGTTCACCGTCGTCTGCTTTGCAGGATCGGCGAGCTTGCCCAGCTCCAGCGCTGCGTGAGCCGCCTCAAGCGCTGCGTTGCGGCCCTTCTCGGGCTCCAGACCTGAGTGAGCAGCGCGGCCGGTGAATTCGAGGGTCAGAGTCGCCGATCCCTTGCGGCTGACCAGCGCCTTGTCGGTCGCCACTCCGCGCTCGAGATTGATGGCGACATCGGCTTCGCGGGCCATTTTGCGGATCAGGTCGCGTGAGCCGACCGAGCCGGTTTCCTCACTGGCGTTGAGAATGAGATCAATGCGGGCAAAGTCGTGATAGCCGATCTTCCTGAGCGCACCGAGCGCGCAGATCGCCGTAACGCCGCCGGACTTGTCGTCGCCTGCTCCGGGTCCGATCAGGCGATCACCCTCCCAGCGTGGCGGATGCGCGGCGACAGTTCCGCGGTTGAACACCGTGTCCATGTGAGCAATCAGCAGGATCCGGCCCTTGCCCGTGCCGGTGACCGTGGCGACGACATTGTCGCCCACGGCCGGCGCGGTTGGCGGCGACATGCGGACGTCCGCGCCGAGTTCACGCAGCTTCGCGGCGTAGATCGCGCCCACCTTTGCCAGCCCCTCGGCATCGCCTGTGCCGCTGTCTATGGCGACAAGCTGTTCCAGCAGCGCACGCGATCCCGGCCCGCAGGCAGTCACGGCGTCCAGCAGTTTCTGGACAGGCTTTGGCGCGGCGTGGGCAAGCGCTGGCGTCATCGCCATGGCGATGGCCATCACGAGGCCGGCTGTCCGGCTTCCCGGTTTTGACGTCATCACAGGTTCCGTTCCTCCCGCTTGAGCCCGGAGACTAGCGGGTTCGCAGGCCGATGCGAGGGTCACGCTGGACTTTCCACCGCATCGCCCATTCCGTCGCGTCGCCCGCCCCCGAGGAAGGCCTCTTGAAACTCAGCCCTGCAGACTTCGTTTTCAGGAGAATGCGGGCGGATTTTAGAATGAAGCGCGGTTTGTGCGACGCTGCGGGCATGAAACGCTTCATTGCCACGCTGTCGATCCTCGCCGTCTCCGCCTGCGCGACGGCGTCGCTACCCTCCCCCGTCCCGTCACCGGTCACACCGCTAGCGGGCAAGCCGTGCGACCCGCCGATGGTAATCCCGCCCAGCATCGTCGCTTCGGTGACGGCGGCGTTCGAAACGGACCGCACCACACCGCGTCCACCGATCAGCCCCGAAGACAGCGCCGCATACCAGAAGATGCAGACCGCCCAGCGCGCCAACGACTGGGGCAACCTCTGCTACTTCCGCCCCGCCAATGCGGAGCTGGCAGCTCAGCCGGTTCCGGCCGATCGCGTCGTTTTCATGGGCGACTCGATCACCCAGAGCTGGGCGCTGGCGCATCCCGATTTCTTCGGCTCGTCGAAACCCAATCGCGGGATCAGTGGACAGACGACGCCGCAGATGCTGCTGCGGTTCAAGGCGGATGTGCTGGCGCTGAAGCCCCGCGCCGTTCACATCCTCGCCGGCGTCAACGACATCGCGGGCAATACCGGCCCGACCACGCTCGAGGATGTAGAGAGCAACATCACTTCTATGGTGGAGCTGGCGAAGGCGCATGGCGTGACCGTGATCCTCGCCACGCCGCTTCCCGCCGCGAAGTTCAACTGGGCGCCTCAGCTCCAGCCCAAAGAAACGGTGATTGCTTACGCCGATTGGATCCGCCGCTATGCCGCCGAGCAGAACCTCGTGCTCGCCGACTACTTCCCCGCCCTCGCCACGCCCGATGGCGCAATGAAACCCGAGCTCACGCTCGACGGCATCCATCCCAACAAGGCAGGCTACAACGTGATGGAGCCGATCACGCAGGCTGCGATTGCAAAGGCGCTGGCGCGCTAGCTATTGGGCGACCTTCGCCGCCAACGCCTTCTCGACTTCGCGCCAGTCGACGGTCTTGAAATTCTGGTCGACTTCCGAGACCGGATTGGCGTCGTCCTGAACGACCAGGATGCCCGCCGGGAATTCCGGAAAAGCGGCCGAGGAAGCGTCGAGCCCGTCCGTCACACTCGTGCCGTCCACCTTGCCGTCCGGGCTCGGGCCGATCTTGATGACCCCCAGCACTGCGTGCGGCGGCTTGCGGTCATAGATCACGTAGCGGTCTGCGCCCTGCGCCGACGCCACGATATAGCCGGCGCCGTTCGCGCCCCGGTACAGCGTGACGCCCTCGACATCCGCCACCAGGCCCGTGCCGCTGTTCACCTTGTCGATCTGTTTGGGGATCATGTCCTCGCTCAAGAGGTTCACCGACCACAGGCCGACATTCTCCTCGCCCACGAACATCAGGCCGGAGTCGTCGTCGATCACGCAGCCTTCGATCTGCGAGGCGAGCTTGATCGCGCGCCGCTCGGAGATCTGCACGGGCCCCGAACCCGTGTCGGTCACGCGCCAAATTTCTACCAGCCCGGTCTTGTATGTCACGACGGCGTGCAGCGCGTTGTCCAGAACGCCGATGCACACGCCATAGGGTTCGACGGTCTGAAGCCTGGTGTCGCCTACATGGCTCACTATCGCGGTTACGGGATCGATACGGAACCACGACAGCACATTGAGGCCGTCATTGCTGGCGACCGCCAGGTTCCCGCGCAGGTCGATGTTGTTGGACAGGCCGACCGGGAATTTCTGTTTCTCCGATCCGTCGAGTCCATACACATAGACCCCGACATCCTTGTTGGTGCCGAGGATCAGGCTGCGGCTTGCATCCAGCGGGTTCACCCAGATCGCCGGATCGTCCGCCGCATCGCCATTCGCGCCCATGCCGACAGTCTCGCGCGCCGCCGGAACGATGGACGCCACCACGGTGTCGGTGGCGCAGGCGTCGGCCAGCAGGATCATGGCCAGCGCTGCAAATCTCTTGATCATCGCATCCTCGAATCGCGGTTGCAGCCAGTATGGCACGCGCGGCTCCGTCCCCTGACGTCAGAAAGGGATCGGCGGGAGCGGAGCCGTCGCATGCGCTCCCTAGAAGGAGTAACGGCCGATGATCTGCCAGGTCGGACCGGCAGTTTCGGTTTCGAGTTCGTACTCGTCGTAATCACGCGAGACCTGATCGGCGAGCGAACCGAATTTGTGGAACGCCTCGTCCTTCGATCCGTCGGTCAGGTTCGAACCCGTCAGGCGGATGGTGAAGTTGTCGCCAATGCTCTTCTCGACGAATACTTCCAGCACGCCCTCGTAGGACGTGGTCACTTCCTCGCCGACAACCCGGCTGAACGCATCGCCCTGCTTGCGGTAGGTGACGCCGAAGGAGGCGTCGAGCGCCGTCAGGTCATGGATGAAGCCGATATTGTAGACGTAGTCGGACTGTGAGTTGAACCGGCGCGAACCGAACTCGTCATCGATATCGCTGTCGAGCCAGGAGTAGTTGAGGAAGGCGCCGGTATCCGGCAGGCCGATGAAGTCGAGCGAAGCGGAATAGTCGAGTTCGATCCCCCACACCGCGCCATCGCCCGTATTGCGGGCCGAGTAGACAAACGTTCCCGCGCCGGCTGAACCCGTGGCGCCCGTGCTATAGACCTCGATGAGATCCTGGATATCGCGGTAGAAGAAGTTGATGCCCGCAACACCGGTTTGGCCAAGACGACGTTCGTAACCGGCGTCGATGCCCCAGGCTTTTTCCGGTTCAATATTGGGATTGCCGACGAAGTCGTTGTCCGCCAGTTCCTCTTCCAGCGTCGCTGGTGAAAGGAAAGAGAAGCTGGCGCGGCGAACTGTACGCGCCGCCGACAGGTTGAACCGGTCGTCTTCGGTCAGACTGTAGCGGATGTGAGCCGACGGCAGGAATTCGGCATAGTCGGCATCGGTGGATGTGCCAGCCGTGCGATCATCAATCGAGATATCGGTCGTCTCGTAACGTACGCCGGCTTCCCACTCGATGGCGCCGGCATCGCCGGTAAACATCACGAACGGGTCGATCCGCGCCTGCTCGATCGTGTTGTCGCCGCCCGCAGCCGGAGCAAAACCGGTGAAGGGACGCGTGCCCGTGGTCGGGATCGCCGTTCCGGCCGGCAGGTTGAACCGGATACGCGCTGCCTCCTCGATGAGGTTGTCGCGCTCCTTCTGTTCGAACTGGACGCCGAACTCGACTTTGAGGTCTTCGTTGAAGTCGCGCTGGTGCTCGAGCTTGACCGAGTATTCGGTGTCCTCAAGTCCGACGCGCGTGGCGTCGCCCGTGAAGCGGTCGCCATCCGGGAACGGGTTGGCATCACGCAGGTATTCGATCTCGTCCTCGAATTCGAACTCGTCATTCTCGAAGCGGGCGACGCCCAGTTTCACCGATGTTTCGCCGCCCATCATCTGGAAGCCGTACTTGCCGGTCAGAGCCCACGAATCCTGGGTGATGTCGACGTCGTTGTTGTTGAATACACTGAGCGTCGCCGGCGTCTGGTTCTGCGTCGGGCCGTTGTATTCGAGAGAGTCCTCATCCTGCGTACGATCGGTATGAACGTAGAAGGCGCCGAGTTCGAGCCTGCTCTCGCCAAGATCGATCTGGTAGCTGGCGTTGGCCGAATAGTCCGTGCCGTCGCGCGTGTCGGTCTGGACTTCATAGTTGTCCAGCGTGGTGTCCGCCGGATCGCCATAGCGAAGCGACAGTTTTTCCTTGGGGTTGTGGCGGCCCTGGACGTTGGCGCCAAGCAGCAGGCGTCCGCCGCCGACCGCTCCACCCCAGACCGCGCCATAGGTTTCCCGTACGCGGCCATCGTCAAAGCCCAGTGCACCAAGCCGGACATAGCCGCCATCGAGGCTGAAGGCGTCGCGCAGCACGATGTTGACCGCGCCGGCAACGGCGTCGCCGGACCGGTTGGCTGAGGCGGAGCGCTGGATCTCGACGCGCTCGATCAGTTCGGCCGGAATGCGGTCCACGAAAAAGGCGCCGTCGGCGCCGTTGCCGAACGCGCCCGAATCCGAACCCGAGCCCGGCACTTTCTCGCCATTGATCAGGATCTGGGTGTAGGCCGGATCGAGACCGCGCAGGCGCACGCCGTCGGATTCGAGAACGTCCGACAGGAAGGTAACCGAGGGCACGCGCTTCAGCGCGTCGCCAACCGTTAGAGGCTCGAAGCGCTGGAAGTAGTCGAGGCCGTATTCGAGGACGGGAGCGGTTTCTTCCGAACGGTTGCGGTAGGCGATACTGCCGATGACAACGACCTGGTCCGCGGTGGTGATCTCCTGATCGCCCTGTTCGGTCTTGACCGTCTGCGGCTCCGGCCCCGTCTGCGCCATGGCTGGCTGGAAGGCCGCCAGAGTGATCGCTGCGCCTGCTACGCCCGCGAGGTGCGAAGCCTTCAGTATCCTTGCCATGTGTACGAAAATCCTCTTTTGCCGTCCGTTCCCGAAACGGGGCTCTAGAGGCGCTTCGTGACGGCTGGCTCACGGATTTGTTTCGGTGCGATGACAGTTCACAAGCGTGTATCCCGGCAACATTCACGTATCCGCGAGCCGTTTCTTGCGAACCGGTCGCTGCACGTCTAAGAGGCGCCCATGCCGTTCTCGATCATAGGCGTCGATGCTGACGACACGCTCTGGCACACGGAAACCGTGTTCCGCCTGACGCATAAGAGATTCAACGAACTGCTCGCGGATTTTGCCAGCGAGGAGGCGCTTGAGGCGAAGCTCAACGCGGTCGAGCGCGACAACATGAAGACGTATGGCTATGGCGCGAAGGGTTTCACCCTGTCGATGCTGCAGACCGCTCTTGAAGTGAGCGGCGGCAAAGTCTCGACCAGGGTGATTCAGGAGCTGCTGGCGGCCGGGCGCGAAATGATGACACATCCGATCGAGCCGCTGCCCGGCGTCGAGGACGCGCTGAAGGCGCTCGCCGAGCGCGGCAGGCTGGTGCTGATCACCAAGGGCGATCTCTTCCATCAGGAGAGCAAGCTCGCGGCCTCAGGCCTGGGCTCGCATTTCTCGGGCGTGGAGATCGTCTCGGAAAAGACGCCCGATATCTATACACGCGCCTTCGCCCGCCATGGCGGATCGGCGGAGACCTCGCTGATGACGGGCAACTCGGTGAAATCCGACATCCTCCCGATGCTCGCTGCCGGCGGCTACGCCGCGCTTGTGCCCTACCCGCTGGTCTGGGAGCACGAGCGCGCGGAGAAGCCGGAAGGCCACCCGCGCTATCGTGAAGTCGAAACGCTCGGCGGTCTGCCCGCTTGGATCGACGAGATCGGCTGACGTCCTATTGCGGCTTTGGCGCAGCTGGCGTGGTTGCAGCCGGCGGCGTCCTTGGCGCCGGCGGAGGAGCGCTGGGATCGGCCTGACCGAGGCCAACGACATCACCGCTCGCGATCACATGGCCCTTCAGGGGCTCGATCAGTTCGGCGTAGTTCTTCGGAGCGAAGTCAGCCGGAAGGGTCGCATCAAGCGCAAGCACCTGAATGTGATAACGGTGCTTGGGCCCGATGGGCGTGCGCGGCCCGAGATAGGGCTTGCCTGCGCCCTGATAGTTCGGCCCGTAGATCGAACCCGCCGGAATTTCTTCCGGCTTCATGCCTGCCGGCAGTTTCGTCACGGTCGCGGGCACGTTCACCACCGACCAGTGCAGGATCGGCGAGCCGCGCATCACGAAGTCCGTGTCCTGCATGATGATGGCGTAGGATTTTGTCGCTGCCGGCCCCTTGGTCCATTCAAGACCGGGGAAGTTGTTGCCCTGATATTGCGTGTACTTGAAGTCGATGTCCGCGCCGTCCTTCCAGCCTGGCGTCGTAACCGTCATCTTGGCGGCGCCAGCGCCAGGCAGCGTCACGCTTGCCAGCAGGCTCTTGCCAACTTCCTCTGCAGGCGGCGGAGGCGATTGCGCCAAAGCTGGCGCAGCGATCGATCCAAGCGCCAGGACGATCGCCGCAGCGGTCAGGTGTTTCCTCATAAGCGTTTCCTCAACTCAGCTTCTGGTTCAGCTTTTCTTGGGGGTGATCTTGAGCAGGCGGGCCGCCGGGCCATCGGTCAGCACATAGAGCGCGCCGTCCGGTCCGACGCCGATGTCGCGATAGCGCTCGTTCTTGTCGGAGAATTTCAGGCGCTCCTCGCCCTTCACCTTCTCGCCGTCCATGGTGAGGCGCGCGACATAGCCCGAGTTGAGACCGGCCGCGAACACACTGCCCTTCCATTTCGGGAACAGGTTGGCGTTGTAATAGGCAAGGCCGCCCGGCGCGATCACGGGATCCCAGTAATAGAGCGGCTGTTCAATGCCGGCCTTTTGCGAGCCTTCGCCGATCTTGGTGTTGGCCGGACCGTATTCGACGCCATAGGTGATGGCCGGCCAGCCATAGTCCTTGCCCTTGCGGGCGATGTTGATCTCATCGCCGCCCTGCGGGCCGTGCTCCAGCTCCCACAATTCGCCGGTCGCCGGATGCAGGAAGGCGCCCTGCACGTTGCGGTGGCCAGAGGACCAGATCTCGGGCCGGGCATCGTCACGGCCGACGAACGGGTTGTCCTTCGGGATGGAACCGTCCTTGTTGATACGGACGATCTTGCCCAATCCGCTCTTCGGGTCCTGCGCCTGTACGCGGCCGGCAAGGATCGAGCGTTCGCCCTGCGTGACGAAGAGCGTGCCGTCCTTCGCGAACACCAGCCGCGATCCGAAATGCAGCGGCGAGGCGAGCGACGGCGTCTGGTGGTAGATCACCTGCACGTTCTCGAGCTTGGGCTGCGCGCCATCGACCAGCTTCGCCTTGGCGACAGCGGTATTGTTTCCGCCATCGCGAGGCTCGGAGAAGCTCCAGTAGATCGTCTGGTTGGTCGCGAAGTTCGGATCGAGCGCCACATCGAGCAGGCCGCCCTGCCCCTGATAGACCACAGGCGGCAGGCCATCCTTGATGGGAGGCGACAACTTTCCGTCCTTGTCGGCGATGCGGAACTGGCCTGAGCGTTCGGTGATCAGGTATTTCCCGCCGGGCAGGAATTCGACCGCCCAGGGCGTCGCGATGCCGGAGGCTACGACTTCAGTCACATCGAACTCGACGCCAGCCTTGATCTCGGGCGCCCGCGTCTGGTTCGGGAAGGCAGGCTGATAGCCCGACTTGTTGCCTGACCGTGTCTCCACCGGGGCCTGGCTGAACGCAGTCCCGATGCCAACGACCAGTGCGACGGCTGAAATGACGGCGAAACGAACACGCATCAAGTTGGCTCCTCAAATGTCTTGCCCTCGTACCTAGTGGCAAAAGAGCGCCTGCACACCCGAAAGCTGCATCACGCAAATGCGAGGAACTTTCGCTATAGTCTATAGACTATAGCGATACGAATGACATGTGCGTCAACCAGCGCTATCTGCGTCGCATCGCTTGCGATCCGGCGTGTGCCGGCGCAGGGAAGCGGAATTACAGCCGGAGCCTTCGCTATGCGCTTCCTCATCGTCCTTCTCGCCCTGATCGTCTCGCCCGCCGCCTTTGCCGAGAAACAGCAGGCCGTGTTCGCTGGCGGATGCTTCTGGTGCATGGAGCACGATATGCAGGGCGTACGCGGCGTGATCTCGGTGGAGTCCAGCTACACAGGCGGCAAGGAAAAGAACCCGACCTATCGCCAGGTCGCGATGCACCAGACCGGCCACTATGAAGCCGTGCGCGTGACATTCGACAGCGATGCCATCACCTACTCGCAACTGCTCTCGCGCTACTGGCCGCTGGTCGATCCGACCGACGCCTATGGCCAGTTCTGCGACCGAGGCCAGAGTTACGCGCCGGCCATCTTCGTGAAGCCGGAGCAGAAGGACGCCGCCGAGGCCTCGAAAGCGAAAGTGATCGCGTCCGGAAAAGTGAATGGAAAGGTGATTGTGCCGATCCTTGCACTGGGAGACTTCTGGCCGGCCGAAGACTATCACCGCGACTACGCCAAGCGGAACAAGGCCGACTACGACGCTTACCGCGAAGGCTGCCAGCGCGACGAGATTCTCAACCAGGTCTGGAAAGCGCCCTGAACGCGACTAGCCGGTCGTCTTGGGACCAGATGGGCGGGACGCGACAAACAGCGCGCACGCGAGAAGTACCGCGCCGGTGAGCCAGGACCACAGCGCCGGCGGATGTGCGATCATCACGACGACGAACGATATCGCCATCATGCCGATCGCGAGGATTTTGGCCTTGCGAGGAATGGCGCCGTGGCGCCGCCACGCCACCACGGATGGTCCGAACTTCGGGTGATTCTCGATCCAGGCTTCGAGCCTGCGCGAAGACCGCGCAAAGCACGCCGCCGCCACGATCAGAAAGATCGTTCCCGGCATCACCGGCAGGATATAGCCGACGATTCCGAGTCCTACGAAGACGAGACCCGCCAGAAAGAAAAGCGGACGCGTCAGCCGGCTGCCTTTGGGAGGCGGATCGATCATCGACAGGGTCATTCCGGCAAACAGACAGGCGGGCGGGGCACAACCTATCCGGCCCCTGCTCCACATTGCAATTTGTTCTCAATAAGCAAGGCCTGCCGCCCTGGAATGCCTGAAATCTGGGCCTTCACGCCTTCGGGAGCTTGCCGCCGCGTGCTTGGCGCGCGCGTAACTTCCTGCCTATTGTCCCGTCCACATGACCAGCCCGGGTTTCAGCGGGCGGCAAACACAGGGGAAGAGATGTCCACACAATGGAAACTGGGATCGCGCCTGCTATTGGCGGCTGCATCCCTTGCAGTCCTTGCGGCCTGCGACGCCGCCAAGCCAGCGGCCCCGGCCGAACCCGCCGTCGTCGCCAAGGCGTATGACGATGCCGCATGGCCATCCGCCGCGGTCGCCGACCCGACGACGCTTGGCTTTACCGCCGAAGGTCTCGCCGCACTCGATGCGCGCATGGCCAAGGCGGTCGCCGACCACGACGTCGCCGGCATGGTCACCATCCTCGGCCACGGCAGCGACATCGCGCAGTTCAAGGCCTATGGCGTCCAGTCGGGCGATCCGGCCACTGGCGCGCCGATGACGATGAACTCCCTCTTCCGCATCTACTCGATGTCCAAGCCGGTCACCGGCACGGCGATGATGCAGCTCTATGAAAAGGGTCTCTGGCAGCTGGATGATCCAGTGACGAAACACGTGCCCGAACTTGCAGGCCTGAAGGTCATCACCTGGAAGGATGGCAAGCCGGTCATGAAGGACGGCAAGCCCGTGCTCGCTGATCCAAAATCGCCGCCGACCATGCGCCAGCTGATGAGCCACACCGCCGGCTTCGGCTACGGCCTCTGCTGCGTCGATCCCAAGGCGCCGAACTTCAACCCCGTCGACGCCGCCTTCGTGAAGGACGGCGTCCTCGCATCGGCCAACCTCGACGAGATGATGAAGAAGATCGAGGGGATCCCGCTGCTCTACGATCCCGGCACGAAATGGAACTACTCTGTCTCAGTCGATATCCAGGGCTACATCGTCCAGAAGCTCTCGGGCCAGAAGTTCGGCGACTATCTGAAGGCGAACATCTTCACGCCGCTCGGCATGAACGACACCTCCTTCTTCGTCACCGAAGAGAACAAGCCGCGCTTCGCTGACGTCTATCACTGGGACAAGGCCACATCCGCGCTCGTCAAGAACGAGGACCGTCCCGATCGTCCCGGCTTCACCGACCCGAACCGCCTCGAAAGCGGCGGCGGCGGGCTTGTGTCCTCGACGCATGACTATGCACGCTTCGCCCAGATGTTCCTGAACAAGGGCACGCTCGGCGGCAATCAGGTGCTCAAGCCGGAAACCGTCGAGCTGATGCGGACCAACCATATCGGTACGCTTGGCGTCTCGACCGATGGCACGCGTCCGAACGGCCTCGATGGCGTCAGCTTCGGTCTCGACTTCGCCATCTACGACGAACCGTCGAAAACCGGTCAGCCCTACGCCAAGGGCACACACTACTGGGGCGGCGCTGCTGGCACCTGGTTCTGGATCGACCCGGCCAACGATCTCTTCTTCGTCGGCATGATCCAGCAGATGGGCGGCTTCCGGCCGGATTCGATGAACTTCCGCGCCGACTCCGCGCAGCTTGTCTACGCAGCCCTCAAGTCCGCTGCGGCGCCCGCCGCCGCGCCGGCTGAACCTGCCAAGACACCCGCGCAGTAGACCGACGGAAACGGATTGGGGCGGCGTTGGGATCATGGGCCAACGCCGCCTCTTCTTTCCGCGGCAATGAGTTTGAAGACAGAATCTCGAGGGAGCAGACGGCTATGCAGCAGAAATTGAAGCTCGGAAAAATGTGGCTGGCCGCCGGCCTTGCAAGCGTTCTCGCAGCCTGCGCCGCGATGGACGGCGGCGCGGTATCGACCGCCTCCACCGCATGGCCAGCGAAGACCGATGTGGTCGCAATGCAATCCGCCTTCACCGCTGAAGGGCTCGCGACGCTCGATGCGCGCATGAAGGAAGCCGTCGACAAGGGTCAGGTTGCCGGCCTCGAATACCTGCTCATCAAGGATGGCAAGGTCGTCGCCTACAACATCTTCGGAAACCAGGCGATCGGCGGACCGCCGATGACGCCGGACACGCTCTTTCGCGTTCGCTCGATGACCAAGTCGATCACCGGCGTTGCGATGATGAAACTCTACGAGGAAGGTAAGTGGAAACCGGAAGATCCGGTCACCAAGTTCCTGCCGGAACTCGGCAATCTCAAGGTCGCAACCAAGACGGATTCGAACACCGAAGGTCTCGTGCCGGCCAACCGTCCGCCGACCATGAACGAGGTGATGACCCACACCGCCGGCTTCGGCTACGGCCTTTCGGCCGCCTCGGCCGTCGACCGCGAATTCCAGCGCGACAACCCGCACGCCCAGCCCAACCTGCAGGCGGCGATGAACCGGCTCAAGGACATCCCGCTTCTGGCTCAGCCCGGCGAGAAATGGAGCTACTCCTACGCCGTCGACGTGCAGGCGGCCGTCATCGAGAAGATCAGCGGCATGACGTTCGGCGAATATCTCCAGAAGACCATCTTCACGCCGCTCGGCATGAAGGACACGGGCTTCTTCGTGTCCGAGGCCGACTACAAGAACCGCATGGCGACGGTTTACCAGCGCAATGCGACCACCGGCACGCCCGAAGTGTTCCCTGACGGCTACAGCTTTACCGTCCGCAATCACCATGAATCCGGCGGCGGCGGCGGCGTTTCCACGATGCACGACTATGCGCGCTTCGTTCAGATGATTCTCAATGACGGCGAGCTCGACGGCCATCGCATCCTCAAGCCCGAAACGGTCAAGGTGATGATGTCCAACCATATCGGCGACATGCCCGGCGTGTTCAGCGGCGGCGGCTTTGGCTATGGCGGCGCGGTGCAAACCAAGCCGCCGAGCGCACGCTCGCCCCTGCCGCTCGGCGCGTTCGACTGGTTCGGCATTGACGGCACCTGGTACTGGACCGACCCGGCCAACAAGATCGGCTTCGTCGGTATGATCCAGCGCCGCGGCAATGCCGGCCCGGGCGCGATCAATCTGCGCGGCGAGTCCGCCCAGCTTGTCTACAAGGCGCTGGTCCAGTAGCAACTGACGACAATCTGAAAAGGCAAAGCCCGCGGATCAGTCCGCGGGCTTTTCTGTTCCTGCTCGGGGGAAATGGGCATAGGCCACTGTGGCGAGGCACGCGATCAGCAGCACCGAGTATTCCATCCCGTTGCGCCCTCCGCCGACAACGAACCAGCCATCCGGCAGATGAACCATCCAGACGCCGAGCGCCAGGATGCCGATATGACCTAGGCAAGCGAGCGTCACGAAGCGTCGCGCCAGGATCAGTAGCGGCCCGATCAGCTCGTAGACCGTCACAGCCCACGCCCAATAGACGCCCTGCGGGAACCCCTTCGTCTCCAGAAACCCGCCGAAGCCGGCGACATGTCCATCTCCCGTGGCGCGGTAAACACCATGGATGAGGATAAGGATCGCCACCGCGATCCGCACCACATCGAGCGCAAGGCCTGTGCGCGCCGGATCGGCCGCTGGTCCGAACATGTTTCCTCCCCAATTGAAGAGTTCACGCGTCTTTTGCGAGAAAACCTTCCGTTGTCGCATCGACCGCTGGCCGGCCAATGCGCTTGATCTCCCAGCGCAGCTCGACGCCGGACTTCGCTTTCACTGCTGCACGCACATCCTCGCCGAGACCTTCGATATCGGCCGCCGTCGCATCGCCGACATTGAGCAGGAAGTTGCAGTGCAGCTCGCTTACCTGCGCCCCGCCCCGGCGATGCCCGCGCATACCGGCCTCATCGATCAGCTTCCACGAACTGCGCTGGTTCGGCGTGCCCGGCGGATCGGGGTTTGCGAAGGTCGACCCGCCCGTCTTTTCGCGGATCGGCTGCGTGGTTTCACGCCGCGCCTTCAGGGCTTCGATACGCTCCAGGATCGCCGCCGGATCGTCCTTCGTTCCCTCGAACACCGCCTCGACAAAGATCAGCTCTTCCGCCGCCTCGGTGTGACGATAGCTGAAATGGAAGTCCGCATTCTTCAGCGTGACGCGCCGGCCCTTGCGATCAAGGGCGTACGCTTCGACGAGCACATCCTTTGTTTCACGGCCATAGCAGCCGGCGTTCATGCGCAACGCGCCGCCGATCGTGCCCGGCACGCCAGAGAAGAACTCCAGCCCGGCAATCCCTGCATGCGCCGCCGCGACCGAAACGCGCCCGTCGAGTGCAGCAGCTCCAGCCGTCACACGCAGGCCATCGGCCGTCACCTTTCCGAAGCTCGGTCCCAGGCGCACGACGACACCGGCAATCCCGCCATCGCGCACGATGACGTTCGATGCGGCGCCGAGAATAGTCACCGGAATGATCGGATCGAGCTTGGAAAGAAATTCGGCGAGATCCGCCTCGTCCTTGGGCAGGAACAGCGCGTCAGCGGCTCCGCCTACGCGGAACCAGGTGAACGGCGCAAGCTGTTCGTCTGGAATGATCCGGCCGCGAACGGGGGGCAGTCTGTCGAGAAAACCTGTCATGCCTGCGGCTTACCGCGCCGAAGCGCGAGACGCTAGCGGCAGGCGTGCTCGCCGCCGACATCGAGGTGGAAATGATTGGCGTGATCGGCGTTGTAGTCGGGGCCAAGAGTCACATCGAACAGGTCGCAGGCGCGATCATGGATCTCGCGCAGGAAATCACCTTTCCCGCTCTTGTTGTAGAAATCGTCCAGCACGGTGATCTCGCGGCCATCGGCCAGGCGGAAGCCGGCAATGTCGGCCGCCTTGGCGAAAGAGTGCTCGCTCAGCCGGTCATGGCCCGCGACGCGCCGGCACGAGAACGAACCGAACACCTTGATCTCGACCACAGGCGAGCCGAGGTATTTTTCAGCGGCCGGCGCCACGATGTGGCGCTCCCAAAGATTCATCTTGGCGGCGAGATCGCACGTCATTGGCAGCACTTCCGGCGCCGTCCAGTCAGTGACGGATGCCTGCACCATGACCGCCTCGTCATAGCCGCATCCGCCGGTCGAATGCATCGGCGGCAGTTGTGTGAAGGCGACATCGGCGGCGGCAAGCGCATCGTGGCAGGCTGCGGCATCGGTCGAGAGTTGTCCGAGGCGCACGGAATCCACCAGCGCTGCATAACGCTTGAGATCGATCACGGCGCCAGCGCGCTCGACGCCATAGTCAGGCCGCGCAAAGCGCGCCTTGCCGGCGGCCGCCTCGGCCGAACGCGCATTCACGGCGACGACTGCAGTCACCGCAATGGCGAGGCCGGCTGCAATCGCAAGAAAGGGAATAGCGGCGCGTTTCATCAAGACCAGTCTGCAATAGCGGCGCCCCCGCCGCTTCCACACGCCAGCAAGAGCCCGCGTAAGGTTGCCGAAATCCTAACCGACCCCTTTGGTTGCGGCAATGTAAGTCTTAACGCCGGCGCGTTCGGGTCCTCATTGCGGGCGCTTAACTCTCGCACCACGCGACGGAATTGCTTGCTTACGCAAGAGCTCAGAGGGCCTTCAGATCCTCGGCCAGTGAGTTCGCATAGGACGTGATGTCCCCCGCGCCGAGGCACACCACCATCTCGTCGCCCGTCTTCACCGCCGCCTTGATGGTGGCAGCAAGATTGCCCAAGCCATCGATCGTCCGCGCCGAACGGTGGCCGTGGTTGATCAGGCCCTTCACCAGCGACTCGTGATTGATCCCCTCGATCGGCTGCTCGCCCGCCGCATAGACCGGCACGATGATCACCTCGTCCGCATCGTTGAAGCAGGTCGAGAACTGCTCGAACAGGTCACGCAGGCGCGTGTAGCGGTGCGGCTGCACTACGGCGATCACCCGCTTGTCGCGGCCCTGCACATCGCGCGCGGCGCGCAGCACAGCGGCGATCTCCACGGGATGGTGACCATAGTCGTCGATGATCTTGACCTGGCCCCATGTCCCCACCGGCGTGAACCGGCGCTTCACGCCGCCAAACTTCGAGAGCGCCGCGCGGATCTGCTCTTCCGTGCCCCCAAGCTCGCGCGCGACAGCAATCGCGGCCAACGAGTTCTGCACGTTGTGGCGTCCCGCCATCGGCAGCTTGAGGCCGACCCAGCGTGTCTGGTCGACTTCGCCGCGCGAACGCAGGACAAGATCGAAGGTCGAGCCCTCAGCCTCAGAGCGAACGTTCACCGCCCAGAGATCCGACTGCGGATTGAAGCCATAAGTGATGCGGCGTCGATCCGGAATGCGCGAGGCAAGCGCCTGCACTTCCGGATGGTCCGCGCACAGAACGGCGAAACCATAGAAGGGTAGATTCTCAACGAAGGTGTCGAAGCCTTTCCGAAGGGCCTCCATGGAACCGTAGTGATCCATGTGCTCGGGATCGATATTGGTGACGATCGCCACGGTGGGGCGCAGCTTGGTGAAGGTGCCATCTGACTCGTCGGCCTCCACCACCATCCACTCGCCCTGACCCAGCTTGGCATTGGAAGCGTAGGCATTGATAACGCCGCCATTGATAACCGTGGGGTCCATGCCCACGCCATCGAGCAGCGCGGCTACCATGGATGTCGTCGTCGTCTTGCCGTGCGTGCCTGCGATCGCGACCGTCCACTTCAGCCGGATCAGTTCGGCCAGCATGTCCGCGCGCCGCACGACGGGGATCGCCTTCACGCGGGCCGCATCGACCTCCGGATTGCCGCCCTTGATGGCGGTCGAGATCACCAGCGCGCCGACGCCTTCGATGTTCTCGGCCTTGTGGCCGATCATGATCTTCGCGCCGCGCTTGTCGAGCCGCTCGGTATTGGCGCTCGCCTTCATGTCCGAGCCGGAGACCTGATAGCCGAGGTTCAGCATGACCTCGGCAATGCCGGACATGCCGATCCCGCCGATACCTACGAAATGAACCGGGCCAACGTCGAAGGGAAGTGACTTACGCATCGCGCTTTCCTGTCACGCCAGCCGCCTGCTCGGCAAGGTCGGCGAGTTCGCGCGCCGCGTTGGGCTTGCCAAGCTGCCAGGCCGCCTTTGCCCGGGCCTTCAGCACGCCAGCGTTGGAAATACGCTCCAGCAGCAGCGGGGCAAGCATTTCCACGGTGAATTTCGGCTCGGGCACGACATCGGCCGCGGCGCCCGTCACCATGCCTTCGGCATTCGCTGTCTGGTGGTCATCCATGGCGATGCCGAGCGGGATCAGGATCGCCGGGCGGCCTGCGACGGCTAACTCCGTCACCGTGCCGGCGCCTGATCGCGCGATCACCAGATGAGCGGCCGCCAGCCTGTCCTGCATGTCGGAGAAGAACGACTCCACCGTCGCCTTCACGCCCGCATCGCGATAGGCGGAGCGAACAGAATCGAGCTGCTCTTCCCTGGCCTGCTGCACGACCGTAAGGCGCGCACGCTGTACCTCGGGCAACGAGATGATCGCCTGCGGGATCACCTCGCCGAACAGTCGCGCGCCCTGGCTGCCACCGGTCACCAGTATGTTGAGCGACCCGGTGTCCGTAAGCTCGGGATAGGGCCTGTCACGCACCGCCTTGATCGGATTGCGAACCGGATTGCCAACGACGCGCTTTCGGTCGGCCGCCGCGGGCGGCAGGCGATCCAGCCGGTCGAACCCGCAGGCAACAAATCTGGCGACATTGGCAAACAGCCGGTTCACGCGCCCGAGCACCGAGTTCTGCTCATGAATGATGATCGGCAGGCCCATGGCCCGCGCAGCCGACAACGACGGATAGGACGGATAGCCGCCAAAGCCTGCAATCAGTGACGGCCTGGTCTTCTCAAAATTCTTGCGCGCCTCCGCCGTACCCTTGCGCAGCTTCAACGCCGACGACAGCAGCTTGTGCGGCATCTTCGATCCGAATGTCGCTGCTTCAACCTCCAGACGCCAGTCGGCCGGAAAGTTGGTCGCATACTTCTTGCCGCGCTCGTCCGTCACCAGCGCGATCGTCCATCCTCGGGAGCGCATCTCGTCGGCGAAGGCTTGCGCGGGAAACATGTGTCCGCCCGTGCCGCCCGCTGCGATCACCACCAGAGGCTTCGTCGATTCAGCGGCGGTCATGCGTGTCTCAGGTGCGAGAGTGAGGATTCAGGTTGCTTGCGCGTCAGTGCCAGCGCGAGGCCGAGGGTAAGCGCGGTTCCAAGAAGTGACGATCCACCGGAGGACACCAATGGCAACGTCATCCCCTTGGGCGGGATAAGGCTCAGATTGACGGACATATTGATGGCGGCCTGAAGGCCGAAGAGCGAATAGAGCCCGACACCGGCGGCGCGCTGGTAGGTATCGGTCTGCCTGGCCGCCCCCGCGACGCCCTTGATGGTGATCACCGCGAACAGAAGCGTCAGCAACGTAAGCGCAATCAGGCCGAACTCCTCGCCGGCCACCGAATAGATGAAGTCGGTATGCGCATCCGGCAGCACGCGTTTCACCGTGCCCTCGCCTGGCCCCACGCCAAACAGACCGCCACGCTCGATCGCCTGGCGCGCCTTGTCTATCTGGTAGGTGTCGTATTCGGTCGGGCTGATAAAGGAGTTCACGCGCTGGCGCACGTGCGGCAGCAGCGCGTAGAGGCCCGCGCCCAGTCCCGCGCCGCCAATCACGAACGCCCCGGCCCATAGCCACGGCAGGCCCGCGATGAAGAACACGATCACGAACCCTGCCGTCAGCAGCGCTGACTGACCTACGTCAGGCTGCAGCAGCAACAGGCCAACGGTCACGGCGTAGAAGGCAAAGGCGATCGGCGCCCACGGCCCGCTCGGAAACTTCTCTCTCTGGGCAAGAAGCCAGGCCGATAGCACGATCAGCGCCGGCTTGATGATCTCGGATGGCTGGAACGTCGTCTCGCCAATGCGGATCCAGCGCGTTGCGCCCTTCGCTTCGTGACCGACCAGCAACAGCACGGCCATCATCAGAAAGCAGACGACGAAGAGAAGCGCGCAGACCCGCCGCGCCCAGACAGGATCCAGCAGCGAAGTCGCGAGCAGCAATCCCGCTGACACCGTGACGAACGCGGCCTGGCGGTAGACGAAATGGAACGGGTCAGTGTGTCCGATGCGGCTCGCTGCAGCCGGGCCCGCCGCAAGCGACAGGACGAGCCCCGCGCCCAACAGGATCAGGGCAGCCGCAATGAGTCCCTTGTCGATCGTTCGCCACCATTCGGCGAGCGGCGAGGTGTCGGACCTGCGGAAGACCTGCATGGCGTTAAGCCGGTTCGGTCGGGGTGCGCCGCTTCACGAGCTTCGCGGCCTCCTGACGGAACGCAAGTCCGCGCTGCTCGAAGTCGCGGAACTGATCGAAACTGGCGCACGCCGGCGAGAACAGAACGACAGGCGATTGCTCGCCCGCCGCACGCGCATCGTTGAACGCGGCCTCGACGGCCGCATCCAGCGTGCGGCACTTCACATGATCGAGTTTGCCGTTGAGCACGCGCGCGAATGCTTCGGTCGACTCGCCGATGAGATAGGCCTTCCGGATCATGCCGAAGAGCGGGACGAGATCATCGATACCCTCTTCCTTTGGCCGGCCGCCGACGATCCACCACGCATTCGGGAAGGCGCGGATCGCCTGCTCGGCCGCCTGCGCGTTGGTTGCCTTCGAGTCGTTGACGAAGCGCACGCCCTCGACGACGCCGATGGTCTCGAGCCGATGCGGCAGTCCCGGGAAGGTCTCGATCGCCGCAAGGATGTCGGTTGCCTCAAGCCCAAGCGCGCGGCAGGCGGCATAGGCAGCAGCGGCGTTCTGATGGTTGTGGCGGCCCGGCAGCGCCTTGGCCCTGGTGATGTCGGCGGGCGCTTCGGCGCGGCCCGCGATGGAATCGCAGAGCTGGCCGTCCAACACCGAAACGCCACGCCCAAGACCGTACTCGGCCGAAACCGGGATCACGCGACGCATGCCCTCGCACGACAGCTGCGTCGCCATCACCTGGCTGCGCGTGTCGTCAACGCCGATGATCGCGACATCGTCGGGACCTTGATTGCGGAATATGCGGCGCTTGGCGCCGACATAGCCGTCCATGCCGCCATGGCGCGCCAGATGATCCGGCGACAGGTTCAGCATCACCGCCACATCGCATTTCAGCGTCTCGGCGAGATCGAGCTGATAGCTCGACAGCTCCAGCACATAGATCGCCCCGCCGTGCAGGCGTTCGAGATCGAGCACGCCGACGCCGATATTGCCGCCAACCCGCACATCCTTGCCGCACTGCTTCAGAATGTGACCGACCAGCGCCGTGGTAGTCGATTTGCCGTTGGTGCCGGTGATGCCGACGATGCGCGGGCGCTCGAAATCCTTCAGTTCGGCAACAGCACGCGCGAACAGCTCCATGTCGCCGATGACAGGCACGCCGACCATCTGCGCCATGCGCACGAAGCGATGCGGTTCCGGGAATTTGAACGGAATGCCCGGCGACAGCACCAGCGCCGCGAACATCTGCCAGTCGCGCCGGTTGAGATCGACCAGAGGCACGCCAGCGGTCTCCGCCGCCTTGCGCGAGGCCTCATTGTCGTCCCAGGCGCACACCCGCGCGCCGCCCGCCATCAGGGCCCTGGCGGTCGCAATGCCGGAACGGCCGAGGCCGAACACCGCGACATCCTTGCCCTCGAAGGTGCGAACCGGGATCAAGCTTGCCTCACCTCAACCGCAGGGTGGCGAGGCCGGCAAGCGCCAGCAGGAAAGCGATGATCCAGAAGCGGATCACCACGGTCGGCTCCGACCATCCCAGCTTCTCGAAATGGTGGTGGATCGGCGCCATCAGGAAGACGCGCTTCTTGGTCAGCTTGTACGAGATCACCTGGATGATCACCGACAGCGCTTCCAGCAGGAAGAGGCCGCCGACAATACCGAGCACCAGCTCGTGCTTCACGCACACTGCCATGGCGCCAAGGCATCCACCTAGCGCCAGCGAACCGGTGTCGCCCATGAACACCTTGGCCGGCGGCGTGTTGTACCAGAGGAAACCCAGCCCCCCGCCGACCAGCGACCCCATCACCACGGACAGCTCCGCCGTTCCGGGCGTTGGCGTCAGCAGCAGGTAGTCGGCAAAGCGCGGCGTACCCGTGGCGTAGGCGATGAACCCG
Organism: Hyphomonadaceae bacterium; assembly: GCA_965279205.1. GTDB lineage: Bacteria > Pseudomonadota > Alphaproteobacteria > Caulobacterales > Hyphomonadaceae > UBA7672. Next base: position 3,780,256 of record OZ257144.1, read on the forward strand.
AACGTCGCCCCTGCGATCATCACCGGCCCGATCGCAAGCCCATCGAGGCCGTCGGTGAAGTTCACCGCATTGCCGGCGCCGACGATGATGAACGCGCCGAAGGCGATGAAACCGTAGATGGAGAGGTCGAACAGGAAGTCCTTGAGGAAGGGCAGCGCCAGCGACGTCTCGAAATTCTCCTTCGGCATCGCCTTCAGCTCACCCGCCTGGACCGCCAGCGTGGTCGATTCCAGAGCGTAGTGCGCGATCCAGAACACCGCGACGCCCGCGATGACGAATTCCATCAGCAAACGCACCTTGCCGGAAAGCCCCTTGGTGCCTGTCTTCGTCACCTTCTGGTAGTCGTCGATGAAGCCGACGCCGCAGAAGCCGATCGTCACGAACAGCACGATCCAGACGTACTGGTTCGTGAGGTCCGCCCACAGCAGCGTGCCCGACAGGATGCCGAACAGGATCAGGAAGCCGCCCATGGTGGGCGTCCCCTTCTTCGACTGGTGGCTTTCGGGACCCTCAGACCGGATCGGCTGGCCCTTGCCCTGCTTCTTGCGAAGCCAGAGGATCATCGGGTGGCCGAACAGCAGGGTGAGGATCAGGCCCGTCGCAAGGCCGAGCGCCACGCGGAAGGTGATGAAACTGAACAGGTTGAGCTCGCCCGTATAGGGCGAAAGGAGTTCGTACAACATGCTACGACCCTGACGCTTTCTGCGCTTTGACGACGCCTTCGCTCATCTGCCTGAGCGCCGTTCCCACACGCGCCATGCCGGATGCATTCGAGCCTTTGATCAAGACGGCATCGCCTGGTTCTAACCAGGTTTTGACGACCTCCGACGCTTCGGCCGGACCTGTGACATGTTCGACTCGCATCGATGTGTCGCGCGCCTTCAGTGCATCGGCGAGGTGCTTCATCTCGCCGCCGGAAAGAACCGCCGCCGAAACCTTCGCTGCGATGATCGGTCCCGCCAGCCCCGCATGCAGCGCAGCGCTGCCGTCGCCGAGTTCGCGCATCTCGCCAAGTGCGACAATCTTGCGGCCCGGACGCCGCGAGAATCCCTCGATCGCGGCCCGCATGGATTCAGGGTTTGCGTTGTAAGCGTCATCCACAAGCGTCACTTCGCCGCCCTTGGGCAGGCTCAGCTTCTCGGCAACGCCCCGACCCGCGGGCGGCGCATAGCCAGACAGCGCTTCGGCCGCCTGATGCGGCGCCACACCCGCAACCACGGCCGCCAGCAGAGCCAGCGCCGCATTGCCGGCCCAGTGTTCGCCGACGGCATCGAGCTTCACCACCACCAGATCGCCCATCAGGTCGATGCCTATCCGCGACGTCACGCCATCGGTCTCGTAGGTGACCGGCGTCGCGCTCGTTGGTCCGCGCGCTCCGCCATAGGTCAGAATGTCCGCCGAAGGCTGCAGCTGTTCGGCATGACGCTTCAAGCGCGCGAAGAAATAGTCCTTCTCCGGCAGGATCGCCGTGCCACCGGGCTCGAGTCCTGCAAAGATCTGCGCCTTCTCGTCGGCCACCGCCTCGACCGAGCCCATGCCCTGCAGGTGGGCGGGCGCGACGCGGGTGATCATCGAGATATGCGGTCGCACCATTCTAGAGCGCGGCGCGATCTCGCCCGGCGTGCTCATGCCGATCTCGAAGATGGCCCGTTCCGTGTCGCGCGGCGTACGGGCAAGCGTCAGCGGCACGCCCCAGTGATTGTTGAACGATTTGTCGGACCAGTGCGCTCGGCCCACCGCGCGGAAGATGCGCGCCAGCATTTCCTTGACGCTGGTCTTGCCGACCGATCCCGTTACGGCGGAGATCACGCCCGAATTCCGCGCCCGCGCCGCCAGTCCCAGCTTTTCGAGGCCATCCAGCACGTCGCTGACCACAAGGCCCGGACGTCCGCCAAGCACGTCGCGCGAGACAAGCGCTGCCTCGGCACCCGCGCCGAACGCGGCATCGACGAAATCATGCCCGTCGCGCGCATCCTTCAGCGCCACGAACAGTTCGCCAGGCTTCAGCGAACGCGTGTCGATCGAAACGCCGTTGATGGCCCAGACGCCAAGCGCCTTGCCGCCAGTCGCCTTCGCGGTTTCTTCCGATCTCCACAGCGGCTCGCCTGTCTGATGCCCGGTCACAGCGCGCCTCCCTCGGCGGCGAGCGCCTGCCTTGCGACGTCGAAATCCGAGAATGGGATCGTGACACCTTTCACGATCTGCCCCGTCTCATGGCCCTTGCCCGCGATCAGCAGCGCATCTCCGGCCTTCAGCCGGCGCACGCCTTCCATAATCGCCGTCGCACGGTCGCCGATCTCGCTGGCATCCGGCGCACCCTTCCTGATGGCGGAGCGGATCTTCGCCGGGTCTTCCGAGCGCGGATTGTCATCCGTGACGATCACCTCGTCGGCCAGGCGGCGCGCCACATCGCCCATGATCGGTCGCTTGGTCGCATCGCGGTCACCACCGCAACCGAACACCACGATCAGCTTGCCGCGCACATGCGGCCGCGCCGCCCGCAGCAGCACGTTGAGTCCGTCCGGTGTGTGGGCATAGTCGACGAACACCGGCGCCTTGGCGGAGGTCTGCCCGACCAGCTCCAGCCGCCCATGCACGCCCTTCAGCGTGGTCAGGCCATCGAGCACCTTGTTGACGTCATCGCCCAGCGCCATCGCGATCCCAGCAGCGCACATCGCGTTGAGCGCCTGGAACTCGCCGATCAACGGCAGGTGCACCTTGCGTTCGTTCGTCGCGCCGTCGCCCCACTGGATGACGAGGTCCTGCCCCGTCCCACGCGGCAGGGCTTCCGAGATACGCAGGTCCCGGCCGCGCCAGCCGACCGTGAAAGGCTTGAGGCCGGCCGCCCTGGCCGCAGCCTCGAACGTCTCCAGCTCGGCGCTGTCCGCATTGATCACCGCCGGCGCGCCCTTGGGCAGAAGGTCAGTGAACAGGCGCATCTTGGCGCGGCGGTAATCGTCGAAATCCGGATGGTAGTCGAGATGGTCCTGCGTGAGGTTGGTGAAGGCGCCCGCCGCCAGCTTCACGCCATCGAGGCGGAACTGCGCCAGGCCATGGGAGGATGCTTCCATCGCCGCGTGCGTCACACCCTCGCGCGCCAGCTTGTCGAGCGTCTCGTGGATCGCCACGGGATCCGGCGTCGTGTGGCCAAGATCGATCACACCCGAAGGTCCAATCGCGCCGAGCGTTCCCATCGACGCCGACTTGCGGCCTTCGCTGGCCCAGATCTGGCGCAGGAAGTCGACGGTCGAGCTCTTGCCGTTGGTGCCCGTTACCGCTGCAATCACTTTCGGTTGCTGCGAATAGAAAGCGGCAGATGCCAGAGCGAGCGCAAGACGCGGCTCTTCCGCCCGCGCAGCTGGCACGCTCCATTCACCGGGACGCGTATCTGTCAGGATCGCCGCCGCGCCGTTCCGGATCGCGCTGTCGATATACTTGCGCCCGTCTTCCGCCACGCCCTGCAGCGCCGCGAACAGATAGCCCGGTTTCACCTTGCGGCTGTCCGCCGAAAGACCCGTCACCTCGACGGGCGGCGCGCCCGGAACGAGCTTGTCGAGCTTCATTGCGTAACGCCCTCCGAAACGCGCAGGTTCGTCGCCGTGGCGGGGGCCGCAGCGCCGAGAACCGGCTGCACATCCAGAAGCGGGGCTGCACGCGCGATCACCTTTCCGGCGATTGCCGCCGCCGTATAGGCGGCTGTACGTTGCTCGCCCGTTCTGGGCTGGGCTTCATCGAGCACAACAAGCACGACAAATTGAGGGCGGGAGGCCGGGAAAACGGCGGCAAACGAAGTGACGTTCCGGTTGGGATCATACCCATCCGGTCCCGGTTTTTCTGCTGTGCCGGTCTTGCCGGCCACTTCATAGCCGGCAGCGTTCGCGTTGACGCCGCTGCCCTCGGTGACGGTCCGGCGCATCATCTTCATCACCGCCTCGGCAGTCTCCGGGCTCATGACGCGCTTCGGTTTGGCTTTCGCCGGATCATGGGACTCAAGAAAATGCGGCGGCAGGTAGTCACCGCCATTGCCGAACGGCGCATAGGTCATCGCGAACGCCAGCGGGCTCACCGCAAGGCCATGGCCATAGCTCACCGTCGCGGAGGTCAGTACATCCCAGTCGGATGGCGTCAGCGGCATCGGCGCCTGCGGCCCCTCATAGCTGAGCCGTCCCAGCAGGCCGACGCTCTTCAGGAAAGCCTTCTGTTTTTCCGGTCCCAGGCGCTTGGCGATGTCCGCCACGCCGATGTTGGACGAGAAGGCCAGAATATCGCTCGCGGTCACGGCGTTCGCATGCGCAAGCGGATGAGGATCCGAGACGGTCGCCGTGCCAAAGCGCAGCGGCTTCGAGACATCGAACGTATCCGTTGGCGACAGCACACCAGCATCAAGCGCCGCCGCCACCGTCAGCGGCTTGAACACCGAGCCAAGTTCGAACAGCGAGCCGATCGCGCGGTTCGGCTTGGCCGCGTCGCTGCGGTCGCGCGGATGGTTGGGGTCGATCGCCGGCCAGGATGCGATGGCGCGCACCGCGCCGGTGTGCGCATCCAGCACGATGCCTGCCCCGCCCTTCATGTCGAATTCGGCATAGGCCTTCTCAAGTTCGTCCTCGAGCGTGAACTGCACGCCCGCGTCGATAGTCAGCCGCAGGGCCTCGCCTCCACGTTTCAGCTTGTCGTCGAACGCGGCCTCCGCGCCCTCGACGCCCTTGCCATCGATATTGGTGAAACCGAGGAAGTGCCCGGCGAGCTTGCCGCGCGGATAGACGCGCCGCGTCTCCTCCTCGAAACGCAGGCCTTCAAGACCCAGTTCGAACACCGACTGTTTCTGGCGCGCCGTCAGCCCGCGCTGGATCCAGACGAATTGCCGCTCATCATCCGAAAGCCTCGTCGTCAGGTCGATGACATCGAGCCCAGGCAACACACGCGCCAGCGTTGTCGCTGTCTCGCCTGCATCCCAGATCGCTCGCGGATCGGCCGCCAGCGACCAGGACGGCACCGACGTCGCCAGCAGTTCGCCCTTGCGATCGACGATATCCGCACGACGCGCGCTCTCGGCGACCACGCCGCCGTTCGCACTCTTCTCGGGACCGTTGAACGCGACATAGGCCGACCGGCCGACGATGACCGTGAAGATCAGCGCCAGAACGCCTGCAACCATGCGAGCGCGGCGCGGACCCCAGAGATCATCGCGTGTGCGGTCCTCGTATGGCCGGCCGTGTACGATCATTGCACCGGCTTCTCCGCCGGTTTCGTGGTCGCGGGCTTCGTAGCAGGCGCAGCTGGAGCAACAGGCGTAGCGTCCGGCGCCGGCAGCGCCAGCCGCTCTTCGCCCAGCCGCCGCGACAACGCTTCAGCCGCGGTATACTGGTCAGGCTGCGCAGGCTCGAGGCCGAGCTTGTCGCGCGCGATCGGTCCGATGCGCTCGGGTCGCGTGAGATAGGCTTCCTCCGCCTTCATGACCGAGATCTCCTCGCCGATCTTGCGGGCCTCTGTCTGCAGGCCGTCGATCTTGCCCTGCGTCTCCTCGGCGCCGAGCTTGGCGCGATAGACTGCAACCGCCAGAACGGCGACAACCAGACCGCCGATGATCGCCAGACGCTTCATCACGCGACTCCTTCAAGCTGTTTGAGACCCGGCAGGCGGGGGCCTTCCTCCGGCGCGGATGTCCAGGCCGGCGCTTCCGTGCGCAGCGCCCAGCGAAGCTTCGCCGACCGTGAACGCGGATTGAGTTCGAGTTCCGCCTCGCTCGGCTCCATCGCCTTGCGTTGCAGGACTTCGAATGTCGGCGGCGCTCCCTTGGGCGTTCCGGGCAGGTGGCGAGACGCGCCCGGCTCGTTCCCCGACCGTGCCCGGAGGAACAGCTTCACGATGCGGTCCTCGATTGAATGGAAGGTTACCACGACCAGCCGGCCGCCGGGTTTCAGCACACGTTCAGCCGAGGTCAGCGCCCGCACCAGTTCGCCGCTCTCGTCATTCACCCACATGCGCAGCGCCTGGAACGATCGTGTGGCCGGATGGGTTGGCTTGCCGCGCCTGCCGCCGACAGCCCGCTCGATCGTGTCGGCAAGGTCGAGTGTCGTCTCGAATGGCTGCGAGCGGCGGCGATGCACCAGGTTGCGCGCGATGCGCCGGGCCTGCGGCTCCTCGCCGAGAATGTGGAAGATGTCGGCCAGCTCACCCTCGGTCAGATGGTTGACCGCATCGGCTGCGCTGGGTCCGCGCTTTTCCATGCGCATGTCCAGTGGACCATCGCGCATGAAGGAAAAGCCCCTGCCCGCCTCGTCGATCTGGAAAGACGACACGCCGAGATCGAGCATCACGCCGTCGACGGTCTCGCGTCCGCCCGCGCGCACGATGGTGTCAAGTTCGCCGAACCGGCCCGCCGCCGGAACCAGGCGCGGGTCCTTGCCGGCATGCGCCCAGGCGCGCTCCATCGCTTCGGGATCGCGGTCGATCGCCAGCAGCGTGATGTTCGCCACCGCCAGCGCTGCGCGCGCATAGCCGCCCCCGCCATAGGTGCCATCCACCATCACCGCGCCATCCACCGGCGCAAGCGCGTGGATAACTTCCTCGACAAGGACGGGAACATGTCCGGGAGGTGCGGGTGTTGTAAGTTCGATCTCGGTCATTCGGCGGGCCGTCCCGCCGGCGGAACCGGCTTGGCCTTGAGAAGGTCGAGGCTCTTGAGCGCAAGCGCGCGCATCTCGTCCTTCAGCGCCTGGTGTTTCGACGGCTCCCAGATCTGGAAACGGTCGCCGAGGCCGACGAAGCGGGCCTTGCCCGTGATGCCGGCGTGAGCTGCGAGTTCGGGATCCAGCACAATGCGTCCGCCTTCATCGAGTTTCGCGTCGCGCATTTCGCTGAAGAAGGTAGTCGCCAGCGCGTAGCGGCGCGGATCCATCAGATCCAGGTCGGATATGGAGGCGTCATAGCCGTCGACCAGCTTCTGGCCACAGCCTTCGATGCACGGCTTGTCCAGCGACGGCCACAGGTAGACGCTCTCCTCGCCGCCGAGTGATTTGCGGAAGGATGCGGGAATCGAGACCCGCTTCTTTGCATCAACGCTGCTCTCGAATGAGGAGAGAAACATACCCCGTTTTGCCCGCTAAGCGCTGGCCCCGAACTGGACTGCGCACCCTGGAAAATCCCAACCACGGAGCCCCTTCCGTGGAGCTTTAAGGGATACCATGGGACAACATGGGCAACAACGGGACATTAGGTCCTCGTTAACCATTGGCCGGAACAAACCAAGTAGATCGGTGAGCAGTCAACGTCGTCATGTGGATAAGTGGTTTACGACATGTGAATCACGCTGCGTTTTGACTTGGATTCACTGGCGTTTGCGCGGTTGAGAACTGCCCCGACGGCTGTCCACAGCAAATGGGTAAACGTCGATCAGGCGGCCTGTAAGCCGGGTTCTGTCCAGGGCCTTGCGACCCGTGGGCGACCATTCCTCTGGGACGGCCCTCGCGGACCGCCTCACGCGACCAACCCGGACGGAGCGCGAAGGCGCGCCTGTCTCTTGCGAGACGTCCGTCCCTATTCGGTCTTGCTCCAGGCGGGGCTTGCCTTGCCATCCCTGTTTCCAGGAATGCGGTGGGCTCTTACCCCACCCTTTCACCCTTACCCCAGAACCTACCAGAAAACTGGCAAGCCCGGGGCGGTTTGCTTTCTGTGGCGCTATCCCTCGGCCCAACACCTTGTGAGTGATGACCCGGGCGGACGTTATCCGCCGCCTTGCCTACGTGGAGCCCGGACTTTCCTCCAGCAGTTGCCTGCCAGCGGTCGCCCGGCCGCCTGATCGAAGGCGGGCCTATACCACCTCGCCACGGCCAAATCACGGGCAAAGGGCGATTCAGACCGTTTCTGAGGCGAAAACCACGCAGTGCAGCAATAACTGCGCGTAGTTATGGCCTGTTCAGGTTCAAAACATTAGAAGCTGGCGCTGCGTCATCTGGAGGGTTCGCATGAAGTCGACTGTTGCGGTTCTGGGCCTCGGCCTTCTCCTTGCCCCGGCCGCGTTTGCGGAACCCGGGCCGACAGAGGGCAAGGCCCTCTACGAAACCCGCTGCATGATGTGCCACGCCTCCGGCATGGGCGGCGCGCCGCTGATCGAAAAGCTCGCGACGCTCGATCCGGACAAGGTCGTGCAGTCGCTGACGACCCCCGTGCCGATGATGGCCGGCGTGGTCGGTAGCCTCAGCGAACAGGACAAGCGCGACCTCGCTGTCTACCTCACCAAGAAGTCGATGCCGGCCAAGGGCGACCTGCCGGAAGTCAAAGCCGAGTAGGCTTCGCTTCTTCTGATCCGTTTTGAAAATAACAGGCGCCGGGCAACCACCGGCGCCAACGTTTGTCTGCGCCGAGGGATCAGACCGTCCGGAACGCGTTGAAGGACGAGAGGAAGGCCCAGAGCCCATTGTCGGCCCCCGGCGCCGGCGCGCCCACCATGTGAGACCGTGCACTTACGGCCTGACGAAGATCACTGAACGCCTGCTTCTCACCGGAGGTCAGGTTTCGCGCCGCCACGAAATGCATCGGCGAGTCGGGGAAGGTCCGCTCCAGACACGGACCGGCTTCCAGAGTCATCAACCCCGAATGGCGCCGGTCGCGGCGAATGCGCTCCATCAGACTGGCGACGCCCGCCGCCGGTCCTTCGACCGCCTGCAGGAAAGCGCCTTCGTAGAAAAGCAGAAGCCCGGTGATCCCGGCTCCGCTGTTCACGGTTTTTGCTCGGAGATAGATGCGGTCGAGCTCTTCGGCCCTGAGCACGCCAACGGCCGTGCTCATGTAGACCATTCGGTGCAGGGCTCCGGAAGGCATGGCCAACTCCGCTCAACCTGTCGGGAGCATGAGCCCGCAATGGTGAACGGGGAATTAGCGTTTGTGTCGCATTACGGTTCCGTGACGTCCTGCGACATCATGGCAACAGCGTGCACAAGCGTCACAGTCTCGGCATCGCCTTCGCCGTTTACGCGCATCGGGCGCCAGCGCCGCTGGAAGGCCCGCACGACAGCAGCCGTCGCTTCGTCAAAACTCCCGGTGATGGAAATCTTGTATCCGATCGCAGCAAGATCCTGCTGCAAGCGCTCGACGGTAACACCCGCGTCGCCAGGCGACGCACCGTGCATCATCCAGGGCTCGGGCCGTGACGGCGCCGGCCACAGCCCCACACCTGCCTCCGCCAGTCGCTTCCACGGAAACCGCTCGCCTGGATCTTCCTTGCGCTCCGGCGCGATGTCCGAATGCGCGACGACGCGATTCTGCGGAATTGGCCGGCGCGAGAGAATGCCCTGGCACAGCGTGATCACCGCCTCGATCTGCACATCCGGAAACGGCGGCAGGCCGAAGTCATGCCCGCCATTGACGATCTCGATGCCGATCGAGCGCGAGTTGAGATCTTCATCGCCCCGCCACCAGCTCCGTCCCGCCTGCCAGGCGCGCTTGTCCTCGGAGACGAGAGCAAACACGGTCCCGTCCTCCTCGACCATGTAGTGCGCCGACACCTGGCTCTCCGGATCGCGCATTCGCGCCAGCGCCGATGGACCATCCTTCATGCCGGTATAGTGCAGAACCAGCATGTCGAGCGGATGGAGCCGCTCGTTGAAGTTGGGACTGGGCGCTTCGATGATTCGCAAGCTCATGGCCCGATCTTGTCTCCAACCGGCGCTTCCGGATAGCTCCGGTTCGGCCGAACCATGATCACGCCTACGCCCGCCAGCGCCACCGCCGCCCCGATGACGAGCTTCAGCGTCAGCAGCTCGCCCAGCAGCAGGATGCCCAGCACCACGCCCCATATCGGCGTCATCAGGGTCAGTGGCGAGATCAGCGTCACGTCATAGCGCTTGATCATCCGGTAGAACGTGCCGTGCCCGAAGATTGACACCGCCAGCACGGCGAACGCGACGGACACCCACACCAGCCAGTCGCCTGTCAGGAAGGGGTCAACCTGCCCTGTCTCCGTCGCGAACGACATCGCCATCAGAGGGACAACCGAAAACCATCCCACCCATGCCTGCAGCTTCATGGCGGACATCGGCTCGATCCGCTTCATCAGGATGCTGGCCGCCGAAGACGACACCGCCGCCAGCACAAGGAAGATCATTCCCAGCGTCAGCGAGAACTTGTCCGGATCAATCGCGATGATCATAACCCCGGCAAAACTCATCACGATGCCGAGCCCACGCCGCCAGCCGATCTGCTCGCCAAGGAACATGATCGAAAAGATGGTCGTGATCGGCACGCCGAGCTGCCCGATCACTGCGGCCGCGCTGGCCGATGCATTGGCGAGCCCGAGGAACAGCAGCCCGAACTGCACCGCGCCCATGCCCATCGCGATCAGGAACATCAACCCGATCTGCCGCGGCGCCGGAAACAGGAAGGGTGAGAGAACCAGTCCCACCAGCCCGAGCCTGACGCCCGCAAAGAAGATCGGCGGCACATCGGCCGTCGACACCGTCCATCGCGTGATGACGAGATTGAGGGCCCAGATCAGGCAGACCGCGAAAAGGAGGCCGAAGTCGGCGGGTTTCATCCCGACTCCTGAGGGCCGTTCCAGGCGACGACTTCAAAGTGGAACGTGCGGTTCGAGAGGGAAAACAGCAATATGCTGCGACGATTGGCCTGACCGGCCTTCTCGCGCAAGCCTCCGCGAACTGGAGTTCAGCCTTCGATCACCCAGCCGTCGGCGGTACGCCGGGCCTCAAGCGTATCAGGCTCGCCTGGGACCGGCTTGCTCCGGCGCGGACGGCCAATGCTCTGCGCGAAAGTCAGGAAAACGGCGGCGATCGCCAGCATCAGCCCGATGAAGGTTGTGGCAAGGAGCGCGGCGAAGGCGGCGAACAGAAGGAACAGCCCGAAACCGGCTTTGCCAAGAAAGCCGCCGAATTTCTGCAGCGCTATGTAGACGCGCGTTCCGAAATCGGGGTGGCCAAGGGTCTCGGTCATGACAGGCTCCTAGCTAATCAAAAGTGCGCCCGGCCCCCTAAAAGTCAATCGCGCGGGTGAGAAAACCGCGCTCCGCACGGATACGTGCATAGGCCGTGGTGATGGCCGCGGCCTTGTCATGCGCCACGGGCTCATATTCGCGCGGCGCCGATTTGGAGCCCGACATGGTGTCCGGATGATTCTCCAGCATCAGCTTGCGGTAGGCCGCGCGCACGTCATCAAAGGACGCATCGGCCCGCAGGCCCAGCACGAGATAGGGATCGTCGGCGTCGGGCCCGAGATGGCTTGCCTTGATGCGGCGGAACTCGCTGTCGCTGAAGCCGAAGAGATCCGACACGCTGCGAAGGTAGTCCAGCTCATCCGACGTGATGGCGCCATCGGCTGCGGCAATCTGGAACAAGCCGTCCAGCACACCCTCGAGCAGGCACGGCCGGTCACGGTAGCGTCTCGCAATCCTGCGGGCATAGGACTCGTAGCCGACAACGGTCTGCCGCGCGATGTCGAATACGCGGCGGATCGCTGGCTCGTCTCCGGGCGCATAGCGGAACACGCGCGAAAAGGCTGCGACCTCGTCGATGGTCACAAGCCCATCCGCCTTGGCGAGCTTGGCGCCGAGGCCGACAATCGCGGCAGTGAATTCAAGGTCGTTCGGATCGGGGCCGCATAGCGGCGCGCCGACTTCCGTACCTGGCTCCCTCTCGTCGTCCTCGAAGGCGCGCCGGGCGAGCGACGACAATTGTGACCAGATGCTCATCTAGAGCGATCTATGCACCGACGCGCCGCCTCCGCGCAATCGGGAGCGTGATGACCTGACCGGGTTTTGCCTGACTCAGCTCTGGGGTTGGATTCCGGAATCGGCATCCCAAATAGCTGTTGTTCCGGAACCGCTAGCGTTCCAGCCCGTATTTTCCGCGCAGTCGACAAAGACCGTGGAATTGCAGTTCCGACCCGGCGATCTAGTCCCCCCACGTCCCCCCGCCGGGAAAGGAAGCGTCGCCGCCGCCCTCACGGGCCGGCGGCGATTGCTTTTCTGGGACCCCTACTTCTGGGACCAGGGATTGGTCGAGCCGATATGACGCATCAGCGCGTTGGCGCTCATGACCGGTCCGGCGGAACCATCCGCGTTCACCTTCATCACATCTCCGCGCGCGGCGCCCTGGCCCTTGCGGTGACTGGTCGGCTTCTGGCCGCGCGGCTTCTGACCATTCGCGGCGTGCGGCGGTTTGCCGTTGCGCGCCTGACCATTGCGGCCTTCGCCGCTACGGGCGACGACGCCGTCTCCACCAGCCGGACCGCCCTTGCCACGACGACGACGACCATTGCGGCCCTCACCCTCGACGCGCGGCTCGTGTTGAAGATGCTCTGCACGATCACCCGGACGCGCATCGCGGCGCTGAGCGCTGCGAGGATCGTCACGGCGATGATCATCGCGACGCGGCTGTTGCTGGCGGCGCGGTTGCGGCGCGCCACGCGATTCGGCGCGGCCACCACGTTTGGAGTCTTCCTTGATGTTCGCCGAAAGCTGCGCGAGTTCTGCATCGTTGCGGCGATCGACGCTGGGGATCTTCTGGCGCGTCGTGCGTTCGATGTCCTTCAGCAGCCCACGTTCATCCTCGGCGCAGAACGCCACGGCGGAACCATCGGCGCCGGCGCGGGCCGTACGGCCGATGCGGTGGACATACTGCTCGGGAACATCTGGCAGTTCGTACTGCACGACGTGGGACACGCTCGAAATGTCGATGCCGCGCGCCGCGATATCGGTTGCGACCAGCGCCCTCACCTTGCCGGCCTTGAACTCGGCCAGAGCGCGCTCACGCTGGGCCTGGCTCTTGTTGCCGTGGATGGCGGAAGCCGCCACGCCGCCGCCTTCGAGAATGCGGGCGACCTTGTCGGCGCCGCGTTTGGTGCGGGTGAAGACGAGCACGCGCGTGAACTCAGGCTTGGAGAACAGCTGGGTCAGCAGGCCGCGCTTGCGGCCGGCCTCGATGAACGCAACCTGCTGGTTGACGCGCTCGACCGTGGTCGAGGGCGGCGCAACCGAGACTTTCACCGGGTCGTTCAGCAGTTCGCCGGCCAGCTTGCCGATGTCGGCCGGCATGGTGGCGGAGAAGAACAGGTTCTGGCGCTTCTTCGGGAGGTGTTTCACGATCTGACGGATGGGAACGATGAAACCCATGTCCAGCATCTGGTCGGCTTCATCGAGCACGAAGATCTCGACTTCCGAGAGGTCACAATCGTTCTCACCGATATGGTCGAGCAGACGGCCAGGGGCCGCCACGACAACATCGACGCCACGCGCCAGCGCCGAGCGCTGAGGACCATGGCCGACGCCGCCGAACACGGTCAGCACAGAGAAGCCGAGCTGCGAGCCATAGGCCTTGAAGTTGTCGGCGATCTGGGTCGCGAGTTCGCGGGTCGGCGACAGCACAAGCGCGCGGCAACCATAACGCGGCGCCGGTTTCCGGTTGGCCGCGAGGCGATGGAGGATGGGAAGGGCGAAGGCGGCGGTCTTGCCGGTGCCCGTCTGGGCGATGCCGAGCAGGTCCCGACCGGCCATCACGCCGGGGATCGCCTGGATCTGGATAGGGGTAGGCTGGTTATAGCCCTTGTCGGTCAGCGCCTTCAGGATGGAGGCGTTGAGTCCGAGCTCACTGAATTGGGTCAAGTGGGAGGTTTCTTTCGTGTGCGCGAGCGTGCGGACGCTCGTTTGCTACGAGTCCGCCGAAGGCGCTGTCTTTATGGGAAAGCCCGGCGTGCGCGGGCGATCATGCGATCTTTTCAGGGCGCTCAACGGGCCGGGACCTGTTCTCAGGACCCTCACGCAGCCGGAGCGCCGATAGCGTTCATCTGGGAACGCGAGGGGCATATCGTCCCCAAAACCCCTAAAGTCAAGCTAACGCGCTGAAACTAGCCGATTGGCCGCAGGAAGCCGCCTGCGATTCAGGCCCCCATCATCCAGGCGCCGACCAGCAGGCCGATCTCGAGCCGCACCCATGTCAGGTCGACCCGCATAAGGTTAGCCAACATCACCATCCGGCCGCCTCGCCTGCCCGCGATTCTGCAGGCATCGAGGCGACGGTAGGCTGGCCGCACATCGCATCAAGCACGCGCGCGCTGGAGGCGAGCGATGCCAACAGGAATCGCGAACCATGTTGTCTCGCGTGTCAGGAGAGGTATGAGCCTGCGCCGATGTCCTCCCCGTCTGTCAGACACGCGATCATCATCGGCGCCGGCCCTGCCGGGCTGGCTGCAGCCGAAGTGCTGGCCAGCGCAGGCGTGGCGGTAACCATCCACGACCGCATGCCCAATCCGGCGCGCAAATTCCTGCTGGCTGGCCGCGGCGGCCTCAATCTCACTCACTCCGAACCGCTCGACGCCTTCCTCGATCGCTACGGCGCCGCCCGTTCGCATCTTGCGCCTGCGATCCGCGCCTTCCCGCCCGAAGCGCTGCGCGCGTGGTGCGAGGACCTCGGCATCGAAACCTTCGTCGGATCAAGCGGCCGCGTCTTCCCGAAAGCGATGAAGGCCTCGCCCCTGCTGCGCGCCTGGCTCGCACGCCTCGCTGGCATTGGCGTCCAACTTGCGTCGCGCTCGCGCTGGACCGGATGGGACGGTGACGCGCTGACATTCGACACGCCAGACGGACCGCGCATAGAAAAAGCGGACATCGCAATCTTCGCCCTCGGCGGCGCCAGCTGGCCGCGCCTCGGCTCCGACGGCGGCTGGTTCGAAGTGTTCGCGGCGCGCGGCGCCAGCATCGCGCCCTTCCGTCCCTCCAACAGCGGCTTCCTCGTCCCTTGGTCGGATATCTTCCGCAACAAGTTCGCTGGCGAGCCAATCAAGCGTGCAATATTCCGGTTCAGTGGCCACGAGGCACGCGGCGAAGCGATCATCACGCGCTACGGGATCGAGGGCGGCGCCATCTATGCGCTCTCATCCGCCCTGCGCCGCGCACTCGATCAGGCGAGCCCGATCACGCTGGAGATCGATCTTCTCGCCGACATGACGTTCGACGCCCTCGCCGGCCGCCTCTCCGTTGCAACGAAGGACTCGATGGCCAACCGCCTGCGCAAGGCCGGCCTTTCGCCTGCCGCCGCCAGCCTGCTGCGCGAGGACGAGGCCGGCCCCAACCTCCCCACATCGCCTGGCGACCTCGCGCGCCGCATCAAGGGCCTGCGCCTGAAGCTCACAGGTGTTGCTCCCATCGACCGCGCCATCTCCACCGCCGGCGGCGTCAGCTGGGACAGCATTGCGTCGGACTATTCGCTCAAATCCGATCCACGTACCTTTGTCTGCGGCGAGATGCTTGACTGGGAAGCGCCGACCGGCGGCTATCTCCTGCAGGCCTGTTTCGCCACCGGCCGCGCAGCCGCGCACGGCGCGCTTGCCCGCTTCAAAAGTTGAGGATCGGCCTCAGCCAGCGCTCCGCTGTCGCAAGATCCCAACCCTTGCGCTTCGCATAGTCATCGACTTGATCCCTCTCGATCCGCCCCACCGCGAAATACACGGCCTCCGGATGCGAGAGGTAGAGACCGGACACGCTCGCCGGCGGCGTCATCGCAAAGCTCGACGTCAGCTCGATGCCGGCATTCCTCATCGCGTCGAGCAGATCGAACAACGTCTGCTTCTCGGTGTGATCCGGCTGACTTGGATAGCCAGGCGCCGGGCGGATGCCGCGATAGGTCTCCGCGATCAGCTCCTCGCCAGACAGTTTCTCGTCTGGAGCATAGCCCCAGAACTCTCGCCGCACACGCTCGTGCATCGCTTCAGCGAACGCCTCGGCAAAACGATCCGCCAGTCCCTTCACCATGATCGAGGAATAATCGTCGCCCTTGGCGACAAACTCTGCCGACTTCGCTGCCTCGCCATGACCGGCCGTCACTGCAAAGCCGCCGACATAATCCGCGCCCTTGCCAACGGGGGCCACGAAATCGCTGAGTGCGAACTGACCCTTCTCGTTGGTCTTCTCCATCTGCTGGCGGATCGAGAAAAAGCGCTTCAGCTCTGTCTTCCGCGTCTCGTCGGTCCACAGCACGATGTCATCGCCGTCGGAATTAGCTGGCCAGAACCCGACCACGCCGCGCGGCTGCAGCCACTGCTCGCCGATCAGCCGCTGCATCATCGCCTGCGTGTCCGCCCACAGCGCGCGCGCCGCCTCGCCAACCTTGTCGTCCTCGAGGATCATCGGATAACGCCCGATCAGCTCCCAGCTCGCGAAGTAAGGCGTCCAGTCGATGTAACGGGCGAGGGTCGCGAGGTCGAAGTCCGCCACCTCCCGCGCGCCGAGAAAGGCGGGCTTCGGTGGCGTATAGTTTTTCCAGTCAGGCGCATGCGCCATCTTCCGCGCCGTCGCCAGATCGACCCGCGCCTTGGCCTGTCCGCCGGAGCGTGACTCGCGGATCTTGGAATACTTGTCCCGCGTGTCCGCCCAGAACTTGCCGCGCGTCTCCTCGGAGATCAGCTGGCTCACCACGCCTACGGCGCGGCTCGCATCCAGCACATGCACCACAGGTGCATGCTTGAACTCAGGCTCGATCTTGATCGCTGTGTGCGCCGGGCTGGTCGTCGCTCCGCCGATCAGCAGCGGCTTGTGAATGCCGCGCCGCTGCATCTCGGAAGCGAAATACACCATCTCATCCAGCGACGGCGTGATCAGGCCCGACAGGCCGATCATGTCGGCATTCTCGTTGGCGGCGACCTCGAAGATCCTCTCCGCCGGAACCATCACGCCAAGGTCGATCACCTTGTAGCCGTTGCACTGCAGAACGACGCCGACGATGTTCTTGCCGATGTCGTGCACATCGCCCTTCACCGTCGCCATCACGACAATGCCGTTCGACTTGTCCGCCATGCCGGTCCGGAGCTTCTCTTCCTCCATGTACGGCATCAGGTGCGCCACCGCCGCCTTCATCACGCGCGCCGACTTCACCACCTGCGGCAGGAACATCTTGCCCGACCCGAACAGGTCACCGACGATGTTCATGCCGTCCATCAGCGGTCCTTCAATCACGTGCAGCGGCCGCTCGGCCTGCAGCCGCGCCGCTTCGGTGTCCTCGACGATGAATTCGGTGATGCCCTGCACCAGCGCATGCGCCAGCCTGTCCTTCACCGGCTTCTCGCGCCAGCTCAGATCCTTCTTCTGCACTTCACCCTTCTGCCCGCGGAATCGCTCCGCGATCTCCAGCAGGCGCTCCGTCGCATCCGCGCGGCGGTTGAGGATGACGTCCTCGACGCGTTCGCGCAGCTCCGGTTCGATATTGTCGTAGATGTCGAGCTGGCCGGCGTTCACGATCGCCATGTCGAAGCCGAGCTTGATGGCGTGGTACAGGAAGACCGAGTGCATCGCCCGCCGCACCGGCTCGTTGCCGCGGAACGAGAACGACACGTTCGACAGCCCGCCCGACGTGCGCGCGTAAGGCAGATTCTGCTTGATCAGCTTCACGCCCTCGAAGAAATCGACGGCGTAGTTGTTGTGCTCCTCGATCCCGGTCGCGACCGCGAAGATGTTGGGATCGAAGATGATGTCTTCCGGCGGAAAGCCGATGCCGGTCAGCAGGTCATAGGCGCGCTTCGAAATCTCGTACTTGCGCTGCGC
Organism: Hyphomonadaceae bacterium; assembly: GCA_965279205.1. Lineage (GTDB taxonomy): Bacteria > Pseudomonadota > Alphaproteobacteria > Caulobacterales > Hyphomonadaceae > UBA7672. The sequence continues at coordinate 3,797,795 of OZ257144.1, forward strand.
TGTCTCCGCCTGGCCCTTCTCGTCGAACGCCATGACCACCACCGCCGCGCCATAGCTCAACGCCTTGCGCGCATGGTCGAGGAATTGCTTCTCGCCCTCCTTCATCGAGATCGAGTTGACGATCGCCTTGCCCTGGACGTTCTTGAGCCCCTCCTCGATCACGTCCCACTTGGAACTGTCGATCATGATCGGGACCTTGGCGATATCCGGTTCGGCCGCGATCAGGCGCAGGAAGGTGCGCATGGCCGCTTTGGAATCCAGCAGGCCCTCGTCCATGTTGACATCGATGATCTGCGCGCCGTTTTCCACCTGTTGGCGCGCGACGTTCACCGCCTCGGCGAAATTGCCCTCGACGATAAGCTTCTTGAACGCCGCCGAGCCGGTGACGTTGGTGCGCTCGCCAATGTTGATGAAGGTGGCGGTGGGTTGAGTCATACGCTCGACAATATCTTTACGGTTGCCATTCGAAGTCACGCACGCCCAAAGGCTTTACGGCTGCGGTGACCTCGATCTCAACCAGTATGCCGGGCCGCACAAGCCCCGCGACCTGCACTGTGGAGCGCACAGGGCGATTGGGCTGTGCATCACTGCCATAATGCCGGCCATAGGCTCGCATCATGCCATCGAAATCCATGTTGCCACCCGGCGCCGGCGCGACAAGAAACACCGTCATCGCCACCACATCGCCCTCGCTGGCGCCGACTTCCTTCAGCGACGCAGCGATCTTCGCCAGCACGTTCTCGGTCTGCTGCTCGGTATCGCCGCCGAACGCGCTGGAGGGCAGCGGATCCGGAATGATCCCCGGCAGCCGGATCGTCGCGTAGCCCGGCGGGATCACGATGTGCTTGGCGTAGAACGCGGTCGGCGAGGCATACTCGCGAACGATGTCGCCCGGCGCGCCGTGAACAGCCTTCACGTCCGCGATCACGCAGCCGCCAAAACCGGCGCTCGCCGCAACCAGTGCAGCTATGCGTCTCATTCCGCAGCCTTCGCGCGCTGCAGCGCCGGCAAGCCGTCGATGCTCTTCGCGTTCTTCGTCAGCCGGCTCTCATGCCAGGCGTCGAGCTCCATATGGTCGATATAGCGCTTCAGCTGGTCGCGCTCACCCTTGTAGTCCATGAACGGCACGGCCCAGCCGCAGCTGTCCTGTACCTGCGTGATCTCTGCGAAGATGATGTCGCGCGCGCGCTCATGCCCCGGCGGGAATTTCGCGATCTCTTCCGTGAAGCCCGCATCGTTGAACTGCATCACCTCGCCCCGGCCATAGAGCCGCATGATGTTCGGCGCGCCTTCATAGGCGCAGAACATGAAAGTGATCCGCCCGTTCTCCCGCACGTGCGCCAGCGTCTCGGCGCCTGATCCGCCAAGATCGGCATAGGCGACGCGGTTCGGCCCGATCACCCGAAAGCTGTCATAGCCCTTGGGGCTGAGATTCACCCGTCCCGCATCCGACAGCGGCGCTGTCGCGACAAAGAACATCTTCTGCGCCTTGATGAAGGCGACATGCTTGTCCTCGAGTCTGTCGTAGAACTTGGCCATGGCGGATGTCCCGGTTCCTCTCGCGATCAGGCCAGCTCGAACGGCTCAAGTCCCGACAGACGCAGCGCCTTCGGCCGCTCGGCCGGAAGACGCGGCTTCACGCCCTTCACCGCATCCGCCACATGCCGGATGTGATCCGGCGTCGTGCCGCAGCAGCCGCCAAGGATGTTGATCATACCCTGCTTCGCCCAGTCCTCCAGCTCGTGCGCCGTCTCGTGCGGCTGCTCGTCATACTGGCCGAACGCGTTGGGCAGGCCGGCATTGGGATAGGCCGCCACCAGCGTGTCCGCCACGCGCGCCATCTCTGCGATATGCGGCCGCATCAGGTCCGCGCCCAGCGCGCAGTTGAAGCCGACAGCGAACGGCTTGGCGTGCTTCACCGAATTCCAGAACGCCTCGGCCGTCTGTCCCGACAGCGTGCGTCCCGAGCGGTCGGTGATCGTACCCGAAATCCAGATCGGCAGCTTGTCCTGTCCCTCGGCCTCCAGATCCATGATCGCCTTGATCGCGGCCTTGCAGTTGAGCGTGTCGGTGATCGTCTCGATCAGGTAGAGATCGACGCCGCCTTCGTAGAGCGCCCGCACCTGGTCGCGATAGGCGTGGTAGACCTGGTCGAAATCGACCAGGCGCGCGCCCGGGTCGTTCACGTCCGAAGACATGGACAGCATCTTGTTCAGCGGCCCGATCGAACCGGCGAGAAAGCGCGGCTTGTTCGGTTCGCGCGCGGTGAATTCGTCGGCAACCTTGCGGCCGATCTTTGCGCCTTCGAAATTGATGTCCCACACCGCCTTGGCGTCGAGCTTGTAGTCGTCCTGCGCGATGACCGTCGCAGAAAACGTGTTGGTCTCCGAAATGTCCGCGCCGGCATCGAAATACATCGTGTGCAGTTCAGCCACGAGGTCCGGCCGGGTCAGGCAAAGGATGTCGTTGTTGCCTTTCATCTGGCCGGGATGATCCCTGAACCGCTCGGCGCGATAGTCGGCCTCCTGCAGGCCCATCTTCTGGAACATCACGCCCCACGATCCGTCGAGGATCAGGATACGCTCTTTCGCGGCCGCCCTCAGCGCGGCGATACGCTGTGTCCTGTTCATTGTGGCTTCGCCTCCGGCTTGATCCCGAGCAGGCGGCATGTCGACAGCGACAGGCCGGCGCGGTTCATCGTGTAGAAGTGGAACTGGTCGACGCCCTGCTCCGCCAGGCGGTTGCACAGGTCTGCCGCAATGTGCGCGGTTACGAGGTCGCGCGTCTCCGCATCGTCATCGAGCCCGTCATAGAGTTCGGCGACACGGTCCGGGATCGCGGCGCCACACAGCGTCGCCATCCGTTTCAGTCCCTTGAAGTTCGACTGCAGCATTACGCCAGGCACGATCGGCGCATCGATCCCGGCACTGCGCACCGCGTCGAGGAAACGAAAATAGACATCCGGCACGAAGAAGAACTGCGTGATCGCACGATCCGCGCCCGCATCGAGCTTGCGCTTGAGATTGTCGACCTCTTCCTGAAGCGACTTCGCGTTGGGGTGCACTTCCGGATAGCAGCCCACCGACACATCGAAATCGCCAATGCGCCGCGCGCCCGCGATCAGGTCAGAGGCGTAAGCATAGCCGCCCGGATGCGGCTCGTACTTCGCGCCGATGCCCGCCGTCGGATCACCGCGCAGCGCCACGATGCGGCGCACGCCTGCATCCCAGTAGCCGCGCAGCACATCGTCGATCTCAGCTTTGCTCGCCGCCACACAGGTGATGTGCCCTGCCGGCGACAGCGACGTCTCGTCCACCATGCGCTTGATGATCGAATGGGTGCGCTCACGGGTCGATCCGCCCGCGCCGTACGTCACCGACACGAAACGCGGATTCACCGGTGCAAGCCGCTGCACCGAATCCCAGAGCTTCTGCTCCATCTCCGGCGACTTCGGCGGAAAGAACTCGAACGAGACCTGTGGCGCGCTCATGCTGCCGACCTCTTGGCCGCTTTCTGGCTATCTGCTGACCAAACGGTCACGGCAAGACCTTTCTCGCCCTCTGGCGACCGGAATGTCTTCGAGGCCTTGACCGCAAGGCCATGCTTCTCGGCCCAGCGGCCAAGGTCGGCCTCGCTGATACCAAGATGCCGGTGCGCATGGTCGCTGCGTAGATGCTCCAGCGAATGCGGCGCGAACTCCACGATCACCAGCCGTCCGCCGGGCTTCAGTACCCGCGCGGCCTCTTTCAGCGCCCGCGCAGGGTCATCGAGGAAATGCAGCACCTGATGGATGATGACGAGGCTCGCTGAACTGTCGTGATAGGGCGAGGCCGTTGCATCGCCCTGTCGAACCGAAGCATTCGGCGCAGTCTCAAGCTTCGAGCGCGCCACGGTCAGCATCTGGTGAGAGAGATCTATGCCCTCGACCCGGCGCGCACGCGGTGCGAACAGCTCAAGCATCCGCCCGGTGCCGGTGCCAAAATCAACGACCAGATCAAACGGCCCCTGCCCGGCGGCGGCCAGGGCAGCCTTCTCGATGTCGGCCTCCGAATAATGCAGCGCGCGCAACCGGTCCCACTCCTCGGCGACGCGCGAGAAGTAATCGTCCGCCGCTGCCGCGCGCCCCCCTCTTACCTCGGCAAGCCGCATGCGATCGCGATGAATGGCGGCGTCATCGGGATCGACGGCGGCGTTGAGTGAATTGACCAGTTCCCGCGCCCTTCCCTCCGCCGGCAGGCGATAGAACACCCAAGCCCCTTCCGGCAGGCGCTCGATCAGCCCGGCCCCGGTCAAAAACTTGAGATGGCGCGACAGGCGTGGCTGGCTCTGGTTCAGCACCTGTGCGAGTTCACCTACGGACAGTTCGCCATGGGCCAGCAACGTCAGAATCCTGGCGCGCGTGACCTCACCGGCGGCGCGCAGCTGCTGGACCAGCAGGGACAGAGGCAAGGATTCCATATAAGGATATAAACATATCTTTATATGAACTTCAAGTGCGGGTGAATTCCCTTTCCTTGAACGTTTGCGTCACCTTCCTTGGTTAGCAGGTGTTGATCAGTACGGACCGCAATCTCATATCGGTCGCGGCAGTGTGGGAGCGTCCCCTATGAAATCCGAACCTACCCGCCTGCCCGCCGCCCCGGCGACCATCGCCTCCGTGCTGGCCGCACTGATGCTCTCGGGCTGCGCCACGGTCACCGCCGAGAACGCGGATGACCCCTATGAAGAGTTCAATCGCCAGATGTTCGCCTTCAATGATGGCCTCGACCGCGCCGTGATCGAACCTGTCGCGCAGGGCTATCGCGCTGTCACCAACGAGCCGATCCGCGAAGGCGTCGGCAATTTCGCGAGCAATCTCGGCGAGCCGTTGACCTTCGTGAACGAGGTGCTCCAGGGCAAGCTTCCCAACGCCGCCGGCACGTTCGGCCGCTTTGTCGTCAACAGCACGATCGGCGTCGTCGGTATTTTCGATCCTGCCTCCGCCATCGGCATTCAGCGCACGAAAGAGGATTTCGGCCAGACGCTCGGAACCTGGGGGGTCGAGCCAGGCCCCTATCTCGTCCTGCCCTTCATCGGCTCGACCAGCCCGCGCGACGTTTTCGGCATGGGTGCGGACGTGGCGCTCAACCCGCTGAACTATCCGGAATTCAAGAACGACGACGCAACGCGTCTGGGCCTTGCGATCATTGGCGGAATCGACGCACGCGAAGGCGCGATCGAGACGATCCAGGAGGTCCGCAACCAGGTGGATCCGTATACGACAGTCAGGCGTTTGTATGGCCGCACAAGGGCTGCGAACATTGGAAACGCACCTGTGCCGCCGAATGAAAACGAAAAACTGCCTGATTACGAACTAGACTTTTGATCGGGTCGTACGTGGAGGCTTCCGTGAAACTTATGCGTGCTCTGGCTCTTGTCGCGGTCGTATCGGCCGCGCCCACCGCCTTCGCCGACAAGAAATCGGAAGCCTATGTGCAGGCCAACGCCAACAGCGTGCTGCAGGTGCTGAACGACAAGACGCTCAACACCGAGGCGCGTGAAGCGAAGTTCGAGCAGTACATGAACCAGTTCGCTCACATGCCGTCGATCGCGCGGCGCGTGCTCGGCGCGCAGGGCCGCTCGCTGAGCCAGGCCGACTTCGACAAGTACTACAAGACGTTCGAGACCTACGCGATGGAGGTTTACGAGGTTCACCTCGACCAGTTCCGCGGTGAGTCGATCAAGGTGCTGGGCTCGAAGGATGACGGCCTGCGCCGCTCGACCATCGAGTCGCTGATCAAGAGCTCGCAGACCGGCAAGGACACCAAGGTCTACTGGGACGTGCTGATGAGCGAGGACGGCAAGTCCTATCGCGTGCGCGATGTCGGCATCGACCTTGGCGGCTCGGTCCTGTGGCTCGCCCAGGAACAGCAGGCCCAGTTCGAGAAATTCCTCGACCGCAACAATGGCGACATCAACAAGCTGATCGGCCGCATCAACGTGATGCTGGCCGATATGGAAGCGCGCAAGAAAGACGGACGCGGCTCGGCCTACAAGCCGGGCTGATCCGACCTCCCCACTGCGGCTGAATCTCGCGGCTTTCCCTAGCGTCTGCCGCAAGGTTGCGGAAAGCTAATCAGACGAACTGCATCCGGACACTCGACGGTTTCCCTCCGCTTGTGTAATGGCGCTCCCTGGCTGGAGCGAAACATTACCGGCCTCAAGGGAGCACCATATGATCCGCAAACTTCTGGCCGCCGCCGCTTTCGCGACCGTGGTCATCTCGCCTGTCGCCTTCGCGCAGGACGCCAAGTACTCGGTCAGCAAGCAGACCATCGGCGAACTCGTGAAGAACGAGAAAACCAAGGCCGTCCTCGTGAAGCACCTTCCCGAGCTGATCGCCAACCCGCAGCTCGAGCAGGGCTACGAAATGAAATTCGCCGACATCGTTCAGTACGTTCCGGACCAACTCACGGAAGCGAAGCTGAAAGAGATCGACGTCGACCTCGCGAAGGTCACCGACTGATCTCGCATCCAGCGATACGACATGCGGCGCGGATCCTCGGGATCCGCGCCGTTTTGTTTTTTGGATCTACTTGCCGCCTGGATCACTGCCCCGGGAGTCGGCCTCGCGCTGCAGCCGCTTGATGCGCGGCTCCTCGACCTTCCAGACCAGAACGCCGAGCGCCAGCGTCACCGTCACGATGGTCGCGTAGAACGCCGACTCATATCCCCACAGGATCGACATCCCCGCGCCGACCAGCGGCGCCAGCGCGCCCATCGCGCCCTCGGCGGTATTGGACAGCGCCATCCGCATCGGCACATCGTGCCGGTGGCCGTACTCCAGCACGATATTGCTGGTCGACATCATGTAACCCGACTGCGCTGCGCCGATCAGGAAAAAGGCGATCGCGAACGTCGTCATCGACTGCGACATCATCAGCGCCGCGACGCCGACAATGTTGATCGCCATCGCGATCACGAAGGTCGAGCGGAAGCCCTGCCGGTCCGACAGATAACCCCACACCAGGTTGGTGATCGTGTCCGCGCCCATGTAGGCGACCGACATGACCGCCAGGATCGTCCCGAACCCCGCGGGATCCTTGAGTCCGTCGACGCCGAGCATCGAGGCCGCGTAGAGCACGAAGAAGGGCTGGCCGATGCGCGATCCCATCGCCAGCGTGCGCGCCACCATGAACCATAAAAAGCCCTTGTCGTCGCGCAGCAGCGCCGGGACGTCCTTCACCCGCTCGCGCAGCGTCTTGCGCGCCGGCGCTGTCGGCGGCTCGGGCTCGCGCATCAGGATCTGCAGCGCCGAGAGGCCAAAGCTAGTCAGCACAAACGAGACGAAGAACGTCGTCGCATAGCCATTGCCCCACACATTGTGCTCGATCAGCCACGACCCCGCGAAATACGACAGCAGCGCCGCGATCAGCCCGCCCGTCAGGTTGCGCCACGCTTGCAACCGTCCCCGCAGCGAGATCGGGATCACCTTGGCCAGCAACAGCTGGAACGCCACCCGCTGCGGTCCCTGGAAGAACCCAAGCAGAAATAGAAACAGAAGCGCAAACGCCAGCGCCTGCCATCCGCCCAGAAACCAGCCCGAAATCGCCAGCCCGAGAATCTGCGCACGCATCAGCAGGCCGAGCGTCACCGACACCGGCAGGATCTTCTTGCGATGCTCGATCTGCGCCGCGCCAATGATCGGCGAGACGATGCCGCCGAGTTGCTGCAGCGACGTTCCGATGCCGACCCAGAAATCCGATCCCGAGATCGAGTGCAGATAGGCCGGAACGAAAGTGGGGGTATTCACCAGCCGGAAGCCGGTCATGCCCAGCATGCCGTGCACATAGTGGCCGGCATAATTCCGCTTGAGATTGTCACGAACGAACTTGTCGTAGGCGGCGTCCGCCTCCGCTTCGCTCATCGCCCCCTCGCTGGGAGCTGGTTTCTCTGTCGTATCGTCCAAGGCCCAGCCTCTTCGGCGCAAAGCCCCCACACGCGCCGGGGTCTGCCGTGAATCGCTTCTAGTCTCCCATCGCGTTCTCTTGAAGTGCGGCGCGTTGCGCAGCGTCGCCTTTTCGCTTCAGAGTGCACGAAACAATCTCGGGGAGGCTTCCATGAGACACCTGCTTCTGGCGCTCGGCGCCAGCGTTGCGCTTGCCGCGCCTGCTTTCCCGCAGGCGGCCCCCAAGCCCACACCCGAACAACTCGCCAAGACCTACGAGGAAGATCAGCTCTCGCTGGAAAAATGCGGCGTCCCGCGCAACGCGGCCGACGACTATCGTCCCGCGCCGCTCACCGCCGACCAGACCCGCGCCCATCGCGTCGTCGGCAACCAGAAATTCCACGTCGAGACGGTGGCCGCCGGCCTGCCCAACGCCTGGGGCTTTGCTTTCCTCCCGTCGGGCAACATCATCGTCACGATCCGTGGCGGCGGCCTGCGCATCATCACGCCAGACGGCAAGGTGTCCGACACGCTGCCCGGTTCGCCCTACATCAAGTCTTCGGTGCAGCTCTTCGGCATGCACGACGTGATCCTCGACAGGGATTTCGCAAAGAACCGCGCAGTCTACCTCGCCTACGTGTCCACGCCAGCAGGCGGCGGCAACACCGGCTACATCGCCAAAGCCAAACTTTCTGCCGACGAGAAGACAATCACCGACCTCCAGGTGCTCAAGCAGGCAGCGGGCATGGTGCCGCGCCGCGTCGTGCAGGCGAAGGATGGTTCGCTCTTCATCATCACCGCCGACGTCATCACGCCCTATGTCAGCGCCCAGTCGCTGAAGAGCCCGAACGGCAAGGTGCTGCGCATCAACACCGATGGCACGACCCCGAAGACCAATCCATTTATCAACACGCCCGATGCCGACCCCACCGTCTACGCGACCGGCGTGCGTGATCCACAGGGCATGGTCTTCAAGCCCGGCACGAGTGATCTCTGGATCATCGAGAACGAGCCGCGCGGCGGCGACGAACTGAACAAGATCCAGCGCGGCAAGAACTATGGCTTCCCGCTGATCAGCTATGGCCGCGACAATGACGGCAAGCTGCTCAACAACGGCCTGACCAAACAGGATGGCCTCGAACAGCCTGTCTATTTCTGGACGCCATCTGTAGCCTTCTCCGGCATGGCCTTCCTGACCGGTAATAAATATCCGGGCTGGAAGAATTCGATCTTCATGGGCGGCCTTTCGGGCCAGCAACTCGTGCGGGTCGAACTCAATGCGCAGGGCCGCGTCGTCGCCGAGGAAAAACTTCTCCGCGACCGCTGCCAGCGCGTCCGAGATGTGCGCCAGGGCCCAGACGGCCTGCTCTACGTCCTGACCGATGCTCCCACCGGTGAACTGCTGCGGATCGCTCCGGGCTGAGCGCCGCCACGCCAACTGAGTCATCCTCGGGCTTGTCCCGAGGATCCTTCTTTCCATCCCGAACGCGGATGTAGCAGAGAAGAAAGATCCTTGGGACAAGCCCGAGAATGACCCGCTGAGAGAGCAGCGACCCAGTCGAACTGTGTGGGATATCGCGCCGGAACAGCAGTGTTTGCTTCGGCAAATCCGTGTCTTTGCTGTGGGAGAAAATAAATCCCGGCCCAAGTTATCCTCCGCCGCTCGGACGTGAGTGATACTCGCCACGCCCTGACAGGCTGGAAGTTTCGAGATCAGCCGAAACTTCGGAATGTCCGGGCGTCGGTGTTGCCGGTGTCGCCGGCGCCGGTGGTGTCAGTGTTGCCGGTGTTGCCGGTGGTGTTTGAAATCGAAAGCGTCCAACGCAGCCGCATCTGCATTCAGGCGTTGCAAGCCTGGCCTACCCACGTCCTACTCACGCGATGCGCCCGATCCTCGTCACGCTCGCTCTCCTTGCCGCCTGCACCACTGCCCGCGCGCAAGAGCCTGACACGGTCGCGTGGGACACGCCGCTCGGCCGCCTCGAATACGTGCTTGAGAGTGGATCGTCCGCCATCTTCGACTACCCGGTGAACTTCGGGGACAATGTCGGCCATTTCTATATCGACGGGCTTGCCGGTGAGTTCGGCGGGCCGGGACCGCTGGAGGGCTACTGGTCAGAACCCGACGTCAGCCATGACGACGAAGACGACAACACGCTGATCTGCCCCTTCGCCATCGTCGACGACCACGGCCGCACCACGCGCAACTGGGGGCGCATGAAGATCGCCTTCGCCAGCGACGACTTTCCGGGCGACTTCATCATCCTGCGCGGCCGCTGCTTCCAGGACCCGATGGACGCCGTGCCCGGCAAGCTGGTTCGCTGACCGTCAGACCTGCTGCGCCGCAGCGGTTATGCCGATCTAGCGAAAGTTCAGCATTCGCTGGCCCGTCACCGCGACCGCTGGCGCGGCTGCATCAGGAAATGGCGATACCGAGCTAACGTTGATTTCGCAGAGCACAAAGGGAGATACGCCCGGCGCCGGAGAGGCGCGATACAGAAAGTCCGCATCCCACAGCGCCGGCAGATCATCAACTGCAAGTCCGAGAACTTCCCGCATGCCGGGCGTCCAGTCCCGCTCCATTGAAGCGCGCAGCACCCGGAACTTGTCGGCATCGGCGCCATGCATTGTCTTGGCCGAGTTCATTCCGAATTGCGGATGATCGGGGGTGGGATTCTGATTGCGAGGGATCTGTTCCGAAAATCCCGCCACACGATCCTGCGACATGTAGCAACGCACCATGCCGGCCGACACATTCGAGTGGAACGCCTGATCGATCATCCGGCCCTCGCCCTTCAGCTGGCCTCCAAGGCGCGACAGCATGTCAACGAGCGGCAACGTCTCGACAAGATCATCGGAAGCCGACTGCACCCGAACCAGCTCGCGGTCGCCAGCAACACGCTCGACCCGGAGAACACCCTTCCCGTCATTGCCCCTTAGCGGTTTCAACACACGCGGACCAGCCACCGAAAGCTTGACTGGAAATCGCAGGCGCAGGTCTTCCGCCGATCGATAGATGTCTGTGTCCGATCCCCATCCGAGATGCTGCGTACTAAAGAGCACTTCCTTCGTGCCCATCTTGAGAATGGTGTCGGGATGCGCGCTGACCCATTTTCCAGCTGCGGCGACATCATGCAAAAGAGCATCAACCTGTCTGCGGTCCTGTCCGTCCTGAAGCGGATTGATCCAGACCATGACGCCATCCGCCGCAAGCAGACGCTCGCGTGCAATGTCAGCCTCGCTGTCGAAATAGACCAGTGGCGATGTATCGACGCCAACGCCTTCGAGTGCGGCCACAAGCGGCTTCAGGCGTTGCGTGTGACTGGTCGGCTGGTCGGGCGCGAGAATGTTCCCGCGCCACATCAGAACGAGGCTGGGGCGGCGTGAGGCCGACTGCGGTGTGTTGGGCGTGTCCATGACGTTGCTCCTTCCCCGCAAGGGGAACTGAGCGGCGCTTGGACGGCGGGACCGTCTTCAACCGGGCGTCCGCGTTGGCCCGATAGGCGCCAGACTACACCCGACAGAAGAACGCGGCCAGATCAAATCCTGGGGTCAGCCACGCCGCCACGTCACGACGCCGCCAATCACCGTGATCGCCGGATCGACCTTGAGAATGTCCGCATCCGGCACCGCCATGATGTCGCCGGTGAAGCCGGTGAAGTCCGCCAGCTTGCCCGGCTCGATCGTTCCAAGGTCCGCTTCCCGGAACGAGGCATAGGCAGGCCAGATGGTGAACATCTTCAGCGCCTCAGCCCGGCTCACCGCCTGCTGCGGCTGCCAGTCCGCGCCCTGATTGCCCTTGAGGTCCCGCCGCGTGACCGCCGCATAGAACTCTATGCGCGGATCGCCCTGCTCCACAGGCGCATCCGACCCGCCTGCGATGATCGCGCCGGCATCCAGCAGCGAGCGCCACGCATAGGCGCCCAGCAGCCTGCGCGGTCCAAGACGGGACGGCGCAAAATACAGGTCGCCGATCGCGTGGCTCGGCTGCATCGACGGAATGATCTTCAGCGCCTTGAAGCGCGTGATGTCTTCGAGCCGCAGGATCTGTGCATGCTCAATGCGCCAGCGCTTGTCGGTTGTCGCCGCATCGGGCGCTGCATTCAGCACCTTCTCCATCCAGTCGAGCACCAGCTGGTTGCCTTTGTCCCCGATCGCATGGAACGACACCTGGATATTGGCGTCATAGGCCTTCTTCAGCAGCGCAAGCGTCTCCTCCTCATGCGCCCGCTGCAGCCCCGACGTTTCCGGTTGGTCGGAATAGGGTTCGTTGAGCAGCGCGCCGCGCGACCCGAGCGCGCCGTCCATGTAGAGCTTGATGGCGTGGGTCACCACCAGCTTGTCGCTGGTCTCGCCGAACGGGTTCTTGTCGAAGTCCTCGCCATCGACGGCGTTGTAGATGCGCAGCGGCAGCCTGCCCTCGCCCGACAGCGTATTCATGCGCGACACGTGTGCGGCAGCCACCGACATGTTGTGCACGCCGGTCCAGCCAAGGCTGATCTCGCGTGCAGCGCCTTTCACATAGGCCTCATCGACCTGCGCATCGCTCGGCGCAGTCCGCAGCGACGCAAGCAGCGCCATGGCGTTGTCGACCAGGATCCCGGTCGGCAGGCCATCAGCGCCAACCTCGATCCGCCCGCCATCCGGCTGCGACTTCGGCTTGCCATCAATGCCCGCCGCCTTCAGCGCCGCCGTATTGGCCAGCAGCGCATGTCCATCCGCACGAGTAAGAACGGTTGGCGTGGCGCCCGTGACCGCATCGATATCGGCGCGATTGGGGAAACGCTTCTCCGGCCAGTGCGTCTCGATCCAGCCCCGCCCCAGCAGCGTCTGTCCGGCAGGCGCAGTCTTCGCGGCCTCGGCAACGATGCCAACTAGCTCCGCGATGGACGCGACCTCGTCGAGGTCGAGCGTCATCTCCCGTTCGCCAATGCCATAGAGGTGCGCGTGCGCGTCCGTGAAGCCCGGATAGAGGAAGACGCCCTGAAGATCGATCTTCTGCGTCTTGTCATTGGCGGCCTTCAGCAGGTCGTCCGACTTGCCGGTTGCAAGGATGCGCCCGTCCTTGACGCTGACCGCCTCGACCGGCGGCAGGTTGTCGAGACCGGTATAGATCGTACCGCCATAGAAGATCGCATCGGGCGCTTCAGCCGCCGGCTGGCACGCAGCCAAGGTCAGGGCCGCAAGGCCCAACAATCTAGAACGCATCGAAGCTCCCCTGATCACTGGATCGGGAAGCTACGATCTATGCGATGCGGGTGGAAAGCCTCAGGCCGCCGCTTCAGCAGACTTCTTGGCGATGTTCTTCTTGACCTTCAGCATCTTGGCCGAAAGCTCTTCGTCCTTCGCCTTGGCGAGGAAGGCGTCGAGACCGCCGCGCTTGTCGATCGTGCGCAGGGCAGAAGCCGAGACGCGCGCCGAGTAGGACTGGCCAAGCGCGTCCGAATGGACGGTCACATTGACCAGATTCGGCAGATAGCGCCGCTTGGTCTTGATGTTCGAGTGGCTGACCGTGTTGCCGACCAGCGGCTTCTTGCCGGTGAGTTCACAAACGCGGGACATGGCCCACCTTTCCTAGACGTCTTGGATGCCGGAAAACGCCCGCTACGCGGACCTTTCAGCCATACCCTGAAAGCGAAGCGGGGTGGATAGTGGCCGGGCCAGCGCCTGTCAAGTTGGCACGCGCCCGCAATCTGGCCCCTTCTCCAACACAGGTCACGTCGAGAAAACGCCTGATTCCGGGGGCCTATGGCCCGTGAAACCGGCGGCGGCTGGCCGCCAGGGAGCCTGATGGAATGCCTTTCTTGTCTGTCGCCGTAGCCGCGGGGGGCTTCCTGTTCGCTCCCATGGCGGGCAATGGCGCCCTGGCGGCCATCATGAATCTGGGCGCGATGCGCCTCGAAGTCGAATACGACGCCGTCACACCGGTCCCCTGGCTGGGCCGGATGAAGACCGCCTCGGCCTCGCTCACCGCCGACCTTTATCCCCTCACTTACCGGATTGCGGCCTACACGCGGGCCGAAGGCATGGTCGACTGGTTCGTCGATTCCACAGTCGCCGTTGTCTCGACCGGCGCAGTCACGCCGCTCGGCCTTGTCCCCGGGCACTATGACAGTTCCGTGCGGGACGGCGCCAAGCACCGTCATGTCATTCTCGACTTCACGCCCGGCGAGGTCCTGACCAGCGTGTCGCCGAAATTCGGCGATTGGGGATTTCCCGCGACCACCCACGCGCAAAAGCTTGAGGCGATGGATCCCTTGTCGGCCCTCATTGACCTAACCCTGCGGATCGACGCGACCCAGGCCAATCCGTGTGGCGGTCCCTTGCGCATCTTCGACGGCAAACAGCGCTACGACCTCAGACTGAAATTCGCCCAGCGCTTTCAGTGGAAGTCGGACGCCTACAAGGGCCCCGCGATCAAGTGCACGGTCGAGTATGTCGAGATCGCCGGCTTCGATCCCAAGTCAGCCGAGGAGAAGGAAGCCGACCGGGCCGATATCGAGTGGGCGAACTTTATCCTTGCCGAACTCAATGGCGGCACCGTCACGCCGCCGATCAAGGCCGAACTCCGCTCAAAGCGCAGCGGCAAGTACACGATCGAGGCGACAAGGTTGAAATACGGCCCGGCGCGCTAGGGCTTTCGAACTTCATCCACAGCCTGACCGGTTGACCAGCCGCCCGCTCCACCCCAACCTTGGACAAGGACCGAACGGTGTCCCCCGGGAAGACGGACATGCGCTGGCGCCCGCCCGCCCACCTCGCTTTGCAGCAGATGCGCTTCGTGCGCGCCGCTGTTGTCGCCTGACCTGCCCTACAATCAGGAGCGAAGCCGCTGGCTGCCATCCGCGCCGTTCTCGGCCCTACCAATACCGGAAAGACCCACCTCGCCGTCGAGCGCATGCTCGCCCACGGCACGGGGATGATTGGCCTGCCGCTGCGCCTGCTGGCGCGCGAAATCTACGATCGCATGGTGCGTGAAAAAGGCCCCAAGGCCTGTGCGCTTATCACAGGCGAAGAGCGCATCCGGCCTGACACGGCCCGCTACTTTGCCTGTACGGTCGAGGCGATGCCGGTCAGCGAAGGCGCTGACTTCATGGCGATCGACGAGATCCAGCTCGCGACTGATCCGGACCGCGGCCACGTCTTCACCGACCGCATCCTGCGCGCCCGCGGCCGGCACGAAACCATGCTGCTCGGCGCCGATACCATGCGGCCAGCCCTCCAGGCGCTCGATCTCGACATCGATGGCGAGCGCCGCGAGCGCTTCTCGCAGCTGAGCTATGCCGGCCCGCTCAAGATTACCAAATTGCCCAAGCGCTCCGCCGTCGTCGCCTTCTCGGCCGAGGAAGTCTACGCCATCGCCGAATTGCTGAAGCGTCAGCGCGGCGGCTGCGCCGTCATCATGGGCGCCCTCTCCCCCCGCACCCGCAACGCCCAGGTCGAACTCTACCAGTCCGGCGAAGTCGACTACATCGTCGCCACCGACGCGATCGGCATGGGCCTCAACCTCGATGTCGGCCACATCGCATTCGCCAGCCGCCGCAAGTTCGATGGCCGCCAGCGCCGCTTCCTGCGCGCCGACGAGCTCGCCCAGATTGCCGGGCGCGCCGGGCGTTTCCGTGATGACGGCACGTTCGGAGAAACCGGCGATTGCGAGCAGTTCGAGGAAGAGACGATCGAGCGCATCTGCGATCACCGCTTCGAACCTGTCGACTTCCTCAACTGGCGCAATTCCGATCTCAACTTCGGAAGCGTCGCCGGCCTGCTCGCCTCGCTCCGCCGCGCCTCTCCAGACGTTATCCTGCGACGTGCGCCCGAGGCGCTCGACGAGATGACGCTTGCCTCCCTGGCCGACGACGAGGATGTGAAACGCGCCGCCCGCACGCCCGCGCACGTCCGCCGCCTGTGGGACCTTTGCACCCTGCCCGACTTCCGCAAGTCCGGCCCCGAAGCTCACCTCAAGCTTGTCGGCTTGTTTGTCGAGAAGCTCATCGAGCCCTCTGCCCGCATCAAGGACGAGTGGATGTATGAGCATGTCGAACGCCTCGACCGTGCCGAGGGTGACATCGACATGCTGCAGCAACGCCTCGCCGACATCCGCACCTGGACCTATGCCGCCAACCGCGCCGACTGGCTGGAGAATGCTGAAACCTGGCGCGGCCGCACGCGCGAGATCGAAGACAAGCTCTCCGACGCGCTCCACCAGGCGCTGATGCTTCGTTTTGTCGACCGCCGCACCTCGGCACTCCTCAAGACGCTCAATTCGGAAGAAGATGCTCCTGCGGAGATAGGCCCAGCCGGCGAAGTCATGATCGGCGGCCACGCGGTCGGACGCCTCGATGGCCTCGTCTTCACCGCCGAGGCGGCAGGCGAGACGCTCGCCGGGCGCGCCCTGCGCGGCGCGGCGCTGAAGTCGCTACGGCCGGTCATCGAGAAACGCCTGGCCGCGATCTCGCAGGCCCCGGACGCCGATCTTTCCTTCGACGCTGATAGCGCAACCATCGTCCACGACGGCGCCTCCGTGGCGAAGCTCGTCGCGGCGTCGGATTGGCATTCGCCCACGATCGAGCTTCTCGGCGCCCGCGACGCGCCCGCCACCAGCCGCGAGGCCGCTCACGAACGCCTTGGCCGCTGGTTCGCGGATCATTCGAAGGTGACGCTTCCGGCGCTTCATGCGCTCCGCACGGTGCTCGACGGAAGCACCTTGCGCGGCGCGGCGCGCGGCACGGCTTACCAGCTGCTCGAAACCGGCGCCGCGTTCGACCGCCGCGCGGCCACCGCAGCGCGCCAGACGCCGCCGCTATCCGCCGAAGACCGCGCAACGCTCAACGCCGCCGGCGTGAAGGTCGGCCGCGTCGCCGCTTGGCTGCCTGGCCTGCTGAAGCCCTCAGCCGCGCGCCTGGCGCTGGCCTTGCGCGCTGTCCACGCCAGCCTGCCCGTTCGCTCGCCCCCATCCCAGTCGTCTTTCCCGCTTGCGAAGGAGCTTTGGCCAGAACCTATGCTGTGGGCTGCCGGCTATCTCCGCGTCGGACCACGGGCCGTGCGCGCCGACCTCGCCGAGCGGTTGGTCGCGTCCCTTTCCCAGATCCGGCGCGGCTCCGAGACCTCTGCTTTCGCCGCTCCGCCTGAGCTTGCCGCGCAGATCGGCTGTCCAATCGCTGACTTCCCAGCCGTCCTTCGTGCACTGGGTCTCAAGCCGGCCGAAAAGGACAAGGACACGGGCGCTGTGAAACTCTGGCGCTTTGCCGCGATGCGGTCACCAAAAGTGGAAACGCGCGGGGCCGAACCTGCGCCACCGCCGTCCGGCCCCTTTGCCGTGCTTGCCGGCCTGATGACGGCGCCACCCCAACATCGCCGCAAACGCCGCCGTCCTCGCGCCAAGCCAGGAGCGTCAGCAACCGCAGCCACCAAGCCTGTCACATGACCGAAGAACGGATGCGGCTGGACGTCTTCCTGTGGCGCGCGCGGTTTTTCAAAACCCGCATCTGGGCCACGGAAGCCATCGAGGCAAAGGGCGCCCGCATCGAGCGGGACGGTCAGGTCCGCCGGGTCGACAAGCCAGCCACTCCCGTGGAGCCAGGCGACATGTTGAGTTTCGTGGCGCCCGCAGGCAGCAGGCTGGTGCGGATTCTTGCGCTTCCGGCGCGAAGAGGGCCGCCAGCCGAAGCGGCGCTATGCTATGAGACCATCAAGGGGCGCTAGACTGCGGCGAGGCCTTGAAGCGTGACAGCGGAACGACGTCCACCCGGACTGCTCGGCGAAGTCGTCGGTGAGGCTTTGGCCGGGCTGAAGAAGCTTCCCGACCTGCGCGGCGCGATCGAGGGGCTGATCCTTTTCCTGCTGGTCGTCGCGGCCGGCATCTGGGCCGCGTTGAGCGGCGTGCTGAAGCTCCAGCCCGCCCCGCGCGACGAGATGATGGTCATCGCCCTGTCAGCGTTCCTGATCCCGGTCCTGGGCGAGGAGCTGGCGTTCCGAAGCTGGATCCGGAAAGGTGCGCCGCTGGCCGCTGTCGGTTCCCTGCTCGCCTACATCCTGTGGCACCCGGTCCAGACCTGGCTGGGACTGCCCTTCGGTCGGCCCGAATTCACCGACCCTCGCTTCCTGTCGCTGATCGCCTGGCTGGGGCTGGCCTGCACCCTGTCGCGCATCCGGTCGGGCTCGCTCTGGCCGGCCATCACCATCCATTGGGGCATCGTGGTGGTCTGGAAGGCGCTCTACGCTGGCTAACGGTGAGGGTTAGGGACGCATCAGCCGCGCTGAACGTGACGTTCAATTGACTTTAGTGTTCTTCCGCCACACATCGCGGCCCTAGCGCGAGTACACCCAAGCCCATGACCTACATCGTCACCGACGCCTGCATCCGGTGCAAATACATGGACTGCGTGGAAGTCTGTCCGGTGGACTGCTTCTACGAAGGGGAGAACTTTCTCGTCATTCACCCTGAGGAATGCATCGATTGCGGGGTCTGCCAGCCCGAGTGCCCGGTCGAGGCCATCGTGCCCGACACCGAGGATGACGCCGACGGCAAGTGGCTGAAACTAAACACAGATTACGCGAAAGTCTGGCCGAACATTACCGTCAAGGGAACCGCCCCTGCCGATGCAGACGACTACGCCAAGGTAAAGGGTAAGCTGGCGACCCTGTTTTCGCCCAAGCCAGGGACCGGAATCTGAGGCGAAATGCCGCGACAACACGCGGATTTGGCCTGATTTGCTTCGTCGCACTGCAGCAACGAGTTGAAATTCCTTACAATTGTGCTAAGGGTAAGCCTCGCCGACGGGCGAGCTAAAAAACGCAACAGGTCAGGCTACTTGGTCGCACACCTATGAGTGGGCGGTCCGGAAGTCGTGACACTATTTGCGAGTAAGAGGTGATCCAAGCATGACGAAGAAGCAGCCGGCAAAAGTCGTTGAAGGTCTCTTCAATATTGGCCAGCATGTGGTCTATCCCGCCCACGGCGTAGGCCGTGTGACGGGCGTCGAGACCCAGCAAGTCGCCGGCATGAAGCTCGAAGTGTTTGTCGTGGCTTTCGAGCAGGACAAGCTGATCCTGCGCGTTCCGACTGCCAAGGCCGCATCCTCCGGCATGCGTGCGCTCGCCTCCACCCGTATTGTGGGTGACGCCCTCAAGACACTCGGCGGCCGCGCGCGCATCAAGCGCACCATGTGGTCGCGTCGCGCCCAGGAATACGAAGCGAAAATCAATTCGGGCAACCTGATCTCCATCGCCGAGGTCGTCCGCGACCTGCACCGCGCTGGCGACCAGCCGGACCAGTCCTATTCCGAGCGTCAGCTCTATGAATCGGCGCTGGACCGCATGGCCCGCGAACTGGCGGCTGTGGAAAACATCAAGCACGCCGAAGCCGTGGAAAAGCTGTCCAAGTCGCTCGCCAAGCGCGCGGCCTGAAAAGCCCCCGACAGGGGTGAGGACTAACCAGACCGGCTTCCAGGACATTGGCGGGGTGTCCCTTTGCAGGGACGCCCCGTTTCTTTTTGCACCTGCAACGGCCGAAGCCCTTTCCGGGACACCGCCGGAGTCTATTTCCGTCCTATTCAGCGAAATTTGGAGGGGAGCGGGAACCGCCCCCAAGCCGGCGGGTTTAATCCGTCGGGCGAGGGTCATGTCCTCGGTCGGGCGCGCATGTTCCGCGCCGCGTGTGGGGCAAATTCTGGAGCCGCCTATGGCCATGACCGACACGACTGCAACTGGCGCCGACCGCCGGTTCGTCAAGCGGGCGATGTCGGCTCCCCTGCTCGATCGCGATCACGAACTGAATCTCGCGCGCCGCTGGCGCGATGAAAGCGACGAGGACGCCCTGCACGAACTCTGCACCGCCTACATGCGTCTCGTCGTGGCAATCGCTGCACGCTTTCGTACCTATGGCCTGCCGATGTCGGATCTCGTGCAGGAAGGCAATGTCGGCCTGATGCTGGCTGCTGCCCGCTTCGAGCCGGAAAGAGAGCTCCGCTTCTCGACCTATGCGACCTGGTGGATCCGCTCCTGCGTGCAGGACTACATCCTGCGCAACTGGTCGATCGTGCGCACCGGCACCACCGCCGCGCAGAAATCCCTGTTCTTCAACCTGCGCCGCCTGCGCGCCCTGCTGCGCGATCCAACCGATGGCGGCCTCTCGCCCGAAAGCCGCGCCTATGTCGCGACCGCGCTCCGGGTGGATGAGGGCGAAGTCGACCGCATGGCGTCGCGCCTGTCTGCTGCCGACCGCTCGCTCAATGCGCCGATTGGCGAAGCCGGCGACAGCGAATGGCAGGATCTTCTGCCCGACACGGGCCTGCTCCCCGAAGACGAAACCATGCTCGGACGCGACCGCGAAACCCGCAGCGTCTGGCTCGCCGAAGCACTTTGCGATCTCACGGAACGCGAGATGATCATCATTCGCGAACGCCGCCTGGTCGAGGAAGGCGTCACGCTGGAAACCCTGGGCCGCCGGCTTGGCGTCTCCAAGGAGCGTGTCCGCCAGATCGAACACCAGGCGCTGCGCAAACTGAAATCCGCCCTCTGCCGCATCGTCGGCGATCCGGAGGAAGCGGGACTGATCCCGTCGACTTGATCGGCATCAGGCCAGCTCAACCTGCGCCCAGTGCGTGATGCGGATTTTTGGGTCGCCACCGGAAACCACGTCGCGCGTATCGATTCGTCCGCGCACGCGCAGTCTGGAGCCCACCGAGAGCGCCAACGTGTCCGGCGCGCCGAGCCTTTGGCCCACATCGAACCTGATTCCGCCGCGCGCCAGGTACGCCTCTCCATCACCAGCGATCTCGCCCAGCGCCGCTACCGCTCCCTCCACGACTGCATAGTTCGGAGCACTTTGCAGATCGTCCAGCTCACGCACGCGCCAGTGCTCCAGCGCCCACAGTCCTCGCTTGGCCGTACGCGCCTCAGCCTCGAGCGCCAGCAGTTTCCTTGCGCGCCTGGAATTGTCGGGCCAGCTCCGCACGCGCGCTGCGCCCTGCCGGATGGCCATACCATTGAGCCAGACATCGCCGCCTGTTTCATCACTTGCAATCACATGCGCCAGCGCGCGGCCATAGTCATCGCGGCTGAGACCGCCATACCAGAGCCGCGCCTGCCGCCCGAGCGCGACCGCCGTCAACAGATCCCGCGCTTCCGCTGCCCAGGGTTCGTCCAACCGGCCGTCATAGCCGGGCGCCGGCGCCTCGACTTCGACCAGCCGGACCCGCAAGCCGGTATCCAGCCCCAGGACGTCGCCATCCGTGATACGCGCGACACGTCCGCGCTCGCCTTCGGCAAGGTCGGCCTGTGCGCTGCACCCGGCGACAAGCCCGGCGACCCCCAGCGCAACGCGCCGCCGGGTCCAGCCAGCCCATTGTCCCTGTTGTGCAAGCCCCACCCGCGCCCCCTTGGCGTGAACCATAGAAAGGCCCGGCAAAACGGCAATCGGCAAGGCGCTCAGGGCGTCTGGCGACCCCCGCCATTTGAAGGCATAAGGCTCCCGCCGATCCCGTAGCTCAGCTGGATAGAGCAACGGTTTCCTAAACCGTAGGTCGCAGGTTCAAATCCTGCCGGGATCGCCATTTCCTAGCCACAGCGGGCCTTGCCCAGATACGGCACGCCGTGTGCCGTCCCCGAACATGAGATGTAGTTAACTTCTGCCCGCGTCAGCGCGCGGCGCCAGCAGGCGTTGCGCGGAATTTGCAGCCCCCTTAGAAGAATTGCTGCAAAGCCGCGAAACTTGGGGCGGCAGGACCGGTTGATGGACTTTCTTTCGGGCATTTTCAAAGCGCTGGGCGAAGCCTGGGCGTCGATCGAATCGACCCTGACAGGCTCGCCCCAGCTGGCTGGCATCGGCGTTCTGCTCGGGCTCGGAGCCGTCTTCGCGCTGGCCGTGCTCGGCCTTGCCAGCCTCGTGCGCCTGGCGCTTGGCGTGCGCCGCGCGGCGCTCGCCTCCTCAGTCAAGCGCACCAACGACATGGGCGCGCGCGTGCTGGTGGTTCGCGGTGGCGGCGGACGCCGCAGCGCGATCGCCGGCTTCCTCAACCGTGCGGTCGACACTTACCTGAAAGACTACATGTTTGGCGGGCCGTTCCGCGTGATCCCCTATCCCGGCAGCGTCGATGGCGATGACGCCGCCGACAAGCTGATGAAACGCACCGACGCCGATCTCGTGCTGTGGTCCGAATCTCCGCGCGGATCGCGCGGCGTGGCGCGCATCCTCAGCCGCCCGTCCAACACATTCGAGCAGCAGCGTCCGGCCGTGACGCTTGCCATGCCCAGGGAGAAATCCAGCTGGGACGAGGCGCTGTGCCGCGCGATGGCCTATGCCGCCGCCAAGCAGTTCCGTCCGGCCCTGGGCCGCCCGCAGGATTTCCGCGCCGAGCGCCTGCAGCCGGTTGTCGAATCCCTGCTCTCCATCCTTCAGCAGAAACCCAAGGCCGACCCCGCCCTGCTTGCAGAGATCGTTGACGATGCCTCCGCCGGCGCGCTGCAGCTGGCTTTTGCTGGCGACGACAGCTGGATCGACCGCTCGGTCGACAATGCCCGCTCGACGCTGTCCGAGATCAACCGCTCGGTCGCGCCGGATCGCTGGATCGCCGCCAACATCACGCTCGGCCGCGCGCTGCGCCTGAAAGCCGAAAAGCGCTTCGACCCCGTGATGCTGCGCGAAGGCATTGCTCACCTGACCGAAGCGCTCGAAGCCCTGCGGTCGGAACCGCGCCTGAAGCTGGCTGAATCGGCGGCGCAGGCGATTGGCGAAGCCCAGAAGCTTCTGGGCACGCGCCGCAAGTTCTCGATTTCCGGCGGTGGCCTCTAGGCCGCTTTCGCCAGAACCACTTCCACCTTCGGCAGAACCGTGGGTGGAATGGCCCTCGTAGCAGGCGTTTTCGCTTCGGGCGGCTTTGCAGCCGTGACCTTAGCCGCTTTCGCAACACAGGCCACACAGCGGCAGCGGTCACCGATATAGGCTTTGAAATAGACCTTGCCGTAATCGTAGGTCAGCTCGTCGCCGGGCTTGATGTTGCGGATAGCATGGATCCACACGCGGCCGCGATGGACCGTCGCCTCGCAATTGGGACGGCAGGAATGGTTGACGTATCGCGCCGTGTTGGACGGGATCCAGCCATCGATCGTTGTGTCGTTGCCGAGGTCGAACAGGAATTTGGACCGAGAGGTCCGGTCCTCGCCATCCTTGAGCTTGCGGCCGGTGTATTCGATCACGCAGGCGCCATTCGGGATCGCGGTCCGGGTGAACAGGCCCCGGCCTGCGCTGGCGCGCCTCACCGCGAAGTCGAACTTGCCCGGCCTGTGCTTCGCAGATGGCATCGCTGTGATTGTTCCTCGGAGACGAAGGGCGGTCTTTCACAGCAACCGTAGCGAGACCGCAAGAGGCTTCTTGCGCGGATGAATGAAAAAGACGGACGTGCGTTCCGCAGTGTCGCGAATTCGACACGTCCGTCTTTTTCATCAGTCACTGGTTGTCGACCTGCGCCCGGACGGCCGCGAGACCTTCGCGGGTCACGCGATAGGGGCCGCCGCCCTCGCTGCGGATGAACCGTCGCTTGCGCAGCTTGCGGAAGACGCCAAGCGTGCAGTCCGCCAGCCTCCATCCGTCGCGTGTGATGCAGTCGACGGCGATGATGTCGCCGCTGTCGTCCTTGTACTGGTTGATGCGCCCGCCTTGCGCGAGCGCGTGCAGCGTTCGCTGCTCGTACTTCGAGATGTTCACTTGGATTCGCCTGGTCTGAACGGGATGCGGTCCGCGGCCGGTGCGGCGGCGGGTCGTCCAGCGCGAGCGGCGGCCTCAGCTGGTCAGCGATTCAAGGATCACTGGCCAGGACGGTGCGGCTCACGAAGCGAAGGCAATCTCGAATGGCATCCACTGTCTCCTTGATGGAGAAGGCGCGGGATATGGCGATCTCTGCCGCAGACGTCAATCGCCTTCCGTTCACGGCGCCGCTTGACTTGCCGGATTACAGGCGTAACTTGATATCAGATTACAGGTGTACCATGACGCAGATCTCGGAAGCCGAATCGCAAATCATGGAAGCGCTCTGGCGCAAGGAGCCGCTTTCGGGCGAGCAGATCTTCGCCAAGGTCGGCCCGGCCAATGACTGGGCGCCGGCGACCGTGAAGACGCTGATCACCCGCCTTCTGAAGAAGAAGGCCGTCGCCGGGTCAAAGGGCGCCGATGGTTATGTCTATCGCCCCCTGATCGCCCGCGCCGCCTGGGTGCAGTCGGAAAGCCAGGGGCTGCTCGACCGGTTGTTCAAGGGCGAAGTCGCCCCACTGGTGGCGCATTTTGCTGAGAACGAGAAACTCTCGGCCAAGGACGTTCGCCAGCTCAAGGCGCTGATCGCGAAGATCGAGGAGGACGAGACATGACCGCCTTCCTCCTGGAAATGATCGAGGCGAACCTCGCGGCGGCGGCTGCTATCTTCATCGCGCTGGTTTCGCGCAAGCACGTCCTTCGCCTGCTCGGCCCCGGCGCCGCCTATCTGCTCTGGGCGATCGTTCCGGTCGCAATGCTGGCGACCCTGCTTCCCGCCCGCACCGTGCTGGTCAACATGCCCCTGCTGCCGCAGGGCGAGAACGCGACGCTCTCCGTGATCGCAGATATCACCCTCCTCGTCTGGTTGATGGGCGCCGGGATGATGACGGTGCAGATGGTGAAGCGCCAGCGCCTGTTCATGGCCGATGTCGATCTGGGCGAAGCAGGTCCCGCCGTTGTCGGCTTCTTCCGCCCCTATGTGGTGACACCGTCCGATTTCACCAGTCGGTTCGACATCCACGAACGGAAACTGATCCTCGCGCACGAACAGGTGCACATCGAGCGGCACGATGCACGGATCAATGCCTTCGTGGCGCTGGCCCGTTGCCTCTTCTGGTTCAACCCGCTGATCCATTCCGGCGCCAAGGCGATGCGCGCCGACCAGGAGCTGTCGTGCGATGCGATCGTGATGCAGCGCCGGCCGAAGGCGCGCCGGGTCTATGCCGAGACCCTGCTGAAGACGCAGCTGGCCGCCCGGCCGCTGCCTGTTGGCTGCTACTGGCCCGCTAGTAAGGAGCATCCGCTGGCCGAGCGGATCGGGATGCTGGCCCGCTCGCCCTTCTCCGACGGACGCCGTCTGGCTGCCGCGATGACCGCCGTGCTGCTGATCGGTGGCGGAGGCTTTGCGGCCTGGGCGGCGCAGCCGGCTCGGGAGATCGTCGAAGAAGTCGAAGTCTACGTGCCTTTCGAACCGCTCGCTCCTGGCGCGCGGCTGACAGCAACAGACGCGCTGGAGGAATCCATGGCCGCAACGCCGCCGTCCTGATCCACGTAGAGTCCCAGAGCCACACCACACAACTGACTCAAGCCATAGGAGGCCTCCTTGTACGAGGCAATGAGAGCCCGCGCGCCGAATTCGACCAAGCTTGCCGGCGCGATGACGACCGTGCTGGTTACAACCGCTGTCGGCTACGCGCTGATGAACGGGCTCGGCGCGCAGATCGCGAAGGCGTTCGAGGAGCCGACCTTTCTCGCCAATGTCGAGCCATCGCCGAAGCCCGAAGAGCAGATCGAGAAGAAGGAGCTCGATACAGGCGTCACGCTCGAGGAGTCGAAGGTCTTCATTCCGGATCTCGATATATTCGTTGTCCGGGATGACGGTGATGACGTCATCCGCGGCAAGACCGGGCCAGGCGTTGGGACGGGCAAAGGCGGACCAGAGGTTGGAGTTGCGCCGTCTGCCAGACCGGTGCGCCTGTCGCCGAAGATGCTGCCGGCGGAGTCGCCGCCTTATCCGCTGCAATCGATACGCGGGAATGAGGAAGGACTCTCCCGGCTGGAGGTCTGCGTCGATGCGAGAGGGCGCGTGACCTCCGCCAGCATTGCCGCTTCCAGCAGCCACCCAAGGCTCGACGATGCCGCCCTGAAATGGGTGCGCAGCGCACGGTTCAGGCCCGGATCAATCGATGGAAACCCGCAGGTGATGTGTGGCCACCCCGTTGATTACGAATGGAACCTTGAACGCGTTCGCAAGTAACAGATGAAGCCCTGTCCGCATCGGACAGGGCGTAGCCGGCACGCAAAGACGCCCCACGTCCAAGCCGGCTCGAAGCGCCTCATTCCTCCCCGGATGAGGCGCTTCGGCTTTCTGGAGATCAGCGTGCGCCCTTCGCTCCGTCGATCACGCCTCGACGCAGGCGGACCATGCCGCGGATCCAGCGGTCATAGTCGCCGGTCTTGCGCTGCATGTAGGTGAGGACCTGGGGATGCGGCAGGATGAGGAAGCTCTCAGCGGCGAGGCCTTCGACCACCGCACCCGCAACCTGCTCGGGCGACAGCACGCCATCGACATTCTGCGACCCGGCGGCGCCGCCGAGCATGGGCGTGTCGACGGCTTGCGGACAGAGCAGAGAAACACCGACGCCGTTTTCCTTCGTCGCGATGGCAAGGTGTTCGCCGAAGCCGATCGCGGCGTGCTTGGTGGTGGAGTACGGCGCCGAGCCGATCTGTGAGAGAAGGCCGGCTGCTGAAACGGTGTTGAGGAACCAGCCGGACTTGCGCGCGATCATGCCGGGGAGAGCGTGGCGCGCGGCATAGACATGCGCCATCACATTGACGCCCCAGGCCTGTTCCCATTTTGCGTTCGCGGGTGAGCCAGGATTGTCGATGTCGGGATCTGCGCCGCCGATGCCGGCGTTCGAGCAGAAGAGATCGATGCGGCCATAAACATTTTCAGCGTGCTGCACGAGAGCTTTGACGTGATCCTCCTTGGTCACGTCGGCTGGTAAGTTCGAAATGTTGATGCCGTTCTTAAAGACATGAGGTGATTTGCCAGCGACTTCATGGAGCGACGCAGCTGTCTTGCTCAGGAGTTCCGCGTTGATGTCGGCCAGGACAAGGCCCGACGCGCCCTCCATAATAAAGCGCTCCGCCAGCGCCTTGCCGATCCCACTCGCCCCACCCGTGACGATGACGATCTTGTCCTTAACATTCATCGCGCTGTCCTCGTGTTTGCGCCGGACCATGCCAGCGGGAATGCAGCAGCGGCAATAGGTGCGTTGTTTTGCTGGCCTCATCCACAGCTGTCATCTTCGGGATTGACCCGAGAATCCTTCTTTCCATCCAACAGCGCGGTTTTGGCGGGGAAGAAAGATCCTCGGCTCAAGCCGGAGCATGACTCGTTGAGCGGGTCGCTCTTCAATTTCAAACACCACCGACACCACCGGCAACACCGGCAACACTGGCGCCGATGATACCGGCGACACCGAGCCCTGAGATTCCGAAGCTTCGGCCGTTCTCGAACGCCGCCTCATGTCTGGGCGGAGGCAGTATCCATCAGGTGAGAGAGGCAGGGGATAACTTCAGACAGGATTTATTTTGTCCCACAGCGGATCGTGAAGTGGCCGAAGGAAACGCGGCTTTGGGCGCGCGATATTCCACATATTCCGAGCGGGTCGGCTCCCTCAACGTGTCATGCTCGGGCTTGCTCCGAGAATCCCGGCTGGACCGTTATCGGGACCGACTGAAGATCCCACCGCTTCCCGAACCAGGATTCTCGGGACAAGCCCGAGAATGACGGCGGTGGTGGGGTCACGGTGAGCACCCCTCGTCGTTCGAGACGGATGCTTCGCATCTTCCTCAAAGGATGAGGACGTATGTGCGCGCTATCTCGCGAACTTCTTGAAGGTGGGGCGTTTGGGTTCGGTGGCGTCGGCGCCGAGGCGGCGTTTCTTGTCTTCCTCATAGTCCTGGAAGTTGCCTTCGAACCATTCGACATGGCTGTCGCCTTCGAAGGCGAGGATGTGCGTCGCCACGCGGTCGAGGAACCAGCGGTCGTGGCTGATGATGACGGCGCAGCCGGGGAAGTCCTCGAGCGCGGCTTCGAGCGCCTGCAGGGTTTCGACGTCGAGGTCGTTGGTCGGTTCGTCGAGCAGGATGAGGTTGGCGCCCTCTTTCAGCATCTTGGCGAGGTGGACGCGGTTGCGTTCACCGCCCGAGAGCTGGCCGACCTTTTTCTGCTGGTCGGTGCCCTTGAAGTTGAAGGCGCCGAGATAAGCGCGGCTTGGCTGTTCGATGCCGCCGATCTCGATGATGTCGAGGCCGCCGGAGACTTCCTGCCAGACGGTATTCTTATCGTTCAGTGAATCACGGCTCTGGTCGATGTAGCCGAGCTTTACTGACTCACCGACTTTGAACGTGCCGCCGTCGGGCTGTTCGCGGCCGGTGATCATCTTGAATAGCGTGGTCTTGCCCGCGCCGTTGGGACCGATGACCCCGACAATGCCTCCCGGTGGAAGCTTGAACGAGAGATCCTCGATCAGCAGCTTGTCGCCGAACGCCTTGTTGAGATGCTCGACGTCGATGACATTGCTGCCGAGACGCGGCCCGGGCGGGATGCGGATCTGCGCGGTGGTGATCTTCTCGCGTTCGGCCTTCGACGCCATTTCCTCGTACGCATTGACGCGCGCCTTGGACTTGGCCTGGCGGGCCTTGGGGCTTGCCTTGACCCATTCGAGTTCGCGGTTGAGCGATTTCTGGCGGCCGGCTTCCTCGCGCTGTTCCTGCGCGATGCGCTTGGCCTTCTTCTCCAGCCAGACCGAATAGTTGCCCTCGTAGGGGATGCCCTGCCCACGGTCGAGCTCGAGAATCCAGGTGGTGATCTGGTCGAGGAAGTAACGGTCGTGGGTAACGAGGATCACGCAACCCGGGAAGTTGGAAAGATAGTTCTGCAGCCACGCCACCGACTCCGCGTCGAGGTGGTTGGTCGGCTCGTCCATCAGGATCATGTCGGGCTTGGACAGCAGCAGGGCGCAGATCGCGGTCCGCCGGATCTCGCCGCCGGACAGGTTGGTCACTGGCGAGTCTCCCGGCGGGCAGCGCAGCGCTTCCATCGCCATCTCGATCCTGGCATCGATGTCCCAGGCGTTGGCGGCGTCGATCTCTTCCTGGAGCTTGGTCATCTTCTCCATCAGCTCGTCGGTGTATTCCTCGCCGAGCTTGATCGAGATCGCGTTGAACTCGTCGACCATCATCTTCTCGGGGCACTTGGCGGCGATGTTGTCGAAGACGTTCCTGGTCGGGTCGAGCTTCGGCTCCTGCGGCAGGTAGCCGATCTTGAGGCCGTCCATCGGCTTGGCTTCGCCGAGAATCTCGTGGTCCTCGCCCGCCATGATGCGCAGCAGGGTCGACTTGCCCGAGCCGTTGACCCCGACGATGCCGATCTTGGCGTCCGGCAGGAAATGCAGCCGGATATTCTCGAACACCTTCTTCCCGCCTGGATAGATCTTGGTCAGGCCGTCGAGATGGTAAACGTAGTGGGTGGCGGCCATCGGGTATTCCTTTGGGGGAGGCGCTTGTTGCGGGTGCTAGATGACAAGCCGGGCTCGAGAGATCAAGGTCAGCAAATGTTAGGGCGATTCAGGACAGTAGGTGCGATTGTCGCGGCAGTCTTGCTCGCCGGATGCGGGCGGAGCCAGGAAACGACCGCTTATGCCGACTATGTGGCCTGGCCGGCGGACGTTGCAGATGCTTCGTGTGCTTCAGAATTTCGTCTCCGGCTGACAGGCTTCTGCACTCAGGACGATCCTCGCCTGTTCGTCGCCACCACGCCGGACCTGCAGCCGCCCCAATACTGTAAATGGCGGGTGGCCGATGCGGGCTTGTTGAACGGTTTCGCGCTTGTGTTCCGCGTCCTGACTTGCCGTGAAGAAATGGAGGTTCGGAATGGCAGCCTTGTGCCGATGCAAAGATATAGGCCGATCCGCATCTTCGGCTTTGACAAGACTTGCGGCGTTACATCGTCAAGTCCGAGCGAAGTTGTCACCCTGGATGTCTGCCTAGTCGCGGTCTACCTGCCGGAGCCGGGCCGGTCGGGCCATGTGTTCCGGCACGCCGACGACAAAAGTGTCGATCACGCGAGCTATACGATTTACTCGCGCCACGACGCGGGCCAGTGGCAAAAGTCGCCCTAGCTGGGCCAGCATCTTCGCACCTGCGGCATGCCGCCCTCGCCTTCCGCGACAATACCCTCGCCAAGTTGCCTGGCATGTGGAAACCTAGCGGTATCGCAAGAGCCGGAACGGGCTCGCCGGGAGGGATAGATGACTGATACCGCCGCCGCATCCGCGGGGACAACGCATGTGCCCCATCGCACCTCGCCCTATGCGTGGCTGGTGCTGGGCCTCCTCTGTTTCATCTACATCTTCAATTTCCTCGACCGGCAGCTGATGTCGATCCTGATCGAATCGATCAAGCGCGACACCGGCTTTACCGACTCGCAGATGGGCATGATGACGGGGTTCTACTTCGCCCTGTTCTATACCGTCTTCGGCGTCATCGTCGGCGCGATCGCGGACCGGACCAGCCGCAAGTACATCCTCGGCGCCGGCGCCATCCTGTGGAGCATGTTCACCGCGTTGTGCGGCATGGCGCAGACCTATCCGCAGATGCTGGCCGCCCGGGTCGGCGTCGGCGTTGGCGAAGCAGCCGGCGCGCCGCCTTCCTACTCGATCATCTCGGACTATTTCCCGCCAGAGAAGCGCGGGCTCGCACTCGCCCTCTTCTCCCTCGGCGTGCCCTTCGGCCAGGCGCTCGGCGCCGCCTTCGGCGCGCAGATGGATGCCACCATCGGCTGGCGCAACGCCTTCATCTACATTGGCATCGCCGGCGTCTTCGCGGCGGCCCTCATGCTGATCTTTGTCCGCGAGCCCAAGCGTGGCGCGATGGACTCGAACGCCAATGTCAGCCAGGCGCAGGCCCACGCCAACGCCTCCGAGAAAGTCAGCTTCACCTCAACCATCTGGGAGTTCGTGAACCGGCCGATGCTGCTATGGGCGGCGCTCGCCTGCGGCCTCTGCTCGTTCGTCGGCTACTGCGCCCTCGGCTGGAACGCCTCCTTCCTCATCCGCGTGAAAGGCATCACCCGCGAGGAGCTGGCGGTCTGGTATGCCGGCATGCTCGCGGTCTCGATGGGTCTCGGCACCTGGTTCTCCGGCGCCATCGTCGACTGG
Source organism: Hyphomonadaceae bacterium (assembly GCA_965279205.1). Lineage (GTDB taxonomy): Bacteria > Pseudomonadota > Alphaproteobacteria > Caulobacterales > Hyphomonadaceae > UBA7672. The sequence goes on from OZ257144.1 coordinate 3,828,696, forward strand.
CTCGCGAAGCGCTCGCGCGTCTGGTACGCCCTGCTGCCCGCGATTGCGTTCACCCTCGCGATGCCGTTCTGGTTCGCCTATGTCTGGGCCCCGGGCTGGGAAATGTCGGTGGCGATCCTCGCACTGCCGACCTTCTTCACGATCATGTATCTCGCTCCCGCCCTGGCGATCGTCCAGAACTCCGTGAAGCCGTCGCAGCGGACGATGTCGGGCGCCATCCTTCTGATGGTGCTGAACATTATCGGCCTCGGCGGCGGTCCCACCATGGTCGGGTTCCTGTCCGACATGTTCGGTAAGGAAGCTGCGGCTGGCGGTCTCGACGCCGCGGCGGCTGGCGCCCAGGGCCTGCAGACAGCCTTCTACTGGGTGACGCCATTCTATGCCGTGGCGGTCGGCTTCCTTGTGCTGGAGGCGAGCGCAATCCGGCGCGAGATCAAGGCCGGCGGCGCGATTCGCGACGGCGGCTTCCGGCTTGGCCTCGTTCTCACGCTGGTCGGGCTCGTCGGCCTCTACCTGCGCTACCAGAACCTCGGCATTCCGGGCACGTTCCTCAACGTCGACCGGCTGGGGCAGTTCGGCGCCCAGGAACTGACGGGGCAGATCGACACGGTGATGGACGTGTTCTTCTCCGCCGCTTTGACGGCCTTCGCCGCCTGGGGTCTGTATCTGGTCGGCACGGGTCTCATGCGCCGGCCAGCCGCCGCCTGAGGACTGACTTTTTTGAAGCCTGACGCAGAGGCCGCGCCCCAGACAATTCTGGCGCGCGGCCTCTGACGCTTCTAGGGTGCCTCCGAACGGCGAGGACAGCCGGCCGGAACGATCCGGAATGGGAGGACACCAATGATCCGCAGCACATTGCTCGCGCTTGTCGCTACGCTCGCGCTTGGCGCCTGTCAGCCCGACAAGCCGGTCGAGACAGCAGCATCCGCGTCGGCCGCGCCCGATCTGTCGGTAAAGGAGGCGGAGAAAACAGCGCTCGATGCGTATGTCGCCAAGCCGGACCCGGCCTACAAATGGGAGCTGAAGGCAACCTATCCAGGCGATGGCCAGACAACCTACGTGCTGGAAATGACGTCGCAGACGTGGCGCAGCGCGGTGGATGTGGATCGCCCGGTGTGGACGCACTGGATGACGGTCGTGAAGCCGACCGAGGTGAAATCCGACAAGGCGCTGCTCTACATCTGGCAGGGCGACAATACCGATCCGGCGCCGACCAAGGCGCAGGACCGCTCCATCCGCATCGCCAGGGAGACGGGCTCGATCGTCGCCGAGGTCGGCATGGTTCCCAACCAGCCTCTTTACTTCACCGACTCGAAGGACACGGCGCGCTACGAGGACGACATCATCGCCTATACGCGCGTGAAGCATTTCACGACCAAGGACGATGAGTGGCTGGTCCGCCTCGCCATGGTGAAGGCCGGCGTCAAGGCGATGGACGCCACGCAGGAATTCATGAAGTCGGAAACCGGCGGCGGCGTGGCGATCAAAGAGTTTGTCGTTGCCGGCGCGTCCAAGCGCGGCTGGACGACGTGGCTGGTCGGCGCCGTCGACAACCGCGTCATCGGCATCATGCCGATGGTGATCGATGCGCTGAACTCCGAAGAGATCACCAAGCATCATTTCGAAGTGCTGGGCTTCTTCGCGCCGTCGCTCGAGGACTACGTCAATCACGGCCTGTTCCCGCACAAGATCGGGACACCAGAATACCAGGCGGTGCTGGGGATCGAGGACGCCTACAATTATCGCAACCGGGCGCGTCTCACGATCCCGAAATTCTTGGTCAATGCGTCGGGCGATCAATTTTTCCTGCCGGACAATTCGCAGTTCTATTACGGCGACATGCAGGAGGAAAAACGCATTCGCTATGTCGAGAACGCGGCGCACAATCTCGCGGGTTCGGATGCCGTCGATTCGATGCTGGCCTGGTACCAGTCGGTGATCACCGGCGGAAAGCGTCCGGAATACTCCTGGACCAAGGCGGCGGACGGCACGCTGACGGTGACGCCAGCAACGCCGCCGAAGGAAGTTCGTCTCTGGCAGGCGCACAATGACAAGGCGCGTGACTTCCGCGTGGAGTCGCTCGGCAAGGTCTATACATCGACGCCGATGGAGGCGCAGGCCGACGGGACCTATGTGGCTCATATCGATAAGCCGGCCAAAGGCTTTACAGCCTTCTTTATCGAGATGGCCTGGGACAGCGGCGTGGGGAACGCACCGTTCAAGTTCACGACCGAGGTAAGCATCGTGCCGGACGCGCTGCCGTTCAAATGGGCGGATGCGGCGGCCAAGTATGCGTCGACGGCCCCGAAATAGGCGGCTTGCACGAGGCTGGCTGACAAGGCGTGGCGGCGGCTGATAAGAGGCGGCATGAGGATTCTATGCAGCCTGCTGCTTTCAACTGCCCTGCTCGCTTCCTGCGGCAATCCGGAGACGGCGGCTGACGCCGATGCGGCGACGCCGGCGTCTGCTTCATGCGCGACTGGGTCGCCGCTGCCGGTCACCGGGCTGTGCAGCGACGGCAACCGCGCGTTCTTCCTGACAACGGACACAAGCATCCAGATCTTCGCGCCGAAATGCGTGTGGCGCACCGCCGAGGTTTCGGTGTCAGGCGACGAGGCGCTAGTCTTCCGCACTCAGGACTGCGCGGGCGAAGGCTGGGACCGGACGGTCTACACCTGGGTGTCCGGTTATCTTAAGCAGCGCATGGCGTCGGCGCCGGAGGACCAGGCGGGGTTCGCGTTACAAGTCTTCGATGTTCCCGCAGGCCAGACCGCCGAGCAGGTGGCGCTGGGCACACTGGCGCAGGCGGCGGAGGAGCAGCGCTCGCGCTGCATCACTGCGCCATTGCCGAAGGTGAAGGTTGCGGGTCATGCCTTCGAGCTCAAGCCCAACGAAGAACTGACCGCGGAGATGAACGCGGCCAACCCCGACGAGCTGTGGGATGCGTGTGGGCCGAACGGCATGACGCTGGACAGCGTGCAGTTCTGGGAAGGCCGCGAGGGGCGCGCGCTGTTCCACATGACCGGGCAGGATACGCCGCCCTGGGATCCGGCGAGCTTCACCTTCTACCGCAAGGACGACGATGGAAGCTGGCGCAAGGCGGACTGACGCCGGCAGTATCGCGATGCGCCGACCACGCGTAGCATGCGGATGTTCTTTGGGAGGACACAGATGCGCTGCCTTGCCGTTCTTGCCTTTGCTCTCGCCGCTGCCTGCACCCTGCCGTCTGCCCCGGATACGATGGGCGCGCCGTCGCCCCAGATTGCCGGCGGGTATGCGCCTGCTGACGGAACCGAGCCGGGATACAAGGAAGCCGAGGCGCTCGCGATCGACACGATCTACAAGCGCGACCCGCAGCGAGGCCTCGTAGAAAACAAGAGCGCGCAGATTCAGGTGGTCGCAGGCCTCAACTTCCTGTTCGACATCAAGATGACCGGCGCCAACCGCTACACCATCCGCATCTATCGCGACCTGCAGGGTCAGATGACGGTGTCGGAATTCACGAAGACAGCCGGCTGAACCGCTAGCCTATCATCGCGCGGCAGACGGCTTCGAGGCCGCGCGCATCGGTTTCGTCGAACGCCTCGAACTCGGTCGAGTCGACATCCAGCACCGCAACCAGCGCGCCGGAGGCGTCGAACACCGGCACGACGATCTCGGAATTTGACCGGCTGTCACAGGCGATGTGGCCCGCGAAAGCGTGCACGTCAGGAACGATGATGGTTTCGCGCTCGGCGGCGCAGGCGCCGCAGACGCCCTTGCCAAAGGCGATGCGCAGGCAGCCAAGCGTGCCCTGGTAGGGACCGACCACCAGCTCGTTCAGCTTGAGCGGATCAACCTCGTAGAAGCCGCACCAGAAGAAGCGCCCGCCGAAGGCCGACACCAGCAGCGATATGGTGGTGGCATACCGCGCCGTGCGCGATGTCTCGCCGGCCACGACGGAGGCAACCTCCATCGCGACTTCGGAATAGCGTGTCGTCTTGTCGGCGGAATAATCCGTCCGCTGCTGCTCTGCCATGGAGGCTTCTTACGCCTTGGCGAGGCGGCCGTAGAGTGTCTCGAGCGTGGTTGCGAACTCTTTCTGCCTGTCGGAGCTGAGCGCCTCGATCGCCGCCGTCAGGCGATGCACAGGGTCATGCTCCAGCAGGGCCTTGCCCGCAGCGGTCAGATCGATGCGGCGGATGCGGCGGTCTTCCGAGTCGGCCTTCACCGTCACCAGATCCTTGCGGGCGAGCGAGGCGACGGCGCGCGAGGCCGGCGCATGGGTGACGCCAAGGTAAGTTGCGACCCCACCAACGGTACGGGCCTGACGGCCGGCGCGCGCGAGATAGCGCAGCACGGCCCACTGGCCGGCATGTATCGCCCTGGGTCCGCGTGCCTCGTAAACCGCACGAGCGGTTTGCTCCAGAAGGCGGGCGACTACGCTGGCGTCCATACTTTCATTCCCCTGTCCAAGGCCCACTACAGTGTGGGCTGACGGCTCCTCGTCCCGCGAAGGGCGCGCTTGGTTCTAGCCACTAGCAATTATGAGATTTGCGAATACATCGACGAAATCACCGAGACACCAGAATTCGCAGAAAGCGACGGCCCGGTCCGTACACGTTTGCGTATAACATCGTATTCAAAGGAGATTTTAGGTTAACCTCGACCCGTCTGTTCTTAACTTTTCGGGTATCACGGGTACTTGAAGGTTTTTCGAATACTGCCCGGCTGAGCCGACTACAGTCTTCCTGAGCACCTCGTCTTGAAGCTGGAGCGGGTGAAGGGAATCGAACCCTCGTCGTAAGCTTGGGAAGCTTCTGCTCTACCATTGAGCTACACCCGCCGCCCGACCAAGGTTTACCACTTCCAATCATCATCGCCAGCCAGGAAGCTGACGTGATTGAGACTAAGACGCAAGTGATTCCGAAGTTCGGTATGCGAAACCAGCCGTTCCGTCTCGCTCTTTGAGTGTATTGATGCCCCAGCTACGCAATTCTTCTTGACCGGATGTCCAACCCGGCCCTGAGGTTCTGAAATGTCGATGCCGGGGGCTTTTGTAATATTCGGAGCGACGGGCGACCTTGCCCGGCGAATGCTCTTTCCGTCGCTGTACTTCCTTGATGCAGACGGGCTTTTGCCCTCTGGCCTCAGGATTATCGGCGCCGCCCGGTCGAGCCATCCGGACGCCGAATTCCGGGCCAGTGTCGAAGAGTGGGTACGGGAGCGCGCCGGGACCTTCTTCTCAAAGGATGCCTGGGACGCCTTCGCCAAGCGCCTGTCCTATTCCCAGGGGGATGCATCGGACCCGGCCGGCTATGCCGCCCTGAAGCAGAAGCTCAACGGCGAGACAGGCGCGGCCCTGTTCTACCTGTCGACCTCGCCCGCCCTCTACACGCCGATCGTGAAGGGGCTGGCCGCCCTGGGGCTGACGGCCGAGCCCAACCGCATCATCGTCGAAAAGCCGATCGGCAAGAGCCGCGCGAGCTGCGAGGCGATCAACAGCGTCATCGCCGACCATTTCAGCGAAAACCGCACTTTCCGGATCGACCACTATCTCGGCAAGGAAACGGTTCAGAACCTGATCGCGCTGAGGTTCGCCAACGCGTTGTTCGAGCCGCTGTGGAACCGTCACGCCATCGACCATGTCCAGATCACGGTCGCCGAGACGCTCGGCGTCGAGGGGCGGTTCTCATACTACGACGAATATGGCGCGACGCGCGACATGGTGCAGAACCACCTGCTCCAGCTGCTCTGCCTCATTGCCATGGAGCCGCCTTCGAACATGCGGCCGGAATCGGTGCGTGGCGAGAAGGTGAAGGTGCTGCGGTCTCTGCGCCCGATCCGGGAATCCGAACTGCAGCAGAAGACGGTGCGCGGCCAGTACGTGCGCGGCGTGACCGACGGCAAGAGCGTGCCTGGCTATGCCGAGGAGGAAGGCGGCAAACCTTCCGATACAGAGACCTTCGTGGCGCTGTGCGCCCATGTCGACAACTGGCGCTGGGCAGGCGTGCCCTTCTACCTGCGCACGGGCAAGCGGCTGCCGACACGGCATTCGCAGATCGTGATCCAGTTTCGCGATGTGCCCCACTCGATCTTCAACGGCAGTCCGCTGATGGCCAACCGGCTCACCATCCAGCTGCAGCCGGAAGAATCGATCTCGCTGACCATCATGAACAAGACGCCATCGCTGACGCAGGGTGGCTATGAGTTGCAGCCCCTGTCGCTCAACCTGTCGCTGCTCGACGCGTTCAAGGGCGAGAAGCGGCGGCGCATCGCCTATGAGCGGCTGCTGCTGGAAGCGATCTCGGACAACTCCACGCTTTTCGTGCGCCGCGATGAAGCGGAAGCCGCCTGGCTGTGGATCGACCGGATCATCGAAGGCTGGGCCCGCACCGGCATGAAGCCAATGCCCTATCAAGCCGGAAGCTGGGGCCCGGCCGGCGCTTTTGCCCTCACTGAACGCAACGGACACAGCTGGTACGAATGAGCGCCCTCATGAGCCACGAGGAAACTTTCTTCTCCGATCGCAAGCGGCTGTTCGTCGGCCTTGGCCACGACGTGTCCGAGAAGCTGGCGGACATCATCAAGAAGCGCCGCAAGGCGAGCCTGGCGCTGGCCGGCGGCACGACGCCGGGGCCGCTCTATGAGGCGCTGTCGAACCTGCCGATCAACTGGGAGAAGGTCTCCATCACGGTGACCGACGAGCGCTGGGTGCATCCCGAGGATCCTGCCTCGAACGAATTCCTCATCCGCGACACGCTGATGCGGCGCCGGGCGGCCGTTGCGACCTTCATTCCGTTCAAGACCAACCACGCCAAGGCGTCGGGCGGCGCCGCCACCGCGGAAAAGCGCATCGCGCCGATCATGCCGTTCGACATCTGCCTGCTGGGCATGGGCCCCGATGGCCACATCGCCTCGCTGATTCCGGGCGCTGACGGCTATGACGCCGCGGTTGATCCGGCTGGCACGCGCAAGCTTGCCGGGATCCACGCGCCGACCGCGGCAGGCTCGCCCGAGCGCATGACGCTGACTGTGCCGGGCATTCTGTCTTCGCGCCGGATCGTTCTGCTGTTCATGGGGCAGGACAAGCTGAACGTGTACAACGAAGCCAAGGAAGGCCGTGGCGCCTCTCCGATCAGGGAGCTGCTGGCGCAGAAGAAAGTGCCGGTCCACGCCTTCTGGGCGCCGTGATCAGTAGCCCTTTACACCGATGCGCTGCCAGTAGCCCTTTCCGGCTGGATTGACGGCGCAAAGCCGGGCGGGAATGTCGAAGCTGCCCTTTTTCGTCTGCACGACGCCGCGGTTCTGGCCACCGTCCTGGACAACATTCGTCGATAGGTTCTTTCCGACCTGAACCACGCAGGCGACATTGTTTGCGCCGGTTTGCGTGATCGAGGCGTCGTTGCCGCGGCCGAGCTGACGGATCGTGGCGTCGTTGCCGGCGCCGTCCTGGCTGATGCGGCCTGTGTTGGCGACGCCGTCCTGACTGATGCCAGCTGCGTTAGGGCCGCCATTCTGTGCGATGGCGGCGCCATTGCCGCGCCCGTTCTGACGCACATCCACCTTGCTGACCGCTGGTGGGTGATACCCGTAGCGGTCGTGGCGCCCCTGTGCTTCCGCAGTCGCGGCGCCAAGTACGCTGACCAGAACCAGGGCCGCGAGTCTGAGATGGATGCTTTTCAAGTCGGTCTCCTCTGCCGAAGGGCTGGTTACGAACGCTGACTACGAACGGATGTCGCGGCAGACTTCGCGACCGCCTGCGCGCACTTTCAGGACGGCTCTGAAGCTGGCGCCGCGCTCGAGCGAGATTTCCGAGGCGCCCAACGTCTGCCGGACGCCGCGCGCCGCATCGAACGGTCCGCCCTGCGAGATGTCGGAGGATCCGCCGGCGCCGCTCTTGGTGATGACGATCGAATATTCGCCGGACAGCGAACGATCGGATCGGACGATGGGCGTGATCCGGACGCCGCGCGAGGTTTTCACGACAGCGATGTCGCAGAAGAGATTGGTGTCGTGCTTCGCGAGGGCTGCCCGTTCCGGCAGAGCAGACGAATACGCTGGCGCCTCGGGCCTCGAGACGGGCGCCCCCTCCAGTTCAGGCGCGAGATCCGCCTGCTGGAAGACAAGCGTGGATGACGTTTCCGCCGCTTCGGGGGCGAGGCCGGCCGAGCACGCTGCGAGAGCGGACATGGCGGCCAGTGCGATGAAATGCTTGGACATGGTCTCCTCCTGGAGAGGCTGCCCGGGAAGGCATCGCCTTCCCGGGCCCGGCGTCTTAGTTGTAGCCGCTTTGCACGACGACCGAGATGTTGCCTTCGCCGCGCTGGCGAACTTCAACGTCCTGGCCGTTGCCGGTCTGGATGATGGCGGAGGCGTTATTGGCGCCGTCTTGCTCTGTCACGGCGCGGTGGTTCGTGCCGAGCTGCGCCGTACCGGCGACGTTGTTGTAGCCACGCTGGCTGGTCCGGGCCTTGAGATTCAGGCCTTCCTGCGCCGTCACGGCGAGGTTGCGCTCACCGAGCTGGTCCGTCGTGGCCGAGTTGCGCGTGCCGTACTGGTCCATGCGTAGGAAGTTGTCATAGCCCGTCTGCACGCCTTGCGCGTAGTGGCCGCGGCCGCCCTGCACGGTGACCGACCCGTTGCGGTCGCCCTTCTGTTGCACGGCGACGCCGTGGCCATAACCGCTCTGGTCGATCTGTACACGGTTGCGCTTCTGCGCCTCCGCGGCGCCACCGCCAGCCAGGATGGCGAGCGCAAGTGCGGCTGAAAGAATGCGTTTCATGATGCGAACTCCGTTTCACTTCGCGCATTTGCTTGCCGCGCGACACATGCACGATCAGGCACTGCACATGACCCGTGGTTGAACGGAGGATTCAGAGTGCAGGTCAGCTGCTGATACTTCTGCAAGCTGGTGAGCGTGCTAATGTTCGCATCGCGTTTCTTTCTGAACCTCGCGCAACGGGAATGGTCCATGTCAGATGGCACGGTCGACCAGGTTGAACAGCTCACGATCTCGCTGCTGCAGACGCTGGATGCGATCGGCTTTGTCGGTCGGCATCTGAACCCGATCGGGTTTTCGCACCAGCTGACGCGCATCTATACGCCTGAGGATGAACTGCGCGCAGCGCGAGCGCTGCCGGCCTGGCCGGATCCGTATTCTGCGCTGCGGCCACTGCTCGACGCCGCGAGTGACCTAGCGCTTGCCACGATCGATGGATTGCGTGCAGCGGCCGAGCCGCCTGAGGACATGATGAAAGCCTACCGGGCGCTGCGCAGTTTTCCGCGCGCGCTGGAGACGCTCTATCCGCTGGCTGGCGTTGTGCCGCCAGTGAGCCGGTTCTTTCTCGAACCGGATGTGCGCAAGGACACCGACCTGCAGGCGCGGCTGTTCCGGCAACCTCCGCCGCCAGAGACCGGCGTGATGTGCTTCGGCGACGATCCGGACGCGCGAGACGCTGTGTGGGTGTATGTGCCGGAAACCTATTCGCCGGATGCACTCTACCCGCTGGTGTTCGCGCTGCATGGCGGAAGCGGACGTGGACGCGCCTTCCTGTGGAGCTGGGTGCGGGCGGCGCGCAGCCGGGGCGCGATCGTGGTGGCCCCGACATCCCTGGGCCAGACCTGGGCGATCCAGGGCGAGGATCGCGACACGCCTCACATCGCGCAGATCGTAGAGTTCGTGCGGGGCAAATGGTCGATCGATCCTGGGCGCATCCTGATGACCGGCATGAGCGATGGCGGGACTTTCACCTGGACGTCTGGGCTGGAAGGTGGATCGCCCTTCACCCATCTTGCGCCGGTTGCGGCAGCCTTCCACCCGATGCTGGTGCAGATGGCGGACGGGGACCGGCTGAAGGGCTTGCCGGTCCATATCATCCATGGCCGGCATGACTGGATGTTCCCCATCGACATGCCTCGCGACGCCGAGCGCTATTTCACGGCGGCAGGCGCGGCGGTGACCTATCGCGAGATCGAGGACCTCAGCCACACCTATGGGGCGGATCTCAGCACGATGATCCTGGACTGGCTGTTGGCCTGAGGCGGAATCCGGCCGATATGTGTGGCTGAGTCGAATGACGGGACACACGATGGCGCTTCACCCGAAAATCGCAGACGTCACCGCGCGGATCGAGCACCGCAGCAAGGGATCCCGTGCGGAATACCTTGCCCGCATCGACGAGGCGCGGAAATCCGGTCCGGGCCGCTCGCTCCTGTCATGCGGAAACCTGGCGCATGCCTTTGCCGCGTCGCCGCTGGGCGACAAGCTGACGATGCGCGGGCGGGCGCCAAATGTCGGCATCGTCACCAGCTACAACGACATGCTGAGCGCGCACCAGCCGTTCAAGGACTATCCCGACCTGATCAAGGACGCGGCGCGCAAGGCCGGCGCATCGGCGCAGGTGGCAGGCGGCGTGCCAGCGATGTGCGATGGGGTTACACAGGGTAGACCGGGTATGGAACTGTCGCTGTTCTCGCGCGATGTGATCGCGTTGTCGACGGCGGTGGCGCTGACGCATGACGCGTTCGATGCGGCGCTGATGCTGGGGACGTGCGACAAGATCGTGCCGGGACTGGTGATCGGCGCGCTGTCCTTCGGCCATCTGCCGGTGATCTTCTCGCCGGCGGGGCCAATGCCGTCGGGGATCAACAACAAGGACAAGGCCAAGGTGCGCGAGCTGTTCGCGCTGGGCCAGGTTTCGCGCGACCAGCTGCTGGAGGCGGAGGCGGCCTCCTATCACACGGCAGGGACCTGCACCTTCTATGGCACGGCCAATTCCAACCAGATGATGATGGAGCTGATGGGGCTGCACCTGCCGGGCACGGCCTTCGTCAATCCGGGCACGCCGCTGCGCGAGGCGCTGGTACGCGCCGCTGCCGTGCGCTGTGTCGAGCTGGCGCAATCGGGTGAGTCCATCATGGCCCACGTGGTGGATGCAAAATCCATCGTCAACGCCATCGTCGGACTGATGGCGACAGGCGGATCAACCAACCATGCGCTGCACATTCCGGCGATGGCGCAGGCGGCGGGGCTGGTGGTCGACTGGAACGACTTCTCGGAAATCTCGTCGGTGGTGCCGCTGCTTGCGCGCGTCTATCCGAACGGATCGTCGGACGTGAACCAGTTCCACGCAGCAGGCGGCATGGCATTCGTGACGCGCGAGCTGTTGTCGGCGGGGCTGCTGCATGGCGACACGGTGACGGTCGCGGGCGAGGGCCTTGCCGCCTACACGCAGGAGCCGTGGATCGATGGCGACAAGCTGAGCTGGCGGCCGGGCGCGGAGAAATCTCTCGACGAGACCATCCTGCGGCCTGTGTCTTCTCCGTTCGAAATGGAGGGCGGCATTCGCCTGCTGAAGGGATCGCTTGGGCGCGGCGTGATCAAGATCTCGTCGGTGCCGCATGATCGTCGCCGGATCGAGGCGCCGGCAGCGGTGTTCAACAACCAGGCCGATTTCACGGCGGCCTTCAAGGCGGGCAAGCTCGACCGGGATGTTGTGGTCGTTGTCCGCTTCCAGGGTCCGCGCGCCAACGGCATGCCCGAGCTGCATAGCCTTACCCCTGCCCTTACGGGACTGCAGAACAAGGGCTATCGCGTCGCGCTGGTAACCGACGGCCGCATGTCGGGCGCATCAGGCGCGGTGCCGGCCGCGATCCACATGACGCCTGGCGCCGATCAGGAGAGCGCGCTTGCTCGTATTCAGGACGGCGACCGCGTTGTTCTGGATGCGGACGCCGGAACGCTTGACGTGATGGTCGATCCGTCCGAACTCGCGGCACGTCCCCGCGCGCCCATGCCGGGCGCCGCGCATGGCTGGGGGCGCGAACTGTTCGCGCCGTTCCGCGCCGTTGCGGGCGACGCCGAGGCGGGCGGCGGTATCTTCAGCGCCTATGCGGGAGTCGAGGTTTGAGCATGACCGTGGATGAGCTGATAGCGGTGCAGCCCGTGATCCCGGTGATCACGGTCGAGCGCATCGAGGACGCCGTGCCGCTGGCGGAGGCGCTGGTCGGTGGCGGCCTGCGCGTTCTGGAAGTCACGTTGCGGACGGAAGCAGCTCTTGCCTGCATGAAGGCCATGAGCAGCGTGGCTGGCGCGATCGTTGGTGCAGGCACGGTGCTGACTTCCAACGATGTCATGCTGGCGCGTGAAGCTGGCGCGCGCTTCATCGTGACGCCGGGCCTGTCGGCGTCGACGGTTGCGGCCTCGCGCGAGGCGGATCTTCCGATCCTTCCGGGTATTGCAACAGCGACAGAGCTGATGGCCGGGCTCGATCTCGGCCTGACACGGTTCAAGTTCTTCCCGGCCGAACAGGCTGGCGGGCGCGCCATGATCGACGCCTTCAAGGGACCGTTCGGCAAGGTGAAGTTCTGCCCGACCGGCGGCATCTCGCTCGACCTTGCGCGCGATTATCTCACGCGCGGCAATGTCGGCTGTGTGGGCGGCGGATGGGTTGCGCCGACGAAACTGATCGACGCGAAGAACTGGGCAGAGATCAGACGGCTCGCAACAGAAGCAGCGGCGCTGAAGCGCGGCTAGCTGGCTCGTATTTTAGAGCTGGATCATTTTTGGGTAGAGGCATCTGGGGCCACTGATGTGGACGGACCCTCAAGCTTGTCATCCCGGCCGCAGCGACGCAGTCGCGGAGGGCCGGGAACCATCCATCCGCTTGTCCGCACGTTGAGGAATGGTTCCCGGACAGCGCTGGCGCGCTTCCGGGATGACAGCCGTTGATGCGTCTCGGCGTCACCGAACGCTTCCAGCCAAAGCGATCTGCTCTAACTGACTCGGAGCGCATCCCGCGCCGGGGGGCCGGCCATGAACAGCATGGTGGCCTGAACGGCGAGCGCCAGCGTCAGGTATCCGACAGCGTCGATCACGTGCGGCGCGATACCCGGACCAAACGCAAAGACGCCGACCTGGGACGCGAGGACGTGGTCGCGGATGACGCCGAGCCCGACAAAGGCCGAGAAGAACAGCGCGACGCCGATCCAGCCGAAGGTGCGGGTCATGCGCCAGCCGATCAGGCCGAATGCACCGCCAAAGACGAAAGCCACGGGAAGATAGAGCCCCAGCGGCGCTATCACGTCATCGGTGAAATTGTAGCTCCACCAGTCCATGTCGGCGGCGAGCACGTCCCATCCGATGTTGAGGATTGCGGCGACCACGCCGCCAGCAAGGGCAGCCGTCGCCCGCCTGGGGCCTGCACGCGTGAGCCACACCGAAATGGTGAAGATCACCGGCGATAAAAAGCACACAACAAGGATGTAGGTCGCACTCACTCGACACCGACGCTCGACAGATCGAATCTACGCCTCGATCCCTGACAAAGGAAAGGCCGGAGCAGCAGGAGTCTTCAAATTTCATGATCCGGTTACAGCCCGGATGGGACTACTCGGCCGCCCGCTTCATCGCCCCGTGGCCATCGTCGAACACATCCTCGATGCGCTTGCCGAACAGGCGGGCGATGCGGAAGGCAAGCGGAAGCGACGGATCGAACTTCCCCGTCTCGATCGCATTGATGGACTGGCGCGATACGCCAAGGGCGTCCGCCAGATCGCCCTGGCTCCAGCCCTTGGCGCCGCGCAGATCGCGCAGGCGGTTATCCATTCCCGAAGCCCGGCTCGCACGGCCCCTTGAGGACGAATTTGTGCACCAGCCCGTAGCTGAGGAAGAACATCGGCCCGACGAAGAAGGCCCACATGGGAGGCGCTACGTCGTAGAGCTCAAGGAAACCCCACGTCATGCAGGCAAAGGCGGTGATCATTCCGGCCGCCGCCATGGACAGAGCCTGCTGCAGCCGCGCGTACTCATCTGTCTCGCGCATCAGCCGCCACATCAGCCAGAACACCACGCCCATCGGTGCAGCGCTCAGCACGGCGACAAGCGCTGATGCCCAGAGTGGCGGTGTTTCGAACAGCTTGAGCCCGAACGCTCCGGCGAAAACGACGATCGCGTAGATCACCATCACCGGAATGAAAGCACGCCTGTATCGCTTGTTCGCTTCGCGGAATGTCACCTCGGGCATCACAGCCTCCTGTAAAGTAGACTTGACAGTAGCGCGATCCACGGGCCTGTCAAGTGAACTTGACAAATTTGGCGACGTGGCCGAAGGACCGCCAGAAGGGCCTCCCACGTATTGAAGGGAAAGACGCTCAATGACCGCAGACTCTCCGCAGGCTTGCGCGACTGAATTTACTGCCGCGCTGATCCGGCGGGACATCAGCGCCGCGCTGGCCTTGCTCACCGATGAGGTCGTGTTTTTCTACAGCAACGGAACGACGATCGTAGGGAAGGACGCCTTCGCCGCGCTGATGATCGCGAGCTGGAAAATGATCGAGAACTACCAATACCAGAGCGCGGGATCGGACTGGATCGCTCAGACCGACGATGCCGCCACAGTCATCTACAGCTTTGCATGGTCAGGCGTTGCGCGCGGCGCCGAAGTCAGCGCGAGCGGCCGGGGAACGCGGGTGTTTTGCAAGCAACCTGGCGGCGGTTGGCTGATCGCACACGAACACCTGAGCAATGGGCAGTGGAAACCCTAGCCGAACTTCGGTGCACGCTTCCCCCTTTACAGCCCTACTCGCCGGTGGCGACGAAGTACTTCGACAGGCGCAGGCCCTGGCCGTGGTAGGTCGAGAAAGAGCCTTCGGCGCCATAGGGCACTTCGGGCGTGGCGGTGAGCTTCTCGAAGACCAGGCGGCCGACAGGTTGCCCGTCCTCAAGGATGAACGGCACGTCGCGCGAGCGCACCTCGAGTACCGCCTTGCCGCGTGAGTGGGTGACGCCGAAGCCGGGATCGAAGAAGCCGGCATAGTGGGCGCGGAATTCGCCCAGCTCCGGCGCGATCGGCGCCATCTCGGCGGCCTCGTCGAGCGGGATGACGATCTTTTCCTTGGAGGCGAGGATGTAGAATTCGCCGGGGTCGAGGACGATGCGCCCTTCCCGCGCGCGCACGGGCTCCCAGAAATCGTCGATCGCATGAGCGCCGATGCCGGCGAGATCGATCACGCGCGAGTGGCGCTTTGCGCGATAGCCGACGATGTCGGTGGAGGTCGGGTGGAGGTCGAGGCTGAAGGTGAGATCGCGGATCGGTTTTGGCGCGCCGCGGCGGACGCGGAGCTGCAGCAGGCGGTCGCCGGTGCGGGCGAGGACCGAGAAGGTGCGCGGGCTGATCTCGGCATAGAGTTCGCCGGAATAACCCGCGGGGATGCCATCGAAGGCGCGCGCGCGATCAGAGACGGCGCGGACGAAGACGTCGATACGGCCGGTCGAGCTTTTCGGATTGGCGGCGGCGGAAAGATCCGCCGGCAGCTTCAGGCGTTCCTGCAGGGGCACGAGATAGACGCAGCCGGTTTCGAGCACGGCGCCGCGCGTGAGATCGAGCGTGTGCATCACCAGGCTGTCATCGAGCCGGTCGGCGACGTTGCGCTTGCCCGGCAGGAAGCTGGCGCGCAGGCGGAAGGCGACCTTGCCAAGGCGCAGGTCGAGACTGGCGGGCTGGACCTGGTCCGGCAGCAGGCCGCCCTCGGCGGTGATCGCGCCGGACTTCAGCAGTGCGCGAAGGTCGCGGTCGGGGAAGACGCCGGGCTTGGTCGACGCGGCGCCATCGGCCTTGCGTTTGACCGGAGCTTTGATGGCGGCTTTTGCAGGTTGTCGTGTCATGCGCTGGGCGGCGTTACGTGGAAGGGTTGCTGGATTTCCTGGAATGGAGCGAGCGCTTCGCAACTCGCAGCGTGAGCAGCAAGAAGCGGCCAGCCCTCGGCCAGATCGAACAGGCCGGCATGGGCGTCGCCGAGGAAGCGGAGCGCCGCGCCGACCGCGATGTCGGCGTGGCCGATGGAGGCGCCGAACCACCATTGGCTGGTGCGGCTGGCGCGGCTGCGCTCGAGTTCGCTGAGTACGCCGGCGATCTGGCTGAGGCAGCGCTCGACCCAGGCAGGCGTGGCGCGATTGTGGATGGCGGTTTCGTAGACCAGCGACACGGCCTTGTCGCACAGCCCGGTCGAGAGCGCGCAGATCTTGTGGGCGTGGCGCCGATCCGCGCCGGAGGCTGGCATCATCGCCTTGGCCGAACCGGCCAGCTGATCGAGCGCATCGAGGATGGCGTGGCTTTCGATGACCACTTCGCCGTCATCCATCACCAGCGTCGGCACGCGCATCAGGGGATTGTAGGCGGCGATCTTCTCGGCATCCCCGAACACCGACCACGGCCTGTGTTCGAACACCATGCCGTAGAGCCGCATCGCAATGGCGACACGGCGCGTGAACGGGCTGTCGAACTGGCCAATGAGAATCATTCGGGGCTCCGGAGCCCTCCATAGCAGCATGATCCGGCGAGCGTAATCGTTGCGATCAACCATCGCAGAAGCTGTTGCGCTTCCCCTCCCCCTTGTGGGGAGGGGTGCAGGGGCGGGGGGCCATGCGGCACGCGGGATGCCGATGGTCCCTACCGCTCTACAGCCCCCCTCACCCCACCCTCTCCCCACAAGGGGGAGAGGGGTGCACAACAACGACTATCTGCATCGGTCCGAAGCTTTAGCCCCACTCTCTGGCGCCTCTGCTTCCTTTGGCCTAAAGGGCGGCTCGAACTATCGAAAGGCAGCCGCCATGTCCAAAGACGCAAAGACCGGAAAATCCAAAACCTGGCGCGCCCAGACCATGATGGTGCGCGGCGGCCTTACCCGGTCCCAGTACGGCGAAACCTCAGAGGCGCTCTATCTCAATTCGGGATTTGTCTATGACAGCCCGGAACAACAGTCGGCCCGCATGGCGGGGGACGAGCCCGGCTATATCTATTCGCGCTATGCGAACCCGACGGTGCGCATGTTCGAGGAGCGCCTCGCGCAGCTCGAAGGCGCGGAAGACTGCCGCGCCACGGCCAGCGGCATGGCCGCGGTCCACACGATGCTCGTTGCGCCGATCAAGCCCGGCGAGCGGATCGTCGCGCCGCGCCAGCTGTTTTCCTCTGTCGTCTGGATCCTGAAGAACGTGATGCCGAAGATGGGTGTCGACGTGACCTGGGTCGACGGATCGGACCTCGGCCAGTGGGAAAAGGCGATGGCGAAGCCGTGCCGGTTCTCCATCATCGAGACGCCGTCCAACCCGTTGCTCGACGCCGTGGACATCCGTGCGGTCGCCGACCTGACGCACAGCGCGGGCGGCGAGCTGATCGTCGACAATGTGTTCGCCTCACCCATCCTGCAGAAGCCGTTGAGCCTGGGCGCTGACTGGGTGGTCTATTCGACGACCAAGCACATGGATGGTCAGGGCCGCACGCTCGGCGGCGCCATCCTCGGCAAAACCAAGAAGATCGAGGACGACATCCAGCAATACTATCGCCACACCGGCCCCTCCATGTCGCCGTTCAATGCATGGGTGGTGCTGAAAGGCCTCGAGACCATGGACCTGCGTGTCCGCCGGATGAGCGACAATGCGCGGATGATCGCCGACCGGCTCGCGGGCAATTCGAAGATCGCGGCCGTGCGCTATCCCGGCCGGTCCGATCACCCGCACCACAACACCCACGCCTCGCAGATGCCCGATGGCGGCGGCAGCATGGTCGCCCTGTCGCTCAAAGGCGGGCGCGCCGCAGCGTATGCGGCGCTGAACAAGCTCGGCCTGATCGACATCTCCAACAATCTCGGAGACTCGAAATCGCTGATCACCCACCCAGCAACAACGACGCACCGAACGCTGACCGACGAGGAACGTGCGGCGATCGGTCTCGACGACAGCTGGGTGCGGCTGTCGGTCGGGCTCGAGGATCCTGCTGATATTGCCGAGGATCTTGAGCAGGCGCTCGGATAGACAGCCGGGCTGATTTCTGAGTTTAGTTGCGATTGCAAGTATTTTTGTTGCAATCGCAACGACTCGGCGCATATCACCTTCAACGCAAACGCCGCCGCATGCCCGCGCGGCTGGGGGCGTCCAGTTGAAGGATTGTCGTCACATGAAACCGCTTTTCGCCGGCGCGAGCCTCGCGCTTCTTGCCCTTGTCGCGTGCAGCCCCAAGCCGGAACTCCTGGCCGAGTCGGCTGCTCTCGTTGAGACCGGCACCGTGGCGCCGCAGCCTGTCGCGATCGCCGCTCCGGCTGGCGACTACGCATCGGACCCCAACCATTCGAGCGTGACGTTCAGGCTGCAACACCTGGGCCTGTCGTTCTACACACTGAAGTTCCGCACATTCGATGCGACCGTCTCGTTCGACCCGGCGAACATCGCCGCTTCGAAAGTCGTGGCGAAGATCAATCCCGCGGACATCCTTGCGGGCTATCCCGGTGACTATGGCGCCAACCATCCGGGCACCAAGTTCAAGTCGTGGGAAGACGACCTCGCCAACAGCGGCAACTTCCTCAACGCGAAGCAGTTCCCGGAGATCGGCTTTGTCTCGACTTCAACGGAAGTGAGCGGCGATCGCACCGCGAAGGTGACAGGCGACCTGACGCTGCATGGCGTCACCAAGCAGGTGACGCTTGATGTGGCCTTTGACGGCGAGACCGCCGAACACGCCTTCTCCAAGGTTCCCGCGCTCGGCTTCTCGGCCACGGCGACGTTCAAGCGGTCGGACTTCGGCATGGACTACCTGCCGCCGACGATCGTGGGTGATGACGTCCAGGTGCAGATCGAGGGCGACTTCATCCAGAAGAAGCCTGCCTGAGGCTAAACAATCGTTTCGATGATGGAAGGGACGCGGACACTTGTGGTGCGCGTCCCTTCTCTCTATTCCGGACACAGGGGAAATCGCTCAGGATCGCAGCAACGTGGCGAAAGCCTATCCATACGAGGCCGAGACGGATGGCGTGATCGTTCGCGTCCGTCCCACTTTCGTGGCCGAGGAAAGCTCGCCCGAGGACAGCAGGTTCTTGTGGGCCTACCACATCGAGATCGAGAACCGCGGCAAGCGCACGCTGCAGCTGATGACGCGCCACTGGCGGATCACCGACGGCGACGGCCGGATGCATGAGGTGAACGGCTCAGGCGTTGTCGGCCAGCAGCCGGTGCTGCGCCCGGGCGCACGCTTCGAATACACATCCGGCTGCCCGCTCACCACGCCATCCGGCATGATGCAGGGCGCCTATCGCTTCGAGGATGTGACGGGCGGCATGGTGGATGCCCGCATTCCGCTGTTCGCCCTCGACAGCCCCTATGACGAGCGGCGGCCCAACTAGCGTTCGCCTAGACGTCCTGCAGAACGAAATCGTCGGATGCGGTGCAGCTGTAGTCGGTGATGCGCTGCTCAAGGCGGAACACTTCGATGACGCCATCGCGCACCGCAAACAGATAACGCTCCGACCGGTCGCCAAGGAACAGCTTCTGTTCGTGGGCGATCAGCCCGAACTCGCGTGCGAAATCGAGATTGCCGTCCGACACGAACCGCACCTTGCCCTGCGGGTCCATGATCTTCGCCCAGGCGTCGGTCACGAACGGGTCGCTTGCGACGATGCAGACGATCTGGCGGAAGCCCGACTTGCGCAGCTTGTCGGCGTTGGCGACGAGGCCCGGCACATGCTCCTCGCTGCACACGGGCGTGAAGGCGCCGGGCACGCCGATCACCAGCGTGCGGCCGCGACCCAGCAGGTCAGCGGCGCTGATGGGCGTGATCTGCCCGTCACGCAGCTCGGCGAGCATGGCGTGGGGGATTCTGCGCCCGGGAAGAATGCCCTGGAACATGGTCTCGTCCGTTCGAATCGACGGACGCAGCATGAACACCGAGGCTTTGCCGAAGGTTAATTTTTCCGGGCCGGTTCTTAACGTCCGCGCGGCCTGACGCCGCGCGGATCGTTAGACCCGGTCGACCGGAAAACGATAGAGCCGGCCACAGAACTGGCAGTCCGCCGTGATGGCGCCGTCGTCCTTGGCGAGGTCCACGATCTCGTCGCGCGGCATCTGACGCAGCGTCGTCAGCAGCTTTTCTTCCGAGCAGGTGCATTTGTCCGACAGGGCGCGCGGCGGCTCGAGCCGCACGCCGTTCTCGTGGAACAGGCGGAACAGCAACTGAGCGGAGGACAGGTCCGGATCGGCCAGTTCGAGATCGGTGATGGTGTCGAACAGGTGTCGCGCGTTGTCCCATGACTCTCGCGTGTCGCCACGCGTGGCATCGCCCGCGACCTGCTGGATCAGCGCGCCGCCGGCCCGCCAACGTTTTGTGCCGCCGGGTTCGGAAATCTCGGCGACCGCCATGCGCACGCGCGTCGGAATCTGCTCGGACTGCGTGAACCAGGCCTGCGCGCAATCGGCCAGTGTGGCGCCCTCGATCGGCACGAGGCTCTGCCACGGCGCCTGGTCGGGATCGTTGGGCTGCAGCAACATCGCCAGCACGCCCTTGCCGAGAACCTGCGGGATGTGCGGGCGCTGACCCTTGTTGATGCGGTCGAGATTTTCCCAGCGCGCCTTGTCGAGGCGCAGATAGCCGCGCACGCCGCCATCGGAGCGTGCCTCGGCCACCATCAGCGGCACCGGGCCCTCGCCCTGCGCCTGCACCAGCACCTTGCCGTCGAATTTCAGCGAAGCCGAGACCATCACCGCGAGGGTGATCGCCTCGCCCAGCAGGTGGGCGATCCAGCGCGGATAATCGTGACGCTTGAGGATGGGATCGAGCACGCCATCGCCAAGCCGCGTGATGCGGCCGCGGACCGAGGTGTCCTCGATCTGGAACGACGCAACAAAGTCGTCGCCTGCCCCAAGCGGGTCATTTGGCATAGGTTTATCGGCCATTCCGGGGGAGCTACCATGTGTGAGCATCCGCGCCAAATGGGCGTTCGGACGCGGGGTTTCAACCCTTGCTGCCTGCCTCGGCCTAGCCTCGCAGGCACCACTCCAGGATCGCCTTCTGGGCGTGGAGGCGGTTTTCGGCTTCGTCAAACACCAGCGATTGCGGGCCGTCGATGACGTCGGCGTCGACTTCCTCGCCGCGATGCGCGGGTAGGCAGTGGAGGAATTTCGCGCCGCCATTGGCGGCGCGCATCAGGTCTCCACTCACCTTGAAGGGCGCGAGGTCCTTCAGGCGCTTGTCGGCATCCTTGTCGCCCATGGAGACGAAGGTGTCGGCGACGACGACGTCGGCGCCGGCCACGGCCTTCATGGGATCGCGGAAGAGATCGATGCGGCCCTGCTCGGCGCGGGCGCGCTCGACATCCGTCTGGTCCGGATCATAGCCAACCGGCGTCGCGACGCTAAGCGAAAAGCCGAATTTCGGCGCCGCGTGGATGAAGGTGTTGGCCATGTTGTTGCCGTCGCCCACCCAGGCAATACGTGAGCCCTTCAGCGTGAGGCCCGCCTCTTCCAGCGTCTGCAGGTCAGCGATGATCTGGCAGGGATGCGACTTCTCGGTGAGGCCGTTGATCACGGGAACCGATGCGAACTTTGCAAAGGCTTCGACATCTGCGTGGCGGTTGGCGCGGATCATCACGGCGTCGACATAGCGCGAGAGAACCCGCGCCGTGTCATCCACGCTCTCGCCTCGCCCCAGCTGGGTGTCGCCCGAGTTGAGGACGAGCGACGATCCACCGAGCTGGCGGATCGCCATGTCGAAGGATACGCGCGTACGCGTCGAGTTCTTCTCGAAGATCATCGCCAGCGTGCGTCCAGCAAGCGGCGCGTCCTTGTCCGCCGTTCCCTTGGGCAGGCCCTTGCGGGCCGCCTTGCGGGACTTCGCGTTGTTGAGGATCGACCGCAATTCTCCCGACGGGATCGGCCACAAATCCAGAAAGTGGTTCATGACCCTGCAGCCGTCATCATGCTGGCGAACTGCTGGTCGATGATGTCGATCGCTTCGCGCACATCGTTCTCGGTCACGATCAGTGGCGGCGCGAGGCGCAGCGTGTTGTTGCCAGCCGTGCCGACAAGAAGTCCGCGATCGGACAGTTTGCCGCGCAGAGGCAGCGGATCGTCCTTCATGCGCAAGCCGCGCAGGAGGCCGGACCCCGTGATGTCGAGCACCAGTTCGGGATAGCGGCCTTTGAGGCTTTCCATGCCCTGCTGCATCGTGCCGGCGACGCGACGGACCTGCTCGAGGAAGCCGTCGCCGGTGACGACGTCGAGCACGGCGTTGCCGACCGCCATTGCCAGCGGACCGCCGCCGAACGTGGTGCCGTGTACGCCCTTGGCCATGCCGGACGCTGCCTTGGCGCTGGCGAGGATCATGCCCATAGGAAAGCCGCCGCCGATGCCCTTGGCCGCTGCGAGCAGATCGGGCTCGGCGCCCTTGGTCCACTGGTGATGGAAGAGCTGGCCGGTACGGCCAGCGCCGCACTGGATCTCGTCATAGATCAGCAGCACGCCGTTATCGTCACACAGCTTGCGCAGTGTGAGCAGGAATTCCGGCTTTGCCTCGCGCACGCCGCCCTCGCCCTGCACCGGTTCGATCATCACGGCGGCAAGGTCCGGCTTAACGATCTCGGCCTTCAAGGCCTCGACGTCTTCCCACGCGATCGAGCGGAAGCCTGGCAGACGCGGGCCAAAACCCTCACGATATTTTTCCTGCGCGCCGGCATTGATGCCGCCGAGCGTGCGGCCGTGGAAGGAGCCTTCGAAGGACAGGACGCCAATGCGGTCGGCCTCACTCTTCGACCAGTGATAGCGGCGAGCGATCTTGATGCAGCCTTCGATCGATTCAGCGCCTGAGTTGGTGAAGAAGGCGAAGTCAGCAAACGTCAGGTCGACATAGCGCTGCGCCAGTCGCTCCTGTCCCGGCACGCGGAACATGTTTGAGGTATGCCACAGCTTGTTGGCTTGTTCGGTCAGCGCTTTGACGAGAACCGGGTTGCAGTGACCCAGCGAGTTGACCGCAATGCCGGCGATGAAGTCGAGGTACGGCTTACCCTTTTCGTCGAACAGTCGCACGCCCTCGCCTCGCTCGAACACGACCGGGCTCGGGCCGTAGACGGGAAGCACTGCGTTCGACATGTGGGCATCTCCTTATGACGCCGGTGGGAAAACTCTGAAAACCTCTTTTCAGGGCCGAATTGGAAAGCGCGCTCAATGAGGCCGACGGCCTTTTGTGTCAATGGAAATGCCGCTTGTCCCGGAAGACAGCCTCACCTCTTCCGCCCCTGTCGATGCATGCTAGCCTGACCCTTATCCGGCAGGGACAGCCGGATCCTGAGGGCGCTCGATGACAGTCTTCCGCTCGACCGTCGCGGCAATCGTCCTTCTGCTGACGGCAGCCCCCGTCCTAGCGCAGCCCGCCGCGATCCCCCGGACCGCCGACGGCCACGCCGATTTCCACGGCGTCTGGACCACCCGCTTCCCACCCTTCCTGTTCCAGCGCGCGAAAGGCGCCGAGACGCTGGTGGTTGACGACAAGACCGCCCACGCGATCATTCTAGCTATCTACAAATCCGATCAAGCCGAGCCCGTCTTCGATCCCGGCGATGATCTGGCCACCATTTACGCCTTGCCAAAGGTCAATGGCGAATGGCGCACCTCGATGCTTACGAGTCCCGCCGACGGGAAGGCCCCGTTGACCGACGAAGCGCAGCGGCTCGACAAGGCGTCGGGCGAGATGTTCGAAGCCTCCCCCGATGGCCACGAAATGCGCGACTGGTCCGAGCGTTGCCTTCTTGGCAGCGGCGGCGCGCCCTTCGGCATGTTTCCGACCGAGAACATCCGCAAATTCATCCAGACCCCGGAAAATCTGGTGATCTACTCCGACGACCTGGGCGAAGCGCGCCTCATCGGCATTGGCGCCGCGCGGCGGCCGGCTGCCATCGTCTCCTTCCTGGGCGACAGCATCGCGCGCTGGGAGGGTGATGTCCTCGTTGTCGAGACCACGGGCATAAGGGGCGAGCGCACCGAACGCGCCCTCCTCCCTGGACTGATGGTTGCGACCAGTTCCCGGGTCATCGAACGCTTCAGCTTCATCGACCCGGACGAGCTGCTGTACCAGTTCACCGTCGACGACCCTGTCCTCTATTCGGCCCCGTGGAGCGCCGAATACAGCATGGTCCGCCAGAACCTCACCACCTACGAAAACGCCTGCCACGAAGGCAATTACGCGCTCACGAACATCCTGCGCATTGCCCGCAACCGCGATGGCAATCCGGTGAAGAGGTAGGCTCAGGCCTTCATCTTGTAGCCGGATCGGAAAAGCATCCAGCAGGCGGCGCACAGGGCCAGCGTCAGCGCGAGGCTGAACAGGCCACCGAAGACCAGATCGCTTTCGGCATGGCCGGTGAAACCGTAGCGGAAGCCATCGATGATCTGGAAGAACGGATTGAAGTGGCTGATCGAGACGAAGGGCTCGGGCAGCCGGCCGATCGGATAGAAGGTGCCCGACAGCATGGTCAGCGGCATGATGACGAAGTTCTGCACCGCGGCCATGTGGTCGAACTTGTCGGCCCAGATCCCGCCCAGGAGGCCGACCGCTCCCATCAGCAGCGAGGCGACGACCGAGTAGTAAAGGACCGCGCCGAGGTTGGCGACCTGGAAGGGCGTGATCTGCATGATCCAGACAGCGGCATAGGTGACGAAGCCGACGAGGATGCCGCGCGTGACGGCGCCTGAAAGGAAGCCAATCGTCAGCTCCAGCGGCGACAGCGGCGGCATCATGAAGTCGACCAGCGTTCCCTGGACCTTGGCGATGATCAGGGACGAGGAGGTGTTGGCGAAAGCGTTGTTGAGGATGGCCATCATGACCACGCCCGGCGCCAGGAAGGTCTCGAACGGCACCCCACCCACCACGGCGCCGCCACCCTGACCGAAGGCCAGCTTGAAGACGAACAGCATCAGCAGGCTGGAGACCACGGGCGCAAACAGCGTCTGCATCCCGACTTTCCAGAACCGCCGCGTTTCGCGCAGGCAGAGCGTCCACAGGCCCAGCCAGTTGACCGGCCCGTACTGCCTCGGCCCGGCAACGCCAGGCGCTGCGGCATCAAGGGGCGGACGGGTAAGTGTCTGATCCATGTGTCCGGCTTCTACGCCGCTCCGTTGTCTGCGCCACCGAAATCTTGGAATGCCGGC
The DNA here is from genome assembly GCA_965279205.1 of Hyphomonadaceae bacterium. Classification (GTDB taxonomy): domain Bacteria; phylum Pseudomonadota; class Alphaproteobacteria; order Caulobacterales; family Hyphomonadaceae; genus UBA7672. Next base: position 3,853,639 of record OZ257144.1, read on the forward strand.
CCCGCTTTCCAAGGCCGGCGGCGCGTCCTCCCGGCAAACCTACCGCTACGGACAAGGTTTGAGTCCAAATCCGCAACGGCGCAGGAACCTCGCTCGAAAGTTGAGTCCTCGGCGCCACACCTGCTCTCAACCGCCCCCGCGACGCAGTGACTCACTTAGCCTGTGTACAACCCCAATATATTGATTAACCTGTTAGGAAGCGCCCCAGCATATTGCGGCGAGGACCGTCGCAGATACTATTCCTAGATTACTGGGAAGGGGATCGGTCAGGCACAACCTACATCTTGTGTCTTGCATGATTCCCGGAGGCTGTGGAGACACATTCATGGGCTGGACCGAAGAACGCGTCGCGGAACTCAAGAAACTCTGGGCCGAAGGGCACAGCGCCAGCCAGATCGCCAAGCGTCTGGGAAGCGTCACCCGCAATGCGGTGATCGGCAAAGTCCACCGTCTCGGACTCTCCGGACGGGCGACTCCGTCGCGCCCCGTCAAACGCCCACCCCGGCTGGCCCGGCCCAAGCCGCAGCAACAGCTGCCGCGTCAGGCCACGGTCCGCACCGCCGGCAGCAATGCGCTCGCCGTGCGCGAAGCAACGCCGCCCGCCGTCATGGCCGAGCGGGAAGCCAATATCGAACCGCAACGCCTCCCGAATGGCGACATGGTCACTGTCCTCACCGTGAAAGACTCCATGTGCAAATGGCCGATCGGCGATCCGGCCGAAGCCACGTTCGGTTTCTGCGGTCACGCCACGACCGAGAACTCGCCCTACTGCGTCGACCATGCGCGCGTGGCCTTCCAGCCAGCGAAGAAGCGCGAACGCCGCGCCCGCGAGTTTGACTACATCCAGCGCCTCGCTGGCTGATCTCTTCAAGACACGCCGGGCCCGAACAGGTTCGCCCATCCAAAGTGGGAATCCCTTCTACCCGCGACGGCGCCGCCCCGGAGTCCTTGGGACACCGGGGCGGTTTCGTTTTCAGCAGCTAGCGCCTGGGTTCAGCAGCTAGCGCCTGGGAAACGCCCACACCCAGTGGATGCGTTCGATCGGCATGTCCCACATGTCGTCGAACTCCCACAGCAGCGTGCCGCCGAGAAACTCCAGCCCTGTCGGCGCGGGCGGGATGAACCCGGCAATCACGGAGGCGTCGGCCGGCGCCGTCTCGACCGCGCCGCCGTTGAACTCTGTACGCTTTCTTTCGGTCACTGGCAGGAAGCTGGTGAAATAGTCCTCGTCGAAGAAGAGTGTCACTTCGGACTCGAACAGGTAGGGCGTCGTGACGAGGCATGCGACGCGGCAGTTGCGCGGCCTCCGACTGGAATGTTCCAGGGCATCCGCCGCCGCAAACAGCGCGGCGAGACATCCGCGCCGGGTTTCCTCCGTTGCGTGCGGCGGCTCGACCACCTTAGCGAAAACGGGGACCTTGAAGTTGCAGAAGCGCAGTCCAGCGAGCACGGCTGGGTCGGGCAGCTGATCGATGATGCGCTCGGGCCAGCGTGCGAGCTGGCGCAGATGCCGTCCGGGATTGCGCAGCTTCCTGCGAGGATGAAGGTCGAGGCGTCTCATTGCCCGGACCTTCTAGCGATCCGGCGCTATTTCGCCACCAGGTCCTTCTTCAGCGTGAACATGCAGAGGAAGAAGCAGAGCCCCGACAGCACGTAGATCGCCGAGATCACCAGCATCGAATTCTGCGTCGCTGACGAGTTGGCGACCTGGCAGAAATCGAGCTGCGCCTGCGTGATTGGTGTCTTCAGACCGGCCAGGATCGAGGCAACATCCGCATCCGCGCCTGCCTTCTTGATTGCCTCCGCCGCTGCATCGCACAGGCTGTTGGTGAAGCCTGCATACCCCGCCGTGGTTGCCGCGTTCGAGAAGAAGAAGTCCGACAGGATGCCGGCGAAGGGCGGGCCAAGACCGTAGCCGAGGATGTTGATCACAAACAGCATCACCGCTGTCGATGTCGCCCGGACGCTTATCGAGACGACGCCCTGGCTGATCATGTATTGCGCCGCGAGGTAGCCGTACTTCACGAAATGCCCGATCGAGAGCCCGACCGCGCACCACAGCAGGCTGTTGACGGTAAAGCCCCAGAAATAGAACGGCACCGAGATGGTGAGGCCAACTGCTGGCAGCCACGCGATCGCGGTGATCGATCGTTTGCGCATCCGATCGGCGAGCCAACCCGTGAAGATCGTGCCCACGGCGCCTGCCGCATACGCCGGCGCGTTGACCCACAGCGACGCCTCGCCAGCCGAAAGGTCGAACGTGCGCTGCAGGTAGAGCGACTGGAAGCCCGCAATGGCATAGCCGCAGAACGCCGCCAGGGTCGCGCCCGCTGTCATCGTCCACCATGACCGCTTGGACAGCATCTCCCTGATCGCCGGGATCAGGTCAGCCTTCGGCTTGCCCCTCACATCAGGCGGATCGGAAAAACCGCGCGGCGGCTCCTTCACCGTCATCACCAGAAGAGCGGCGATCGCAATGCCCGGCACGCCCATGATGAAGAAGGCCCAGCGCCAGCCGAACATGTCGGTGATCTGTCCGCCGACAATGTTGGCCAGCATCGTGCCAAGCGATACGCCCATCGCGTAGTAGCCGAGCGCCGTGGACCGCCGATGCGGCGGGAAGTAGTCGCCGATCAGCGAGTTGGCCGGTGGCGTGCAGCCGGCCTCGCCGATCCCGACGCCGACCCGGCAGGCCAGCAGAACCCAGAACCCGCTCAGCACCACACCGCTGCCCAGCGCGATATCGGCCGAGAAGCCGGTCAGCGCCGTGAAGGCTGACCAGATCGCAAGACTGATGCCGATGATCCAGACGCGATTCTTGCGCTCTGAAATCCGCGCGATCGGAATGCCGACCACGGTATAGAGGATCGCGAAGCCGGCGCCCGTCAGCAGTCCGAACCAGAAATCCGAAATCCCGATTTCGGCCTTCAGCGGCCGCGCGACGACCGAGAGCAGCGCGCGGTCCATGAAGGAGAGGATGTAGATGACCAGCAGCGCGTTCAGCACATAGCTGCGATAGCCCGGCGTGCCATAGCCCGTGACATGGCCCTGCCCGACGTCGGCCGTAGCCGATGCGGCGGCGCTCTGCGTTCCCATTGTAGCTCCCCAATCGGCCTCTGACGCGGCCGGTCTTTTCTATCGGGGGAAGCTGACCGGTTTGATGCGGCCGGTCCATCCTGAATCGCGCTGGAACCGCACCGTGCGACTGACATCGTTGTTATGCTGCGAACGCAAACGGCCGGGCCTCTGCCGAGACCCGGCCGTGTAACGGTCGCTACGGTAGATCTCAGTACGTCCGCGCGAGCATGTCTTTCTTCAGCGTCAGCGACGAGAGGAAGAAGAACAGCGCCGCCGGTATGAAGACCAGCGCCGTTGCGGCCATCGCCGAGCGAAGCCCGTTGCCGTAGGCCAGTCCGCAGACAGCCTGCTGGTCAGCCGGCAGCGCCGCAACCTGCGCCGCATCGCGGCACATGGTCGAGGTCAGCACATCGGCGAAGGCGCTGGTGCGCAGCTCCATGCTCATGAACATGTCGCTCAGCGCGCCGGTGAGAACCGGCCCGATGCCGTTGCCGATCAGCGCGATGATCAGCAGCAGGATGGCGATCGCCGATGCGCGGCCGCGCGCGCTCACCACGCCCTGCCCGATCGTGTATTGCGAGCCGAGATACATGAAGTGGAGCATCGCCCCGAGACACCACATCGGCCGCGCGACGGTGTAGAGGTTCTCAGTCGGCTGGTAGTACGCGAAGATGTACAGCGGCAGCGCCAGCAGCATACCCACCACCGGCACGAGCGAGACTGCAGCGTTCACGCGATGCGACATCCGGTCGATGATGAAGCCGCCCAGGAAAGTGCCGATCGCCGAGAAGATCGCGAGCGGCCCGCCGAACTGCAGCGCGAACGTGCCCGGATCCACCCCATGCAGGCGACCGACCATTGGCGCCTGGAAGGCAGTGAGGCCATAGCCGACGAGCGCGACCAGGGCCGCGCCAAGCGCCATCGTCCAGAAGGTCGACTTGGGTCCGAGCTCCTTCAGGGTTTCAAGCATGCTGGCCCTCTGACCACGCGTGGCGCTTGGCGGATCCGAATAACCGCGCGGCGGCTCCTTGACGGTGAGCAGCAGGGTCAGCGCGATTAGCACGCCCGGCGCACCTGTCACGACGAAGGCCACGCGCCATCCCTCGACCTGGCTCCAGTCCGTCATGTTAACTGCCCAGTCCCAGCCCCAGCTTTCGAACAGGGCTTGAAGCGCGGGTCCGTTGAGCCCACTTGCAATTGGCCCCCCGAAAAAGTTCGACAGCGCCGATCCGACCGTCACGCCCATGGCGAAGATGGCCAGCGCGTGCGCGCGGCTCCGCGGCTTGAAGTAGTCGCCGATGACGGAGTTCGACGGCGGCGTGCCGCCCGCCTCGCCGATCGCGACGCCGATGCGCGCGAACAGCAGGAAGAGGAAGGAGTTGGCGAAGCCGCACAGCGCCGCCATCACCGACCAGATCGTGATGCAGAGCGCGAGCACGAACACGCGATTGAATCGGTCGGCGAGCATGGCGATCGGGATGCCCATGAACGCGTAGAAGATCGCGAAGGGCGGGCCGTTCAGGAAGCCGTACTCGGTGTCGGTCAGCTTGAACTCGGCGATGATCGGTCCGGCGATGACGTTGAGCAGGTTCCGGTCGATGAAGTTCAGCGTGTAGACCAGCGTGAGCATGATCAGGACGTAGAGCCTGTAGCCAGGCGTGCCGTAGCTCTGCCCTTCGGCTGGCGCGCCAGTGACGGCCGCGGTTGCGGTTGACATATTTCCTCCCCTGGCGCCGCACGCGGGGAGCGCGTCGGCCAAGACTATCCCTGTGAACGGTCTGACCGCCGTCTGGAGCGCACCCTAGAGGCGATCCCGCGACCGGCAAGGTCTTTCATGCGCATGTGAATTGCCGTCGCTTGCCGGCCTTCCGTGGATTTCGCGCTGCGGCGCACAATGATTGACGCTGTCAGATAAGGCCCTTGGCTTTCATGCTGACCGTTTCGGATGCGCCGACCACGAGATGGTCGTGCACCTTGATGTCGAGCGGGGCGAGCGCCTTCTCGATATCCCGGGTCAGCTCGATGTCGGCGCGCGAGGGGGTTGGATCGCCGCTCGGGTGATTGTGAACGAGGATCACGGCAGAGGCCGACAGCTCGAGCGCACGGCGGGCGATCTCGCGCGGATAGATCGGCGCATGATCGACCGTGCCACGCCCGGCAATCTCGTCGGCGATCAGCTTGTTCTTGCGGTCGAGATAGAGCACGCGCGCCTGTTCTGACTTCTCGTGGCGCAGCGCGAGCTTCACATAGTTGAGCAGCGCCGCCCAGTTCGAGATCACCGGGCGGTCCTTCATCTTGTCGCCTGCTGCGCGCTGCATCAGCAGGTTTGCGGCGCGGAGATAAGCGGCGGTGGACTCGCCTATGCCCTGCACTTCCATCAGGCGTTCCGGCGGCGCGGCCAGTGCGGCCGACACAGTGCCGAAGCGAGCAAGAAGATCCTTGGCGATCGGTTTGACGTCCACGCGTGGGATGAAGCCGCAGAGCAGCAGTTCGAGCAGCTCATAATCCTTGAGATGAGAGCCATCGTCCTCAAGGACGCGCTGACGCAGGCGTTCGCGATGTCCGTGGAAATGCTTCGCCGGCCCTTCGGCCGTTCCGATTTTCGTTGTCTTCCCCCCATCCCCCATCGAGTCTCGTCAGGCCTCGGCGGCAGGAGGTTGAGACGAAGCGTGCGGCGTGTGGAGGCCCGTCGGCGACAGCGTGAATATCTCGCAGCCTGTTTCGGTAACGCCGATCGAGTGTTCGTACTGCGCGGACAGCGAGCGGTCGCGTGTCACCGCGGTCCAGCCATCGGCCAGCAGGGCGACATCCTTGCGGCCGAGATTGATCATCGGCTCGACCGTGAAGATCATGCCGGGACGGATTTCCTCGCCCTGACCGCGGCGGCCGAAGTGAAGGATGTTCGGCGAGTCATGGAATACGCGGCCAAGACCGTGACCACAGAACGCCTCGACCACCGAATAGCGCTGGCGTTCGGCATGGTCCTGGATCGCGGCGCCGAGATCGCCGAGACGCACACCCGGCTTGATCGCCTCGATGCCACGCATCATCGACTCGTAGGTGACGTCCATCAGGCGCGCGGCTTTCCGTTTCACTTCGCCGACCGAATACATGCGTGACGTGTCGCCATGCCAGCCGTCGATGATCACGGTTACGTCGATGTTGACGATGTCACCGTCCTTGAGCTGCTTGGCGCCGGGAATGCCGTGGCAGACGACATGGTTCACCGACGTGCAGACGGTGTGACGATAGCCCTTGTAGAACAGGCAGGCCGGCAGGCCGCCGCCAGCGAGTACGAACTCGCGCGCCAGATCGTCGAGGGTCGAGGTCATCACACCCGGAACGACATAGGGGGCGAGCATGTCGAGGCATTCGGCGGCCAGACGGCCGGCCTTGCGCATGCCCGCGAAGGCCTCCGGCCCATGCAGCTTGATCTGGGTGGTGTGGCGGGGCGGCGCTTCGGCAGCGTCGATGAAGGCCGTCATGGCTAAGTCCTCGAAAGGCGTCAGGCTGGCAGATCGCTTATTCTAGCACAGCCCGTCAATACGGGCGAACTGCCCGCATAAACCTAGTTCATCTTGGCCCGTTTACGGGGTGGTTCGGGCGCAAAGGGCTTGGGAATAGGCATGGCTGGCACGCCTTCCTCGATCAGGTCCTTGGCGACATCCGGCGTCACCTCACCCCAGACCGGACGTTGCTCGGCCTCGCCATAATACATCGAGCGGGCTTCCTCGGCGAAACGGTCGCCGACGTAATCGTGGGTCTCGGCAATCTTGCGTCGGACCTCGCCAGCCATCTTCGCCATCTCGGCTTCCGACGGAGCGCCTTTTCCGGACGAGCGCACAGCGGGCGCCATGATCTGCTTGCGGATTTCGGCGGAGCCGCAGACCGGGCATTCGACCAGCTTGCGCTTGCGCTGACCATCATACGCTTTCGAGTCCGAGAACCATGCCTCGAACTCATGATCTCCCACGCAGGCGAGAGAATAGCGGATCACGTCAGTCGGCCTTCCTGTTCAGGCTGCAGCGGTTTCGGCGAGCAGTGGATCGAGCTTGCCGGCATAGTCGAGGTCGTGGATGTCGTCCGAGCCGCCAACCGGGCGGCCATTGATGAAGACCTGCGGGTAGGTCGTCCCGCCCTGGCTGCGCTGGATCATCTCGCGGCGCTTGTCGGGATCGTCACCCGCCCGGTACTCGGTGAACTGAACGCCCTTGGAAGCAAGCAACGTCTTCGCCCGCGTGCAGTAGCCGCAGTAGTCCATGGTGTAGATCTCGACACGCGCCGTCACCGGCAAACTCCATCCTGTCTGTTCTGGCCTGATCCTGCTTTGGAGAGGCTGAACAACTACCAAACAACAGAGCGTGGAAACTCTGGAATCGTTCCAAAACTATATGGGAACCGCCCGGGGGCCCGCAACACGGGCAAGTGTGAGCACGTCGACGCACCCTGCCCCGGCACGCTTCAATGCCCTTGTGCAGGCTTCTGCTGTGGCGCCGGTGGTCAAAACATCATCGACCAGCAAGATTTTCTGATCTTTCACCAGCCTCTCCCGCGATCTCCGCACCTCGAAAGCGCCCTGCACGTTGCGTCGCCTGCCCTCAGCGGAAAGCCCGCCCTGGATCGGTGTCGACCGCCGCCGTTTCAGGGCGTCGACGCTCAGCTTCACGCCGCTTTGACGGGACACCGCCGCGGCAAGCCAGAGCGACTGGTTGAAGCCCCGGCGGACCAGCCGGAAATAGTGCAGCGGCACCGGCACGATCAGGTCGGCCTCGCGGAGCAATCCGGCGCCAGCATTTGTCATCCAGCCGGCCAGCACTTCGAGCCCGTCGCGCCGGCCCTGGTATTTGAGGCCAAGCACCAGGTCGCGCGAGACATCGCCATAGATCAGGGCCGCGCGGGCGCGGTCATAGACAGGCGGCTGCGCGAGGCAGGCGCCGCAGACCTGTTCGACATCGACAGGAATATCGAACGGCGCCCCGCACCGCGTGCACAGGGGATCCGACAGAAAATGCAGCTTCGACCAGAGGTCCGGCTCCAGCGAGCCGGGGCCTGGAATCTCGCGATTGGTGATCAGGGAGCGTTGCGGCCAGATCAGCCCGGCAAGTCCGCCGCTCTGCTTCCGCCGCCGAGCCTTATGCTCAGGCTTGCGAGCCGCTACATAGTCCGCAGATGACTTCCTCAACCCCCACGCCCCCCGGCAGCAACCCAATGCGGGTCTTCGACCGCCACCTCCATGCCCGAAGACGGGCGCGGGCGGCGGGCGGCTATGACGCCTATTCTTTCCTGAAACTGGCGGCGGCGGAAGACATTGCTTTGCGCCTTGGGCCTATCAATCGCCGGTTCGACCGCGTGCTGGATCTGGGCGCCCATGACGGAACGTTGGTCCGCACGCTGAGGTCCGATGCCGGGCTCCGGGACCGGGTCGGAGACGTGATCTCTTCGGACCTGTCAGCATCGTTCGTGCGCCCGCCGCTTGGCGTTGTCGCCGACGAGGAGGCGCTGCCCTTTGCCGATGCTTCGTTCGATCTCGTCGTTTCTGCGCTGTCGCTGCACTGGGTCAACGACCTGCCGGGCGCGCTGATCCAGATCCGCCGCATCTTGAAGCCGGACGGGCTGTTTGTCGGTCTGGCGCTCGGCGGCCGCACGCTGACCGAACTGCGCCAATCGCTTCTCGCCGCTGAAGAAGAGATGCGAGGCGGCGCGGCCAATCGCGTATCGCCTTTCATGGACGTGATCGATGGAGCGGGGCTTCTCCAGCGCACCGGCTTCGCCATGCCGGTCGCCGACAATGACGCACGGACCGTTCGTTATGCCCACCCGTTGCGGCTGCTGGCGGACCTGCGCGGCATGGGCGAGACGCTGGCGCCCGCGATGCGAGATGCGCCGCCGCTGACGCGTGGAATTCTCATGAGGGCGATGGATGTCTACGCGAACCGTTTCTCCGATACCGACGGGCGCGTACGCGCCACGTTCGAGTTCGTGACCCTGTCAGGCTGGGCGCCAGCCCCGGACCAACCCAAGCCGAAGCGTCCGGGCAGTGCAAGCGTACGGCTTGCCGATGCGCTGGGAGTCAGGGAACAGGATGCTGGCGAGAAGACGGGGCCGAAAGGCTAGGGCTCAGGGTCCCCAGACCTGTTCGCTGACCGCAACGAACGATCCATTGGTCGTCGTACCGATCGAGGTGACGGCGCCGACAACCGCAAGGGCGATGAGACCCGCGATCAGGCAGTACTCGACGACGGTGGCGCCGGAGCGGTTCTGCAGCAGCAGAAGGAAATTCTGGAGGGGTTTCATGCGCGTCCCGCCTTCGACCAATCTATGAATTGCTCGAACAGGGGGAGGTCGGCCTCCGGCGCCGGATAGCGCGTGATCTCCTCAGCCGACACCCAGGCGAGCTGCTGGCCCTCGCGAGCTTCGATCTCGCCTTCCCATTTCCGGACCAGAAAGACCGGCATGAGCAGGTGAAACTTGTCATAGCTGTGCGAAGCAAACGAGAACGCCTGCAGGTCGGCTTCAGCAACAGTCACGGCCAGTTCTTCCTTCAGTTCGCGCACAAGCGCGCCCTGAGGGGTTTCACCGGCTTCGACTTTGCCGCCTGGGAATTCCCAGAGACCTGCCATCGCTTTTCCCCTGGGCCGCTGCGCAAGCAGCAGACGCCCATCGCTCCGTACAAGCGCAGCCGCGGCTACGAGCACCAACGGCTTTGCGCGTGTCTGTTGTGTCATGACGAGGTGAGCATTGGGTGCAGGCGGCGCATCAACTTCTGTAGGCGCCGTTTATCTTCACGTAACCATCGGTGAAATCGCAGGTCCAGACACGGGCTTTTCCGCGCCCGACGCCGACATCGACCTTGATGGAGACCTGCTGGCCGGAAACGGCCTTTGTCGCCCTAGCCTCGGAATAGCCGGGATCACGGGCGCCGTCGCTGGCGACCTGATGATCACCGAACCAGATGGACGTGCGATCACGCTCCATCGGCTCGCCGGCCTTGCCGACCGCCATGGCGACGCGGCCCCAGTTGGCGTCGCCCGCGGCGATGGCGGTCTTGACCAACGGGGAATTGGCAATCGAAGCGGCGATGACTTTTGCCGAAGCGTCGCTAACCGCGCCCTCGACATCGATGGTTATCAGCTTGGATGCGCCCTCGCCATCGCGAACGATCTGGATGGCGAGGTCCTCAAGCACGCGGTGCAGCGCTTTGCAGAAACCCTCGAGGCGTGGATCGTCCGGATTGTCGATCGGTTCGCCGCCGGCGGCCCCGGTCGCGAAGAGCATCAGCGTGTCAGACGTGGACGTGTCGCTGTCGACGGTGATGCAATTGTAGGTGAGGTCGCAGTATTTCGCGATCAGCGCCTGGACAACGCGCGGCGTCAGCGCGGCGTCGGTGAAGACGTAGTTCAGCGTCGTCGCCATGTTGGGCATGATCATGCCCGATCCCTTGGCAATGCCGACGATGGCGACATTGCGCCGGTTGAGATCGGCCGTCTCGCCGGCTGCCTTCGCAAACGTATCGGTGGTGCGGATGCAGTTGGCGGTTTTCTGCCAGTCCGGCTCTCCCAGCTGCGGCCAGACTTTCGTGACGCCGCCGGAAACGATGCCCGGATCGAGCGGCTCGCCGATCACGCCTGTCGCCGAGACGAACACTTCGTGCGCCTTGCAGCCAGTGAGCTTCTGGGCAGCGGCGATCGTCGCACGGTTCTTGGCAATTCCGGCTGCACCGGTGAAAGCGTTCGAATTGCCGGTGTTGACCACCAGTACCCGCGCCCTGCCCCCGCCAGACTTCAGCGCCTCGCGATCCCAGTCGACATCGTCCGACCGCGTCTGCGAGGTCGTGAACACGCCGCCTGCAGAGGCGCCGTCCGGGAAATGCACGACCAGAAGGTCGTCGCGCGTCTTTCCCTTGTAGAGGCCAAGCGACATGGTCGCGACCGTGATGCCGCCTACCTTCGGCAGCACCGGAAACCGCTCGGGCGCGAGCGGTGATACGGGCAGGTCGTTGATGCTGCTCACTGCGTCGGGTCCTTGCGGCTTTCGCTCACGGGACCGCCGGGCGCTGCGGGTGTGGCCGCAGCGGGCTTGGGCGCCGCGGGCGGTGGTGTGGTCGCCGGTGTGGTTGCGGCCGCCGCTGGTGCCGCGTCGCGCGATTCGGACACAGGCGGAGGTGGCGCCGATGCGTCGAACGATGGCGACCTTGCCGCGGCAGGCGCCGGCGTAGCCGCCGCTGGCGCAGGATCGACATCGAGCTTGGAGTTGCGCGGCGAGGTCTTCTTCTCGATCTCGGCCTCATTGCGCAGCTGCTTCAGCACGTCGCCGATCTGGGCGCGTGTCAGGTGTTCGAGGATGGGGCCGCGCAGCTCCTCGATCGAGGGCGGCTGTTCCTTGCGGCGTTCGTCGATCTTGACGATGTGCCAGCCGGTCTGGTCCTCGAATGGCTTCGAGACGCCACCCGTCGGCGTGTCGCGGATCACCTTGGCGAATTCCGGCGTCGCCTCGTCGGCGTTGATGTAGCCGAGATCGCCGCCATCCATGCGCGTGGCTTCATCGGCCGATTTCCGGGAAGCGAGCACAGCGAAGTCGACGCCGCCCTTGAGCTCGGCGCCGATCTTGTCGATAGCATCCTTGGTTGGGGCAAGGATGTGGCGGACGTGCGCCTCGTCATCCAGAGTCAGGATCGAGACCTGCGTTTCGTACATCTTGCGGATCGCAGCCTCGTCGACGCGCTCCTCGACGATGCGCTCCATCAGGATGTTGCCGAGGATGTTGTCGCGGGCGGTGGTCAACCGGTGGCGGGCTTCTGGCTCCTCGTCGAGACCGCGGCCGATGGCTTCCATGGCCAGGAGCTTGATGTCGATGAGCTGATCCAGGATCTCGTTGAACTCGGCGCTGTCGACTTCCAGTGTCTCGCCGGGATCGATCAGGCCCTTCACCCGGGCCTCCAGCTCGACGTCCGAGACGTAGATGATCTGGCCGTTAACCGTTGCGGCCTCGGTGGACGGGTCAGCCGAGACCGCGCGTTCGGCGGGTGTGTCCGACTGGCCGCAGCCGGCCAGAACGAGGCAAACCGCCAGCGCGACGGCGCTTCCGGCGCCTCCTAGGCGAGTCCCAATGGCCATCCCGAGGCTCCTCCAGCTGTTAAAGGCGTCTTCAGGCAGTCCGCGCTACCCAGTGCTCGGATTGACACTGGGAAAGCTGGTCCTTACGTCTCGCCCAAGCGCAAGTCGAGGGAGTTTCCCCACAGGGGTTTCCCAAGCGTCGCGGGTCGTTTCCAGGGCCGGATAGTTCCCCCGGATACACTATATACCATGGGGCGCCGCGGCGGTCGCGGAAGGCTGGCAACGGATAGTCGTAATGGTCGGAATCGCCCAGAAATTCTTTGGTTCCGTCAACGAGCGCAAGATCAGGCCTTACAAGTCCATCGTTCAGCGCATCAACGCGCTCGAGCCGGTGACCGAGGCGCTGTCCGACGATGCCCTGAAACAGCGCACCCGTGACTTCCGCCAGCAGGTCGCCAACGGCGCCAAGCTCAACGACATCCTGCCGGAGGCCTTCGCCACCGTCCGCGAAGCCGCCAAGCGCGCGCTCGGCATGCGGCATTTCGACGTTCAGCTGGTCGGCGGCATGGTGTTGCATTCAGGCGCCATCGCCGAGATGCGGACGGGCGAAGGCAAGACCCTGGTCGCCACCGCGCCGGTCTATCTCAACGCCCTCGAGGGCCGCGGCGTCCACGTCATCACGGTGAACGACTATCTCGCCAGCCGCGATGCGGACTGGATGGGCAAGGTCTACCGTTTCCTCGGCCTGTCGGTCGGGAAGATCGTCCACGGCCTCGACGACAGCCAGCGCCGGGCGTCGTACGCTTGCGATATCACCTATGGCACGAACAACGAGTTCGGTTTCGACTATCTCCGCGACAACATGAAGTACTCGCTGGCAGACATGGTCCAGCGCGGCCACCGCTTCGCGATGGTGGACGAGGTCGACTCCATCCTGGTCGACGAGAGCCGCACGCCGCTGATCATCTCCGGCCCGACCGACGATCGCTCGGAACTCTACCAGTCGATCGATGCGATCATCCCGCAGCTTGAGGTGACCGACTATACGCTCGACGAGAAGCAGCGCTCGGTCGTCTATTCGGAGACCGGCAATGAAAAGATCGAAGAGCTGATGGTGCAGGCCGGCATCCTGCAGGGCTCGCTCTACGAGCCGGCCAACATCACGCTGGTGCACCACGCCAACCAGGCGCTGCGCGCCCACAAGCTTTTCCACAAGGACAAGGACTACATCGTCAAGAACGGCGAGGTCATGCTGATCGACGAGTTCACCGGCCGCATGATGCAGGGCCGGCGACTGTCGGAAGGCCTGCACCAGGCGATCGAGGCGAAAGAGAAGACCAAGATCCAGCCCGAGAACCAGACGCTCGCCTCGATCACCTTCCAGAACTATTTCCGGCTCTACGACAAGCTCGCCGGCATGACCGGTACGGCCTCGACCGAGGCGGCGGAATTCCAGGACATCTACAAGCTGGAAGTCGTCGAGGTCCCGACCAACAAGCCGGTGAAGCGGATCGACGAGGACGACGTCGTCTACCGGACCGCGAAAGAGAAATACAAGGCGATCATCGCCGACATCCGCGACTGCGCGCGCCGCAAGCAGCCCGTGCTGGTAGGTACGGTGTCGATCGAAAAGTCCGAAGTCCTTTCCAACCTTCTGGCGGCCGAAAAAATTCCGCACCAGGTTCTGAACGCCCGCCACCACGAACGCGAGGCCCACATCATCGCTCAGGCCGGCGTGCCTGGAAACGTGACCGTGGCCACTAACATGGCCGGCCGCGGCACCGACATCCAGCTCGGCGGCAATATCGAGATGCGCGTCGAGGATGAAGGCGCCGAGAAGGTCAAGGAACTGGGCCGCGAGCTCAACGAGGACGAGCTCAAGGAGCTGCGCACGAAGATCACGCGCGACGTCGACGCCAAGAAGGCCGAGGCGCTTGCCGCCGGCGGCCTCTACGTGCTGGCGACCGAGCGCCACGAAAGCCGCCGCATCGACAACCAGCTGCGCGGCCGGACGGGACGCCAGGGCGATCCGGGCCGTTCGAAATTCTACATCTGCCTCGAGGACGACCTGTTGCGCATCTTCGCGGCTGAACGCCTCGACGCCATCATGCGCGGCCTTGGCATCAAGGAAGACGAGGCCATCACTCACAAGTGGATGAACAAGGCGCTCGAGACTTCGCAGAAGCGTGTCGAACAGCGCAACTTCGAGATCCGCAAGAACCTGCTGAAGTTCGACGACGTCACCAACGACCAGCGCAAAGCCGTCTTCGAGCAGCGCATCGAATTCATGCGCTCTTCCAACGTGGCCGACACCGTCAAGGAAATGCGCCACCAGCTGATCGAGGACATGTGCCTGCGTCACATGCCCGAGAAGGCGTATGCCGAGCAGTGGAACATGGCCGATCTCGAGGAAGAGATCGCCGACACGCTGGGCCTTTCCCTGCCGGTGCGCGAATGGTCCGCCGAGGAAGGCGCCGCCACCCAGGAAGTCTCCGACAAGGTGCTTGCTGCAGCTGACGATTTCTACGCGCAGAAAACCGCCCAGGTCGGCGAAGAGCGCATGCGCTGGCTTGAGAAGCAGATCCTGCTTCAGGAAGTCGACACGCGCTGGCGCGAACACCTCTGGCATCTCGACCAGCTTCGTTCGGTCATCCACCTGCGCGGCTATGCGCAGCGCGATCCACTGAACGAGTTCAAGAACGAAGCCTTCACGCTGTTCGAGCGGCTCCTGAGCGACCTGCGCTCGGGCGTGACGCGCGTGCTGATGCGCGGCCAGTTCGTGGTCGAGCAGCCGCAGGGAACCGATGCGGGCAATGCCCGTCCGCCCCCCGTGCAGCGTGCGGCAGCGCCGGCGCAAGTCACGCAAGCGGCTGCGTCTGCTTCGGCGGACCAGCAGCAGGCGCCCGGCGCCAACCCTGCCTGGGCAGCGACGCCGCGCAACGCGCCCTGCCCGTGCGGTTCGGGCAAGCGCTACAAGAACTGCCACGGCGACGTCACCGCCGTCGCGCGGGCCTAGGCTTCCGCAACTGACAGTCCTTCGGCCGACGCCTGCCCCGCCGGTTCTTCACGCATGTCCAGAAGATGGCGCGTGAGTAGTGGGGCGATGCCGATGACGCCGATGCCGGCGCCCAGCATCACCGTGTTGGTGACGCCGATCGTTTCGGCGACCCAGCCGGCGATCAGGATCGACACGGTCATGCCGATACCGTTGACCACCTGGTTGAAGCCGTTGGCGCGCGCGAGTTCGTCTTCGGGCAACAGCTTCTGCTGAAGGCTGACGGCCAGGATCGTGAAGATCATGATGCCGAAGTCCCCGAAAAACTGCTGCGCCACGAGGAACGGAACCGCCCACTCCTTCAGCGCCGCTGCGGGGATCAGCATCAGGAGGCCGAACACGCTGATGCAGAAGCCGAGTACAAGGGCGGGGCCGAAGCCGACCATCTTCGCAAGCTTGCGTGCTGTCAGCGAGCCCAGCAGGGCGCTGGCGCCTCCGACCGAGATCACCAGACCGATCACGCCCGGCGTCAGCTTCAGCTCGCGCAGCAGTAACACCATCAGCGTGGCGAAGAAGAAGCCGGCCGAGATGTACCAGAACGCTGTCGCCGTGATGATGGCGCGCATGGGTGGGCAGTTCGCGATGGCGCGGAAGCCGACGACGATGTCGTCCCGCAGGACTTTCCAGACGGAAGGGCGGTCCGCGAGTTCGGCTGTCGCCTCTTCCGTCGCCTGCGCCTGCTGCTTCGGAATCCGCCACAGCCAGAAAGCGGACCACAGGAAAGTGAAGGCGTCGACGATCATCGCGATGGGCGCGGTAAGCAGGTCGATCAGAAGGCCGGCGGCGCCCGGCCCCGTGAGTTCCGCGATGGATTCTGTCGCCTGCAGGCGCGAGTTGGCCTCGACCAGTTGCTCCTTGCCGACGAGGCGGGGGAGGATGGCGACGTCGGCGTTCTGGAACAGGGCGCTGGCCGCCCCAGCCGTTGATGCGAGCAGGCATAGCAGCGGGAAGCTGAGGACGTGGAAATACCACGCGATCGGCGTTGCGATCACGACGGCGAAGCGCACGAGGTCCATCCAGACCATCAGGCGGGTCTTGTTGGCGCGCTCGACAAAGCCGCCGCCAAACAGGCCGGCGAGAACGTAGGGCGCGTAGGTCAGCGCCGAGAGGACGGCCGCCTCCCACGGAGACACGGCCAGCGCGCCCACCGCTATGATGGGCATGGCGGTGCGCGTGATGCGGCTGCCGAAGGCCGACAGGATCTGTGCGGTCCACAGGCGATTGAAGTTGGCGTGCCGCCACAGGGGCGAAGAGCGCCTCAGAAATTCGAGCATTGGAAGCTTCCGAAACGAGTGTCAGGCGCGTGATCCTAAGGATCGCGCAGCGGTGGCATGGACATGCCAGGCCGGGCGTGTTCCCGGCGCGTACTAGACGGTGACGACACTCATGGGCGCTCTCCGAAAGGAAGCGGGCGAGCTTCTGATCCCGTTCCGCCTCGAAGTCAATCCGCCTGAGCTCGCTCGTTTAGGCGAAGCCTTCCCGGCCGATAGCGTAGAAACGTTCCTTGCGCTGGGCGCGGAGGTCGTCGGGCGTCATGCCCTGCAGTGTCGCCAGCGCTTCCTCGATCGCATCGCCAACCTGTTCCATCGCGACCTTGGGGTCGCGGTGGGCGCCGCCCATGGGCTCCGGCACCACGGCGTCGACGATGCGGAATTTCTCGAGATCCTGCGCGGTGATCTTCATCGCCTCGGCGGTGTCCTTCGCGCGCTTGGCGTCATGGAAGAGGATGGACGCGGCGCCTTCAGGCGAGATCACCGAATAGACGGCGTGCTCCATCATCAGCACTTTATTTCCGGACGCGAGCGCAACGGCGCCGCCGGAACCGCCCTCGCCGACGATCACCGAGATCATCGGCGTATCGAGCGTGAGGCAGGCTTCGATCGCGCGCGCCAGAGCTTCGGCCTGGCCGCGCTCCTCCCCGCCTTTGCCCGGGAAGGCGCCCGACGTGTCGACCAGCGCGATGACGGGAAGATTGAAACGGCCGGCGAGTTCGATCAGGCGCACCGCCTTGCGGTAACCTTCCGGCTTGCCCATGCCGAAATTGTGCTTGAGGCGGGTCTGCGTGTCGCGGCCCTTCTCATGTCCGATGACGACAACCGGCTTGCCGCGGAAGCGCGCGAGGCCTCCGAGGATGGCGTCGTCATTCATGAACTTGCGATCGCCGGCGAGCTCGACGAATTCCTCGAACAGGTTCTCGACATAGTCGAGGAAGTGCGGGCGATCGGGATGGCGTGCGACCTGCGTCTTTTGCCAGGCGTTGAGGTGGCTGTAGATGTGCTCGAGCTGTTTCCCGGCCTTCTCGCGCAGCTTGCCGACTTCGTCCTCGACGGTGGCGCCGCCGGTGGCTTCCAGCTCGGCGATCTTCTTTTCGAGATCGGCGACGGGCTTTTCGAAGTCGAGATAGGTGGAAATGGCCATGGCAGGCTCCGGGATTCGATGCGCGGAGAGGTATATCCGGCGGCTGGCAGGGTCAAATGGGCCTTTCAGCATTGGTAAATGGCCAGTCTGAACTGAAATTTCCGACGCCACCGACGCACAGGCCTCGACGGGTCGCGGACCAGGCGTCCGCCGCGTCGGCCTCGGCTTCCGCCTCTTCCTCCATCCTGTGGAAGATCTCGTCCTGGACCTCATGCATTTCGGCGGGCCAGAAATCGGCATTGCAGCAAACGACTTGCGGTGGGTGGCGCATTCACACAGCCCAGCGGTCAATGTCCTGCTCTCGTCCGATCAGTGAAAGCCCGTAGGCGATCGAAACGAGCTGGTCGCCGGTCTCGATCTTCGCGGCGCCGAACCGGGCTTCGAATTGCGCGCGTACCGCAGGCACGAAGGAAGAGCCTCCGGTCAGGAAGACGCGGTCGACCTGGGTTTCGGCCAAGCCGGCCTCGCGCAGCGCGCGGTCGACGCAGGCGTCTATCTCGGCAAGTTCGGGCGCGATCCATTTTTCAAAGTCCGAGCGCAGAATCGTCCGCTCGATATCGACGCCGGCGACGTGGAGCGAAAGCTTGCCCGCGTCCGCATGCGATAACTGCATCTTCGCGGCGGACACAGCGCGATACATCGCATAGCCGGCGTCGGCATCCAGGAAGGCGAGGAAGGCGCGGATGCGGTCAGGATCGAGGCTGTCGCGCAGGAGCTGTTGCAGATCGCGATAGTCGCGCGAATGGCGCATCATCGAGAGTTCGTTCCAGCGGCCGAATTTCTCGAAGTAGGCGTTCGGCACGGGAAGAGGCTTGCCCCAGCTCATGAACTCGGAGCCCTTCCCGAACGCGCGCGCCACGACCCGATCGATGATGCGATAATCGAAGGCGTCGCCCGCCACGCCGACGCCCGTGTGCGCCAGCGGCTTGTAGTCGAGCCCGGACGGACCGACGGAAAACCTCACAACGGAGAAGTCGCTCGTGCCGCCGCCGAAATCGGCGACAAGAATTGTCGCATCGGACTTCAGGCGCTGCGCAAAGAAGTAGGCGGCGGCGACCGGTTCGTAGACATGGTGGATTTCCTCGAAGCCCACGGCGCGCAAGGCGGCTTCGTATCGCGTGCGCGCCAGCTTTTCGTCCGGCGATGCGCCTGCGAAGCTCACTGGCCGGCCGATCACAACACGTTTGGGAAAATCGACGCCGGCGTGGCCACGCATCTGCTTGAGGAAACTCGCCAGCAAGTCCTCGAATTTCAGGCGGCGGTTGTAGATCAGCGTGTCCGTGAAGAGCGGACTGGCGGCGAACGTCTTGAATGACTGGATGAAGCGGCAGTCTCCCGCCAGCTCCACGAACTGGTCGATCGCCCACGGGCCCGCATCGACATGAGTTCGCCGCCCCGCTGAGTCATCGGTTTCCGAGAAGCAGAGGACCGAGCGGAATGCATCGAACGCTTCGCCGCCATGAGCGAAATGCACGGCCTCGACCTGTCCCTCATTTGGACCCTCCGCGTTGACCATCGTGGCAACAGTGTTTGTCGTGCCGAAATCGAGGCCGATCGACAGGGTCATGGCGCAAATCCGGGCGAAACGCTGCAACGCAGAGGCCGCATCTCGCGGGGGTCGCTTGGTGATACCGAGCCTGCGCAAAGTCAAGCTTCTGTGGGCTTGCGCCGCCTTGCCAGAACCGCGCCGCTCGCCAGAACGCCAATCCTGGAAATAATGTGGGAGCATGTAGAATCGGAGCCAGGCCGTTCGTCCTGAGGTCAGACAAGGAGAGTGACCTATGCGGAAAACCGTCGCCGGCGCCCGGGTTTTCATGGACGGCGCCGCGCAATCACCGGGAGCGTTCCAGTGACCCCCACCATCACCGCGTTCGAAGCGTCGCCCGATCGGGGCCAGGGGCTCGCCCGTGACACGCGGGTTCGCTGGGCGCTTGAAGAAGTGGGGCAGCCCTATGAGGTTCGGCTTGTTTCGTTCAAGGCGATGAAGGAGCCCGCGCATCTGGCGCTCAATCCGTTCGGCCAGATCCCGACCTATGAGGAAGGCGATCTTGCCCTGTTCGAGACAGGATCGATCATCATCCATATCGCTGGGCGCCATGCGGGCCTGCTGCCGCCAGACACCGGCGAAGGCGCCAATGCCCGGGCGCGGGCGATCACCTGGATGTTCGCCGCGGTCAATTCGGTGGAGCCGCCAATCCTTGAACTCGCGAACACAAAGCTTCTGGAGGGCGACAAGCCCTGGACCAGGGAGCGCATGCCTTTGGTCGTGGATCGCGTCCGCGCCAGGTTGCAGCAACTATCCGCTCACCTTGGCGGCGCCGACTGGCTCGACGGCGCCTTCAGCGCCGGCGACCTGATGATGGTGCATGTGCTGCAGCGGCTGAAACCATCTGGCATCCTCAGCGAATACCCGAACCTTGCCGCCTATATCGCCCGCGCCGAAGCGCGGCCCGCCTACAAGCGGGCTTTCGAAGCGCAACTGGCCGTATTCACCGGCAAGCCGCCGGCCGGCTGACAAAGTCCTCTCGGGCGGTCATGCGTTCGACCGTCACCGCGATTGAATAGCATAGCACCCTATCATTTCGGTTTTCTTGACCCCGGCGCGCGAGTGCTGGGTCGCTCGCGCGGAAGCGTCGAGCCCGCCGGGGGGCGGTGGGGAATCGGCGCGCGGCGCTCGTCGCTGCAGCGGGCAGTCAGGGGAAATACGATGGCTGTTTCACTGGAAAGGCTCAAGGTTCTCGTCGTCGACGACAACCCTCACATGGTCAGCATCGTCAAAACGATCCTTAGAGGTTTCGGAATCAACAGCATCTACGACGCACGCGACGGCGCCGACGCGCGCAGGACCATCCGCGATATCCAGTTCGACCTGATCATTGCCGACTTCGCGATGAAGCCCATGGACGGATGCGAATTCACCCGGCAGCTCCGGTGTGATGAAACCTGCGCCAACCGTTTCGTGCCGATCATCATGCTGTCCGCCTATGCGGAGAGATCGAAAGTGGAAAGCGCTCGCGACTCAGGCATCACCGAGTTCTGCGCCAAGCCGGTGACTGTCAGCGAGCTGTACCGGAAGTTTGTCCTGGTGACGAACTCGCCTCGGCCCTTTGTGCGTACAAAAGCCTATTCCGGGCCGGACCGCCGCCGCCGCAAGGAAAGCATGCATGACGGGCCGGAGCGGCGCGAACACGGGGCCGAGTTTCCGGACGCCATGAAAGCGCGGGCCTGACGTCAGTCTATCTGGCACCCTTCGCCGTGCGCGATTTGGGAGGCGGCTCAAGCTGGCGCGACAGCGTGCGAAGAACCCGCAGCGTTGCTTCCAGGTCCTCGTCGCTCACCGTGGCAAAAAGCTCGTCGCGCAGCTGCGCCGCCGTCCGGTCGATTTCAGCGAGGACATCCCTGCCCTTCGGCCGCAGGGAGATTATCTTCGCGCGGCGGTCGTCGGACGCGGCGTCGCGGAAAATCAGACCCTGATGCTCCAGTGCGTCGAGCAGACGGACAAGCGTGGGCCCGCGAACGCCGACACGTTCGGCCAGGTCCGTTTGCGTGATGCCTTTCTTGGCGTCCGCAATCATGTAGAGCGTGGTCCATCGCGCGTCGGTCTGACCCATCGCCTTCGCGCGCTCGATGAAGCGCGCCCGCCAGAGTCTTCCGACAAGGATGATCTTGAAGGCTACCGAGAACTGGATTTCGTCCCTGCGGTTTCCGGACGAATGCGTCCGGGAAGCATCCGTACGTGGCAAGGCGGTTCCCTTCCGATGGTCGTCAAGGCCAACCTCCTTGAGTCGTTCGGGACAATCTGTGCTGATTGCATCTACTGCGCAATCTGCCGTGCGCGTTCACCCACTCCGGAGATGATCGAGGCTTAACTCATGTTGGTGACGCGCCGGCTGCTTCTCCCCCCGGGGAGTGAGGAGATGTCGCGGGCGCTCAGCCCTTCGCATCTTCCAGCAGCATCGCGGCGCCCTTCTCTGCGATCATGATGGTGGGAGAGTTGGTGTTGCCGCTGGTGATGCGCGGCATGACCGAGGCGTCGATGACGCGCAGGCCCTCTATGCCGATGACGCGCAGGCGCTCGTCGACAACGGCTGTGGGATCGCTCGCCTGCCCCATCCTGGCGGTGCCAACGGGATGGAAGATGGTAGTGCCGATATCGCCGGCGGCCTTCGAAAGATCAGCATCGGACTGGAGGCTGTCGCCGGGAAGGTATTCCTCCGGCGAGAAGCGTTTCAGGGCGGGCTGGTCGACGATCCTGCGCACGAGCCGGATGGATTCGACTGCGGTGATACGGTCGGTCTCTGTTGCGAGATAGTTCGGCTGGATCGACGGCGCGACTTCGGGATCAGGCGAGATCGCGTGAATGCCGCCGCGGCTGTCGGGACGCAGATTGCACACGCTGATCGTGATGGCGGGAAAGCGGAACATCGGCTCGCCGAATTTCGGCAGGGCGAGCGGCTGGACATGGAACTGCACATTCGGCGTCGCGTGGCGTTCGTTCGTCTTCGCGAAGGCGCCCATCTGCGAGGGAGCCATCGTCATCGGACCACGGCGGCGCAGCGCATAGTCGGCGGCCATCAGCGGGCGGCGGAAAAGGTTTGCGTACTGCTCGTTGAGCGTCGGAACGCCGGTGACCCTGTAGATCGGGCGGAGCTGGAGATGGTCCTGCAGGTTTTCGCCGACGCCGGGGGCGTGGCGGACGACAGGCAGGCCAAGCTTGCGGATGCGTTCGCCATCGCCGATGCCGGAGAGTTCGAGCAGCTTTGGCGTCTGCACCGCGCCCGTGGCGAGGATGATGTTGGGCGCACGCGAGACGTGGTGCTCGACATCGTGTCCCCTCTCGCGGAACCAGGAGACGCCGAGCGCGCGGCCGTTCTGGATGATGACGTTCTCGACGAAGACTTTCGTGGCGAGCCTGAGATTGGGCCGCTCCAGCGCCGGCTTGAGGAAGCCGCGCGCGGTCGACCAGCGGCGGCCCATCTTCTGGTTGACCTGGAAATAGCCAACGCCGGTGTTGTCGCCGGTGTTGAAGTCCGCGACTTTCGGGATGCCTGCGCTTTCGGCGGCGTCGGCGAAGGCGTCGAGCACGGCCCAGCGCATGCGCGGATGCTCGACGCGCCATTCGCCGCCCGCGCCATGATGCTCGTTCGGCTCGACGTGATCCTGATGCTTGAGGAAGAAGGGCTTCACATCGTCCCAGCCCCAGCCGGTGAGGCCGAGCTGGCGCCAGCCGTCATAGTCAGCAGCCTGGCCGCGCATGTAGATCATCGCGTTGATGGCGGAGGAGCCGCCGATCACTTTTCCTCTGGGATAGTCCAGCTTGCGGCCGTTGAGGCCGGGGACAGGATCAGTCTCGAACATCCAGTCGGCGCGCGGATTGCCGATGGCGAAGAGATAGCCGACCGGGATGTGGAACCAGATCCAGTCGTCCTTGCCGCCGGCCTCGAGCAGCAGGACGCGGTTCTTCGGATCGGCCGACAGCCGGTTGGCGAGCACGCAGCCGGCCGACCCGGCGCCGACGATGATGTAGTCGTAGCTCTCGCTCATGCGCTGACATTCACCTGGCGAGGTAAACGATCAACCCCATTCCCGCGCCGGTTTAGAGCACGTTGACCGGGCGGCACGCTTGACCGCGCGGCCGGGGCTTCCCATCGTCCCCTAAAACATGGGTCGGGCAAAACACGGGAGGATGTGATGCGCCTGAGGGAAATGCTGCTGGCCGGGCTGAGCGCGGCGGTGCTGTCGAGCTGCATGGTTTCGGTGACCGAGACGCGGCGGCCACCCGAGCCGGCGCTGGCGGCGACACCTATGGCGCCGCCCCTCGCGCACGGTCCGATCCTCTCGGACGCGCCACACGGCATCTCGCAGGCGCGCCTGCAGCGGCTGGACAATGTGCTGAAGGGTTATGTTGCCGACGGGAAGATCGCCGGCGCGGTGATGATGATCCACCAGGACGGGCGCGAGGTGTTCTCTGAAGCTTACGGTTGGCGCGACAAGGAAGCCAATGCGTCGATGATGGAGGACACGATCTTCCGGATTGCATCCCAGACAAAAGCTCTCACCAGCGTCGGCGTCATGATGCTGATGGAGGAAGGCAAGCTGGTGCTGGACGATCCGCTGGGCAAGTTCCTGCCGGAATGGTCGAAGACCACAGTGGCGGTAGCCAAGGACACAAAGGCAAAAGACGGGGGCGGCTATGACGTCGTGCCGGCGAAACGCGCGATCACCATCCGCGACCTGCTCTCGCACACGGCGGGCATCTCCTATGGCACGGGGCCGGGCGAGAAGGCGTGGAAGGATGCCGGCGTCTATGGCTGGTATTTCGCCGACAAGAAGGAGCCAGTCTCCGAAGTCGTGAAGCGCATGGCGAAGCTGCCGATGGCGGCGCAGCCGGGCGAGCAGTGGGTCTATGGCTACAACACCGACATTCTCGGCGTGGTGATCGAGAAGCTGTCAGGCCAGACGCTCGACGTGTTCCTGAAGGAGCGGCTGATCGATCCGCTGGGCATGAAGGACACGAGCTTCTGCCTGCCGCCGGAAAAGACCTCGCGGCTGGCTGTCGTTTATTCGGCCAAGGACGGGAAGATCGAACGCGCGGCTGCGCCCGGCGGATGGCAGGGCACAGGACATATCGGACAGGGGCATTATGCCGGCGGGCCATGCGTGGCGTTCGCGGGTGGCGCGGGACTGCTGTCGACGGCGGGTGACTATTCGCGCTTCCTTGAAATGCTGCGCCAGGGCGGCGTGGCGGATGGCAGGCGGTATCTGTCACGCAAGAGCGTCGAGCTGATGTCGAAAGACACGCTGGTAAGCGCCACCTACCAGCCGGGCCTCGGCTTCGGACTTGGCTTCCGGGTGGTGACGGATCTCGGCAAGTTCGCGCAGCCGGGATCGGTGGGCGATTATGGCTGGGGCGGCGCCTACCATTCGACCTACTGGGTCGATCCGACCGAAGGCCTCACCGTCAGCTACATGATCCAGCTGATCCCCGCCGGCGGACTGGAAGACCAGACCAAGATCCGGGCGCTGATCTATTCCGCTCTGGAATAATGCACGCCGTCTAGTGGACGGACGCGTAGGTGAATGTCCCGCAGAGCGCGGTCTCGTCCTTGGGCGGCCACTGATCGCCGCCGAAGGCGGCGATGGTGAGATCCTCGGCGCCCGGGCTGCGCACGATGTATGTCGCGAGGAAGGACGCCTTCTCGCACAGCCCGCCATTGGGCGTGCCGGCGGGCACGGTTTCCTGATCGACTGAATACATCTCGATCTTTTCGGCGTCGATCGGCGCGCCGGTAGTGTCGATAAAGACCCTGCTCCAGTCGAACGGCGTGGCGCCCATCATGGCACCGCCGGGGGTGAGCGTTGTTTCGTACTTGATGCCGTTGCCGAAGGCGAAGACGGCGCCGGAGGGCAGGTTGGGGCTCTGCTGCGGCGTCGGCGTCAGGGTGAGGACGCCCGGCGTGAAGCTCATCGCTGTCTTGGAAAAAGCCTCGTAGGTGCGCGGCTCACCAACCGGCGCTGGGACAAAAGGAGCGCCCGGATCGTCCTGGCCGAGTTCTTCAGGCGTCGGCTCGGCAGGCTTCGTCTCGGCAGGCTTCGTCTCGGGCTGGCAGGCTGCAAGCGCGAACACGGAAGCAACGGCGAGAATCACAGAGCGCATTTGTCCCTCCAAGGTTGGCGGGACGCTAGCGCGCTCCGCCCTATTTCACCACACCCAGGGCTTTCGCCATGACATGGAAGATCTCGTTCTGCTCGACCGTACCCGAGAACAAGTTCGCGCCGGGGCCGCCTGCGAAGATGGCGACGTCTTCGCCGCCATGTGTTTCGGAGCCGAGCGGCATCAGCGCTTGCTGGCGGAAGCCTGAATTCGTGGTGTCGATGTTGCTGAGATCTTCGCGCTCGCAGGTCCAGACATCCGCGCTCTGCGAGCAGATCGTGCCGGGGCCGTTGGCGTAGCTGAGCGTGGTGTAAGGCTTGCCGTCGGCGCCAAGCAGGAGTTCGCCATTGGCGGGGTAGCGGGCAAGCCCGAGGATCGGATTGTTGCGGCCGGGATAGCCCTGCATCACCAGCGTGTGGCTGTGGTCGGCGGTCACGATGATCAGCGTATCGGGCCCAGCAGTGGCGACAGCGGCGGCGATCGCTTCATCGAATGCGGCAGCGTCGGTGAGCGCGTGGAAGGCGTTGCCATCATGGCTACCATGGTCGATGCGGCCGCCTTCGACCATCAGGACGTAACCCCTTTCATTGCGGCCGAGACGCTTGATCGCGGCCGTGGTCATATCGGCGATGGAAGGCTCGCCCTTGCCGTCGAACTCCACACGATCAGCGTCGTAGCGCATGTGGCTGGGTTCAAAGAGGCCAAGGATCTGGCCGTCGCCATTCCAGTTGAAGGCGTCGAAGCCGGCCTTGTCAGTGACCGTCGTTCGGTTGGCGCCCTTGGCCTTCCACTCCTCCATCAGGTTGCGGCCGTCGCCGCGGCCGCCATTGACGGTGGCGTATTCGGGATCGGGCGTCGTGTTCGGCAGGAATTGCGTGCGGCCGCCAGCGAGCACGACATCGAGGCCGTCGCCATGGCTCCAGTTGACGAATTGCGAGGCGATGTCGAGGCAACCAGTGGCCTTGCCGACAGCTGACACATCGCTGTCGCGCTCCCAGTCACGCTCGGTGGTCTTGGCGTAGGTCGCGGCGGGCGTCGCGTGGGTCAGGCGCGCGGTCGAGATGACGCCGGTCGCGAGGCCGGCGTCCTCGACGATCTCCCACAGGCTGGTCGCGCCTGCGGTCTTCGCCGTCGCGCAATTCTTGAGATCGGCTGCCTGCGTGATGCCGAGCGTTCCATTGTACGATTTGACGCCGGTGGTCATCGCCGTAGCGGTCGGCGCCGAGTCGGCGACCTGCGCATCGTGCGTATAGGTCTTGGAGAAGGCCGAGTAAGGCAGCTTGTCCATGGCGAGCTGGTAGCTTTCGCCATCGAGGCCCTTCGCCTGCCCCGCATAGATGCGGGCGGCGGTGATGGTGGAGATACCCATGCCATCACCGATGAAGAGGATGATGTTTTTCGCGTGCTGGCTGCTACGCTCGGCGGCGCGAGCCGCGACCGCGGTGTGCGCCTTGACGTAATAGCTGTCCTGCGCCTGGACAGGTGTGACTGGCGACGCAGCGGATGGGACGTCTGGCGCTGTGGTTGTCGTGCAGGCCGCAATGGCAACAGCGGCGATCGACGCCAGCAGCACAGTCCGGATCATTAGGCTCTCCCACGATGAGTCGCGGGGGAACCTATTGCAGCCTGATGACAGTTCCGAGTCGTTTTTCCCGGTAGCTTTTCGGCGCCTAGGCCGCCATCGCCAACTGATGGGACGGGCCAATCAGGGACAGCAGGGCGCGGACTTCCTGGCGACCGGACAGTTCGCTCATGGACAGCTTGCCTTCGGTCGGCGTGTCGAACACCGTGCGACCCTCATGAGCAAGCGCGCGGTGAACAACGCGGTCGCGCAGACGCCACACCGCATCGAACCCGGCTTCCTTCGAGAGTTGCGCGACACGGTCGTTGACGACATTGCCGATCTTCGAGGGCAGCGCCGAGACGCGGTTCATGACGACGTGCCAGCGCTGTTCCGGCAGGCCGGCGCGGCGACGGTCGAAGCGGACAGTCTCGATCATCTCACGATAGTTGATACGCGGGGCGGCTTGCGAGCCGACCGTGGCGAAGAGGCCGTGCATGTCGGCCGGGCTTTCGTTCATCGGCGTGAGAATGACGTCGGCGAGCAGATGCGCCTCGTAGACATCTGCAAGGTTACCGGACGAGGTGTCGATGATGAGAAGATCATAGCCGTCCATCCGGGCCATGCGGACCAGCGGCTCGAGGCGGCCGGAATGCTTGGGCTTGGCGTTGGTGCGGAGTTCCTCTTCGCCGAGATCCATGAGCATCACATGATCCGGGCATTGCAGCCGCGAAGCGCGGCGCAGTGTCAGAAAGCTGGACAGGTTTCGCGTGTTGCGGTCGAGGTCGAGAGCGGCGACCCGCAGGCCGTCCTTCACTGCCGCGACGCCAAGGAGCGAAGCCACCGTGGTCTTGCCGGTGCCGCCTTTGAACCCGCTGATCGTCACGACCTGCATAGGAACCTCCATCACGCGGAGAGCCCCTTTGCCATTAACCAAACAGGCGTTTTGGGCGTCTCCAACAGAGTGGGTGGTTCAATTCGCGTGCCAGACGAGCGGTTCGGGCCAAAATCCCTTTGCACTCGGGCGGATACCGGGCCTTGCCCTTACGCCCGGCGCCCCCGATTATGGCAGAGTGCAGCGCGGCGGCACGCCCGCCAGGAGAATTAACGTATGGCCACCATCGCCCTCGTTGACGACGACGAGAACATCGTCGAGTCGCTCAAAGCCTTCTTCGAGGCCGAAGGTTACCAGGTCCGGGCCTATCACGATGGCGCGTCGGCCCTCGCGGGCCTGTCGGACAACCCGCCCGACATCGCCATCCTTGACGTGAAGATGCCGAAGATGGACGGCATGGAGCTGCTGAGGAAGCTGCGCCAGAGCTCGAGCCTGCCGGCGATCTTCCTGACGTCGAAGGATGACGAGATCGACGAGGTCGTCGGCTTCAACATCGGCGCGGACGATTTCATCCGGAAGCCCTGCTCTACTCGTCTGCTGGCCGAACGCGTGAAGGCGATCCTGCGCCGGTCGCGCGGCGCGGCCGCCGGACCCGATGACAGCGACAAGAAGCCGATCGTGCGCGGCCGCTTGACGCTCGATCCCAACCGGCACGCCTGCCAGTGGGACGGCAAGATCGTGCGACTGACAGTGACCGAATTCCTGATCCTGCAAGCGCTGGCCACGCGCCCCGGCTATGTGAAGAGCCGCGACCAGCTGATGGACGCCGCCTACGACGATCAGGTCTATGTCGACGACCGCACGATCGACAGCCACATCAAGCGGCTGCGCAAGAAGTTCCGCGACCTCGACGACAATTTCGATTCGATCGAGACGCTATACGGCGTGGGGTATCGCTATAAGGAAGCCTGACACACCGGACCTGAAGATGCCGGCGCTTGATGCGTCGGTGCGCAGGCGGGGGAAGGATGCGACGGCGAGGTCCGCCAGGGCTGCTGCGCAGTCGCGTCGGCCGCGCCCGCTTGTCTGGTCTCCGATTGCGCGGACCATCCTTGCATCGAACCTTGCGGGCCTCGTGATCCTGATCACCGGCGCGCTGGTGCTGAACGAGATCCGGTCGAGCCTGGTCAACGCGCGCAAGGCCAGCCTGTCGGAGATGAGCCAGCTCATCGCCTCCAACATGACGGACAACGCGACGACGGACGATCCGCCGGCGCTCGACATCGGCAACATCATCAAGCAGCTCAAGGTCATTCCGCTGACCGGGGCGACGCGCATTCGCGTGCATGATCCGCAGGGCGAGCTGGTAGCCGACACCGCCCTGCTGAAGGACGAGATCGAAAGCGAGGAACTGCCGCCGATCCGCGAGCCCAACGCGTTCGAGCGCGCCTGGCTCGATTTCGTGAGGCTGGCCAACCGCACCTTCGAGACCGTCAGCGCCACGGGCCGGGCGCCGATCGCCGAGGCGCGCTCGCTGGAAGAAGAAGTCGCGATGGCGCTGGGCGGCAATGCCGGCTTCTCGGAACGCTTCGGCGACCAGGCCGAACGCGTGCTGTCAGTCACCATGCCGATCATGAAGGTGGCCAAGGTGGTTGGGTCGCTGACCGTCGAGACCAGCGATGTGATGAAGATCATTGCCGATGAACGTGCGGCCCTCTTGCCGCTGATCCTCTTTGCCGTGGTCGTGTCGGTCATCACATCGGCGCTGCTGACGCTCGGGATCGCGCGGCCGGTGCGCAGGCTGGCGCTGGAGGCCGACAGGATCACCACCGGGGCCACCGAGAAGCTGAAGCTCGATACGCTGGACCGGCGCAAGGACGAGATCGGCGATCTTGCGCGCGCCATGGAAGCAATGACCGCCTCGCTCTATGACCGTATCCAGGAGAACGAACGCTTTGCGGCGGATGTCGCGCACGAGCTGAAGAACCCCCTCACCTCCATCCGCTCGGCGGTCGAGACATCGCAGGCGGTGCAGGACCCGGCGGTGCGCGAGCGGATGAGCCAGGTGATCGCCAAGGATGTCATTCGCCTCGACCGACTGATCAGCGACATCTCCAACCTGTCACGCCTTGAGGCTGAGATCGTGCGAGAGAAGCTGGTGCGCGTGGATCTGTCGCGCCTGCTGGAGGACATCGTCTCGATCTATCGCGACACGGCGCGCGAAACAGACCCGCGCGTCGTGCTGGTGAACGAGGCGGGCATGCAGGAAATCAGGGGACGCGAAGGACCGCTCGGACAGGTGATCCGCAACCTGGTGGAAAACGCCCGCTCCTTCTCGCCGCCCGCTGGCGAAGTGAAAGTCACGCTGGCGCGCGTCACGACGCCACGCGGGCCTTTCGTTCGCGTCACGGTTGAGGATCAGGGGCCGGGCGTGCCGCCGGACAAGCTGGAGAAGGTGTTCGAGCGTTTCTATACCGACCGGCCGCAAGGCACGAAGTTCGGAAATAATTCAGGTTTGGGCCTTTCTATCGTGCGCCAGATCGTGGAGACACACCGCGGCGCTGTCTGGGCGGAAAACCGCATGAATGACGGGAAAATCGCAGGAGCGCGCTTCATTGTCGACCTGCCGCCGGCGCCTTTGGATATCTGATCGCTATTGACCCCCGGACAAACGAGTCCACACCATGACAGGCTGGAAAAAGCGGGAGTTCTTCCAATGATCGGTTTGGTCGTGGTTACGCACGGCCGGTTGGCCGAGGAGTTCATCGCCGCCGCCGAGCACGTTGTCGGCAGGCTCGACAACGCCCGCGCAGTTTCAATCGGCCCCGAAGACGACATGGACATGCGCCGCAAGGAGATCATTGCGGCGGCCAAGACATGCGACTCCGGAAACGGCGTCATCATCCTGACCGACATGTTCGGCGGCACCCCGTCCAACCTCGCCATCTCTGTGATGGGCGGGGCGAAGATCGAAGTGATTGCCGGCGTCAACCTGCCGATGCTGATCAAGCTGGCCGAAGTGCGCAGCAAGCTGCCGATCGCCGAAGCGGCGCTGGCGGCGCAGGAAGCCGGACGCAAGTATATCTCGGTCGCCTCCGCCCTGCTGCAACGGGCCGAGTGAGCGACTATCCATGAGCGACAAGTGGGCCCGCAACGCGGAACTGGTAAACCAGCGCGGCCTGCATGCGCGCGCCTCGGCCGCCTTTGCGCGGGAAGCCGCGAAATACAACGCCAAGATCACCGTGCGCTATGATGGCATGAGCGCAAGCGCGGCGTCGATCATGGACCTGCTGATGCTCGGCGCGCGCGTTGGCCAGACGATCGAGATCGAGGCGGAAGGCGCGCAGGCGCGCGAGGCGCTGGACGCGGTGTGCGCCATGATCGCTCGCAAGTTCGACGAGAAGGACTAGGACCTACTGGCCGCGAATGCCGCCGGAGACATTCGGTGTTCCACCGGCTTGCGATCCACCGGGAGGGCTGCCGCGCATCCGCACCGTGCCGAGATTGAACCCGCCATTGCTGGCTTCCTCGCTCGAGCGGTTGAGAGGCTTCACGAGGTCAGCGAAAACAAGTTCGCCTGAATCGTTGCCGGCGAGCTGGCCTGCGAGGCGTTTGAGACCTGTGGTGAATTCGGCCTTCGTGACCGTACGGTCGAGATCGATGTCGAACGTCATCGGGTTGGCCAAAACGTCCGTCGCAGCGCCGACGCTGACAGCCCAGTCGTTCTGTTCAAAGCCGGTGACGGCCCCGTCCTTGTTGCGATCGGCAGCGAGAAAGGCGCCTTCGGCGCCAGCAGCGATCTCATCGGTGGAGATCTTTCCGTCGAAATTCCGCTCGAAACTGGCGAACAGGAGCGCGCCAGGGCTCACGACTCTCACCCCTTCAGGAGCTCGGAAGCCGCCGCCGGGGCTCGGGCCAGTGCCAGTGATGCGGTCCACATCCTGGGCGAAGGCGGGAACAGCGCTGGCAAGCGCAAGGAAACCGCCAACAACAACAGCGACATAGGCCCGCTTAGACATAAGACACCTCACCATCAGCCCTCAACCGCACCCTCTCGACGGGGCGCTGGGCGACCACTGTTGCGCAAGGGCAACACAGTCCGCAATAGCCAGCCACAGTCAGATAGGGCGCGAACCGCGGCAAAGTGAGGGCCGGAAATCATATAAAGATATCCTTATATGATTTGCCGGATAAGAGCGGCGCTGCTATAGGCGGCCCGCTGGCGCGCCCTCGCATTGAGGCCCCGCCCCAATGGACATTCAGAACACGCGAAGGAGTGCCGCCATGGCGTTCGACGATTTCAAGGTTGCGGACCTCTCGCTGGCTGACTGGGGCCGCAAGGAACTGACGATCGCGGAAACCGAGATGCCGGGCCTGATGGCCACGCGCGCGGAATACGCAAAGGCGCAGCCGCTGAAAGGTGCGCGCATCACTGGCTCGCTGCACATGACGATCCAGACCGGCGTGCTGATCGAGACGCTGACGTCGCTTGGCGCGCAGGTACGCTGGGCTTCGTGCAATATCTTCTCGACGCAGGATCATGCCGCCGCCGCTATCGCCAAGGCCGGCACGCCGGTGTTCGCCGTGAAGGGCGAGAGCCTGGAAGAGTACTGGGACTATACCGACCGCATCTTCCACTGGCCGGATGGCGGCTTCACCAACATGATCCTCGATGATGGCGGCGACGCCACCATGTACGTACTGATCGGCGCGCGCGTGGAAGCGGGCGAGACCAAGCTGATCGAGACGCCGGAATCGGAAGAAGAAATCTACTTCTACAAACAGATCAAGAAGCGTCTTGCCGCCTCGCCGGGCTGGTTCACCAGGCAGCGCGCCGCCATCAAGGGCGTGACCGAGGAAACCACGACGGGCGTCAACCGCCTCTATCGTCTCGTTGAAAAGGGTCTCTTGCCTTTCCCCGCGATCAACGTGAACGACAGCGTCACCAAGTCGAAGTTCGACAACAAGTATGGCTGCAAGGAATCGCTTGTCGACGGCATTCGCCGCGCCACCGACACCATGATGGCCGGCAAGGTCGCTGTCGTGTGCGGTTATGGCGACGTGGGCAAGGGCTCGGCAGCGTCGCTGCAGGGCGCGGGCGCACGCGTGAAGGTCACCGAGATCGATCCGATCTGCGCGCTGCAGGCCTGCATGGACGGCTTCGAAGTCGTGACGCTGGAAGACGTCGTGAAGACCGCCGACATCTTCATCACCACGACCGGCAACAAGGACATCATCCGCCTCGAGCACATGCGCGAGATGAAGGACATGGCCATCGTCGGCAACATCGGCCACTTCGACAACGAGATCCAGGTCGCCGCCCTCAAGAACTACAAGTGGGACAACATCAAGCCGCAAGTCGACATGATCGAATTCCCTGACGGCAAGCGCATGATCCTGCTCTCCGAAGGCCGCTTGCTGAATCTCGGTAACGCCACCGGCCACCCAAGCTTCGTGATGTCTGCGTCCTTCACCAACCAGACGCTGGCGCAGATCGAACTCTGGACCAACGGCAAGGCCTACGAGAACAAGGTCTACACCCTGCCCAAGAAGCTCGACGAGAAGGTCGCCCTGCTCCACCTCAACAAGCTCGGCGCGAACCTCACCAGGCTGTCGACCGAACAGGCCGCCTACATCGGCGTCGCGCCAGAAGGCCCGTACAAGCCTGAGCACTACCGCTACTGACGCCTGCGAATCGGGCAGAAGAACCCGGGAGTTTTCACAGAGAAACTCCCGGCGCGCTGCCTCCGTCTCCGCGTCATGTAAATAGCGGCAGCTGAAAATATTCCGGCTTCCACTCACGCCCCGACAGGCGTAGCAGCCCGGCCCGTTCGGGACCGCCATGCGGTTCGCGGCTGAAGGCAAACACGATGAGCGATACTTCGTCTGCTGGCGGGGTCGCGCGATCGACAGGAGGCGAAGCAGGAACCAGAAGGTTCTGGGCGCTCGCTCTCGGATCCATCGGCGTGGTGTTCGGCGACATCGGGACAAGCCCGCTCTACGCCTTCAAGGAATCCATCCACCACATCAACGAAGCCCGCAATGGCGTGCTGCTGCGCGATGACGTGCTCGGCGTGATCTCACTGATGGTGTGGTCGCTGATCATCATCGTCACGCTGAAATACGTGCTGATGCTGATGCGGCTCGACAACCGTGGCGAGGGCGGAACGCTTTCGCTGATGGCGCTGGTGCAGCGAACGATTGGGCGGCGCACACCCCTGCTGTTCATCGTCGCTGTGTGCAGCGCCGGCATGTTCTTCGGCGACGCCCTGCTGACGCCAGCCGTCTCGGTTCTTTCCGCCGTGGAAGGCCTCGGCGTGATCCCGCAACTCGAAGGCAAGATCGAGCCCTTCATCATTCCGATCGCGCTCGTATTGCTGGTGGGCCTGTTCCTGATCCAGAAGAAGGGGACGTCGATCGTCGGCGCACTGTTCGGGCCGGTCTGTCTTGTCTGGTTCCTGACGCTTGGCGCGCTGGGCGTCTATCACATCGCACTCGACGGCGCTCAGATCGTGGGCGCGCTGAGCCCGCACCACGGCGTGATGTTCCTGACGACGCACTCGGTGCTCGGCTTCGTCGTGCTCGGCTCGGTCTTTCTCACCGTCACTGGCGCCGAAGCGCTCTATGCCGACATGGGCCATTTCGGCCGCAAGCCGATCGTGGCGATGTGGACATGGCTGGTGTTGCCCTGTCTTGCGCTCAACTATCTTGGTCAGGGCGCGATGGTGCTGGCGCATCCCGACACGACGTCGAACCCGTTCTTCATGATGGCGCCGCAGATGCTGCAGGCGCCGCTTGTCATCCTCGCCACCATGGCGACCATCGTCGCCAGCCAGGCCGTCATCACCGGCGCCTACTCGCTCACGCAACAGGCCGTGCAGCTCGGCCTCTTGCCCCGTCTGCAGATCGTCAACACGTCGGCGAAGGAACACGGCCAGATCTACATGCCGCAGATCAACTACATGCTGCTCGCTGGTGTCGTGATCCTTGTCCTGCTGTTCAAGTCGTCGTCCGCCATGGCGAACGCCTATGGAGTCTCCGTCATCGGCGCGATGATAACGTCGACCGTCCTCGCCTTCATCGCGATCCGGCGGGTCTGGAAGAAGCCACTCTGGCTCGCAGCGCTGATCGTCACGCCCTTCCTGGTTGTCGAAGGCGTCTTCCTGGCCTCCAACCTCATGAAGCTGCCGCAGGGCGGCTACGTCCCCCTGCTGATCGCCGCCACGCTGATGATCGTGATGTGGACGTGGGTGCGCGGCACCAAGATTCTCCTTGCGCGCACCCGAAAGGACATCACCACCCGCGACGTTTTCAAAGGTCTTGAGGTGAACCCGCCGCACACGGTCAAGGGAACCGCAGTCTTCCTCACCGCCGATCCGGACGCCGCGCCCACCGCCCTCCTTCACAACCTCAAGCACAACAAGGTGCTCCACGAGCGCAATGTCATCCTCAACGTGCGCACCGCGCAGGAACCCTATGTCCTGACCGACCGGAAGGTGGAGATCGTGGAGATGGCGCCGGGCCTCTCGCGCCTGACGATGAGCTTCGGCTACATGGAGACGCCCAATGTCAGCTACGGCCTCACGCTGGCGAAGAAGCACGGCCTGACGTTCGACATCATGCACACGTCTTTCTTCCTCAGCCGCCGCACGCTGCTGGCCGACGGCAAGTGGGGCATGCCGCTCTGGCAGGATCACCTGTTCATCTTCCTGAGCCGCAATGCGACCAATGCCACGGAGTTCTTCAGGATTCCCACGTCACGCGTGGTGGAACTTGGAAGCCAGATGACAATCTGAGGGCTCCGCCGGGCTGAGGGCTCCGCCGGGCCGATACTGAAGCGTACCGGTGCGAGAAGCACAGAAGTGCACGCTCGCCTTGCATGCGATTCTGCATAGATTGGCTTTTGCCTTGTCACGCCTGATGACAAAAGGCTGCGCCGGGTCCATTCCGGCGCCATCCTGGCACCTGTCTGGAATACAAGATGAAAACGCCACGCGCCGATATTGCCGCTAACACCTATGAGTTCGAGGTGACGCCTCTTGTGAAGCCGACCGGGTTTCGCGAGTACGATGCACGCTGGTGGTTTGGCGGGCCGCAATATCCCAAGGCGCCGGAGCTAAACTTCCTCGGTGTACAGGCCCTGGGCCTCGGGCTTGGCACGTTGATCCGGCAGATGGGCGTCGCCCCGCAGATCGTGACGGGCCACGACTACCGGTCGTATTCGCTGTCGATCAAGCAGGCGCTGACGCTGGGCCTGCTCGAAGCTGGCTTTGAAGTCCACGACATCGGGCTGGCGCTGTCGCCGGTGGCGTACTTTGCGCAATTCGATCTCGACATTCCGTGCGTCGCCATGGTGACCGCCAGCCACAACGAGAATGGCTGGACTGGAGTGAAGATGGGCGCGAACAAGCCGCTCACCTTCGGCCCCGAGGAGATGGGCAAGCTCAAGGACATCGTGCTTGGCGGCAAGTTCAACCCGCAGCCGGGCGGCAGGCTGATCCGCGTCGACGGCATGCGCGAACGCTATATCGCCGACGTCGCCAAGAACGCGAAGATCAGTCGCAAGCTGAAAGTGATCGCCGCATGCGGCAATGGCGCGGCGGGTGCGTTTGCACCGGATGCGCTGCGCGCCATGGGCGTCGAGGTGATCGAGATGGACTGCAATCTCGACTACACCTTCCCGAAATACAATCCGAACCCCGAAGACGCCGAGATGCTGCACTCGATGTCGGCGGCGGTGCGTGAATTCGGCGCGGACCTCTGCGTCGGCTTTGATGGCGACGGCGACCGCTGCGGCGTGGTCGACAACAAGGGTGAGGAAATCTTCGCCGACAAGATCGGTCTGTTGCTCGCGCGCGACCTGTCCAAGCTGCACAAGAACGCGACCTTCGTGGTCGATGTGAAATCAACCGGCCTCTACAAGACCGATCCGGTGCTGAAGGAGAACGGCGCCAAGGTCGACTACTTCAAGACCGGCCACTCTTACATCAAGCGCCGCACGACGGAGCTGAATGCTCTCGCGGGTTTTGAGAAGTCGGGCCACCTCTTCTTCCGCAAGCCCTATGGCTATGGCTATGACGACGGACTCGTCGCCGCTGCGGCCGTGCTGCAGATGCTCGACCGCAACCCCGGCCGCACGCTCTCTGACTTGAAGTCGGAATTAGGCGATGCCTGGACGTCGCTGACGATGAGCCCGCACTGCGACGACGAGAAGAAGTACGGCATCGTCGATCAGGTCGTTGCCGACTATCAGGCTCTCGGCAAGGCAGGCGGGGAAATCCTCGGCCGCAAGATCGTCGACGTGAACACGGTCAACGGCGCGCGCGTCACGCTGGACGACGGATCGTGGGTTCTGGTCCGCGCCTCGTCGAACAAGCCGGAACTGGTGGTGGTGGTTGAGTCGATGCAGGGCGAGGACGACATGCGCGCCCTGTTCCGCAGCGAGGTGAAGCCCCGCCTCGCGAAATTTGCCGAGGTCGGACACTACAACCAGGAAATCTAGCCGCGCCGGACACCCGCCCTTTCCAAATGGTTAATGCGCTGTTAACCATTTGGAAGCTTGGGGGCACTCGCATGTGGCCATTCTCAAGACCTGATCGCAAGCCAGCGCCGGGGACGATTCCGATTGATCCCACCCGACCGATCAACACGGATCTTTGGTCGATTCGGGTGTTCATCAGTCACCGCTGGGACCGAGACGAGCAAATGCACCGAATTGTGCTTGGATCGCTACGAGCGGGTCGATTCAAAGTACGCGATCTCTCGGTCACGGAGGACGCTAGGATTGCCGGCCCGCGAGGCGGGCGCGTTGATGATGTGCAAATCAAGAGCGTGATCTCGGAGCGGATTCAACAAAGCGAGATTGTGGTAGCCCCCGCTGAGCCTTTGTCAGCCGATGCCCGATGGATTGAGTGGGAGTTGGATTTTGCCGCGACGTTCAGGAAACCTGTTCTGTTTCTGACGGATAACAGCAACCAGCATCGCACGAACCGTAAGTTCGGCGAGTTTCAGCGATTTGGCCTGCCTGTACGAAAGTCCTGCACGGACCCGATGGAAATTCTCAGCAATGTCAAAGCAATGCTGGCCGATCGAGCCCACTGAAGTCCTGCGCTGATAGCTCGCACCTTCCGCTCGGCAAGATTTGCCTAGCGAAAGCAGCTGTTTAACCGCCCGTTAACCCGAACCCCTTCCAGTTGGTTAACTGAGGGCCTCCGCCTAGAAGGTGGCCACCGCGTAGTGATTCGACCGGCGGGACGTGACGATCATGGACATGAACATGACTCAGCCGCTTGTCCTGCTGGTGGCAGGCGCCGCGGCTTTCGGACTCGCAGCCCTTCTGTGGGCGCTTCGGATTTCCGATGGCGCGCGCGGCGCTGCCCAGCGCTATCGCGAGGAAGAACAGAAGGCGCGCGAGCGTCTGGCCCGCGCCGAGAGCGTGTTCGGCGCTCACCCTGGCGTCATCATGGTCTGGGAAGACGAAGAGCCAGTCGAAGGCGAAAAGCCGAAGCTTCCGACCGAATGGGGTCTGCCCAATCTCTACGGGTCGCCGGTCGCGCTGATGGGCATCCTGCGCTTTGCCGACGACGGCACATCGGAAGATCCTGGCGTGCGGATACTCGAAGGTCTCGCCGACCTTGAAGCGCGTGACGGCAATGGCCAGGACGCGACCTTGCGCGAGCGCCTGAAACAGCTTCGCCAGGACGGCGCGCCGTTCTCGCTGACCATAATCGGGCCCTCAGGCCGCTTCCTTGAAGCCGATGGCCGCACCGCCGGCGCGCGGGCGGTTCTCTGGATCACTGACACGACCATCAAGGGCCTTGAGGAATCCGGCGCTCGCGCGCGCTTCGAAGAGGCGCGGGCAGCTGTTGCGCGCGATCCGATGGCCTTCCTCGAAATGCTGGGCAAGGCGCCTTTCCCGGCCTGGCGCATGTCTGGCGCCGGCAAGCTGCAATGGGTGAACCGCGCCTATTTGAAAGCCGTGGGCGCCCCGAACGTCGACCATGTGCTCGACCGCCAGATCATGCTCGACCAGCATGTGACCACGCAGGCGCAAAAGACTATCGGGACGAATGCGGAGACGGATGACACGCGCCACATCGTTGTCAGCGGCGAACGCCGAGCGATGCGCGTGAAGATGTTCCCTCTCTCAGGCGGCCTCGGCGGCATGGCGTTCGACATCACCGAACTCGAGAATGCACGCGAGACGCTCGAGAAGAACGCCAAGGCGCATGACGATACGCTGAACCACGTCGCTGACGGCGTTGCGATCTTCGGCGCCGACCGCAAGCTGATCTTCAACAACCGGGCGTTTGAACAGATGTGGGGCCTCGACCCCGCCTACCTGCTCGACAAGCCCGACCATGGCTCGATGCTTGATCGCCTGCGCGAGCGCCGCAAGCTGCCGGCGCGGCCCGATTTCGCGAAATGGCGTCAGGGCGAGCTGGCCTACTATCAGGGCGAGAAGGTCGACATTGTCGAGGATCTCTGGAACCTGCCCGACGGTCGTATCCTGCGCGTGACACGCCAGCGTCATCCGCTCGGCGGCGCGCTGCTGCTGTTCAAGGACATCACCGACGAACTGTCGCTGAAGGCCGAGTTCAACCGGCTGATCAACGTGCAGAAGGCGACGCTCGACAACCTGCGCGAGGCCATCGTGGTGTTCAGCGCCGACGGACGCCTGCGCCTGCACAACGACGCCTTCTCGGAACTGTGGGAGCTGAAGAACGACCGGCTCGCCGACAGCCCGGACTTCGACGATGTGGTCGCGCAATGCTCGCGCCTCTATCACGACCGCAATGTGTGGGCGACGATCAAGAGCCGCGTCACCAATCCCTCGCCGGAGTCCCGCCAGCAGGATCAGGGCGTGATGCGCACGTCCAACGACCTCACCATCACCTGGATCACCCAGCCGTTGCCAAACGGCGCGACGCTGATCGCGTTCATGGATGTGACCGCCGCCCGCAAGGTCGAGCTGGCGCTCAAGGACAAGAACGAAGCCCTGCAGGCCGCCGACAAGCTGAAGAACGAGTTCGTGCAGAACGTCAGCTACCAGCTGCGCTCGCCGCTCACGACCATCCTTGGCTATGCCGAACTGCTGGAAAGCGAACGCCCCGGCGCACTGACCGACAAGCAGCGCGAGCAAGTCGTGTCGATCCTGTCGGCCGCCGATCATCTCTCCAAGGTCATCTCCAACATTCTCGACCTCGCCATGATCGAGGCGGGCAAGATGGAGCTGGAGCTGTCGGAATTCTCGCTCAAGGGCGCGATCGAGGATGCGGTCGACCTCGTCGTCTCGACGGCGGAGAATACCAAGGTGCGCGTCGAGATCCTGTGCGACGACCGCATCGGCAACATCCACGCCGACGAGCGCCGCATCAAGCAGGTGATGTTCAACCTGCTGACTAACGCGTTGCGCTTCACGGGCGCCGGCGGGCACATCAAGATCGAGGCTTCCAAGCCTGTGCCGAGCGAGAACATCATCCGCCTCGCCGTGTCGGACAATGGCAAGGGCATAGCGCCGGAGCGGCAGTCGAGCGTGTTCGACTCCTTCACATCTGGCGATACGCGCGGCGCTGGCCTCGGCCTCGCTCTCGTGCGGTCCTTTGTCGAACTGCATGGCGGCGATGTGAAGATGAAATCCTCGCCGGGCTCGGGCACGTCAGTGATCTGCCACCTGCCGGAAACCGCTTCGCCCAAGGCGAGCCGGACCGAGCTGGAGCTGGGACCGGAAGCCGTCGCGGCGCGATAGGCTCACGCGCCTTCACAGCACTGTTGCAGACATCAGGGGCGTCCCGCGCTTGACGTGGCTTCGCGCCGGTCCTTTCCTCCCGGCATCTTGGGGTATTGAGGGAGGACCTGGATGACCCGCTCGTTTTCGGGCCTATCACTGATCGTTGCTGCGTCGCTGGCCTCGGCCGCCCCTGCCCTTGCGCAGAAGCCAATCACAACACCGCCTGTTTCATCGATCCTGGCCTGGACGCAGAAGCAGCAGCTGGAGCGCTATCCGGCGATCGAGAAGGTCTACGCCGTCGGCACGATCAAGAAAGGCGACAAGGTTCGCGATCTACCCAAGGCGGCGACGCAGATCGATCCGAAAGTGCCATTCAACAAGAAGTCGTCGAGCATCGACGCTTTCATGAAGGACAACCGCATCACCGGCCTGATCGCCATCAAGGATGGCCAGGTGGTGCTGGAGAAGTATGCGCTGGGCCGGAAGCCGGAAGACCGTTGGACATCGTTCTCGGTCGCCAAGTCGGTGACGTCGACGCTGATCGGCGCGGCGGTGAAGGATGGCTATATCGACTCGATCTATGACCCGATCACCAAATACATCCCGGAGCTTCGTGGCAGCGCCTATGACGATGTGAGCCTGCGCCGTGTGATGACGATGACCTCCGGCGTGAAGTGGAACGAGGACTATGCCGATCCGAAGTCCGACGTCGCACGCGCCAGCGGCGCAGCCTATAAGCCGGGCGGCATGAACCCACTGGTCGAGTACATGTCCAAGCTGAAGCGTGAAGCGCCTCCGGGGACGAAGTGGGTCTACAAGACTGGCGAGACGGATCTGGCGGGCATCGCCCTTGGCCGCGCGCTCGCCGGAAAATCACTGTCGCAATACGCCTCCGAAAAGCTCTGGGCGCCCTTCGGCATGGAGCAGGACGCGATCTGGATGCTCGACAAGGCCGGCCAGGAGCGCGGCGGATGCTGCATGAGCATGACGCTTCGCGACTATGGCCGCATCGGCCTTTTCATGCTCGGCGGCGGCGTGATCGACGGGAAGGAAATCATGCCGGCGGGATGGATTGACGAGGCAACCACCAACCAGCTGCCGAAAAGCGCGAAGGATGACAGCTATGGCTTCTTC
This sequence comes from Hyphomonadaceae bacterium, assembly GCA_965279205.1. Lineage (GTDB taxonomy): Bacteria > Pseudomonadota > Alphaproteobacteria > Caulobacterales > Hyphomonadaceae > UBA7672. Next base: position 3,895,157 of record OZ257144.1, read on the forward strand.
TGGTGGCCGATGGATGCGCCGAACTATCGCGCCATTGGCATCTTCGGACAGGGCATAGCCGTGTACCCGGAAGACAACCTTGTGATCGCGGTCAATTCCGCGATGGTAAAAGCCACCGACCGCACGCAAAGCCGTAAAATGGCGGCCCTGATGCAAGCCGTTCGCGATGCGGCAAACGGCTCTTGACCGGCAGGCACGGTTGACAGGCGGGACCGGGGCTTCGATGTAGGACACATGCTGAACAGGCTGTCTCGCATCCTGCTGGCTCTGGTCACGGCTTTTGTCTTCACCGGACAGATGGAAGCCGCCGCGGCGCATTGCGCCCGGCTGGTTGCGGCAAATGAAGCCGCCACGGCGCCTGTGCAGACGGAGACGCCTCCCTGCCATGGCGACCAGGCCACGACCGCGCCGGCCCACCACGCGCCAGCACACAAGCCGGCGAAAGACCGCTGCGAATGTGTGGCCGTGTTGACGGCCTGCGAAGGCGTTGCCACGGCCACTGCATCCTCGCGCATCGAACCCTATGCGTGGGCGCGGCCCGAAGCGGCGACATTCGCATCGAACGAGCCCCTGCCCGACCTGCGACCTCCACGCGCCTGACACGAGCCTCTTGAGCATGCGGTCAGCAAAGGCCGATTCAGAGATTCCTGTCAGGACTCCTCCCTATGAAACACATCTCCCTGATCGCCTCAGCGATCCTGATTGCGCCATCAGCCATGGCGCAAGCGACCGACCATTCGGCGCATGAAGGTCATACAGCGCCTGCCGAGCGGCAGAGCGCGCCGGCGGCGGATCACTCCCAGCATGAGCAGAAAGCGACGCCTGCCGAGGACCATTCAAAGATGGACCATTCGAAAATGGACCATGGCGACATGGATCACTCCAAGATGGACGGCATGGACCATGGCGGCCAGCACGCAAAGACGAGCGCGTTCGGGCCCTATGCCATGACCCGCGATGCGTCGGGCACGAGCTGGGCGCCGGACGACTCCAGCCATGGCGGCCTTCACGCGCAGGCGGGTGACTGGATGCTGATGGGGCACGCGACCATCGACGGCGTCTATTCCTGGCAGGACGGCCCGCGCGGCGACGAAAAGCTGTTCGCGGGCGGCATGCTCATGGGCACGGCGCAGCGCGCGGTTGGCGATGCCGGAACACTTCAGTTGCGCGGCATGGTCAGCCCGGACCCGCTGATGGGCAAAAGCGGCTATCCGCTTCTACTGGCGGCGGGCGAGACGGCTGATGGCGTCAACACGCTGGTCGACCGCCAGCATCCGCATGACTTCTTCATGGAATTGTCGGCGAGCTATTCGCACCGGTTGTCCGCCACCGACAGTGTATTCGTTTATGCTGGCCTGCCGGGCGAACCTGCTTTCGGCCCGCCAGCCTTCATGCACCGGCCCGCAGCGATGGCGAGCCCGGAAGCGCCCATCACGCATCACTGGTTTGACTCGACACACATCACGTTCGGCGTCGTGACCGCGGGCTGGGTGCACGACAATTTCAAGGTCGAGACCTCGCGCTTCCGCGGCCGCGAGCCCGATCAGGACCGCTACGACATCGAGACGGGCGATCTCGATTCAACCGCTGTTCGGCTGTCGTGGAATCCGTCGCCCCATTGGGCGCTGCAGGCGAGCTGGGCGGATGTCACCAGCCCCGAACAGCTGGAGCCCGATGTCGATGTAGTCAAATGGTCGGCAAGCGCCCTCTATTCGCGCAAGCTCGAGAATGATGGCGAAGTCGCGTTTACTGGCGCGTTTGCCCGCAAAGACAACAGCGAGGATGTGACGTTGGACGCCTGGCTGGCGGAAGCTTCGTGGAAGCCCAATGCCGACTGGACGATCTTCTCGCGCGCAGAGACGATCGAGACCGATGAGTTGGGGTTGATCCACCACGGCCCGATCGAAAACGTCTCGAAGCTGAGCCTTGGCGTTTCGCGCGACTTTCACGTGACTGAGAACGTCACACTCGCTCTTGGAGCGCTTGTCAGCCAAAACTGGACCAGCGGCGCGCTGGCGCCGCTCTATGACGGCGACCCCATTGGAGCGATGGCATTCGTTCGATTCAAGATCGGATAGCTGGATAGCTAGCCCCGGCTTCGGCCGGGGCGGTTCTTCCGCGTCGCATCAGCTGGGTGGGGCCGACATGAAGCTTTCGACCAGCGAGCCGGCAAGCATGCGCCAGCCGTCGACCAGCACGAAGAAGATCAGCTTGAACGGCAGGGATATGGTGACTGGCGGTAGCATCATCATGCCCATCGCCATGAGGATGGACGATACGACGAGATCGATGACGAGGAATGGCAGGAAGACCATGAAGCCGATCTCAAAGGCGCGCTTCAGCTCCGAGATCATGAAGGCCGGCGCGAGCACCTGGAAGGGCGCATCCGCCGGGCTTTGCAGATTCTGGATGTTCGCCATGTCGGCAAAGAGCTGGACGTCGGCCGGATTGGCGTGGCGGCCCATGAACTGTTGCACGGGGCCGAGCGCGCGCGGGATCGCTTCCTCCAGCGTGATCGCTTCAGCCATGTAGGGCTGGATGCCGGCTTCGTAGGACGCCATGAAGGTCGGCGCCATGACAAAGGCGCTGAGGAAGAGCGAGAGCGAGATCACCACCGAGTTGGGCGGAGCGTTCTGCAGGCCGATCGCGGTGCGCAGCAGCGACAGCACCACGACGATGCGCACGAAGGATGTCGTCATCACCAGGATGGAAGGCGCCAGCGAGAGGACGGTGATCGCAGCGATCATCTGCACGATGCCGGACGTCATGCCCTGGCCGGTGCCGAGATCGACGGAGATTGTCTGCGGCAGCGCGGCAGGCGCAGCGAGCAGAATGACGGCGATCGCCGGCGCGAGACGGAGAAGACGGCGCATCATTGGCCGCTCTCGTCATTGGCGGCGTCGGGCGGAGCGACGGGCTTGAAGGCTGGCGGCGCATCGCGCGAGGCGATGAGAGTGTCGCCCGTCGGCGCAAGACAGATCAGATGCTCGCGCTCGCCCCAGCGTACGACCGCAAGCTTGCGGCGCATGTCGAGCGAGCGCCATTCGACGACCTTGAGATCGTTCGACGCCGCGCCTGTCTTGATGCCGATGCGGCTACCATAGCGGCGCAGCAGCCATGTTCCGCCAAGCAGGATGCCCAGCACGAATGCCAGGGCCGCCAACGCCTTGAGGACAGAAAAGAAGTCCATGATCGGACAGCGCCAATGACGGCCGTTTTGGCCGGTTTCTTGGTTAATCCATCGGAAATCCCGGTAAACGGAGAGTTAACGGACCGTGGCTGTGCTTAATCTCGCCTTAAGCAAACCGGCTAAATCTGCCTAGTGAAAGGCAGGGCGCATCATGGCCGACCCCACCCAGATGACAGTGTTTTCGCTGATGAAAGCGCGCCTGCAGATGCTGGGCGAGCGCCAGAAGGTCATTGCCGAGAACGTCGCCAACGTTTCCACCCCGGGCTATTCGCCGCGGGACATCAACCAGGAAGCCTTTTCCGCCACGCTGGAGCGCATGGCCGGCCATGGCGCCGGCGGCCCCGCGCGGATGACAATGGCTGCGACGCAGGCCGGCCACATGGCCGGGCCAAAAGGTTCTGTTGCTCCTGGCGTTTCGACTGTGAAGTCGCCGGATTCCGAGACCACGCTCGACGGCAACTCAGTCGTTGTCGAAGAACAGATGATGAAGATCGCCGAAACCCGAATGGATTTCGAGACCATGGTTGGCCTGTACCAGAAGAGTCTGGGCCTGCTGCGGCTGGCGTCGCGCACACCGAGATAGTCGCGCGACGTCTTTAGGAGACACACATGTCATCCGACCTCATGTCCGCCATGGGCGCGGCAGCGACCGGCCTGCGTGCGCAGACGGTTCGCATCCGCATTTCGGCCGAGAACCTCGCCAACGCCGACACGACGGCGTCGACGCCCGGCGGCGATCCATACCGCCGCAAGGCGCCGGTGTTCCGCACCTTTTACGATCGCGAGATGGGCGCTGATGGCGTTCGCGTGACCGGCGCCCGGCAGGACATGACGCCCTTCCCGGAAAAATTCGATCCCTCGCACCCCGGCGCCGATGCGCGCGGTTATGTGAAGATGTCGAATGTCTCCGCGCTGATCGAGATGGCAGACCTTCGCGAAGCGCAGCGGGCCTATGAAGCCAACCTCAACGTCATCGAGTCGAGCCGGGCCATGATGCTCGGCGTCGTCTCGCTGCTGAAAGCGTGATCTAGATGTCGGACATGGGTCTCTCGGCCGTCAAGGCATACGGCAATGTCGCACAGACGCTCGGCAACGCACTCGGCACGGATAGCGCGAAGGGTGCACCGGGCCCGGGCTTCGGCGACATTCTCAGTTCAGCCGTCGGTTCGATCACGCAGGCGGGCCAGAGCGCCGAGAATGCTGTGACCAACGCCGCGATGGGACGCGGCGACATTGTCGACGTGGTGACGGCCGTGGCCGCCGCCGAAGCGACGATGGAAACCGTGATCGCGGTGCGCGACGAAGTGATCAAGGCCTATCAGGACATCATGCGGATGCCGATCTAGGCGTTCACGCAGTCTCAGTGGAAATCGCGGGACTTCGGCAGAACGCGCACATTGCGCGGATGCCGGTTCATGCCGCGCGGAAGCTGCGGGTGTTTGATCTCGTCGGCGCGGGTGAGCTGGGGATCTACTGGTTCGTAATCCTCCGACAGGCGCGCAAGTTCAGGCGTACGGTCATAGACGCGCGCGCCCATCAGGTGGGTGACGCCCTCCGGGCTTTTCTGCACCCTGCCCTCGACCAGCATCAGCCGGGCGCCCATCGATTGCGCGCGGAACTTCTCGAAGGTGCGCGCCCAGAGCAGAACGTTGGTGATGCCGGTTTCATCCTCCAGCGTCACGAAGATCGCCTTGCCGTTGCCTGGCCGCTGGCGCACCAGCACGATCCCCGCCGTCCGCGCCCACCGTCCATCGCGCAGCGCCGACGTCTCAGCGCAGCTGAGCACCCTCTCCGCCTGGAACAACGGCCGCAGCACCTGCATCGGATGCGATTTCAGTGAAAGCCGCGTGGTCTGGTAATCGGCCGTCACATGCTCGCCGAGGGGCATGGGAGGAAGGTGGACTTCCGGCTCATCGCCCAACTCGCGCGCTTCCATCGCAGCAAAGAGCGGCAGGGGGCGATCGTTAGGCAAGCGGCGCACATCCCATAGTGCCTCTCGCCGATCCTGCTTGAGCGAACGGAAGGCATCGGCATCAGCGAGCTTGCGTAGCAGAGGCGATGAGACGCCGCCGCGAGAACGCATGTCCTCGACACTTATGTATGCAGCACCCCGACGCGCGACGAGGCTGTTCGCCTCTTCTTCCTTGATGCCATCGAGCTGCCGGAAACCGATCCGCAGCGCCATCGCGCCATCTTCGCGGCGTTCGAGCGTGTTGTCGTACTCGCTGAAGTTCACATCGACTTCCCTGACTTCGACCCCATGCTCCTGCGCATCGCGCACGATCTGGGCTGGCGCATAGAATCCCATCGGCTGCGAGTTCAGCAAAGCTGCCGCGAATGCCGCCGGGTGATAGTATTTGAGCCAGGACGAAACATAGACGAGTTGCGCGAAAGCAGCGGCATGGCTTTCAGGGAAGCCATAGCTGCCGAAGCCTTTGATCTGCTCGAAGCAGTTCCTGGCGAATTCGGGATCGTAGCCGCGATCAATCATGCGATTGACCATCATGTCCTCGAACTTGCCGATCGTGCCGACATTGCGAAATGTGGCCATGGCTTTGCGAAGCCCGTTCGCCTCCTTGTTCGAGAATTTTGCCGCCACCATGGCAAGGCGCATGGCCTGCTCCTGAAACAGCGGCACGCCTTCAGTCTTGTTAAGCACCTCATAAAGTTCGTTCTCAGGACCATGTTCCGGCGACGGAGAAGGATAGGTCACAGTCTCCAGCCCGTTACGCCGCTTGAGATAGGGATGGACCATGTTTCCCTGAATCGGACCGGGGCGAACGATCGCCACCTCGATGACGACGTCATACATCTTCCTCGGCTTGAGGCGCGGCAGCATGTTCATCTGCGCGCGGCTCTCGACCTGGAAGACGCCAAGCGAGTCGCCCTTGCAGAGCATGTCGTAGACAGCGGGGTCTTCGGGAGGAAAGTCCCGCAGTCCGTAACGCTTCCACCCGTGCTGATGAATAAGATTCCGGGCCTTGCGGATACAGGTCAGCATTCCCAGCGCAAGTATGTCGACCTTGAGAAGGCGCAGCTCGTCGATGTCGTCCTTGTCCCACTCGATGAATGTACGATCGTCCATCGCTGCATTACCGATAGGCACGAGTTCATCCAGCCGGCCCTGCGTCAGTACAAAACCGCCGACGTGTTGCGAGAGATGGCGCGGAAAGCCCAATAGACGTCCGGCAAAATTGAGGGCGCGATGCAGCACAGGGTTTGATGGATCAAGGCCCGCCTGACGAAGCTGATCGTCGACTAGCGCCCCGCCCCAGCTCCCCCAGACAAGACCCGAAAGCCTGCCCGTCACATCATCGGTCAGACCCAGCACCTTGCCAACTTCGCGCATGGCGCTGCGCGGGCGGTAGTGAATCACGGTTGCGGCAATTCCCGCGCGCTCCAGTCCATAGCGCTTGTACATGTGCTGGATGATTTCTTCGCGGCGCTCGTGCTCGAAATCGACATCAATGTCCGGCGGCTCATCTTTGCGGTCAGCGGACAGGAAGCGCTCGAACAGGACATCGAACGTGGCTGGATTTACGGACGTGATGCCAAGTACATAGCAGACAGCGGAATTGGCGGCTGACCCTCGGCCCTGGCACAGGATGCCCATGTTCTCCGCAATACGCACGGTGTCGAAGATGGTCAGAAAATACTGAGCCATCTTTCGCTTGCGAATGAATTTGAGCTCCTTTCGAAGAAGCCGTTTGACCTTTTTTGGGATCCGCCAAGCGTACTTCATTCCCGCGAAGAACCAGGCGCGTGCTTCGAGATAGTCCTGATCCTTCCAGCCTGGCGGCACGGGCTCCTGAGGATACTCGTATTTCAACTGCTCCAGATCGAACTCGACAAGATCGAGAAGGATTTGCGTCTGGGCGACTGCTTCGGGCGCCTTTGCGAAAAGCCGCGCCATTTCTTTCGGCGGTTTGAGATGCCGCTCCGCATTCACTTCGAGCATGCGCCCTGCATTCTCGATTCTCACGCCTTCCCGGATGCAGGTCATCATGTCCTGCAGGTCACGCGCGCTGTCGGAGTGATAGAGCGCATCATTGATGGCGATAAGCGGCACTCCAGTATTGCTGGAGATACGCTTCAGTCTGGCCAGGCGTCGCGCGTCATTTCCACGTCTGTGCATCGTCGCGCCAAGCCAGGCAGCGAAGGCGGCTCTCTCGATGCGAGGCAACAGCTCGGAGAGTCCATCAAGCTGTTCCCCAGGCATGACGATCAGAAGCAGGTCTCTTGCGGAGAACAGAAGATCGTCGAGATAGAGAAGGCATTCCCCTTTCTCCGCCCTTTTCTTTCCAGGCGCTGGCCGCTGATTGCCCTTGCTCAGCAAGCGACAGAGACGCGCCCATCCGTTGCGATTCTGCGGATAAGCCATGATGTCGGGCGTACCGTCGGCGAAGACGAGGCGCGAACCAATTACCAGCTTGAAGGCCTTGGCCTGCTTCCTCATCTCCTCCTGTTTGTCCGCGAGCTCTTTCTCGCTCGGGTGTTCAATCCACGCATGTTCTCCGGGAGATCCGCCTTCCCTCATCTTGCTTTGAGTGGGCAACCCATCCTTCCGCAACTGGTTGAGCTCACCCCATGCGCGCACGACACCTGCGACGGTGTTGCGGTCTGCAATGCCGATCCCGTTGTGTCCGAGTCTGAGCGCCTCGATCACCATGTCCTGTCCTGTCGAGGCGCCGCGCAGGAAGGAGAAGTTGGTGGCGGTGGCGAGTTCGGCGTAGGCGGGCGCGACTGCAGGAACAGGTTCGATCTCCCTTTCCCGGGCGGGGAAAGAGACGATGTTTGTGGAGGGGTTTTCCGGGTCGCTGGCGGTCATGCGAACAGCCCGTGGACGAACCAGCGCGGCGGGCCGGCCTTTTCGCCGTAGAAGCCGGCGCGGTAGAGCCAGAAGCGGCGGCCCTGGTCGTCCTCGATGCGGAAGTAGTCGCGCGTAGGCTCACCTTGCGGCTTCACCCACCATTCCGGCGCGATGCGCTCGGGACCTTCGGCGCGGATCACGACGTGGCGGGATCGCCGCCAGGTGAAATGGAGCGGCGGGCCATCGGGAACCTCAGCCGAGACATCCACGAGCTGAGGTGGCTCGAACACGTGCGAGGGCCGCAGCGGCGGCTCGCAGACTTCCGGAACAGGCCAGGGAGCAGAAGCCGCGCTGTCGCGAATGGCCGGCACGGAGCGAGCGGCGCGTTCGGGATCATGCGTGTCCTCAGGCACGAACCGGACGACACGGTTCAAGCCGAAGCGCGTCGCAAGGCGATCAGCGAGGTTGGCGATCTCGTCCGCCTCGATGGCGTGACCGTCGAGCCCCGCCTGGATCGCTTCCAGCGGTTCAGTGACGAGAATCGACAGACGGATCATGTCGAAGCCGAAGCCGGGATCGATCGGATCAGCCAACGCATCCAGCTTTTCGCGAAAGAGGCGCAGCAGAACGGCCGCGCTGCGCATGGGCCGGCCCGTCTCGATGGCGATGCGACGCACGGCGCCGTCGGCGCGAAAGAAGCTGGCTTCGAAAACGCGACCGCCCTCGCGGCGCTCGCCGAGACGTTCTCCGGCCTCGCTGGCAAGTTCGGTGAGCACACCCTCGACATGCTCTGTGCGAGCGATGGGTTCGGGGAAGCGGCGCTCGACCCAGAGCATGGGCGCGATGCGGCGCGGAACAAGCGGCGCCTCGGCCTCGCCCAGCACGCGGTGCAGGCGCAGGGTCATCTTTTCCCCGAAGCGCGCCGCGAAGGCGAGGCTCGGCCGGTCCGCAATGGCGCCAATGGTCTTCAGGCCGGCGCGCGAGATGGCGAGACGATCGGCGTCATCAAGCTGAAGCGCGGCGATAGGCAGAGGCCGCACAGCGGCGGCATCCCCGCCGGGCGGCACAATGGCGATGCGTCCATAGCGGGCAAGCGCGCGGGCGGCATCGGGCGCATCGGCGATGACTGTCCGGACATGGAGACCGGCGCGCTTCAGGCGTTCGGAGAACACCTGGCGCAGCTCCGCCTCGCCGCCGAAGAGATGATCGCAACCGGTGATGTCCAAGAGGAGCCCATCCGGAGCATCGATGACAACGACCGGCGAAAACCGGTCGCAATCATCCGCAATGCGGTCCAGCAGGTCGGCGTCGGCATAATGATCCGCTTCCTCGACCCACAGATCCGGAATGCGCGCGCGGACATCGGCAAGCGCGAGGCCGGTCGACAGGCCAACCCGTTTTGCCTCGGGGCTGATGGCGACGAGCCGCTGGGCGCCCTTGATCTTCTCGGTGACGACAAGCGGAGGCCTAGCCTGCGCGTCTTGTTCCGTCGTCCGACGCATGATCCGGTCGGCCGGCAGATAGGGGAACCAGGCCGCCAGCCATCTCTTGCGAGTTTCGGGTCGCCACTTTCCTGCGAACAATGTCTCTGAAGCTGCGCTTGTCACGATCCCATTCCACGATCCAGTTGCGGGCCGAGCCCCCGGCCCTGTCGCGCAGAAGCTCGACAGAAAGAGCCGGATGTCCTGGCGCATCTCCCTCAAGTGCGATGGAGGAAGCCGATCTCACGCTCCAGCGCGTTGTTGCCGCGCTTGGCGTTGGCGCGCCGCCTGCGCGCACCATGAAGAGGGGTACGTTGGAGCGGGCGGCGGCAAGTGCGAGGCGTCTTGAAGCGACGAGGTCGAGCGCCTTGGGATTTCCCCATGGCTCGATCAGCACGGCGCCGAGCGGTGGACAGCGCGCGGCTTCCTCGCCTCCCCTCAGCACGCTCGGGCCATCGCGCACGCGTACGAGGATCAGGCGATCCGGCGACAGGCCCAGCTCGGCAAGGCCGGGCGCGTAGACCTCACCCAGCTCAAGGCCGACGAAATCCTGGCGCACCCAGACGATCGGCCGCGTACCCGACGCCTGCAGCGCCAGCATGATCGCAAAGCTTGCCGCCGAAGGCTCGTCCAGTATCTGGCCCGCGAAAATCTCGTGCACGCCGCCACGCACCAGCCCGCCGCCGATGGCCGCATCGATGCTCGCCGAGCCCGTCGAAAACCGCCCCGAAGCAGCGGGGGACGAACCCCGCTCCAGCTGGGATATCTCCCGTCTCAAGGCTTCCAAATCGGCCTGCGCCACAACACTTTGTCCCAAGTAGTTCTTGTTTTGTTCTATAACGCCTCATGAGACGAAAAGAGTCAACCGAGACCTCAAAGAGGTAGTGCCTCAGTTTGAATTTGCCCTCGTGAAACGGCTGAGATTCAGCAGTTTGAGGGCTCCAACAGAGGCAGAAACTTTTTTTGGGGTCTCCGCAAAAACGGAGCGACTCCAACATAGATACGAATTGCGCCAAGGTCCCGCGCATGGGCGGGTTCCGAAAATCCTTCAGCCGAACGGTCAAGTACTGGTGGCGAGTCATCGTTCGGGCGTGGACCGATACGTTCAAGGATTCGCCCTTGAACAACGTATTCAAAGTCGCGCTGTTTCTGGTGCCGCTGGCAGCGATTTTCCTCGTATCGTTTGCGCTCAAACAGGCGACGCCGATTTATACGTGGGTCGGCGTCGCCGCCTATGCTGGCGTCATCATAGTGGTGTTGATCTGGAAGCTCGCTTCCATTCCCGCCAAGCTCGCGGCTGAAACAGAACAGCGAAACCTCGAAGCCGTCGCGAACATACAGGCGGAAGTTGAAAGCCTGAGATCCCGAATAGCAGTGCTAAACACGCAAGCTGCTCTCGCCAACGCTCGGGTTTTGCTGCTTGAAAATTTTCTGCCCAAAGCCACTCCGGTGCCCCAGAAGTTAGTTTCACTCCGTGAGGCGGGGATACAGTTGTTCAATGGGGCCAGCGCCGAACGCAAAGATTTTGCGCAAACGACCGCCCGAATAAACGGCCCTGATGAGCCCATAATGGACTATTTTGAGAGAATGATTATCGTGGCTGCGAAAGAGGGGCTAACCCAACTTCACGGCAGACGGGCGCCGGAAGTGACCCTGGAATTGCTGTCACTGGATGATCTCAACGGCCAATCCTACAAGGGGAGCGGCAACGTCGGATCGAACTCATATTCGCGCGATCCCGATTGGTATGACCTCCACATCCCAGATAGCGAGATCGCCAAGGTTCAAGATCTCATCGGAGACGAGGCGCGGCGAAACGCGGCTTTTCACAAATACTATTAGGTCCGCTTGCGCTTGCTGTAAGCCTTGCGCGGCCCCCGCTTCGGCGCCCGTGCGTCCATCAGCGCTACGATATCTTCCATCGTCCAGAGCTTGTCAGTGATGCCAGCGGCCATCGCGCGCGTGACGCGCAGCGTCTTGTGGATGCGCGCCCCATCGTTGTCATCCCGGAAGCGCGCCAGCCCTGTCCGGGAACCATTCTTCAACGTGCGGACAGGCGGATGAATGGATCCCGGCCCTCCGCGACTGCGTCGCTGCGACCGGGATGACAGGTTGAGGGTGGGCCGATGTCAGCGGACAGCGCGCACATCCGAACAGATTCCGTTCACACAACTGCCTTCGCCAGCCAGGGCAGGAGGATGCTCATGCAGGGCGTGGTCTCTACGCATGTGACTCGATCACCTTCAGGAACTGCTCGCCATATCGCTCCAGCTTCTTCTGGCCCATGCCGGAAATCCCGCTCATGTCGTCAAGCGTGGCGGGGCGCGCGGCGGCCATCGCCAGCAGGGTCGTGTCGTGGAAGACGACATAGGGCGGCACGCCCTGCGCCTTGGCGATGCGGGCGCGTTCGGCGCGCAGGGCGTCGAAAAGCGGGCGGGACGCCTCCGGCATGTCGGCCGATTTCGCGGCGCGAGTTTCCTTTTTCGTGCGCTTCGCAGGAAGATCCCGCCGCAGCATGATCGTCTGTTCACCGCGCAGGACCGGCCGCGCCACTTCCGCCAGCTTCAGCGCCCCGAATTCCGGATCGACGACGATGAAGCCTGATGCAGTGAGCTGGCGGATGACGGATTGCCAGGTGCGCACATCTACATCCTTGCCGACACCGAAGACAGGCAGCCGCTCATGACCGAAATTGATCGTGCGGTCGGTCGACTTGCCTGTCAGCACGTCGATCACATAGCCCGCGCCAAAACTCTGGCCGGTGCGATAGATGGCCGACATCGCCTTCATCGCGGCGTCGGTGCCGTCCCAGGTGTCGACCGGCGAGAGGCACGCATCGCAATTGCCGCAATTGCCCGGATGCGCCTCGCCGAAATGGGCGAGGATCGCCTGGCGTCGGCAGGTCGTGGTCTCGCAGATGCCGAGCAGCGCGTTGAGCTTGGTGTTCTCTACGCGCTTGATCTCGGCAGGCGCGTTGCCTTCGGCGATCATGCGGCGGCGCTGGACGACATCGGCCATGCCATAGGTCATCCACGCATCCGCCGGCAGGCCGTCGCGCCCTGCCCGCCCCGTCTCCTGATAGTAGGCCTCGACCGATGACGGCATGTCGAGGTGAGCGACATAACGCACGTCGGGCTTGTCGATGCCCATGCCGAAGGCGACCGTCGCCACGAGGCACAGGCCTTCCTCTTTGAGGAAAGCATCCTGGTTGCGGGAGCGCACGGCTGCGTCCATGCCCGCATGATATGGCAAGGCGCGAATGCCCTGGTCGTCGAGCCATTCGGCGATCGCCTCGACCTTCTTGCGCGACAGGCAATAGACGATGCCACTGGCGTCGCGATGCTTCTTCAGGAAGTCACGCAGCTGTTCACGCGGCTTGTCTCGCTGGACGATGGAATAAGAAATGTTCGGCCGGTCGAAACTGGTGACGAAGACTTTCGCTCCCTGCAGTCCCAGCCGCTCGATGATGTCGGCGCGGGTGACCGGATCGGCGGTCGCGGTCAGCGCGATGCGCGGAATGCCGGGGAAGTTGGCGGCGATGGCGGAGAGTTCGCGATACTCTGGCCGGAAGTCATGGCCCCACTGACTGACGCAGTGCGCCTCGTCGATGGCGAACAGGCTGATGTGAGCATCCTGCAGCATCTGCTGGAAGCCGGAGGTGTTGAGACGTTCGGGAGCAACATAGAGCAGCTTCAGTTCATCGGCGCGCAGCTGGTCGCGAACGATGCGGGCTTCGTCTGGCGACAGCGACGAGTTGAGCATGGCGGCCGAAACGCCGGCCTGGCGCAGGGCTTCGACCTGATCGCGCATCAGGGCGATCAGCGGCGAGACGATGATGGCGACGCCCGGCCGGCACAGCGCCGGCACCTGATAGCAGATCGACTTGCCGGCGCCGGTCGGGAAGAGAACGACAGCGTCACCGCCGCCCGTGACATGACGCACAACGTCTTCCTGCTCGCCGCGAAAGGCCCCATGGCCGAACACGTCGCGCAGGATACTGAGCGGTTCCCTGATCTCGCCTTGCACGCTTTTCGACCTCGCCTGCCCGGCCTGGGTTCAGAACGGGCGGAATTGATAGACTTGCGCTGCGTCAGGCGACAGGCGGCAACGCACTCTCGTCTGTGAGTTGACGGTGAAGAGTGCGGTTCCTAGCGTCGCACGCATAGAAACGAGCGAACTGCCTGTCTTGAGGGAGACATAGATGAAGACTGCCGCATCGATTGCCATTGCCGTTGCTTTCACCGGGCTTGTGGGCTGCAGCGAATCCAAACCGGCGGAGACGCCTGTAGCGGACGCGCCTGCGGCAGCGACGCCCACGCCTGAGGCCACGCCGGCTTCAGCGCCAACGCCGCAGCAGATCATCGAGACGCGGCAGGCGAACCTCAAGGACCTCGGCAAGAACTTCAAGGCAATCGCGGACCAGACCAAGGCGACGGCGCCCGACATGGCGGTGATCGGTCCGGCGGCCGATGCCGTGAAGGCGCATGCCTCGGAAATCGGCAACTGGTTCCCTGCGGGCACGGGGCCTGAGTCCGGCGTCAAGACCGCGGCGCTCCCCAAGATCTGGGAAGACCGCGCGACGTTCGATGCGGCCGTGGTCAGGCTGCAGGGCGAAGCCGCCAAGCTGCAGACCACCGCCGCCAGCGGAGACGCTGCAGCGGTGAAGGCGCAATTCCCGGCAACCGGCGGCGCCTGCAAGAACTGCCACGACACGTTCCGGATGAAAGAAGAGAAATAGGCGGATGACAGACGCGGCCGTCGGGCAACCGGCGACACAGAAAGTCTGGGACGCGCCAACGCGGCTCGTTCACTGGCTTCTCGTCTTCCTTGTCGCCTTCTCCTGGTGGACGGCTGAAAACCACCAGATGGACTGGCACTACTGGTCCGGCCTTTCGATCGTCGGGCTGGTGGTGTTCCGCCTGTACTGGGGCTTTGCCGGGCCGGAGACAGCGCGCTTCTCGCGCTTCGTCAAAGGGCCCGGCGCCATCCTCTCCTATGCGGGCAAGCTCTTCCGTCCGGATTATCGCGCCAGCTTCGGGCACAATCCTCTGGGCGCGCTCAGCGTGGTGGCGATCCTGCTCGCGCTGATCGCACAGGTCGGGCTGGGGCTCTTCGCGGGAGACACGGATGGGCTCTCTTCGGGGCCGCTCAACCGGTATGTCAGCTATGAGTTCGGCGTCGCCGCAGGCGATCTTCACGAGGATGCATTCAACATCCTGCTGGCGCTGATCGTCCTGCACATCGTCGCTATTGTCTTCTATCTGATCGGAAAGCGCATCAACCTGATCGGTCCGATGATCACTGGCCGGCGAGGCACCGCGAATGCCGAAGGACCGACGACGGGAATAGCGCCGGTCCCGCTGTGGCGGTTCCTCGTCGGCGTGGCGCTGGCAGGGCTGGTCGTCTGGCTGATCCTGCGCTGACTATTTTGTCCCAAACATGCGGTCACCGGCATCGCCCAGGCCCGGCACGATGTAGCCGATCTCGTTGAGATGGCCGTCGATCGCGGCGGTGAAGACTGGCACATCCGGATGGGCCGCGGTGAAGTTGGCGATGCCTTCGGGCGCCGCCAGCAGGCAGAGATAGCGCAGGCGATTGGCGCCGCGCCGCTTCAGACGGTCGACCGCCGCGATTGCTGAATTTCCCGTCGCCAGCATGGGATCGACCACGATGGTCAACCGGTTCTCCAGCTCGGACGGCGCCTTGAAATAGTATTCAACCGGCTGGAGCGTCTCATGATCGCGATACATGCCGACATGCGCCACGCGCGCCGCGGGCACCAGGTCGAGCATGCCGTCCAGCAGTCCGTTGCCGGCGCGCAGGATGGAGGCGAACACCAGCTTCTTTCCCTTGATGATCGGCGCATCCATCGCGCCCATAGGCGTCTCGATCGGGATGGTCTCGAGTTCCAGGTCCCGCGTGACTTCGTAGCAGAGAAGATGCGCGATCTCCCGCAGCAGCGTGCGGAAGCCGGCGGTCGAGGTGGTCTTGTCCCGCATCAGCGTCAGCTTGTGCTGCACAAGCGGATGATCGACGACGGTAACGCCCTGCATGGCTTGTCTCCTGACGGCGAAAGACGTGTGCCAGACCGGGTTTCTGAAGGCCAGACACCTGTAACGCGTCCTGTAACGGTTGCGTCACGGTAATTCCCTTTGCGCCTGAAGTGTGCAGAGTATCGTTTCACAACAAAAGCAATCAGACCGGCTTGGCCGGCCTTCGCTGAGGGAGCGAAACATGTGGGTTAGAAAAGGCGAACGCGATCGGGCCATGGGCGTCGACTCGCCCATCCCCACCCAGGTTGTCTCCAACGAGGAATTCCTCCCTCGCCCGCAGACGAAGAAGCAGAAGCAGGTCGAAAGCCTCATCATGGAATGGGGCGCGAACAATGCGAAGAAGCTGAACATGAGCCGGCGCGCGTACATGGCCTCGTCCATGGGCCTGGCGACCGCCTTCCTCGCTTCCAACTGCGTGCACGGCAATGCGTTCGAGGTCGCCGAGGACGAGCAGTTCGAACCGCGTGAGACCGAGAAGACGCTGGTCAACGGCAAGAAGGGCAAGTTCTTCATCATCGATGTGCAGGCGCACTATTCGAACGGCATCGCGCTAAACTTCCGCAATTCCGAGACGGCGCGGAACATGGGCTTCAACCTGAAGGACGATGTGGAGAGCTACTCCTTCCGCACCTTCACCAAGGAGATGTTCCTCGATTCCGAAACATCGATGGTGGTGATCTCCGGCGTGCCGGGCAAGGAAGAGCAGCGGGCGCCTGATGGCCGCGTGCTGATCGACGCCGAACGTACACCGCGCGGCGGCATCCTGCCGAGCTGGTTGATGGCCAAGTCACGCAACGAGCTCAACGCCATGGCTGGATCGCAGCGGGCGCTGAGCCAGGGCAACCTTGCGCCGAACCACTACTGGAAGGACGGCAAGATCGACAAGGCGGCGACCCTCGAGCAGATGGAACGCGAGCTCAACATCTACAAGATCGATTCGTGGAAATGGTACTGCCACACCGATCCGGCGCGCACGGGCAACGGCTTCCAGGTCGATGACGAAAACGCGCAGTGGTTCATCGAGGAATCGGTGAAGCGCGGCAAGAAGCTGTTCTCGGTGCACAAGGGCTATTCCTACCAGTCGCGCACGCTCGGCCACCTCGCCAATCCGAAGGACATGGAGCAGGCGGCGCTGCGCAATCCGGACTGCAACTTCGTCGTCTACCACTCCGCTCTCAAGCACGGCGCGTCCGATGGCGAGAACTGGAAGGAGATGAACGAGTACAACCCGGAAACGGGCGACTTCCTGTGGCACAAGATCCTGATGGACATCAAACGCCGCAATCCGAAGATCACGAACCTCTATCCGGAGATCGGCTCGTTCTTCAACACGCTAGTCGTGCAGGACCCGGTCATGGCAATGCACGGCATGGGTCTCAACATCAAGACCTATGGCGCCGACCATGTCGTGTGGGGCACGGACTGCCTGTGGTGGGGCTCGCCGCAATGGGGCATCGACGCCTTCAAGCGTTTCCAGATCTCCGACGAGATGTGCGAGAAGCACGGCTATGCGAAGATCACCGACGACGATCGCGCGAAGATCTTCGGCCTCAATGCAGCGAAGCTCTACGGCGTCAACGTCAACGCACAACGCAACGCTCTGCCCGCGGATGCGCTGAGCCGCATCAAGACCGCCTACAACGATCGCGGCGGCCTGCGGGACAACGACTATCATGGCTGGGTGCAAAATGCCTGAGCCCCATTTACCAGAGATCAGGTGGAATTTCGAAGACGAGCCGCCGTTCGAGGAGCGCACCGAAGCCGGCATCAATCTCTGCGCCTATTTCGACGCCATGCCGGACGCCAAACTGAAGACGTGGAATCCGGATTTCACGGACGAGCAGCTGATGGTCTGGGACGGCAACTTTAAGTCGGACGGCGACATGCTGCTGCCGTGCACCGAAAGCGAGGAAGTCGATGCAGAGATGTATCGCCGTTATATCGCGGCCTGCATCCGGTATCGCGATCGCGTGCGCACCAGCCTGATGGCCTCGGCCTGATCTGATCCGGGGCGGCGATGACGGACGAACCGGCAGAGCCGAAACCCGGCATCTCGAAAGGCAGCTTCTATCGCCTGTCCCGGGACTGGCACGGCTATCTCTCGGCGTTCGCCTTTCTCGCGCTGATCTTCTTTTCGGCGACCGGCATCCTGCTCAACCATCCAGGCCTCCTGCAGGGCGCCCCGCCTCCGCCGCTCGAACAGGCGTTCAGGCTGGAGCCCGCGCAGATCGCGGAAGTGAAGGCTGCTGCCGTTCCCGGAGAAGCCCTCGCCCGGATTGCTGCATCGAAATTCGACCTGGCAGGCGTCTATCGCGAGGGCGAGATCGCGGGCGATGATGTCTTTGTGAGGCTGCAGGGGGTGCGCGGCTTTACTGACTTGCGCGCCAATCTCGTCTCCGGCGACGCCACAGTCTATGTCGAGCGCGAGACCGCGGTAGGCGTAATGAACGCCCTGCATCGCGGCGAACACGCTGGAACCGTGTGGCGGCTCTTTCTCGACGTGATGGCCGGTCTCTTCATCGTGATGTCGCTGATCGGCTTCATCCTGTTCTTGTCCATGCGCTTTCGGCTGAGGACGGCGCTTGTGCTGGCGGTCACAAGCCTCATTGTCATGGCCGGGCTTTTCGTGTTCGCGGCGGCATGATCCTCGATCCTTCAGCTCTTCCCGTCATCGAGGCGCCTCGCGCCGACGCAGGTCAATTTCACTTCCGCGATGAAGCCGTTCTGGGCACGCGACTGAACCTGCTGATCACCGCCGAGAACATCGACCTTGCCCTGGCCGCGGCCCGCAATGCGCGCACTGAAATAGACCGGCTGAACCTCGTGTTCAATTCGCGACTGGCTGGGAGCGAACTCGTCAAGCTCAACGATAGCCGCGAGCATGCGGCGTCTCCCGACCTGTTCGCGGTGATCGCCGCGGCAGAAGCCTGGCGCACGGCGACAGATGGCGCCTACAGCCCGCGACTCGGCCGGGTTCTCGATATGTGGCGCAGCGCGAGCAACGCGCCGCCCAAACGCGGCAGCCTCCATCGCGCCGCTGAAGCCGCCGCCGTAGCGCGTGTCGATCTCGACACTGCAACGCGGACAATTCATCGCCCGAAAGCTGTTCGCTTCGCACTCGATGGATTTGCCAAGGGCTGGATCGTCGACACAGCACTGAAAGCCATTCTGGCATCGGATGGCGTCACCGGCGGCTTGGTGGACATCGGCGGCGACATCGCCTGCGGCAACAAGGCGACTGAGCACGGATGGAGCATCGGCATTCCTGATCCGCTCCTGCCCTATGACAATGCGCCTCTTGTTGATGCGGTGAGATTGAATGTCGGCGGCATCGCAACCAGTGGCCGGGGACCGCGCGACCGCATGATCGGCGAGAGACGATACAGCCCCACCCTGTCTCCCGCGGATGGCTGGCCGGTGGAGCATTCCCTGTCCGCGTCGGTGATCGCGAAATCGGCGGCGGAGGCGGATGCGCTGGCCACGGCCGCCATGGTGCTTTCACGCGACCGGGCAAGAGATCTCATCTCGCGCATTCCCGGCGCCGGACTGCGGCTTGTTGCGCCGGATGGAACCCCGCTCGTCGCAGGGGTGTGGTCAGCGCAGGAGCAGCCGGATCTTGTTCGCGTTCAGGCTAACCAACCGACAGGCGCTTGGCCGAAGGGCTGGCAGGCGCTCGCCACCTTCACCGCGCCACGACGACAACTGATCCGCGATCCCGATTTCCGTTCGCCCTACATGGCGATGTGGATCACCGACGTGAACAACAAGCCCATCCGCACACTGATCCTCATTGGCAAGAAAGCGGACTGGCAGAAGGACAACTACATCTGGTGGCAGCAGAATCGCGCCGCCACGAGCAAGCTGGTGGCGACGCGTTCGATGTCGACCTCAGGCGCCGGCGTCTACAACGTGTTCTGGGACGGCGTCGACGATACCGGCAAGGCTGTCGCCGCAACGACCTACATCCTCCATGTGGAGACCAGCCGGGAGCGAGGCAAACACACCTACCGCCAGCTCACGCTCGATTTCTCCAGGGCCGGCCGCTTCAACCAGCTGCTCGAGCCGACGGAAGAGGGCGGCGGGCTGAAGGTGACATTCGACCACTACTAGGCGCCCGACCACCACCAGGCACTGTGCCCGGCTTTCTCTTGCTTTGGAGTCGCTATATACAAGGGACTATAACGACGCCCGGAGACGATGATGCGCCTCGCCCTGATGATTGCGGCCGCAGCGGTTCTGGCCATGCCGGCTGGCGCACAGCAGGGAGAAATGCCGAAAACGCCAGCCGCGACCTGCGCGGCGATGGATGCAGCCCTGCCGGCCGATCTTGCGGACTGGAACGGCAAGGCATCGCTTTCGACGGCCACAGGCCAGGCCGACATCGCGAAAGCGTCCGTCGCCCTCGGCAAGGGATATGAAGCCAGCCTGCTCAACACGCCGAAAGTCGCCTTCCCCGTCCAGCCCGAAAAGCCGGGCGGTTCCGTTGCCCATGCGGGTCTGTTCGAGTTCACGGTTGAGACAGCAGGCGCCTATTCTGTTGCACTTGGCACGGCGGCATGGATCGATGTGCTGGAAAATGGCAAGTCGGTTGAGCCGACGAAGTTTGGTCACGGGCCCGAATGCACCTCGATCCGGAAAATCGTCGTGTTTCCGCTTCAGCCAGGCAAGCACGTGCTACAGGTATCGGCCAACGCCGACCCGAAGCTGAAGCTCATGGTCGCGAAGAAGCCCTGAGCGGCGCCTCCTCCACGCGTGGTTTGCTGACAGCGGCGCTCGCCAGCGTCGCAATCGTCGGCCTGGTTGCGTGCGTGAGTTCGATTGCGTCTCAAGTGGAGCTGTGGCCAACGGCTGCCTCGATCGCCCCGCCGCCGCATCCGGAAAACAACCCGTCGACCCCGATCAAGGTCGAGCTGGGCCGCCGCCTGTTCTATGATGGCGATCTGTCTTGGGACGGCACGATGAGCTGCGCGACCTGCCACGAGCAGAAGCGCGGCTTTGCCGATCCCAACAAGACGCGACCGGGCTTCGACGGCCAGCCAGGCGAGCGCAATATCCAGACGCTGGCCAATGTCGCCTGGTTCAAGTCGCTGACTTGGGGCGGACCGCAGGTCGACATACTGGAGCATCAGGCGCAGATCCCGATCGAGGGGATTGCTCCGGTCGAGATGGGTTTCGGCGGCAGGCCGGAAGGTTTCCTGGCGCAGCGGCTGAAGGATCAGGCCTGCTATCCGCAACTCTTTGCTGCGGCATTCCCCGAGCGCCGCGGTGAGGTTTCCATGGACACGATCGCCATGGCGCTTTCGGTGTTCCAGCGGTCGCTGGTGTCGCTTGATTCTCCCTATGACCATTACCGGCGCGGCGATGCATCCGCGATTTCCGATCGTGCGAAGCGCGGCGAAGCTGTGTTCAACGCGAAGCAATGCTCGACCTGCCACGCCGGCCCGCACTTCACTGACGCCGCTCTGCCGGGGCGCAAGCCCGTCGAAGCCTTCCACGCCCTGACGCCTCCGAAGCCGGGCGAAGAGTTGCGAAAAGATACTGGCCTCAGGCGCATCACGCAGAAAGCAGAAGACACTTACAGCTTCCGCACCCCTAGCCTGCGCAACGTCGCGTTGTCAGCGCCCTATATGCACGATGGCGAGATGGCGACCCTGGCTGATGCGATCCGGCATCACTACGCTGCATCGGATCATCAGGTTGACGAACAGCTGAAGCAGACAGTGAGCGACGCCGAGATCGGCGACTTGATCGCCTTCATGGAATCGCTGACCGATCAGGGCTTCGTCACCAATCCGGCCTTCGCGCTTCCGAAGCCGGGATGCCCGGTTCCCGAGAACGCGTCGCTCGCTGCGGAAGAAGCGAATTCCGCGCGCCTGCACAACAGCCCGCCGGGCCCCTAGGCGGTCTTCGCTTCCGCGAGACCGAGCTCAGCAATCATGGCCTTGCGCATCTCGAACTTCTGGATCTTGCCGGTGACCGTCATCGGAAAGCCGTCGACGAACTTGACGTAACGCGGGATCTTGTAGTGGGCGATCTGGCCCTTGCAGAACTCGATGATCTCCTCGCGCGTCGCGGTCTCGCCGGCGCGCAGCTTCACCCAGGCGCAGATCTCCTCGACATATTTCGGGTCAGGCACGCCGATGACCTGCACGTCCTCGATCTTGGGATGGCGGAAGAGATACTCCTCGATCTCGCGCGGGTAGACGTTCTCGCCGCCGCGGATGATCATGTCCTTGATGCGGCCGACGATGTTGCAATAGCCCTCGTCATCGATGGTCGCGAGGTCGCCCGTGTGCATCCAGCCCTCGGCGTCAACCGCCTCGGCGGTCTTCCCGGCGTCGTTCCAGTAACCGATCATCACGGAATAGCCGCGCGTGCACAGTTCGCCGGACTGGCCGCGCGGAACGATGCTTCCTTTTTCGTCAATGACCTTCACTTCGAGATGCGGCTGGATGCGGCCGACCGTCGAGACGCGACGGTCGAGTGGGTCGTCCTTCGCGGTCTGGAAGGAGACGGGACTGGTTTCGGTCATGCCGTAGGCGATGCCAACCTCGCGCATGTTCATCCGATCGTTGACCTTCCTCATCACCTCGATCGGGCAAGGCGAGCCGGCCATCAACCCGGTGCGGAGCGAGGAGAGATCGAAGCCGTCAAAGTCCGGATGCTGAAGTTCGGCGATGAACATGGTCGGCACGCCATGGAGCGCCGTGCATTTCTCCGCTTCAACCGTCCTCAGCACCGCCAGCGGCTCGAAGCCCTCGGAGGCGTAGACCACAGTGGCGCCGTGGACGACGCACGAGAGATTCCCCATCACCATCCCGAAGCAATGATAGAGCGGCACAGGAACAAGCAGGCGATCGCCAGCCTTCAGTCCCATTCCCTCGCCGACAAAGAAGGCGTTGTTGAGGATGTTGCGATGGGAGAGTGTCGCGCCCTTGGGCAGGCCGGTCGTGCCCGACGTGAACTGGATGTTGATCGCGTCATTGCGGTCGAGCGTGTCGTGGATATCCAGCACGCGCATGGCGTCGCGGCCGGTTGCCTGTTCGGCAATATCCTCGAACGCCATCCAGCCCAGCCCCGGCAGGCCGCCGATCTGTGCGACAATGCGCAAGTCCGGCAGTCGTTTCGACGCCAGGGCGCCGGGTTTGGACGTCGCGATTTCTGGCGCCAGCTCGTTGATCATTCCGACATAGTCGGATGTCTTGAAGCGGCTGGCGCAGATCAGCGCTTTCACTCCGACCTTGTTGAGCGTGTATTCGACTTCCGACAGGCGATAGGCCGGGTTGATGTTGACCTGGATGATGCCGACGCGAGCGGTCGCGAACTGGACCAGCGTCCACTCCGCGCAATTCGGCGCCCAGACGCCGACACGGTCGCCGGTTCTTAGTCCAAGGGCAAGAAAACCTGCCGCCAGGCGATCGACCTGGAAGGAGAACTGCTCATAGGTCCAGCGTATGCCCTGATGGACCGAAACCAGCGCTTCCTGCTTCGGCCATTTCTTCGCCGCGCGCAGCAGCGCCTCGCCGATGGTATGTTCCAGCAGGGCCGGCTCGACAGCGCCGCGGACGAGGCTGGGCTCAGACGTCATGCGGGATCCTCCGTCTGGAAACTACACGGCAAACGCCCTGAATCTGCAACGAAGATTATTTAGGAGCGGCGCCGAAATCCGCTGGGTTAAGAGCCTGTCAGCCCTTATCTAGGCAGGTAGGGAAGCGCGCTTGTTCTGTGGGACCTCGTCCCGGAACGGAGACACATGCAGACCTCGTTTCACGTCCACAGCGCAACATGCGGCTGTACGCCCGAAATGCGCGCGACAGGGGAAACGGACAACCGCCCACGCGTGGTGATTGTCGGCGCCGGTTTCGGCGGCCTCTCTGCCGCGAAGACGCTACACCGGGCGGATGTACGGGTAACCCTGGTCGACCGGCGCAACCACCACCTGTTCCAGCCCCTGCTCTATCAGGTCGCGACCGCCGGCCTCTCGCCCGGCCAGATCGCAACGCCGATCCGCACCATCCTGCGCAAGCAGAAGAATGCGGAGGTCCTGCTGGGCACGGTGACCAGCGTCGACTCGGCCGCGCGCCACGTCGTGCTGGATGGACGCGAGATCAACTACGACTACCTGGTGATCGCCACCGGCGCACGTCATTCCTATTTCGGGCGAGATGACTGGGAGCAGTTCGCGCCGGGACTCAAATCGCTTGAGGACGCCACCGAACTGCGCAAGCGCATCCTGTTGGCGTTCGAACGCGCCGAGCTGGAAGAAGACGAAGCCGCACGAAAGCGCCTGCTGACTTTCGTGGTCATCGGCGCGGGACCTACCGGCGTCGAGATGGCAGGGTCCATCGCAGAACTGGCCCACCGCGCATTGGCAAGCGACTTCCGCGCCATCGATCCGCATGCCGCGCGCGTGGTTCTGGTCGAGGCGGGACCGCGAGCGCTGTCGACTTTCCCGGAAAAGCTCTCCGCCTACACCGAAAAGCAGCTGAGGAAGCTCGGCGTCGAGCTGATGATGAACACGAAGGTCGTCGGCATCGACGATGATGGCGTCGCACTCACAGGATCGGCGGCATCGGATAACCTTCCCTCCGCCTGCGTGATCTGGGCGGCGGGTGTTGCGGCGTCGCCGGTTGCGAAATGGCTCAGCGTCGAAGGCGACCGAGCCGGCCGCGTACCCGTTGGCGCAGATCTTACCGTTGCTGGTCACCCGGAAATCTTCGTCATAGGCGACTGCGCGCTTGCCATTGGCAGGAACGGCAAGCCCGTTCCCGGCCTCGCGCCAGTCGCAAAGCAGCAGGGCGAATATGTCGGCCGGTTGCTGACAGCGTTGCGGCGCAAGCCGGTCTCGGAGCGCAAGCCCTTCCACTATCAGGACTATGGAGCGCTTGCGACCGTTGGCCGGAAGATCGCAATTGCCGATTTCGGCAGGATCAGGCTGACGGGCTTCATCGGCTGGCTGACCTGGTGCCTCGCTCACATCTACTTCCTGATCGGCTTCCGCAACCGGTTCTCGGTCGCGCTCGACTGGACGTGGAGCTATCTAACCTTCCAGCGCGGCGCGCGGCTGATCACCGGCCCGGTCGCGGAGCCCGCCCGACCTGCAAAAAACGGATGGCGAAGCGGCCAGGCAGAAAGCCGCGTAAAATCACTGGTCGATTGACAGGCGCCAGCGCCCTAATCCGACGCATCGGTCCGCAGCGGTTTGGCTCTGGTCTCGGCACGGGCTAGGGTTGAGGCTCAAGGGGCCTCAATGTCGATCAAAGCTAGCATCTACCATCTGACGCACTACAAGTACGACCGGCCGGTTGTGCTCGGGCCTCAGGTCATTCGGCTGCGCCCCGCCCCGCATTCGCGCACGCGGGTGATCTCGCACTCGCTGAAAGTCTCGCCCGACAAGCATTTCGTGAACCTGCAGCAGGACCCTTACGGCAACTATCTCGCCCGCTTTGTCTTCCCCGAACCGGTGCGCGAGCTGAAGATCGAGGTCGATCTCGTCGCCGACATGACGGTCTACAATCCGTTCGACTTCTTCGTGGAAGAGTCAGCCGAGACCTGGCCGTTCGAATATCCCGAGGACATCGCGCCTGATCTCGCGATCTATCGCCAGACCGAGCCGCTGGGTCCGCACCTCAAGAAATTTCTCGCCGCTGTGCCGAAAGACCGGCTGCGCACGGTGGACTTCATCGTCAACCTCAACGCGCGCGTCTCGAACGAGATCAAATACCTGATCCGGATGGAGCCCGGCGTGCAGACGCCGGAGGAAACGTTCGAACGGGTCTCAGGTTCGTGCCGGGATTCAAGCTGGCTGCTGGTCAACGCGTTGCGCCATCTCGGCTTCGCCGCTCGCTTCGTGTCCGGCTACCTCATCCAGCTGAAGCCGGATCTCGTTGCGCTCGATGGGCCGCCCGGCACGAGTGTCGACTTCACCGACCTGCACGCCTGGTGCGAGGTCTACCTGCCCGGCGCCGGATGGATCGGTCTCGACCCGACCTCTGGCCTGCTGACAGGCGAGAGCCACATTCCGCTCGCCGCCACGCCGCACTATCGCAACGCCGCGCCGATCTCGGGCGGACTCACCGGCAATCCGCAGGTCGAGTTCGCCTTCGACATGAGGGTGACGCGCGTTGCCGAGCATCCACGCATCACCAAGCCGTTCTCGGACGATTCATGGGCAGCGCTAGATGCGCTGGGCGAGAAAGTGGATGCGGCGCTGAAGGCAGGCGATGTGCGCCTGACCATGGGCGGCGAGCCGACTTTCGTCTCGATCGACGACTTCGAGTCCGCCGAATGGAACACCGGCGCCGATGGCCCGACCAAGCGCGTCCTGTCCGACCAGCTGATCCGGCGCCTGCGCGACCGCTTCGCGCCCGGCGGCTTCCTCCATTATGGCCAGGGCAAGTGGTATCCGGGCGAAACCCTGCCGCGCTGGACGTTCAGCCTCTACTGGCGGCGCGACGGCAAGCCGATCTGGAACAATCCAGCTCTCGTCGCCGAAGAGGGCAAGGATTCCGGCGCCACGAAGAAGGAAGCCGAACAGCTGCTGAAGACGATGGCGAGCGAGCTGGGTGTCGGCGCCGAAATGGTGATCCCCGCCTATGAAGATCCCGCCAACTGGATCCTCAAGGAAGGCAATCTTCCGGAAAACGTCACGCCCGAGAATTCCAAGCTCAAGGATCCCGAAGAGCGCACCCGCATCGCGAAAGTGTTCGGGCGCGGGCTGACAGAGCCTTCCGGCTTCGTGCTGCCGATCCAGCGCTGGCAGGCCAAGGCTTCGGGCGTGAAATGGAAGTCGGAAAAATGGAAGCTGCGGCGTGGCCACATGTTCCTCGCGCCGGGAGACAGCGCGGTTGGCTATCGCCTGCCTCTGGAATCGCTCCCCTGGATCAAGCCGTCGCAGTATCCCTACATCAACACCACTGACCCGGCCGAAGAGCGCGGCCCGTTGCCGGACTTCGCGCCAGCCGAACAGGCGCGCGCGCGCTTCACCGCGTCCGAAGGCGGACAGCAGCAGCGCCAGGAACAGTCCTTCTCGGAAGTCGCAGGTTCGGTGCGCACGGCGATGACGGTAGAGGCGCGCGATGGCCGCCTCTGCGTATTCATGCCGCCGGTCGAGCGGATCGAGGATTATCTTGAACTGGTAGCGGCAGCTGAAGCCGCAGCCGTGGCGATCGGCCTGCCCGTCCATATTGAGGGATACGCGCCGCCGCACGATCCGCGCATGAACGTGATCCGCGTTGCGCCCGATCCCGGCGTGATCGAGGTCAACATCCATCCAGCGACAAGCTGGAAGGAATGCCGCGAGACAACCGAAGCGCTCTACGAGGAGGCCCGCCAGTGCCGCCTCGGCGCCGACAAGTTCATGATCGATGGCCGCCATACCGGAACCGGCGGCGGCAATCACGTTGTGGTTGGCGGTGCGACACCGATGGATTCGCCGTTCCTGCGCCGGCCTGACCTGCTCAAGAGCTTGCTGCTGATGTGGCAACGCCGACCGTCCCTCTCCTACCTCTTCTCCGGCATGTTCATCGGACCAACGAGCCAGGCGCCGCGCATAGACGAGGCCCGGCATGACTCGCTCTATGAACTCGAGATTGCCCTGTCGCAGATCTCGGCTCCGGGCGGTCAGGCGACGCCGCCCTGGCTGGTCGACCGCCTGCTGCGCAACGTCCTCACCGATGTCTCTGGCAACACGCACCGCACCGAGATCTGCATCGACAAGCTGTTCTCGCCCGATGGCCCGACAGGACGGCTCGGCCTTGTCGAGTTCCGCGGCTTCGAGATGCCGCCAGACCCGCGCATGTCGCTGGCGCAGCAGGTTCTGGTGCGGGCGATCATCGCG
The DNA here is from genome assembly GCA_965279205.1 of Hyphomonadaceae bacterium. Lineage (GTDB taxonomy): Bacteria > Pseudomonadota > Alphaproteobacteria > Caulobacterales > Hyphomonadaceae > UBA7672. The sequence goes on from OZ257144.1 coordinate 3,922,530, forward strand.
CGCCTGTGGAAGGCGCCGCTCTCCGGCAACCTTGTGCGCTGGGGCACGGCCCTGAACGACCGTTTCATGCTGCCGCATTTCGTCTGGGAAGATTTCCTCGACGTGCTGCGCGATCTTGCCGCCCATGGATTCAACCTGCGGCCTGACTGGTATGAGGCGCAGTGCGAGTTCCGTTTCCCGTTCTGTGGCGAGATCGAGATGGAAGGCGTCCATCTCGAAGTGCGCCAGGCGCTGGAGCCCTGGCATGTGCTGGGTGAGACCGGCGCAATCGGCGGCACGGTGCGCTATGCGGACTCATCCGCCGAACGCGTACAGGTGAAACTCACTTCGGGAGATGCCGGGCGCTATGCCGTCGCCTGCAACCGGCGTCGCGTGCCGCTACAGCAGGTCGGCAATGGCGTCGGCGTCGCGGGCGTACGCTACAAGGCCTGGAAGCCGCCGGAATCGCTGCACCCCGTCCTGCCGGTCAACGCTCCGCTCACCTTCGATATTTTCGACACCTGGACGGATCGTGCGCTCGGCGGATGCATTTACCATGTAGCCCATCCCGGCGGGCGCAACTACGAGACCTTCCCCGTCAATGGCAACGAAGCGGAGGCCCGCAGGCTCGCTCGCTTCGAGCCCCATGGACATTCTCCGGGGATGTACGAACTTGCCGCTGAGTCGCCCCATCCCGAGTTTCCCATGACACTCGACCTGAGGCGTCCGCCCGGACTCTAGATACGGATTGCCGAGAAAGACTTGGTCGCAAGAAGCCAGCCTCAAGACGATGCTTCGGCGCGCCTGCTCGATGGCTACCGGCCCTTGCCGGGTGTTGCCGATGAGCTGGTCGACGCCTCCGGCAATGTGCGCCCCGCATGGCGGCAGTTCATCGACCACTTCGCCCGTCTGTCGCCCGAGGATCTCTCCGCCCGCTTTGAACAGGGCGACCAGTATCTGCGCGATGCCGGGGTGCTGTTCCGCCAGTACGGCGAGACCGGATCGACCGAGCGCGCCTGGCCGCTGTCTCACGTTCCCGTGCTGATCGAGCAGGCCGAATGGAACCAGATCTCCGAAGGCCTGATCCAGCGCGCCGAGCTTCTCGAAAACGTCTGCGCTGACCTCTACGGCGAAGCACGTCTCGTGCGCGAAGGTCATCTGCCGGCGTCCCTGATCGGCATGAGCGAGGAATGGCTGCGCCCGATGGTCGGCGTGCGCCCGCGCTCCGGGCATTTTCTCAACTTCATCGCCTTCGAGATCGGGCGCGGACCGGACGGCCAGTGGTGGGTGCTGGGTGACCGGGTGCAGGCGCCGTCGGGCGCCGGCTTCGCGCTGGAAAACCGTGTGGCGACTGCGCGCGTGTTCGCTGACTTCTACGGCAATGCGAACATTCACCGTCTGGCCGGTTTCTTCCGGTCGTTCCGCGACACGCTGAATGATCTGCGCGGCGACACCGAAAGCCGCGTCGGCATCCTGACGCCCGGCCGTCTCAACGACACCTATTTCGAGCACGCCTACATTGCGCGCTATCTCGGCTTCATGCTGCTCGAAGGCGAAGACCTCACCGTGCAGGATGGCGAGGTGATGGTGCGCACAATCGGCGGGCTGCAACCGGTCAGCGTGCTGTGGCGCCGGATCGACGCCAGCTATGCCGACCCGCTCGAACTGAATGAGACATCGCGCCTTGGAACGCCTGGCCTCGTGGAATCGATCCGGCGCGGCAAGCTGGCGATGGTCAACGCACTTGGCTCGGGCATTCTCGAAACACGGGCGCTGCTCGCCTTCCTGCCCCGCATTTCGCAGGCGCTGTTCGGCGAACCCTTGAAGCTGCCCAACATCGCCACGTGGTGGTGCGGGCAGGAGACCGAACGCGCGCATGTCCGCGCCAATGCCCACCGCATGATGATCGGCCCGGCGCTATCCACGCGCCTGCCGTTCGACGCGGATGACTCAACCATGCTCGGCGCCAACCTGCAGAGCGGACCCGGTGGCGTCGTGGACGATCTCCTCGACGCCGAAGGACCCATGCTGGTCGGCCAGGAAGCAGTGACCCTGTCGACAACGCCGGTGCAGACCGAGAACGGCCTCGCGCCGCGCCCGATGAGCGTTCGCGTCTTTCTCGCCCGCACCTCGCGCGGCTGGCGGCTGATGCCGGGCGGCTATGCGCGGATCGGACGGACGCAGGACGCCACCGCGATCGCCCTGCAGCGCGGCGGATCGGTGGCCGACGTCTGGATCGTTAGCGACCGTCCGGTGCGCAATGAAACACTTCTGCCGTCGCCCGCCTCGCCGCACGTCCGCGCCCAACAAGCGGAACTGCCGAGCCGCGCCGCCGACAACCTGTTCTGGATGGGCCGTTATGTGGAGCGCGCCGAAGGTCTGATCCGCCAGCTGCGCGCCTGGCATGTTCGGCTGGCGGAAAGCGGGCGCACGGATTCGCAGCTGCTCGCCTATGCCAGCCAGTATCCGGGATTTCTCGGCGCCGATCCCGCACTTGGCATGCCGGCGGATCTTGCCAATGCCATTGTGTCGGCCACTGCCAGCGCAGCCCAGGTACGCGACCGTTTCTCGATCGATGGCTGGACCGCTCTCAACGAACTTGCCGCCAGCGCGCCGCGCCGGCTGGCGTCGGTCGTTCCCGGCGATGCGGCGGCGCGGGCGCTCAGCCTGTTGCTACGGCAGATCACCGGCTTCTCCGGTCTCGTGCATGACAACATGTATCGCAATGCCGGCTGGCGCTTCCTGTCGATCGGACGCTCGATCGAGCGTGCCAGCAGCATGGCCTGGGCGCTGTCCTGGTTCGCGCAACCCGATGCACCCGATGGCGCGCTCGACTATGTTGTGGAAGTCGGCGACAGCTCGATGTCGCACCGCAGGCTCTACGCGGTGACGTCGATCCGCTCGACCGTGATCGACCTTCTGGCCTGCGACGCCATGAACCCACGCTCGATCCTCTATCACCTCGCTGAACTGAAAGCGCAGATCGCGCTGCTGCCTGGCGCGAACGAGGGTGGCCAACTCTCGGCGCTGTCACGCGTGGCGCTGAAGACGCATGCCGACCTCGCCGTGCGGACACCGGAGACACTCGATGCCGACGCCCTCATGGCGATACGAGGCGAGCTGGTCCAGCTCTCCAATCTCCTCACCTCGACCTATCTGCGGTAGCCATGCTGTACGATGTCGGCCTGCGCATCACCTACGCCTACCAGGCGCCCGCGGCCGGCGGCCGGCATGTACTCTACATGACGCCAGCCGACCTGCCTGGCCGCCAGCGCCCGATCACTTCCCTGCTGGAAATCACGCCTGCACCGGACGAGCGCATCGCGCGCACCGACTTCTATGGCAACACACTGGTCGAGGCAGCCTTTCACGCGCCGCATACGGAAATCGAATTCCGCCTGCGCTCACGCGTCGAACGGTTCGACGACATCCACGGCCAGGACACATCGACGTCTCTGGCTTATCTTGCCGTCGAGATCGCCGCGATCAGATCGCTTGCACCCCAGGCGCCTCACCATTTTCTCGCAGATAGCCCGCGCGTTCATCTCCGCCCCGAATTCGGCGCCTATGCGCGAGCGCAGCTGCAGCCCGGGATCACAACGCTTGGCGCCGTCGAAGCTATCGGCAGGGCGCTCGATCGCGACATGACGTTCGATCCCGACGCCACCAATGTCGACACGCCGCCGGAAGAGGCTTTTGCGCGCCGTCATGGCGTCTGCCAGGATTTCACGCACATCATGATTGGCTGCCTGCGGACGATCGGGATACCCGCCGCCTATGTCAGCGGCTTCCTGCGCACCAATCCGCCGCCGGGCCAGCCGCGCCTCGAAGGCGCCGATGCGATGCATGCCTGGGTACGCGCATGGTGCGGCGGGACGATCGGCTGGATTGAGTATGACCCAACCAATGGCATGTTCGTCGGCTCGAACCACATCGTGGTGGCGCATGGCCGCGACTATGGCGACGTGGCACCGGTGCGCGGCGTGGTCCGGACGGCCGGCGGACAATCGAGCGCGCAAGCCGTGGATGTCGTGCCCCTCGGAGGCTAGCGCGCTGGCCCAAGCCACATGTCGAGGCCCTTCGCGAGCACATCGTCCGGCAGTTCGTGATCGCCATTGAAGGTGACGAACTCGACCTTGAAGCCAACATTGCGCAGCGCCGGCGCCAGCGTGTCGCGCGAGATCGCAATCGGCAGGATGCGATCCTTGGTCCCGTGCGAGATGAAAACCTTCGCCGGCGGACCGGTATCTCCCGCCACCATCATGCCCGCCGAAAAAGCCATGATGGAGTGAAACAGCGCCGAGTTGCGCGCGCCGAGCGACAGCGCATAGCCCGCGCCATCTGAGAAACCCGCGATGGCCAGCTTCGAAGGATCGATCGGATAGCGCGACAGCGTCTCGCGCAACACAGAATCGATACGCGCGACATCTTCGCCAAAAACAGGCGGGCGACTTCGATTGCTGGCGATGGAAAGAACCGCGTCCCAGGTCTGGCCTTCGGAATCCGGCGCCAGGATGATGAAGCCTCGCCTGTCAGCCTCGGCCTTGAACCGCCGCGCCAGCCCCTCGCCTCTCCCGCCCGCCCCGTGCAGCAGCAGAAGCAGAGGCGCCGGGCGGTCGAGCGACACGCTGTCAGGCACATAGAGCGTCGCCGTCGCGCCAGCCTCAAGGCGGCGAAATCCACGCTCGGCGGACAGTTTTTCCGGTGGAGTGACCTGAACAGTCAGGAGCCCGCTGGCCGGCGCCGCTACAGGCCCGGCCGCGCAGGCAGCCAGCAGCAGGACGGCGCCGAGCGAGCGAAGGAAGGAAGACACTTGTTCAGGCCTCGATGGCGCTCTGCAGCGTGCGGGCAAGGCGGGCGCGAAACTGCTCGCGAGCATCGGGAGAAAGTCCGAAGTCATCGGCGATCACGCGATCGATGGCGACGCCCTTGACGATATCAGCGATCAGACGCGCACGGATTTCAGCATGCGGCCCGCCCAGCCAGCGGGCGATGGGGCCATAGAAGCGCTCTTCGCCTGACTTGCGGATCGCTTCCGCCGCTTTCGGCGACGACGCCGATCGCAGCATGATCAAGAGACAGTCGAAATCCTTGTTCTCCTGCGGATCGATCACGAGCTTCTGCGAAACCCGCTCGCCGAACGTGCTGTGGTCGCCTTCGAACAGGTGCATGGGCGCTGGCGACATTGCCAGCACTTCGGCGAACAGCTCTTCCTTGCCGCCGAAATAACGCGACACCAACGAGACATCGACACCCGCATCGGACGCGATCTCGCGCAGGCTCACATTGTCATAGCCCTCGCGGGCAAAGCGCTTGGTCGCCGCAGCCAGCAGGCCGGCGCGCGTAACCTCGGCATTGCGCTTGCGCGACGCGATGGTGTGAAGAACCGTCATATTCAGCCTTTGCTGCAGTGCATGAAAAGTTTTGTCAACGCCCGTTGACATAAGAGCGGCAGCACCGATCTAGAAGACCATAAGCCAACCTCGCGTAGCCCAAAAGGGCGCGCTCTCCTCCCCGGGGGTTAAAAATGCACAATTCTATCAAGGTATTGCTGACTGCAGCGGTTGCCGTAGCGGCACTCGGCGCTTGTGGCCAGAAACCCGCCGAACCCGCCGCTATGCCGGCAGCCCAGGTCTCGGTCGCAGCACCTCTCGTCCAGACCGTGACGGACTGGGACGAGTTCACCGGCCGCTTCGAAGCCTCCCAGCGTGTTGAAGTCCGCGCCCGTGCCGGTGGCTTCCTCCAGGGCGTCCACTTCAAGGACGGCCAGGCGGTGAAGAAGGGCCAGCTTCTCTTCACGCTCGACGCCCGCCCGGCCCAGGCCGCCCTCGCCTCCGCCGAAGCCGACGCCGCTGTGGCGCGTAAGGCGTTCGAGCGTGGCGACATGCTCATGAAGGAACAGGCGATCTCCCGCGAGGACTATGACAAGCGCAGGGCGGCGCTCGATGTGGCCGACGCGACGCTCCGGGCCCGCCGCCTCGATGTCGAATTCACACGCGTGACGGCGCCCGCCTCCGGCATCGCCTCAGACCGCAAGGTCGATGCGGGCAACGTCATCGCCGGCGGCTCGTCGGCAGCCGACGTCCTCACCACCATCGTTTCAACCGACCCGGTCTACTTCAACTTCGAAGCCTCCGAGGCCCAGCTGCTGAAATACCAGCGCCAGGCCGAGAAGAGCGGCGGCAAGGTCGAGATCCGGCTGCAGGATGAAACCGACTATGCCTGGACCGGCCTCGTCGATTTCGCGGACAACGCTATTGGCGATGGCTCCGGCGCGGTGCGGATGCGTGCGCTGGTGCAGAACCCGAATGGCTTCCTCAAGCCCGGCATGTTCGGCCATGCGCGCGTCGAAGGTTCGAGCGAGTATCAGGCGATGCTCATCCCGGAAACAGCCGTGGTATCGGATGGCGCGCGCAAGATTGCCTACGTCGTCGATGCCGCCGGCGCCGTTACCGTGAAGCCGCTTGAAACCGGCCCGGTGGTCGATGGCTTGCGCGTTGTTCGCTCCGGTCTCGCCGCCAGCGACCAGGTGATCGTCAACGGCATTCAGCGCGTCATGCCCGGCGCGATCGTGCAGGCGAAACTGACCACCATCACGCGCACGGCCGAACTGATCGATCCGAACGCTACCGTCAGGCAATAACGCGACCGAAAAGCGGCGCGGCGACTACGACTGCACAACAAGACAGGCCTCTCCCAACAGGCCTCAAAACACAGGCACGACCTCCATGCGTTTCTCGCATTTCTTCATTGCGCGTCCGATCTTCGCGGGCGTGATCGCGGTCTTCATCACGCTGCTGGGCCTTTTTGCCTACCCGCTGCTGCCGCTCGCCCAGTATCCGGACATCGCACCGCCTTCGATCGTCGTCGCCGCGCCGTATCCCGGCGCCTCGGCCGAGACATTGGCTGAAACCGTTGCTGCGCCGATTGAGCAGGAGATCAACGGCGTCGAGAACATGCTTTATCTCACCTCGTCCTCGTCCAACGGGCTGGCGCAGGTGACGGTGACGTTCAAGCCGGGCACCGATCTCAATGCCGCGCAGGTGTTGGTGCAGAACCGCGTCGCGCTCGCCGAACCGCGTCTGCCCGAACAGGTGCGCCAGATCGGCGTCACGGTGAACAAGCAGGACACCGGCTTCCTGATGCTGGTGGCGCTGACATCCGACGATCCAAAAGTCGACGTCGACTTCATCGGCAACTTCGCCAACTCCACCATCCGCGACCGCCTGCTGCGTATCGACGGCGTCGGCGGCATCCAGGTGTTTGGCGGTGGCCTCTATTCCATGCGCGTGTGGATCGACCCCGGCAAGGCCGCGGAGCGCAATCTCACCGCTGACGAAATCATCGCCGCGCTGCGCGCCCAGAACGTGCAAGCCGCCGGCGGCGCACTCGGCCAGCCGCCGCTTGATGCCGGCATCGCCAACGAACTGCCGGTGCAGGTCGAAGGCCGCCTCAAGGATCCCAAGCAGTTTGAATCCGTCGTCATCAAACGCGGCGCCGATGGTTCGATCACCTATCTGCGCGATGTCGCCCGCATAGAACTCGGCTCGCAGGACTATTCGATCCGCGGCTATTTCGGCGGCAAGCGCGGCATCGGCCTCGCCATCATCCAGTCGCCAGGCTCGAACGCGCTGGAAGCCGAGAGAGTCGTGCTGGACACGATGAAAGCGGCGGAAAAGGATTTTCCCGCCGGCGTCAGCTGGTCGATCCCCTACAATCCCACCGAATACGTCGCCGCCTCGGTTGAGGCCGTGCAGCACACGTTGATCGAAGCAATCCTGCTGGTCGTGCTCGTTGTCATCGTCTTCCTGCAGACCTGGCGCGCCGCGATCATTCCGATTGTCGCCATCCCCGTCGCCCTCGTGGGCACATTCGCGGTGCAGCTGGCGCTGGGCTTCTCAATCAACTCGCTGTCGCTGTTCGCTCTCGTGCTCGCGGTCGGCATCGTCGTCGATGACGCAATCGTTGTGGTCGAGAACGTCGAGCGCAACATCAAGGCGGGGCTCAGTCCGAAGGACGCCGCGTACAAGACCATGAACGAAGTCTCCGGCGCGCTGATCGCCATCGGCCTTGTTCTGCTGGCGGTGTTCGTGCCCACGGCGTTCGTCCCCGGTATCCCGGGTGAATTCTTCCGCCAGTTCGCGGTGACGATCTCGGCCGCCGCCGTGATCTCACTACTTGTCTCGCTGACTCTGTCACCCGCGCTCGCGGCCTTGCTGCTGAAGCCACATGTCGAGCATGGCCCGCGCAAGGGCTTGCTCGCTCCTCTGCAAATCGCTGGCGACAAGTTCAATGCGGGCTTTGAATGGCTCTCGGACCGCTATGGCCGGATCACGGGCCGCCTGGTGCGAACGTCTCTTGTCGTGTTGGTGCTCTATGTCGGCCTGCTCGGCATCACCGGTTGGCGCATGACGGCAACGCCCTCTGGTTTCATCCCGGCGCAGGACCAGGGCTTCCTGATTGGCGTCGTGCAGCTGCCGCCCGGCGCCTCGCTGGAACGCACCGATGCGATCATTCGCAAGGCCTCGGCCCGGCTGCAGCAAACAGAAGGCGTCGACCTTGTCGCCGGTTTCGCCGGCATGGACGGCGCAAGCTTCACCAACGCGTCCAACGCGGGTGTGATGTTCGTACGCCTCAAGCCCTGGGAAGAACGTGGAGCGAAGCTAAGCGCCGACGCTATGGCTGGACAGATCATGGGCGCACTCAGCGCAGTCGAGGAAGCCAACATCTTCGTTCTGTCGCCTCCGCCTGTGCAGGGCATGGGCAACGGCGCCGGCTTCAAGATGATGGTGCAGGACCGCTCCGGCGCCGGCTATCGCGCGCTCGAACAGGCAGCCAACAGCCTGCTCGGCCCCGCCAACACGCCCGGCGCCAAGACGATGGCGACCTTCTCCGGCTTCAATACCGGCTCGCCGCGTATCACCGCGCATGTCGACCGCGAGAAGGCGCTGATGATGGGCGTGCAGCCCGCTGACGTCTATTCGACGATGGGCGTCTATCTCGGCTCCAGCTATGTGAACGACTTCAACATGCTGGGCCGCACTTTCCGCGTCACGGCGCAGGCCGAACCCTCGGCCCGCGACGATGTTGCCGACGTTGCGAACCTCAAGGTCCGCTCGGTCTCCGGCGAGATGGTGCCACTCGGCTCCGTCGCCAAGCTCGAGAACGACACAGGCCCCGTGCGCGTCGTGCGCTACAACCTGTTCCCCGCCGCCGAGGTCCAGGGCGTCGCCGCCCCGGGCGTCTCGTCCGGCGAGGCGCTGCAGGCGATGGAACAGTATGCCAGCCAGCTCCCACCTGGCTTCGGCTATGAATGGACCGAGATTGCGCTGCAGGAAAAATCCACCGGCGATACCGGCACGATTGTCTTCCTGATGGCGGTGGTTCTCGTCTTTCTTGTGTTGGCCGCGCAGTACGAGGCGTTCACGATGCCGCTCGCCGTCATCCTGATCGTGCCGATGTGCATCCTCGCCGCGATCGTCGGCGTGAACATACGCGGCATGGACAACAACATCCTGACGCAGGTCGGTCTGGTCGTGCTCGTGGCGCTTGCGGCCAAGAACGCCATCCTGATCGTCGAGTTCGCGCGCCAGGCGGAAGAACGTGACGGCATGAACCGCTTCGAGGCCGCTATCGCCGCGGCGCGTACTCGTCTGCGCCCGATCCTGATGACATCCTTCGCCTTCATCTTCGGCGTTATCCCGCTGATGCTGGCGACCGGCCCAGGTCAGGAAATGCGCCAGGCCCTCGGCACCGCCGTCTTCTTCGGCATGCTCGGCGTCACGCTGTTCGGCCTGCTGTTCACGCCGGTCTTCTATGTGGTCAGCCGCTGGATAGCCGCACGCCTGCCCGGCCAGAAACGCGAGACGACGAAACCTGTCGAGCTAACGCCGGCCGTCGAAGGGCAATAGCCGACCTTCGGCCGCTGCCAGATGGGTAAGTTTGAGGGAGTGGAATGGGCGCGTGTGGGGCCCTGCACGGTTCTAGGCAGGGCCAGCCGGAGGACTGGCGGAGAGGGTGAGATTCGAACTCACGGTACGCTTGCACGTACAACGGTTTTCGAGACCGTCCCGATCGACCACTCCGGCACCTCTCCGCGGGACGCGGGGGTATAACACCCAAACTGCCAAGCGCAAGCGAAGCTGTGAGACTAGGCGGCGCCAGCTGGATCGCGCTGGCCGGGCCGGGAAAAGGGCGTTAGGAATGCCGCCGGCCGACCAGATTCCGCCGGCAGGCGTTTGACAGGCACATGCCATAGAGTCTATATGCCCGCTCCCGCCCGCAGCCCCCTGCGGGCGGCAAGAGTTTATGGCCTCACGGCCCCCTGAAAACACAAGAGAATTTCGATGTTCGCGGTCATCAAGACGGGCGGGAAACAGTACCGGGTCGCCGCCGACCAGGAGATCGTCATCGAGAAGCTCGAAGGCGAAGCCGGCGACACGCTGGTGTTCGGCGAAGTGCTGATGATCGGCGACGGCGACAAGATCAACATGGGCGCCCCCCTGATCTCGGGCGCGCAGGTCGTCGGTGAAGTGGTCGAACAGACCCGCGGCGCGAAGGTCATCACCTTCAAGAAGAAGCCCCGCAACACCTATCGCCGCAAGCTCGGCCATCGCCAGTCGCAGACGGTGATCAAGATCACCGAGATCCTCGCCAAGGGCGGCGCGGTCGCCAAGAAGTCCGAGCGCAAGCCCGAGCCGAAGGCTGAAGCGAAAACTCCTGCGAAGAAAGCCAAGGCCGCCGCTCCGAAGGCGAAAGCTGAAGCTGCTCCGGCCAAGAAGCCGGCCGCCAAGAGAGCCCCGGCCAAGAAGGCCAAGTAAGTTTCCGGCCGCAAGGCCAGTTGGTTTGAACGCGCGGCTCCGGCCGCAGACTAGAGGGAGCCCTTCATGGCCCACAAGAAAGCAGGCGGCTCTACCCGCAACGGTCGCGACTCCAACTCCAAACGCCTTGGCGTGAAGCGCTTCGGCGGCGAGCAGGTCCTCGCGGGCAACATCATCGTCCGCCAGCGTGGCACGCAGTACCACCCGGGCACGAACGTTGGCCTCGGTCGCGATCACACGCTTTTCGCCACCGAAACCGGCACGGTCACCTTCCGCGAAACGCGCGGCCGAATGACCGTATCGATCGTCCCGAGCGACAAGCCAGCCAAATAGGCGGTCCAGGTTGATGCCGGACCGTCTCCCACCAGGGCAGCGGTCCGAACCTGAAAGATGATCAGGGGAGGCGGTCCGCCTCCCCTTCTTCTTTTCTCCTCCCCTGACCGACGCCCGCAAGAAGGACGGGTTATGGGGACGACCATGCTGCTGACGATCAGAACACAGAGACTGACGCTGCGACCGTTCGAGGAAGCCGATGCGCGCCGCATCGCATATCTCGCTGGCGACTATGATGTTGCGAAGATGTGCTCGCGCGTGCCCCACCCCTATCCGATGGCTGCCGCCTTTTCCTTCTTCGACGTCCTCGAGAAGGGTCGCACCGGCGACCGGGAATACGCCTTCGCGGTCACCACGCCGATCGACGGGCTGATCGGCTCGTGCGGCGCCAGCCGTATCGGCGATCCGAAGGATGCGACCTGGGAGATCGGCTACTGGTTCGGCATGCCCTACTGGGGTCTCGGCTATGCCTCCGAGGCCGGTCGGGCGCTGATGGACTGGGCGCGCGACCAGCTCGGCGCGAAAGTCTTCGTCGCCGGCCATTTCGCGGACAACCCGGCCTCTGGCAACGTCCTGCGCAAGCTGGGCTTTTCCCGCACCGGCACGCAGGACCTGTTCGGGCTGGCGCGCCAGCGGACCTCCCCCGCCGAGCGTTATGTGTGGCCGGAAGGCGCGACGCCGGTTAGTTTGTCCGACCATCACGGCGCACCACACTGATCATGACCGCCCTCGCCATCCACCCGCTGACGCCTAACCGCTGGGACGACCTTGTCGCTCTCTTCGAGACGGATTCGATCTGCCGGATGTGCTGGTGCGTTCACCATCGCCTGCCGCCGGAGATCCGCCGCGAGACCGATCCCAAATCGCGCAAGACCGCGATGGGCAGAATCGTGAAGGCGGGTCCGCCGCCTGGCCTGCTTGCCTACAAGGGCAGACAAGCCGTCGGCTGGATCGCCATCGCGCCGCGCCCTGCAACGCCGGAATGGAATGTCGGCCGCAAGGCGTCCGCCGCCGAGCTGCCCGAGCATGCCAGCGACGAGACGATCTGGGCGGCCTCCTGCTTCTTCGTCCACAAGGACGCGCGTGGCGAAGGCGTCACCGCCGACTTGCTCGCAGCCGGAACCGCCTACGCGAAGAAGCACGGCGCGAAGATGATCGAGGCATGCCCGATGGCGCATGAAGACCGGCGGTCCACCGCCGGTCTTTTCGTTGGGCCCAAGCGCATCTTCGACCGCGCCGGTTTCAGCACCGTTCTGGAGCGCAAGCCTGGACGCCCCCTGATGCGGCTCGACCTGAACAAGAAAGCCGCCGCAAAAACGGCGGCCACGAAAAAGAAACCTGCGCCTGCGAAGACGCCTGCGCCCAAAGCGAAGGCCCGCTCACGATGAAATTCCTCGACCAGTGCAAGGTCTACGTAAAGTCCGGCGGCGGCGGCGATGGCTGCGTGTCGTTCCGGCGCGAGAAATTCATCCCGTTCGGCGGGCCTGACGGCGGCGATGGCGGCCGCGGCGGCGATGTCGTCATCGAGGCGGTCGACGGCCTCAACACACTGATCGACTACCGCTACCTGCAGCACTACAAGGCCGAGCGCGGCATGCACGGCATGGGCGCCAACCGCACAGGTTCCGACTCGCCGACGCTGGTGCTGAAGGTTCCGGTCGGAACGCAGGTCTTCGAGGAAGACCAGGAAACGCTGATTGCCGATCTGGACAAGCTTGGCGACAAGATCCTGCTCGCCAAGGGCGGATCGGGCGGCTGGGGCAACACCAAGTTCAAATCATCGACCAATCAGGCGCCGCGCCGCTTCAACCCCGGCCACGAGGGCGAAGAGCGCTGGATCTGGCTGCGCCTGAAACTGATCGCCGACGCCGGCCTGCTCGGCATGCCCAATGCCGGCAAGTCGACCTTCCTCGCCGCCGTCAGCGCCGCGAAGCCCAAGATCGCGGACTATCCCTTCACTACGCTGGTGCCGAACCTTGGCGTCGTCTCGCTCGGCATCGGCGCCAGCTTCGTGCTCGCCGACATTCCTGGCCTCATCGAAGGCGCTGCTGAAGGCGCCGGCGTCGGCACGCGCTTTCTCGGCCACGTCGAACGTTGCGCCGTGCTGCTGCACCTTGTCGACGGCACGCAGGAAGATGTCGCCGAAGCCTATCGCGTCATCCGCGCCGAGCTGAAGGCCTATGGCGGCGGCCTCAGCGAGAAGCCGGAGATCGTCGCGCTCAACAAGATCGACGCGATGACGAAGGAAGAGATCAGCGAGAAAGCCGCGCAGCTGAAGAAGGCCTGCAAGCAGACGCCGCTGCGCATTTCCGGCGCCTCGCAAAAGGGCGTTCCCGAGACGGTGCAGAAACTCTTCCACATCGTCACCGAACACCGCCGCACTGAACGCGAAGCGCAGATCGAAGCCGAGATGACGCCTGAACAGAGAGAGGAAGGCTGGCAGCCGTGAGCGCGGAGGGGCACATATCGCTGCTCTGGTACACAGCCATCGACCCCTATTGGTTCGAGCTGAAGCAGGCCAGGGTGCGCAATGTGGATTCGCGCGATCATTTTGGCGCCTGGCTTCATCACGTGATCATGACCGAGGTCGGCGGCGATTGTCAGGCAATGTGCGCGCGCTTCAGTTCTCCCAAGGAGTGGAAGGACCTGAAGCGTGTCGTCATCACTGACGAGTACGTGTCAGCGCTTTCGGCGACATGCGACGTCGACAATGTGACGCTTGAAACCATTGCGTCCTGCGGGCCAACCGGCCTAGGCGCCTATCAGTTCTTCAGCCATAGAGCTGACTACGATTCATTGATGCAGAGCATGCGGGATCGATCCAGCGGGCGCGCTCAATGACCTCTCCCCTCGCCTCCGCCCGCCGCATCGTCATCAAGGTCGGCTCGTCGCTCCTGATCGATCAGGAGACCGGCCAGCCGCACACGGCGCGCTTTGCCGTGCTGGCAGCCGACGCCGCGAAGCTGCGCGCCGAAGGCAAGTCCATCGTCATCGTGTCGTCCGGCGCTGTTGCGCTGGGCCGCCGCGCGCTCGGCCTGAAGGCCGGCAAGCTGCGCCTTGAGGAAAAGCAGGCCGCCGCCGCCGCAGGCCAGCCCAGGCTGATGCGCGCCTGGGAAGATGCGCTCGCAACATACGGCGCGCCGGTGGCGCAGGCCCTGCTCACCTTCGAGGACACTGAGCGCCGCCGCCGCTGGCTCAATGCGCGCTCCACGATGGAGACACTGCTGGAGCGCGGCGCCATTCCGATCGTCAATGAGAATGACACGGTCGCCACCGAAGAAATCCGCTATGGCGACAATGACCGCCTCGCCGCCCGCGTCGCACAGATGCTCGGCGCGGATGTGCTCGTGCTGTTGTCCGACATAGACGGTCTTTACGACGCCGATCCGCGCTCTAACCCCGGCGCCAAACACATCCCCGAAGTCCGCAGGCTTACGCCCGAGATCGTCGCGATGGCTGGCGGGGCCAATGCTTCAGCGGGCGTCGGCTCAGGCGGCATGGCGACCAAGATCGACGCCGCCCGCATCGCGCTGACCGCTGGCTGTTCGACGCTGATCACGCTGGGCGCCAACACCACGGCAGATGCCGGTCCCATCGCGGCGCTGGCGGCGGGATCGCGCGGCACCTGGTTCCTCACCGACCTCTCGCCCGAGACCGCCCGCAAGCAATGGCTCGCTGGCGCGCTGCGCCCGGCCGGCTCTGTCCGCGTCGATGCTGGCGCCGCCAGGGCCCTCAGGACGGGCAAGTCGCTTCTGGCTGCCGGCGTCACCGCCGTCGCTGGCCGTTTCGAGCGCGGAGATGCTGTCGACGTGATCGATCCGGATGGCGCCACCGTTGCGCGCGGCGTCTCGGCCTATTCGTCGGAAGACGCGATCAAGCTGATCGGCCGCAAGTCGGATGAATTCGAAGCCATTCTCGGCTATCGCGGTCGCCCCGCGCTCATCCACGTCGATGACATGGTGCTGGTCGGCCAGTCCTGAAGAATCAGGCCACCAGATCGCGATACTGCTTGCTGCCGCGGAGCCACGCCGCCGCATACCCGCAGACCGGAATCACACGCCAGTTCTTCTGCTTCGCCTCTTCCGCCACCAGCGTCATCAGCCTGCCCGCCGCGCCTGTGCCGCGCAGCTCCGGCGGCGCCTCGACCCAGAGGATCGTCAGCACGCCATCCGCCTTGCGATACTTGGCGAAGGACGTGTGGCCATTCTCGTCCAGCTCGTACTGGCCGCCCTCGGTATTGTCTCGAAGATCGCTCATGGAAAACTCCTGCTCCGTCCCGCATAAGGCGGAACGGAGCCAAGATCGATAGGTTCCTACGCGGCCTGCTCGGCCAGCTTCACGCGATAGCGTCCGGCTGGCGTGCTGCGTGACAGGTTCGGCAGCAGTTTCAGCCGCGCCGCTTCGAAAGCCTGCCACTCGCCCGCATCCGGCAGCGACGGAATGGTCACCACCTCGCCGGCATCGAAACCCGCCAGCGCCGCATCGACCATGTCATGCACGTCCATCAGGATGGAGGGATCGAGCGTATGGATGCCGCGTCCCGAACGGTCCCAGATCTCGGTGCGCGTCGCCCCTGGCAGCACGGCCTGTACGCGCACGCCCTGCGAGCTGGCTTCGGCATGAAGCGCGCGGGTGAAATTCAGGACGAAAGCCTTCGAGCCGCCATAGACCCCGCCGCCGATCTCGTGCGCGACGCCAAGGACGGACGACAGGTTGATGATCGCTCCGCCGCCACGCTTCACGAACGCGTTGGCTGCCACGATGCCCAGCCGCGTCGCCGCGGTCACGTTGAGATCGATCAGCTTCTGGAAGTCGTCAGGCGTCGACCCGATCAGCAGCTTGGCGACCGCCATGCCGGCATTGTTCACCAGAACACCGATCCTGGGATCATCAGCGATCAGCTGCTCGATCCGTTCAAGTTCAGGCCGATTCGTCAGGTCGGCGACCTCGATCGCAACGTTGACGCCATGCTGTTCCCACAGCCGGTTGGCGAGGTTCTCCAGCCGCTGGAAATCCCGCGCGACGAGGACAAGGTTGTGGCCCCGCTTTGCGAACCGCTCGGCATAGACCGCGCCGATGCCGGTCGAAGCGCCTGTAATCAGGACTGTGTCTTTGGTGCTCATGGCTGAAATCCCTCTGTCGGCGATGCGCCGTTGAGGAAGAGGTCGGGACATGACTTGCATAATGCAAGTTAGCTCGCCATATGCTTCCTCATGAGAAGGAAGAGTTTTGCTGAAGACGCCTGCCCCGTCGCCCGGACGCTGGACCGGGTAGGCGACCCGTGGAGCATGCTGATCCTGCGCGACGCCGGCTTTGGCGCCACGCGTTTCGACCAGTTCGAGGAAAGCCTCGGCATCGCACCGAACATGTTGTCCCGCAGGCTTGAATCGCTGGTCGCGGCCGGCATGCTCGAACGCCGCCCCTATTCCGAAAAGCCGCTCCGCCACGAATATGTGCTCACCAGCCGCGGCCGCGACTTCCAGCCCGTGCTGCAGGCGTTCAAGGCGTTCGGTGAACGCCACTACCCAAAAGCGAAGAAGCTTCCCCGAGCCGCCCAGCGTTGATACTAACGCCGCCATGACGATCCAGCTGCCTCTCGCCGCGCACGACGCCGCCCTTGCCGGGATCATGCTGGCAATGGGTGAAGCTGCGCGTGCGGCCGCGGCTGAAGTCGCAAAGGCCAGCCCGCAGAAACGCACCGCCGCGCTGAAAGCGATGGCCACGCGCATTCGCGCCGCTTCTCCCGAGATCCTAGCCGCCAACAGGATCGACATGGCGGCAGCCGCCGCCAAAGGCATCAGCGGCGCGATGCTCGACCGGCTTGAGCTCAATCCCTCGCGTATCGAGGCGATGGCTCAGGGCGTGGACGACGTCGCCGCCCTGCCCGATCCGGTCGGCACGGTGCTGGCCTCCTGGACGCGCCCGAATGGCCTGGAGTTTTCGCGCGTGCGCGGACCGATCGGCGTCATCGGCATCATCTATGAGAGCCGCCCCAATGTGACAGCGGACGCCGGCGCGCTGTGTCTGCGCGCCGCCAACGCCACCATCCTGCGTGGCGGCTCCGAAAGCCTCAACTCCTCGCGCGCCATCGCGGATGCGCTGCGCGCGGGTCTGGCCGATGCGGGTCTGCCCAAGGACGCGATCCAGCTGGTGACCACCTCTGATCGCGCTGCGGTCGGCTACATGCTAACCGGACTCAACGGCAAGCTCGATGTCGTCGTTCCGCGCGGGGGCAAGAGTCTCGTCGCCCGCGTGCAGGACGAGGCGCGCGTGCCCGTGATCGGCCACCTCGAAGGCCTCTGCCATACCTACATCCACGACAAGGCGGACCCCGCAAAAGCGGAGGAGATCATCGTCAACGCCAAGCTGCGCCGCGTTGGCGTGTGCGGCTCGACCGAAACCATGCTGATCGACGCCTCGATTGCCTCGGCGCTCCTGCCGCGTCTCGCCTCTGCGCTGGAAAAAGCCGGTTGCGAGCTGCGCGGCGATGAACGCGCCCGCGCGATCCATCCGATGAAGGCGGCTACGCTTGAGGACTGGACCACGGAATACCTTGCCCCGATCCTCTCGATCGCTGTCGTCGACGGCATCGAAGGCGCGATGGCGCACATTGCGCGCTATGGCTCGCAACACACCGAAAGCATCGTCACGGAAGAGGACGCCGCCGCCGAACGCTTTCTCGCCGAGGTCGACAGCGCCATCGTCATGCGGAACGCCTCGACGCAGTTTGCTGATGGCGCCGAGTTCGGCATGGGCGCGGAGATCGGCATCGCTACCGGCCGTCTGCATGCGCGCGGTCCTGTCGGCGCAGAGCAGCTCACGATCTTCAAATATGTCGTTCGCGGAACGGGCCAGACTCGTCCCTGAGTTCGATGCAACTGCAAAACGCAGTTCGTTTGAGCATCGAAACTGATTTTATTTCGGCATTGTAATGTCCTCGCCACAGAATGGCCCCCATCCGCCCGGTGAATCACGTGCGGGTGATGTCGGAGGGATCGGGCACGCGCAGCTGAAGGGCACGCAGTGGAAGAACCAATGAATCCAACGGCGGGCTCCCCGCTGACCGGCGCCGCTGTTGAAGGCGGCTCTTTTTTTGGCATCCCGTTTGGCTGGCCACTGATCCTTGCGATCATCGCAGCCATCGTCGTGATGTGGATGGCGCGCGAGCCCCTCCGCAGGGTGCTGTGGCAGATCTTCTTCATCACCGGACGCATGTTCGGCCGCTGGGGTCTCTGGCTCGGCGAGCACGGGCGCAATGCGCGCATCACCTGCAGCGAGAAAATCGCGTCGCACCGCGCCGACGAGCTTCAGGACCGCATGCTGATGCTGGAAGACCGCATCGGACACCGGGCCGAAAAGCTGGCCAAGGAAACCGGACCGGTCATCGCCCGCCTCGACAAGAGCACGCACGCCCTGTCGCAGACCGCCACGGAACTGGCTGACATCAATGTGGAGGACGCAGCCGAACGCGCCTTCCGCGCGGCCATGCCGTCGATCGAAGGCGGACGCAATCTTTCGAAGCTTGAGCGCAACATCGCGTCGAACACCGCCAAGGCGATGGGCGAGCGGCTGGCACCAGTACGCCCGGCGCTGAGTGTTCTCAAGACCGAGGGCCCCCGCCTGCGCGACATCGCCGAGAAACTCGGCAAGACGGAACGTGAATTCAATTCGGGCGTCGACCAGGTCAACAAGGCCTTCACCGAATTCGAAGTGATCGTGAAGTCGGAAGACCGGATAAATGTCGCCTCTCGCGCTTCGATCCTCATCCCCTGGCTGATCGCTGTCCTGATCACCGCAATTGCGCTGTCAGGTGTGTTCCTCAACTTCTTCCTGATCGAACGCCCGATGGCGGAAATCGTTGGCGAAGGCGCGCGTATCGGCGGCATCGGTCTTCCGACCTTCGCTGCGCTGATCGTGATCTTCCTCGAATTCGTCACCGGCGTCATTCTCATGGACTCGGCCGGCTTTACCAAGCTGATCCCCGCCTTCCATTCCATGTCGGATGGCGGGCGACGCATCATGTTCTGGGTAGCGTTCTCTTTCCTTGCCGCCTTCTCGGTCCTCGAAGCGACGCTGTCGATCGTGCGCGAGCAGATCATCGAGCAGCAGCAGGAAACCCGAGATCTCGCCAACCGCTCTCTGGTGGCGCCGGTGCTGGCCGCGCCGGAAGCCCCCACGCCTGCAGCGACTGCCCCTGCCGAAAACCCGGCCGAGCAGACACCGCGGCAGACCGGCCTCCAGCTTGCAACCGTGGCTCAGCTCATCCTTGCCGTGCTGATCCCATGGCTGCTGGCCGCCGCCGCGCTGCCGCTCGAGACGATCATCCGCAATTCGGTGTTCATGGTCTCGATCGCCACCAGCTACACGCTGCTGTTCCTGGGCTTTGTCTGCAAGACGCTGGGCGTGGCCTTCAAGAACGTCGGCCTGTTCGTGCTGTCGATCTACGACCTGATCATCTTCGCTCCGCTCTGGATCGAACGGAAGGTCAAGGGCAGCAACACCAGCTACCGCAACAAGCGCAACAAGAACGACGGCGCCAACGGCAACGACGATGATGACGACGTCCTCACGCTGGACGAACCGTCGCAGAAACAGTCCAAACGCGAACGCGAAAAAGAGAAGCAACGGGAGCTGCAACGCGCATGACGTGGCGACTTCTGCTGGGAACCGCATGCGCAACTGCTGTTGCCGCCCTCGCCGCCTGCGGGCTGGTAACCTCGACCAACCGCTCGGTCTTCGTGGTGTTCGACGTGTCGGGCACCTATGTGAAGGCCGTTCCGGACGCGACCAAGTACGCCAACCTGATGATCGCCGAGCTCCAGCCCGGCGACTGGATCGGCGCTAGCCAGATCAGCGCCTGCTCCTTCTCCGAGAAGGAGATCATTCTCCAGCGCCAGCTGCCACAGACACCCAGCATGGCCTCGACCGCCAAGCGCGAGCTGTTCGACCAGCTCGCTGCCTATGCAGCCCAGGTGAAGTCGGCCAAGTACACCGACATTCGGGGCGCCCTTGCCCAGGCTTCGTTCGAACTCAAGCAACGCCCCGAAACGGCGCGTGTCATCGTGCTGTTCTCGGACATGATGGAGGACTACGGAAAGACGTGCGATACGTCGGAAATCCCGCTCGACCTCAAGGGCATCCACGTCATCGCTGCGAACGTCATCAAGTCCAACCCGGCCGACCCGGAGAAGTATTTCTCCCTGTTGAAAGACTGGGAGGCGACTGTGGTCGCCGCAGGCGGTACATGGTCCCTTGTGTCCTCGCCCGACCAGCTGCCAAAGCTGGTCACCGGAAACTAGACCTATGAAACACGTTCTTGCCGTCGTCCTCCTCGCTGGCCTTCTCGCCGGGTGCGAGCGGCCGACCGAACTGGCGTCCAACGCCAATGCCGTCGGCAAGGAGACCGTGCCGGCCGCCCCGCCGATGGAAAAGCTGGAACCGCCTCCGCCGGAAGTCCTGCCCGGCGCCGATGCTGCCTCGGCCTTCCCGGACTACCAGGCCAAGACCACACCCGACACCGTGCTCGACTATCGCAGCTCGGTGTCAGGCGACATCGGCGCTCTGCCTCCGGTCAGCGACGCCGCCGGCTTGGCTGCAGCGTTCGTCAGCTGGAAGGCAAAGGCCGCTGCCTCGCCTGGCGCCTATGAACAGGGCGCGGTGCAGCTCGGCGCCGACCCCCAGGAATACCGTCCCTCCGATGCTGAACTTGTCGCTGCCGAAGCTGGCGATCGTCTCGCCGCCGCCCTTCAGGGCGCCGATGAAGCGACCAAGGCGGCCGTAGCCACGGCCCTCGGCGCAGCGCCAGAAGCCCGCGTCTATCGCCGCTTCGACTACCGGCATTCCGATGTCATGGGCTCCGGACGGTACTTCTACGCTTCCGGTCCCAAGGAAGCTGCGCTGCCAAGCTAGGCGCTTCCGCCCTCGGTCATTTCCTTCCATAGTCGTCGGCGCATGACTCGCCACCGCTCGCCTGCACACCTTCGCCTTCCCGGTCCCGCCGGCGATCTTGCCATCGGGATCATGGGTGGTTCATTCGATCCTCCGCATTCGGGTCATGCTCACGTCATCGAGACCGCACGGCGCGCCGTGCGCCTCGACCGGGTCTGGGTGTTCGTCGCTGCCGGCAACCCGCTCAAGAACACGCAGACAGCCTTTGTCGACCGTCTCGGGGCAGCGCAGCGACGGCTTGGCGGACACGGCGTCACCGTCACCGGTCTCGAGGCCCAGCTTGGCCTACGCTACACAATCGACCTGCTCCGCCGTCTCAAGCGCTCGGCCCCCAATGCGCGCTTCGTCTGGATCATGGGCGCTGACAACCTGCGAGACTTCCACCGCTGGCGCCGCTGGCAGGAAATCGCAAAACTTGTCCCGATCGTCGTGGTATCGCGCCCGGGCGCCAATCCGAAGGCCGGCCTTTCCCGGTTCGTCCGCCAGTTCGACGCCGCGCGCGTTCCCGAAGACGCCGCAACTACGCTGACACGTCGCAAGACGCCGGCCTGGGTCTATGTCTCCGCTCCGCTGGATGCGACATCGTCGACGGAACTACGCGCCCGAATGATCAGCGCGGCCCTCCCTCCAATCTAGCATCCGAGCGTCTGCAAAACTCGCTTCCTACTTCTTCGCGGGCGTGTTGAACGCCCAGGTGACGCCGAACGGATCGACCATCTGGCCGTACTTGTCGCCCCAAGGCGCAACAGCGAAGGGCATCCGCTCCGTGCACCCAGCCTTGATGGCGCGATCCCACCACGCATCGCCGTCGGCGAGGATCAACTGCATCACATAGCTCTGCGTGCGCTGCACTACGCCCATGCCGTATTCGATGAAATTGTCGGCGAGCATGAACGCGCCGCCATTGATCTCAAGCTGGCAGTGCATGATGCGCTTGCCATCCTGGGCAGGCATCCGGGCGATCTCCTTCGCGCCGAAGGCCTTCTTGTAGAACTCGATGACCTCGCTGGCGCCATCGAAGTTGAGATAGGGAACGACGCCAGCGGGGAGGCCCGGCGCGGCTGCCGGAGCCAAAACCTGCTCGGCCGCCGGAAAAAACTGCTTGTACTCCACGAACTCGACCGTGCCATCGCCCATCACCTCGAGCTGCTTCTTCATCTGCTCGATAAGCGCATCGCGCGACTCGGCGTTGACGATAGAGAACCCACCCGCGGCCATCCATCCGCCATCACCTGCTGGCGGCGCCTCGACAGTCGCCTCGCCCTTGTTGAGCGTCACGCGTGCGCCTGTCGTTGCGCGCATGCCGAGCCCGCCTGTCGTGACCATGACGCCGGCTGCGGCCGCCTTGCCGATCTCAGCCTGCACCGCCGCGATGTGCTCGGGCTTCGGCGGTCCCGACGGCGGCGCGGAACTGCGGAAGATGGTGATGAAACGCATGGCCTCTCCTCCAGTCCTTTCTGATTGCAGTCTGCCTAGAGCGTCTGCGCGAGCGCTTCGAGCTGTTTCGCGCAGATCGTCCAGCCGGGAATGAACCCCATCTGCTCGTGCTGCGCTTTCACTTCGGCCGTCCAGTGGCGCGCTTTCGCGGTGTACTTCGTCTTGCCAGGACCTGCGTCTTCGAAGGTCAGCTCGGCGGCAAAGAAGGGAGCCCCCTCCTTCGGGACCCAGTTGCCGACAAAGGCGTCAGTGAAGACGAGCTTCCTGTTCGGAACCACTTCCAGATACTGGCCCGGATTCGGGAATTCCTGACCTTCCGGAGATTTCATCACCACCAGGCTGGCGCCGCCGGGACGCAGGTCATTTTCCGCATGCGGCGTGGTCCACGGCTTGGGCGCGAACCATTGCTTCATCAGCTCCGGTTCGGTCCAGCCGCGATAGAGCTTCTCTTTCGGCGCATCGAGGATCAGTTCAAGAACCAGTTCGTGTTGGGGAGCGGTCATGGAATTTCCCTGTTCTGTGTTCGCGCGTAGCTGTTACGACGGTTGGACGTGATTGGGATCCATGTAGAGGACTTCCCAATGATGCCCGTCGAGATCCTCAAACGTGCGCAGCTTCATGAAGCCGTAGTCCTGCGCCGGACGCGACTCGCGCCCGCCAGCCTTCACGGCGGCATCGACGATGCGGGTCACGTCTTCCTTGCTGTCGGCGCCGAGCGCAATAAGCACTTCGGACGTCGTGTTCGCGTTCGCGATCTCCTTGGAAGTGAACTGGCGATACTTGTCGTGCGTGAGCAGCATCGCGAAGATGTTGCTGCCGATCACAATGCTGGCCGCTGTCTCGTCGGTGAACTGCTTGTTGATGGTGCAGCCGATCGCTTCGAAGAACGCCTTGGATTTCTCGAGGTCCTTCACCGGCAGGTTGACGAAAATATTGCTGATCACGGGCGTCTCCTGTGTCCTTGCGCCTTGCTTACGACCCTAGGACGTCCCGCGCGACACGGTTCCGACATGACCGTCGAAAAATTTTGGAAAACACGGAATTTGGCGCGCTAGAAAGGCTTCAAGCCTTCGCGATCTTCTCGCCCTCGGCGATCAGCCGATCGATATGCATGCGGATGTGGGCAGCTTCCGCCGCCGTACCTGCGAGCGAGATGGCCTTGTCGAACGCCTCGCGCGCTTCCTTGCGGCGCCCCAGCTGGAGCAGCAGACCGCCCAGCGCGCCATGAAAATGGAAGTAGCCGGCAAGCCTGCTTTCCAGCGGCTCGATCATGTCGAGCGCGGCCTGCGCTCCGCTAACCTTCGAGACCGCAACCGCCCGGTTGAGCGTGATCACCGGCGAAGGCGTCAATCTTTCCAGTGTCGCATAGAGCGCGTCGATGTGGGCCCAGTCGGTGTCCTCGAACTTCGCTGCACGCGCATGCAGGGCCGCGATCGCCGCCTGCACGAGATAAGGACCGGTGCGCTGGTGGCGCACGGCCTTCTCGACGATGACGATGCCCTCCTGGATCAGGTTGGCGCGCCACCGGCCGCGGTCCTGGTCTTCCAGCAAGACGATGTCGCCCTTGCTGTCGAACCGCGCTTCCGCACGCGAATGCTGAAGCAGCATCAGCGCCAGTAGCCCCATCACCTCCGGCTCTGCACTGAACATACGCAGCAGTAGGCGGCCAAGCCGGATGGCCTCCTCAGCCAGCGCGCCCCGCGCTTCGTCCTTCGGCCCGGCGGAATATCCTTCATTGAACACCAGATAGATCATGGCCATCACAGCCGCGAGCCGCTCGGCGCGTTCGACGGGGCCAGGCGTCTCGAACGGTACGCCGGCCTCGGCCACCTTCGCCTTCGCCCGTGTGATGCGCTGCTCCATTGCTGCGTCGCCGACCAGAAACGCGCGCGCGATCTGCTTCACCGACAGGCCGGACACGACGCGCAGCGCCAGCGGAATCTGCTGTGTCGCCGGCAGGTCCGGATGACAGCAGATGAAGAGCAGTCTCAGAACGTCATCGCGATACTGGCTGTCGTCCAGCCGCTCGGCGAGATCTGCTTCCTGGTCTTCAAGGTCGGAGACCAGCGCCTCGTCCGGCATCGGCGCCTGCTTGGCCCGCTTGCGCACCGAGTCCAGCGCCGCATTGCGCCCCACCATGATCAGCCAGGATGTCGGATCGCGCGGCGGTCCGTTGGTCACCCAGGTCTTCAGCGCCCGCAGGCAGGCTTCCTGATAGGCTTCCTCCGCCGTATCGAGGTCACGAAAATAGCGCAGCAGCGCCGCCACCGCCTGGGGCCGCGCGCTGGTGAGCGCCGCGTCGATCCAGGCGAGATCCGTCACTTCACGGTTCCGTACTGGCGCTCCGTGGCATAGGCGCCATCGATCGGCGCACCTGGCAGGTAAAGCTGGATCGGCCGCAGCTCATAGGCGCCGCCCGGATTGGCCTTGGCGAGATCGCGGCAGAAGTCGAGCCCCTCATCCAGGTTCACCACATCGATGATGTAGAAGCCCAGCAACGCTTCCTTGGTCTCGGCGTAAGGGCCGTCGATGATCATGTCCTTCTGCTTGTGCAGCGTGGTCGCCGCCGATGTCGGCAGAAGGCGGATGGACGGCTTCAGCTTCCCGGCTTTTTCCCATTTGTCGTGAGCCTTGGAGAGCGCGGCCATTACCGCGTCGTCCTGCTCCTTGGACCATCCGCAGACCATCTCTTCATTGTTGTAGCAAAGCACGGCGTACATCATCGGGCGCACCTCATCTGGCCTAAGGACGCACGAGGATAGCCCGGCCCGACACCGGTCTGCAAAAAATGTGGGAAGGCAGGAGGCCGTCGGCTCGCAGCCGGAAATGAGGGCTAGAACGTCCCTGACAGCCGGATGGAGAATACCTGGGTGCCCTCTGGCCCGCCCTTCTGCTTCCGCTCTTCCGTGCGCAGCAGGACGTCGGATGCCCGCGATCCGGAATAGAAGGTGCGCACGCGGAACTCCTCCGGATGGAAGATGTTCGCGGCAGCGACCCGGATGGTCACGCCCGAGATCTGCGTCGTCTCGACGAAAAGATCGATTCGCGAATCCGGCCGGTCAAACGAAATGTCTTCCAGCAGCTTGAACTCCATCCGATCGGACTGGCCCACTGCGCTTGCGCCCCACGCCGCCTTGAGTTCGGGAAGTTCCTGACGGAATGAGACGTTGTAGGTCCAGTCGCGCTCGTTGGAAAAGCTGCGCTGGTCTCCCGTCAGCGGATCGGTGACATCCGTCTCCTGCCACATGCCCGAGAAGCGCATCTCGGCATTCGGAACCAGCGGCGCCAGCGGCAGCGCGCCGCGCACTTCGATGCCCGTGCGCTGGCCATCGCCGATATTGCCTGGCGCGTCATAGGTGCGCAGGTTTGCCGGCGCGCACAGGCTCACATCGACGCCCGGCGTCGAACAGACGATGCGCGGAACAAAGTCCTGAACATCTTCCACCTCGTCGTGGAACACAGCTAGGGTGATTGCGCCGCGCTTGCCGAACTTGTGCTCCCACTCAGCCCGCGCCTTCCATGTCTTTTCCGGTTCAAGATTGGGATTGCCGATCAGGCTGCTGGCATCGACGACGTTGATGGACGACGCGAATTCAGCGAAGTCGAGCTGGGCGACATCGCGCGTGACGCTGCCGCGCAACTGGTCCGTCTCGCCGGCCTGCCAGGTCGCTGTCATGCGCGGCTTCGGATAGGAGAATTCCCGCTCCTTCTGCTCATCGCCCGTCTGCGTGATCTTCGAGGACTCGTAGATGAAGCCGGTTTCCAGCGTCAGCTGGGGCGAGATCTTCCAAACGTCAGTGATGAATGGCTCGACCCGCTCTTCCTCTACGCGCGCGTCCGAAACCGGCAGCGCCTGCGCCACCGGGCCCGAGCCGTTGTTGTTGAAGATATCAAGCGTGGTGTCGCGGAAGTTGAACGCGCCTTCGACGCCGACATCGATCGTGTGCCCGCCGCCCGGCCTCCAGGTCAGGAAACCGCGCGCCACGCGCTCGCCACCTTCCGTCGTGCGGTTGATCGTCTGCGTGTTGGCAAGGCCACCCGGCCCGGCCGTGCCTATCGGCGTGAAGATGCGGAAAACATCGTCCTGGTCGACATTGGTGAAGGTCGCGAGAGCAATCCCCTTCACCGACAGCTCCGGCGAAAACCTGTGCTCCCAGTCGCCGCCCATCTCGGCCGTGTAGTTGTTCGTGTACTCGCTGCGTCCAAATGTGCCCTGCGCGAAATTGCCGGCAGGGGTGAATGCGATCGAACCGATATCGGTCGTATTCCAGGTCGGCGAGACCTGTGCATTGAAGCTCAGCGTATCCTGGGCAGTCGGCCGCCATTTCAGAACGCCTGACCCCTGCAGGCCGATCTGGTTCGGTTGTGCGAACTGCTCACGATACTGCGTCAGCACGCCGGCGGCATTGCGGACTTCCTCCAGGCTCTCTACCCGGCCGCGCAGGTTCGGCGTCTGGAAGTCGACAGTCAGTTCGGCGTTTTCCCAGAGCGAGAAGGTCCTGGTCAGCTGGATCTGCCAACCAAGACGCTCGGAATACTGGAGCTCGCGCAGGTCAGCGACCCAGGTCGTCGGCGATCCGCCTTGCTTGGCCTGCTTCAGCACGACGTTGACCAGCTGCGTCTGTCCGCGCACGTCGACGTTGGATGCAGAGCCCGAGATCAGCTCCACCTTCACCACGGAATCCGCCGGGATGCGCTTCAGCTGTTCCGAGATCAGGACTTTCGACGACGGGCGCTCGCCATTGACCAGCACGTTGCCGGCCGTGGCGCCGAACCCGCGCAGCGCCTCGCCATCGTCGATCTCGAACCCAGGCACGCGGCTGACGATGTCGGCTGCTGTCACTGGATTGTACTGCCTGAAATACGCGGCGTCGAAGGTCTGCACGCCTTCGGCCGCCTGCGGCTGGGCCGCGACACTGTCTGCAGGCGGGGCTGCGGGAGGCGTTTGTGCGAGGACTGCTGGCGCAAGCCCAGCCGCCAGAGCCGCAATGCCGATTGATCG
This sequence comes from Hyphomonadaceae bacterium, assembly GCA_965279205.1. Lineage (GTDB taxonomy): Bacteria > Pseudomonadota > Alphaproteobacteria > Caulobacterales > Hyphomonadaceae > UBA7672. Next base: position 3,950,049 of record OZ257144.1, read on the forward strand.
CCGGAGGCGGCGCGCCTGCTTGACGCTGTCCATTGTCGTTCTCCCCGGCGATCTGTAAGTTCAGATTCTGAACTCACCCATGCCCGCTCGGCTGGACAGGGTCAATTGCGCGGGAGTCACGCCCCGAGCACGAAATCGGGAGCGCCTATGCGCTGGAGCGAAATCGACGCGATTCCCTGCCCTGTGGCACAGACCATGGCGGTCATCGGGGACGCCTGGAGCATACTCATTATTCGTGACGCCATTCGAGGAATGAAGCGTTTCGAGGAATTCCAGCAATCAACGCGCGCCTCGCGCGCGATCCTCTCCGAGCGCCTCGCCCATCTCGTCGCCCATGATGTGCTGGAACGCGTGCAATACGAGGCGCGCCCGCCCCGCTACGAATACCGGCTGACGCGGCGCGGTGATTCGTTGCGGCCGGTTATGATGATGATGGCTCACTGGGGCGAGACCAATTTCCCGAAGAAGGTCCGCCCTGCTACCCGGCGCCACACATCCTGCGGCCACCGTTTCCAGCCGGTCATCCATTGTTCGGAGTGCGGCGAGGCGCTCAAGCCGGGGTCCGTCACCTTCGACAAGCCAAAAGCGCCGGTCGCGGCAGGTTAGTGGGCGAAGGGCGGGCCGCCGGAGGACGGAACATCCGGCACGCATACCTTGGTCACAATCCGGACGGGGGCTGAGACCAGCGGGCCGCGATGAGGGCGGCCCGCCCCTCTATCCGCGCAGACCGGGGAGCGGTCGGCGGAATGGAAATCCTAGAAACCCCCTCTGAAGGTGATGCCGGCAGTCCGCGGATCGCCGATCTGGCCAGCGTAGAGACCTGAACCACCAGGCGCCGCCGCGAGCTGCTCGAAATAGTCTTCGTCGAACAGGTTGCGTCCCCACAGGAACACGTCCCATCCATCATCGCCGCGGAAACCGAGACGCGCATTCACCAGCGTGTAGCCTTCCACGTTGAGGTAGCGCGACGGCGTCGGGCTGGAGGAGAAGTCCGAGCGATAGGACGCATCCGCCGCGACGAAGAACTCGCCTTCCTTGCCGAGGAACTTTCCGGCATTGACCCATTCACCGCCCAGCGTCGCCGCCCATTCCGAAATGCCAGGCAGGCGCGAACCGGAGATATCCTTCGACTGCACGGCCGCGCCGGTTTCCTCAAGCGGAAGCGGAGCATCGGTGAACCGCACATACTTGCCGTCGGTGTAGGCGATGGCGGTGTAGAAGGAGAAATTGTCACCCACATCGAGGCTGGCGTCGAACTCGGCGCCCTGCACCCGCACCTTGTCGGCATTGGCGAGGTAACCGCGCAGCACGCCGATCTGCGCTGCGTTGAACACCTGCGCCTGGTAGTCGTCGATGTCCGTGCGGTAGAGCGCGAAGTTGGCGGTCAGGTCGGGCGTCGGCTGGGTCTTGAGGCCGATCTCGATGTGCCTCACGTCCTCGGGATCGACCACCGCCGTCGACAGGATCGGATTGCCCGCCGTGTTGGTCGGAATGCCGCCAAGGTTCAGGCCCACCGACTTGAACGCCGTCGAATAGGTCGCATAGGCGTTGTAGGTGTCGTTGAACTGGTAAGCCGCCGTGATCTGTCCCGAGATGTTGTCGTCGCTGACGTCCGCCGTGTAGGCGAGCGGCGCCAGGATGGAGCGCTGCAGGGCAATCTGCGCCGCCGTCGGATTGGCGATGCCGCCATAGACCACCGCCTCATAGTCCACTTCCTTCTGGTCATAGTTGAAGCGGATGCCCGGCAGGATGCGCAGCTGCGGCGTCACCTGCCACTCAAGCTGGCCAAACAGTGCGGCGCTGACGTTCTTGGAGTCGATCCGCGAGGTCTGGCCGTAGCCAGCAAGCAGCGCAGGCGTGTTGTTAGCGCTCGGCGCCAGGAGCCAGAGCCCCGCGGATGAACCCTGTGCCTGCCGGCCGGTGGAATTGATCTCCTGCTGGAAGGCATAGACGCCGACGACGAAGTTGAGCGTGTCGGAGATTTCGCCTGCATAGCGGATCTCCTGGCTCCACTGGTCCTGCTTCGACGGGTTGGCAGACACCGTCGTGATCGGAAGGCCGGTGAAGTCGCGGTCGTTGGCCGGCTTCCAGCCCCAGTGACGCCAGGCCGTGATCGAGGTCAGCGTGCCGCTTCCGATATCCCAGTCGATGTTCAGCGCGGCGCCGCCCAGTTCCTGGTGGCCCTGGTGATAGGAGTCGGCGTCCGACACGCGGTCGAACGGATTGAAGCTCGGCGGCGCATAATTGCCCGACGCCGCCGCGAGAGCTGCATACTGTCGGTTCGCAGCCCGCAGGGTCGGAACCACGCCCGCCGGCAGCACCACGTTTCCGTGCACGCGTTGGCGCGTGTAGTCGCCCGACAGGACGAACTCCAGGTCGGGCGTGGCCTGCCACAGTAGCTGGCCGCGAACGCCCTGGTTGTTCAGGTCATTGATGTCGCCGTGCTCTTTCAGGCTGTAGATCGTGCCGTCGCGCTGTGTGCCCGAGAAGGAAAGCCTGCCCGCAACGGTGTCGGTGATCGGTCCCGAGGTTGTCGCCTTGGTCTGCACGAAGCCAAAATTACCATAGCTGATCTCGAGATCCGTTTCCGGCGTGAAAGTTGGTTTGCGCGTCGTCACATTGATCGCGCCGGCCGTGGTGTTCTTGCCGAACAGCGTGCCCTGCGGCCCGCGCAGCACTTCGATCCGCTCGATGTCGAGGAAGTCGACCGCTGTGGAACCCGGCCGCGCAAAGAAGACGCCGTCGACATAAAGCCCGACGCCGGCATCCAGACCGTCATTGGTGAGGCCGAATGGCGCGCCAAGGCCGCGGATGTTGACCGACGTGTTGCGCGCATTGGAGGCGTAGAACTGCAGCGAGGGGATCACTTCCTTGAGGCGGCCGATGTTGAACGCGCCCGAATCCGACAGGAAATCTGCATCGACCACCGAAACCGGGATCGGCACTTCCTGCAGGTCTTCCTCTATCCTGCGGGCCGTTACCACGATCCGATCGCCAACCCTGGCAATGGTCGTCACCTGGCCCGGCTGTGGGCCCTGCTGATCGTCCGCAGGCGCCGCCGCGGTATCCGCTGGCTCCGCCGCCGGGACTTCCGGGGCCGTCTGCGCGAAAGCAGGCGCGGCCAGCACAACAGCCAATGCGGCCGCCGATATTCCATGACGGACAAGGTTACCCGACTTGGTAATGGTAGTATCAAAAGCCTTCGACATGGCCAGTCCTCCAGATACGAGAAGCCATTTTCGCGCCGTCGGACAGGATGAGAGCTTAAATACGACTTACTAGGTAGTATTACTAGGCTTTAGAATTTCTGCGCGTATATTCCCATGCCTAGACGCTGGAGCGCTCCACGAGGCTTGGTTTGAATGTCTGTGGCCGATCGACCAGATGGCCAGGCTTCAGCCCTTTCCCCTCGCCCGCATCGACCCCACGTGATAGCGTCCAGACTTGTTCAGCAGCCCAAAGGAAAGACCCCTGTCCGCAGTTCGTAGCTCAAGGTCCGGCAAGAGCTCAGCCTCCAAACCGGCCTCCGCCCCGCCCGCGATCACCTCGCCAGACCCGATGGAACTGGCCAAGCTCGTCGCAGCGCAGCTCGATGACGACAAGGCCGAGAACATCCTCAACATTCCCCTCGCCGGAAAATCGCCGATGGCTGACGCCATGGTGGTCGCGTCCGGCCGCTCCGCCCGCCACGTCGCGGCGCTGGCCGACCACGTCTCGCGCAAGCTCAAGGAAGCCGGCGCCAAGAAAGTGCGCGTCGAGGGCCTGCCGAATGCCGACTGGGTGCTGATCGATGCAGGCGATGTGATCGTCCACATCTTCCGGCCGGAAGTGCGCGAGTTCTACAATCTCGAACGCATCTGGGCCTCCGATACCCCGCCGACCCAGCGCGCCGCTACTGTCTAGGCGCACTTCACTTGCGTATCCGGATTCTCTGCGTCGGCCGTCTCAAGGACGGGCCTGAACGCGAGCTTGTCGACGACTATCTCGCGCGGGCGCAGAAGACCGGAAAATCGCTCGGCTATCGCGCCGTCGAGGAAATCGAGATCCCGTCCTCGTCGAAAGAGGATGAGGGAATGCGGCTTCTCGCAAAGCACTCCGGCATCCTCATCCGCCTCGACGAGCGTGGCGAAGCGTGGACCTCGACCGATCTCTCGAAACGCCTGGCCCGCTGGCGTGACGCCGGCGAGGATGCCGCCAGCTTCGTCATCGGCGGCGCTGATGGCACGTCTCCAGCGGTGGCGGCCACAGCCCGCCACACCATCAGCTTCGGTCCCCAGACCTGGCCCCATCGCCTCGTCCGCGTGATGATTGCCGAACAGGTCTACCGCGCCCTTTCGATCGAGGCCGGATCACCTTACCACCGTGAGTGATGCGCCGCTTCGCACTCATCCTGTTGCTGCTTGCCGCGCCGGCGCTTGCCCTGGCGCAGTCGAAGCCTCGCGACATCTACACACAGGATGATCTGAAGCGCGCCGAAAAGGCTCGCGACGACGCGCTATCCCGCCTCGAGGCGCTGGAAGCCCGCTCCGCCGCCGCCGCGCGCGACGCATCGGCCATCGACACAGACCTTGTCGCCGCCGCAACTGACTCGACCCGCCACGAGGAAGCTGCCTACGCTGCCGAGGAACAACTGATGATCCTCGCCGACGAGACCGACACGGCGCGCGCCCGTCTCACGGCTGACACCTCGGCGCTGGACGACCTTCTCGCCGCGCTCATGACCTTCGGCTCGCGCCGCCCGCCGGCGCTTGCGGCCAGCCCGGAGGACGCCTCGGCCGCTGTCCGAGCCGCCATTCTGATGTCGGATGCAGCGCCTGCCCTGTCCCGCCGCGCCGCCGATCTCAAGTCGCAGATCGACAATCTCAACGCGCTTGCCGCAAAGACGCGCGCCGAGCAGCAGACGCTTTCCACGGCCACGTCGGCGCTCGCGGCGCGGCGCGACGAGATCGCGGCCCTTGCTGCTGAAAAGCGCCTCTCCTACGCCAGCCTCGCAGCCGAAACCGCTACCGCACGCGCCGAGACAAGGCGTCTTGCCGGCGAAGCCGAAACCCTCCGCGACCTGCTCGACAGCCTCGCGAAAGCCGCGCCTACGGCGCCTTCCACCAAGCCATCCGCAACCAAGCCATCCGCGACCAAACCTGCAGCAACTACTCCCGCAACCAAACCTGCGCCCGGAAAACCCGCCGCCACGGCGTCGGTGAAACCGCCTGCAAGCGCGCCGCTCCAGCCGGCCGTGGGAACCCGGCTTCACCGCTTTGGCCAGACGATCGAGGGCGCCCGCCAGGAAGGCCTCACCCTGACCACCCGCGCCGCCGCGCAGGTCGTCGCCCCGCTCGATGCCCGGGTGCAGTATGCCGGGGTTTTCCGCTCCTACGGCCTGATGGCGATTCTGGACGTTGGCGGAGACGTGCTTGTGATCGTTTCCGGCCTTGACGCGCTTTATCCCGAAGCGGGACAGTGGGTCTTGGCCGGGGAGCCGATCGGCCGCATGGCGGACCGGAAAACGCCCTATCCTGAGCTCTATCTGGAAGTACGGCGGAAGGGTGAGCCCATAGATCCCGAGAAATGGCTCGGGAGAGCCACCTAGATACGGCGCATGCGACTTGGGCTAGAGTGTGGCCCGAAGCCTGCGACGAACGGTAGTGCGGAAAGTCCCTCGTGGCGGGACCATACCGGTTGCGCTTGGCGCGGATGACGGCAAAGTAAGGGTGGCGGGACGATGTCAGAGGAGCAGCGCGGCATGCGCAAGTGGTTGTTGGGCCCGGTCATTGGCGCAGGCCTGCTGGGAGCCACGCTTGGCGTCTCAGCCTTCGCGGTCACGAACAACCAGTCGGAAAAGCGGGCGGAGACCTATCGCCAGCTCGACCTGTTCGTCGACATCCTCTCCAAGGCCGAAAGCAATTACGTCACCGAGATCGACTCGAAAGAGGCTATCGAAGCAGCCATCAACGGCATGCTCGCCTCGCTCGACCCTCACTCCTCCTACCTCGATCCCGAAGACTTCAAGGACATGCAGGCGCAGACCTCCGGCGAATACGGCGGCCTCGGCATCGAGGTCACCGCGCAGGACGGCTTCGTGAAGGTCGTCTCGCCGATGGATGGCACGCCTGCCTTCCGCGCCGGCATCAAGTCCGGCGACTTCCTCACCGCCATCGACGGCAAGTCGATCGTCGGCCTGCCGCTCAACGACGCGGTCAAGCAGATGCGCGGCGAAGTTGGCTCCGCCCTCGCCGTTACCGTGGTCCGCGAGAATGTCGAACCGTTCGACGTCTCTCTCACCCGCGAAGTCATCCGCCCCGAAGTCGTGAAATCGAAAGTCGTCGGCGATGTCGGCTATGTCCGCATCACCACCTTCAACGAACAGACCGTGAAAGCGCTCGACAAGGCGCTCGACCAGGTCCGCAAGGACGTGAAGGGTCCGATGAAGGGCCTCGTGCTCGACCTGCGCGACAATCCGGGCGGCCTGCTCGACGCCTCGATCGACGTCTCCTCGCGCTTCCTCAATGGCGGCGAAGTGGTTTCGACCCGCGGCCGCCGCGAAGGCGACGTCCAGCGCTACAACGCCGTCCGCGCCACCCGTTTCCCGAACTTGCCCGTCGTGGTGCTGGTGAACGGTGGCTCGGCGTCCGCGGCAGAGATCGTCGCCGGCGCCCTGCAGGACCGCAGCCGCGCTGTGGTTCTTGGCGTCACCTCGTTCGGCAAGGGCTCCGTGCAGACCATCCTGCCGCTTGGCCCCGACAAGGGTGCGATCCGGCTGACAACGTCGCGCTACTACACGCCGTCCGGCAAATCGATCCAGGGCGCAGGCATCGAACCCAATTTCGAAGTCGCCCAGGTTCGCCTGTCCGACAAGGACATCGCCGAGCTGAAGACGCGCGCCGCCCGCTACACCGAAGCGGCCCTGCCTCACGCGCTCGCCAACGACCAGGGCGCGGAGCGCAAGCCGCCGCACGTCCCGGCCGACATGCCGCCTGCCGAATACAAGGGCGAAGACTACCAGCTCGATCAGGCTGTCGCGCTGATCCGCGCCGGCAAGGCCGTCCCGGGCTCGGGCGCGGTTGCGGCAGCAACTCCGGCTCCTCCTGCTCCGGCCGCCAAGCCGGCGCCCGCAACGCCCTGATCTGATCGTGACATGAAACGCGAAAGGCCCACTCCCACGAGCGGGCCTTTTGCTTTTCTGGTCTTCGAATGCCTGTTGCAATTCCAATATTTCGATATTATTGGAAATATAGAATGGATACGACACAGGCAGTCTCAGCTCTCGCGGCGCTCGCCCAGGAACACCGCCTTGCGGTGTACCGTCTGCTTGTGAAAACAGGAGGTGATGGCCTCACTGCGGGCGCCATCGCGGAAGAACTCGGCCTGCCGGCTTCCTCGCTGTCCTTCCATCTGTCGCACCTCAACCGCGCCGGTCTGGTGACGCAAACGCGCGAGAGCCGCTCGCTGATCTACGCGGCGGATTTCGAGCGGATGAACACGCTGCTGGCCTACCTGATCGAGGATTGCTGCCAGGGCCATCCTGAAATCTGCATGCCCATGGCCGAAACGGTCAGTCGCGCTGCGTGCTGTCCGCCTGCCTCGAAAAAACGAGCCCGCAAATGACCCCGGTTGAACGAGTCTACAACGTCCTCTTTCTTTGCACCGGCAATTCGTGCCGCTCGATCCTTGCCGAAGCGATCCTGAACCGGGTCGGCAAGGGCAGGTTTCGGGCGTTCTCCGCCGGGTCCTTTCCCAAGGGCGAAGTGAACCCGCACGCCATTGCGCTGCTCAAGCGCCTCAATCATCCGACAGAAGGCCTGCGGTCCAAGCCGTGGGATGAGTTCGCCCTGGCGAACAATCCCGAGGCGCCCAAGCTCGATTTCGTCTTCACGGTCTGCGACAACGCGGCCGGAGAGGTCTGTCCGATCTGGCCCGGCCAGCCGATGACAGCACACTGGGGCATGCCGGACCCTGCCGAAGCCCAGGGGTCCGACGCGGAGATCGCAGTGGCTTTCGCGGAGACCTACCGCCAGCTCAACAGCCGCCTGAACATTTTCGTCAGCCTGCCGATCGCCAGCCTCGACGCCCTGTCGCTGCAAAAGCGCGTGGAAGAGATCGGCAAGGCGCAGCATCAGTCTGCGCAAAGCGAATGACCTCCACGCTCTGGCGCCGCCTTGCAGCCGAATCGCTTGGCACGTTGCTGCTGGTCGGCTGTGTCATTGGCTCCGGCATCCTTGCCGACCGCCTTTCCGCCGATGACGCCGTGTCGCTGCTGGGGAACACGATCGCGACTGCGGCCATGCTTGCCGTGCTCATCCTGTCGCTTGGTTCAGTGTCCGGCGCGCATTTCAATCCCGCTGTCACTCTGGTCATGGCCCTGCGTCGGGAAATGCCTGCGTCGGAAGCTGGCGGTTACATGCTTGCGCAGTGCGCCGGCGCGGTTCTCGGCGCCCTGCTGGCCCACGCCATGTTCGAGCTTCCCCTGCTCCAGGTCTCGACGTCGGACCGCTCGGGGTTTGCGACGGCGATGTCCGACGGGGTTGCGACTTTCGCACTGGTGTTCGCCATTCTTGCTGTGCGGCGCTCGCGGCCGGACGCCATCCCCTGGGCAGTCGCACTGGTCATCACGGCGGGCTACTGGTGGACGTCCTCGACCTCTTTCGCCAATCCGGCCGTGACGCTTGCAAGGGCTCTCACCGACACCTTCGCCGGCATCAGACCGGCCGATGCGCCAGGCTTCGTGGTCGCGCAAACCGCAGGGGCTTTGGCGGGATGGGCCGCCTTCTCCGGCCTCTTCGGGCGGACACCGACAGCGGATTAGGGTCCATTCCCGACGGCCCAGACGCACGACAACGCCAGATTCCCCAACCTTTACAGTGGCATCCTTGTCAAAAGCGACACCGGGGCGTTACCTCGTTCTTAACGTTACGCCGCCAAGAGTCGGCCCTTACTGCCTGTCGTGTGCCGTGGGGTATGAGAGGACTTGCATGTCTGCGTCGCGAAACGCTGATTCATCAGCGCTGAGGACCGGCCTGAGCCAGCTTGCGCTGAGCCTTGGCGCGTTTGGAATCCTCGCGGTAGGCGCGGTTGGCGCCGCCATGGTCTTCGGCGATGCCGATGCTGGCGGCCCGCGCATCGAGCTTGCTCTCTACTCCGATCAGAACGGCCCGCCGCCGCTCCTGAAGAACCGTTCCTCGCTCGAAGCCGTCGATGGCGAACAGGCCGAACCCAGCCTGCTAGGCGTCGAATACAGCGACGCGATTCCGGAAGACGGCGGCGATGGCGGCGAAGCAACGATGACCGTCACCGAGATCGGCAGCAATGCCGGCTCATCCGTAGCGGCCCTGGCAAAGGCCCCGTTCCCCGGCTTCTTCGAGGCGACGCCTGCCGGCAACCTGCCGAAGATCGCATCCGGCGGCCGGACGCCCGCCGAAGCCTATGCCCGCCCCTTCGCGTCGGTGAACAACGCGCCGCGCGTGTCGCTGATCATCGGCGGCCTTGGCCTCAACCAGAAGCACACCCTCTCGGCCATCAACGAGCTTCCGCCCGAAGTGACGCTGTCCTTCGTGCCCTACGCCAACGACCTGCAGACCTGGATCAACCGCGCACGCACCGCCGGCCACGAAGTCCTGCTCGAACTGCCGATGGAAGCCTATGACGCCGGCAACGTCGACACCGGCCCGCAGACGCTCACCACCGGCGCGAAGCCGGAAGAGAATCTCCGTCGTCTCAACATGCTGCTCGGCAAGGCGGCCGGCTATTTTGGCGTCACCAACTACCAGGGCGCCAAGTTCGCCACCGACGGCAAGGCCGCCGCGCCGATCATGAAAGTGCTCAAGGATCGCGGCCTCGTCTTCATGCACGACGGCGCCGCTGCCCGCTCCGCCCTGCCGCAGACCGCCAACGAGACCGGCCTCGACTTCACCATCGCCGACCGCATCGTCGACGCCGAGCCTTCGGCCGATGCGATCGACCGCGAATTGCTGCAGCTGGAGGCCCTCGCTATCCAGAACGGCAAGGCGATCGGCGTGGGCTATGCCTACCCCGTCACCATCGAACAGTTCCGCATCTGGGCTGAAGGCCTCAAGGCCAAGGGCTACCAGCTGGCGCCCGCCTCGTCCGCCACCGGCGCGATGAGCCGGACCGCGAAGTAGGGCCGTGAACGGGACCGATCCCCGGAACGAACCTCTTCAGGGCGGCCGCGATCCATCGCTCTACCGGCCCAATGTCGGCCTCGCCATCTTCTCGAAGAAGGGTCACGTCTGGCTTGGCCGTCGCGCTGGCGTGCGCAAGGACGAAGGCCGCCATGCCTGGCAGATGCCGCAAGGCGGGATCGATCGTGGCGAACAACCTGCCGAAGCCGCCCTGCGCGAACTCGGCGAGGAAACCGGCCTGCTTCCGAAGCATGTCGAGCTGCTCGAAGAGCTCGCGCCCTGGCTGTTCTACGATTTCCCACCCACCCTCAAGGCGCGCCTCGCGGGCCCGTTCTTTGGCCAGCGCCAGAAGTGGTTCGCCTTCCGCTTCATCGGATCCGACACCGATGTCCGCCTAGATGAGCACACGCCGGAATTCGAAGCCTGGCGCTGGGCCGAGCTCGATGAAACTCCAGACCTCGTGATTCCGTTCAAGGCCCCGGTCTATGCCGAGGTCGCGAAGCGCTTTGCGAAATGGACGACGCCAGTCTAGTTGAGCGCTGCCTTCAGCGCTTCGAGATAGGCAAGGCGCTCGGCGGCGCGCGCGCGGCGGGTCTCGTCGCCCGGATCGTTGGCGTCGGAGCGGACCTTCTCGATCTCGGCCGACAGCTCGGTCACATCGACGTCCGACAGGCGCACGGCTTCCTCGGCGAGGATCGTCAGCCCGGCCGGCGTCACGTCGGCAAAGCCGCCGCGCACGAACACCGGGATCACCTGGCCAGCTTCATGGATACGCACGACGCCGGAGCGCAGCGTGGTCATGAACGGAGCATGCTTCGGCAGGACGCCGAATTCGCCTTCGACGCCCGGCGCGTCGACCTGGCTGACTTCGCCGGAAAACAGTTCGCGCTCGGGCGAGACCAGCGAGAAATTGAGCGTTTCGGCCATGGCGGACCCCTTTAGCGCCGCCGGTCTACCAGCCCCAACGGCCCTGTAAAGGCGGCGATTTGGCTAGAGACCGCGCAGGGTTACCACAGCGATTTCAGGGGGCTGGAGGAACCTCACCGGCAGGATCGACGTCCCCACCCCGCCGGTCACGTAGAGCTTGCGCCCCCGGTCGTCATAGAGCCCGCACGGCCACTTCTTCGCTCCCGGAGACGCGTAGAGCAGCCGCCCCACGAAGGGCAGGTTCACCTGCCCGCAATGCGTATGCCCCGCCAGCGTCAGCGCCACCCGGTCCGGCGCGGCGGCGAAAGCGTCCGGCCAGTGCGACATGACGATCACCGGCTCGCCCTCGGCGAGATCGGCCAGCGTGTCGTTGTAGGAGGGCTTCGCCCTGATCGAGTCGTAGTCCGCCAGCCCGCCGACCCAGAACGCTCCACCCGGCCGCTCGACCCGGCCACGGCTGTTCTCCAGAACGCGTATGCCCTGGCTGCGCAGACCGGCCTCGATCGCGGCGCCATCATACCACCAGTCGTGATTGCCCAGCACCGCCCACACGCCCAGCGGCGCGCGCAGCTTGCCCAGCGGCGGCAGGCCCGACAGCACCTCCGACCTTTCCGGTTCCGTGCGAAGCTCGGCCGGCTCGTGCCGCCCGGCAAAGTCGCCCAGCAGCAGCACGATGTCCGGCCGCTCCGCATTCATGTCCCGCACGATGCCTTCGAGCCGCCCGATGCTCATGTGCGGCGCGCCGGAATGGATGTCGGAGATCACGCCGATGCGCAGCGGTTCGCCTGTCCACAACCGGCTCGTCACCTCGACCCGGCGGATGGTGAGCGTCTCCGGCTCCCACAGGAAGGCGCGGATGCCGAGCCCCCAAACCAGCGTCACAACAATGATCGCCGACCAGCCAAACATGCCCGGCCCGCGCGCTGCCTTCAGCCCGCGCCACAGACCGAAGCCAAGCGCCAGTGGCCAGAGCACGACGCCGATCCAGGCGATGATGAGGATGGTCTGACCCATAGCGACCGGCGATAACTCTACTGTCTCAGGGAACCACGAACACGGTCGCCGTGACCACGCTGAAACGCGACTGGTGTCCGGGCATGCCGGGCTCCGATCCGTTGAGCTGCACCATCACCCGCCGACCATCGGACGAAAAATACAGGGTCTGCCCGAACCCGTTCGGCGGCGGCGCGCCGACCAGCCGCTCGAAGCCTGTCGGCGTCAGCGCCTTCGCCACGCTCATGATCGTTGCCACGGCCGGCGGTCCATAGACGGTCGCGACGCAGCGGCCCGCCTTCTCGCGGATCGCGACTACACCCTTCCCGTCCATCACATCCCACACCGTCTCATCGGGCAGCGCGCCCGCCTGGCGTCGCATCTCGGCGTCATTGGTGGTCTGCAGTTTGCCGCGCTGCGCCGCCGGCAGGGCGCTGACGCCCCCGCTCGTCACGGCTGGGACGCAGACATCCTTCACCGCATCCTGGAAGACGTGCGCCGCTGTCTCGGGCGACAGATCCGCCGACACAGCGTCGCGCTGGGCATGGGCGGGCGCAATAGCCAGACATCCCAGAAGCACAAGTCCGATTGCACGCATGGCGTCCCTCCCGAGGACAGGCGGCAAGCCTACCTTGCTCGACACCAAACGAAAACAGGCAGAACCGTCATCGCGGCGCAACGCCGATAGCCGGCGCCATCGTCTTGAGCCCTTGTTCGAACAGCGCCGCCTCTATCTCGCGCCGCTTCTTCAGCCTTGCCGCGATCTGGGGCCGATCCACGAACCTCATCGCGTACGTCTCGCCGACTGCACGGAACGCCGCCGGGACATCGTCGAACTTTCCATCCGCCATGGCGTCCCGAACGGGCTTCGAACCCTGCCCCCCTCCACCTATGTTGTAGGTTAGCGACGCCAGCGCACCGAGGCAGTCTGGCGGAAGGTCGATGGCCTTCGGATAAATCTGCAAAGTCAGCGCCAGGAAGTCCGGCAACATCGATTCTCCGAAGATGCGGAGCGATTGCTTTCGCGTCAGCTTGATCGTCGACAGCTTGCCAAGGACTTTTCGGGCAGCGTCTTCGCGCAGGCCGGCTGCGCCCGCCAGCAGCTCGGCATCGGCCGGCGGCAATACCCGTGCGAGGGTGGCCCTGACCTCGTCCGGCTTGCGGCGCGAAAGGCAATACCAGACGCCGACGCATATTCCCTGACCTGAAACAACCTCCACCCCTTCTGGGATCGCCGAATCAGGAAACTCGAATCTGAAAATCATGTCGAGGGAAGCGGCCGACATGCCGAGCTTGGCGCCGGATGCCAGGAAGAGAAGCCTGTCCGGCACGTTGGGGTCGTTGATCGCGATGCCGGTGATCTCATCGACCACCGACGTGATCCGTGTGGTCAACTTCTGGTTCTCGAAAAGCTTCTCCTCGACGTCCTTCTTGGCCAGGTCGAGGCTGGTGTTCGTTGCCTTGAGCTGCGTATTGCTGGCGTCGAGCTTGTCGTTCGTGACCTGGAGTTCGACCGCTCGCTGTGCCGCCTTCTCCCCGTTCACCCACGCCAGCATCCCGCCCACGCCCGCACCGATCGCCAGCACGCCCATCACAGCGGAGATCGCATACGCCTGCCGCCGTCTCCGCGCCTCGGCCTGTTTCTCCCGCTGCACGAGGTCGTCGAGCCCGATGTCGAGCAGGCCGGCGATCAGCTTCAGCGCGCCATTCTCCAGCCCGTCCTTCTTGTCGCGGAGATCCGCCGCGATCGGCTCGGTCGCCTCAGGCTGGTCAGTCAGCGCGCCATCGGCGCCGACTCGATAGATCAACGCGCGCGGGAAGCACTCATCCGAAGCCGACAAGCCGGGTTTGCCCGCTGCATGAGGCTCGCCCGAAATGATCGCCGCGAATACCTGACCGCCGCGTCCGAGAGATTTGAAATGGCGGATCTCGTCCTCGACATAGCGGCTCTGCGCCGACTTCGGCGAACACAGCACGATCAGCGCCGCAGACTGGCCGAGCGCCTCGCGTATCTCCGCGCCAAGATCGTGGTGTGCGCCAAGATCGGCCCGGTCGCGAAAGAACTTGCCCAGGCGCTTGCCGACCTTCCCCAGCGGCCCATTCCGGCCGACGAGCGAGTGCGGCACTGCATAGGATTCCAGCCGCTTGTGCAGCCGATCGCACATCTCCGTGTCGGCATGGCTGTAACTGATAAAGGCGGCGTAGCGCATCGCGCCTGCCTTCCCTTCACCTCCGGCTGGCGCGGCGCCCTCCGCCATCGCCCCCTCCCTCTCCCGACCGGATCAACCTAGCCCGCCCCCGCCCAAACGAAAACAGGCGCGGTTGCCCGCGCCTGCTTCAATTCAGCGATCCAGAAAGGATCAGGCGGCTTCGGCAGCCATCTTCTGGGCCTTGGCGATCACGTCATCGATCTTGCCGCACATCAGGAAGGCCTGTTCCGGGATGTCGTCGTGCTTGCCTTCGAGGATTTCCTTGAAGCCCTGCACCGTGTCTTTCACGTCGACGAACTGGCCGTCGAGGTTGGTGAACTGCGAGGCCACGAAGAAGGGCTGCGACAGGAAGCGCTCGATCTTGCGGGCGCGGGCGACGACGAGTTTGTCTTCTTCGGACAGTTCGTCCATGCCGAGAATGGCGATGATGTCCTGCAGCGATTTGTACTTCTGCAGGATCTCCTGGACGCCGCGCGCGGTGTCGTAGTGCTCCTGGCCAACGATGTTGGCGTCGAGGATCCGCGACGACGAGTCGAGCGGGTCCACGGCCGGGTAGATGCCCTTTTCCGAGATCGAGCGGTTGAGAACGGTCTGCGCGTCAAGGTGCGCGAACGAGGCGGCAGGCGCGGGGTCGGTCAGGTCGTCGGCGGGCACATAGATGGCCTGCACCGAGGTGATCGAGCCCTTGGTGGTCGAGGTGATGCGTTCCTGCAGCGCGCCCATGTCGGTCGCCAGCGTCGGCTGATAGCCGACCGCCGAAGGAATACGGCCGAGCAGCGCCGACATTTCCGAACCCGCCTGCGTGAAGCGGAAGATGTTGTCGACGAAGAACAGGATGTCCTTGCCCTGGTCGCGGAAGTGTTCCGCGATGGTCAGGCCCGACAGCGCCACGCGGGCGCGGGCGCCCGGCGGCTCGTTCATCTGGCCGAACACCAGCGAGCAGCGCGAGGATCCGCCGCCGCCGGCCTGGTTCACGCCCGATTCCACCATCTCGTGATAGAGGTCGTTGCCTTCGCGCGTGCGCTCGCCGACGCCGGCGAACACCGAATAACCGCCATAGGCCTTCGCGATGTTGTTGATCAGCTCCTGGATCAGCACGGTCTTGCCGACACCCGCGCCGCCGAACAGGCCGACCTTGCCGCCTTTGGCATAGGGGCACAGCAGGTCGACGACCTTGATGCCCGTTGGCAGGATTTCGGGCACCGGCTTCTGGTCGACGAAGGCCGGGGCGGGCTGGTGGATGCCGCGGGTGAATTCGCGCGAGACCGGACCGGCCTCATCGATTGGCTCGCCGATGACGTTGAGGATGCGGCCGAGCGTGGCTTCGCCAACCGGCACGGAGATCGCAAGGCCGGTGTCCTTGACCTCGTGGCCGCGCGTCAGGCCTTCGGTCGAGTCCATCGCGATGGTGCGCACGGCGTTCTCGCCAAGGTGCTGGGCGACTTCGAGAACAAGGCGCGTGCCATTGTTGTCGGTCTCCAGCGCGTTGAGGATCGCCGGCAGGTGGCCGTCGAACTCGACGTCGACAACGGCGCCGATGACCTGGCTTACGCGGCCCTTCACATTGGTGGCGGTCTTGTTGCTCATCTCTGGCCTCTTGTACGTCGTCTTGTTCTAGAGCGCTTCCGCGCCCGAAATGATCTCGATCAGTTCTTTGGTGATCTGCGCCTGGCGGGCGCGGTTGTAGCGCAGCTGCAGCGACTTGATCATGTCGCCAGCGTTGCGCGTGGCGTTGTCCATCGCCGTCATCTGCGCGCCCTGGAAGCCGGCTTCAGTTTCCAGCAGCGCCGACAGGATCTGCGTGCCGAGATAACGCGGCAGCAGTGTCTCGAGGATCGCCTGCTCCGACGGCTCGTAGATGTAGCGGGCGCCTTGCAGGTCGACCACGGGCGCATCCGCCGGCGCCTTCGCCGGGATCAGCTGCATTGCGGTCGGAATCTGCGTCAGCAGGTTCTTGAAACGGGCGAAGACCAGCGTCGCGACATCGAATTCGCCGAGGTCGAAGCGGCTGGTGATCTCGCGCGCAATGCCGGCGGCGCTGTCGGATGTCACGCGGCGCTCAGAGCGGCGGTCGATATGTCCGACGATCATCGGTCCATACTGGCGCTTCAGGGCGTCGGAGCCCTTCTTGCCGATGGTGAGGATCTTCACGGTCTTGCCCGCCGCGCGCAGGCGCCGGATCTCGGCGCGCGCCAGCTTGACGATGTTGGTGTTGAAGCCGCCGCAGAGACCGCGCTCCGAGGTCAGCACAACCAGCAGGTGCACGTCATCCTTGCCCGTGCCCGCAATCAGCTTCGGCCCGCCGCCGGCGGAGGCGCCCGAAGCGAGGTTTGCAATCACTGACGCCATGCGCGTGGCGTACGGACGCGCAGCCTGAGCTGCTTCCTGCGCACGCTTCAG
This sequence comes from Hyphomonadaceae bacterium, assembly GCA_965279205.1. Lineage (GTDB taxonomy): Bacteria > Pseudomonadota > Alphaproteobacteria > Caulobacterales > Hyphomonadaceae > UBA7672. Next base: position 3,966,712 of record OZ257144.1, read on the forward strand.
CTTGGCGGTCGCCACCATCTGAAGGGCCTTGGTGATCTTCTGCGTGGATTTCACGCTGACGATCCGCAGGCGGAATTCCTTCAAGGATGGCATCAGCCAACCGCCTTTCCGGCCGAGCAGGACTGCCTTGCCGCTTCGATCGCAACCGGCACGCGCGCGTCGCCGAGGCCGACCGCGCCGCGACCCAGGCGCGAGCCTGTGTCATCCTTGCTGCGCTCGACCTTGGTGTTGGGAATGTTGGCGTGCGCTGTGGAAATCACGCACTCGCACGTCACGCCTTCCGGCAGCGCCCTGCAGGCGCCGGCAGCCTCGACCTCGGCCGCAACCTTTTCCACCGGCGGAGTGCCGACGCAGGAAGCGAACGCGAGCGCCGCAAGAGAGAGGGCGATCAGACGCATCAGGCGAACGTCTTCGTGAAGGCTTCGAGCGTCGCCTTGATGGCGTCCTCGATCTTGCCGCCGTCCTTGCCGTTCTTCGAGATGTCCTTCTTGTCGCGGATGTCGGCCAAAAGGGCCTGCTTGTCGGCGCGGACGTGACGGAGAAGCTCGGCTTCGAAGCGGCCGACCTGTTCGGTCGGCACCTTGTCGAGATAGCCGCGCGTACCGGCGAACACGACGACGACCTGCTCTTCCATCTGTAGCGGCGAGTATTGCGGCTGCTTGAGAAGCTGGGTCAGGCGCGCGCCGCGGTTGAGCTGGCGCTGCGTGGTGGCGTCGAGGTCCGAGCCGAACTTCGCGAAGGCAGCCATTTCCCGATACTGGGAAAGCTCCGACTTCATCGTGCCGGCGACCTGCTTGGTCGACTTCACCTGGGCCGAACCGCCGACGCGCGAGACCGAGAGGCCGACGTTCACGGCCGGGCGGATGCCCGAGTTGAACAGGTCGGTCTCGAGGAAGATCTGGCCGTCGGTGATCGAGATCACGTTGGTCGGAATGTAGGCCGACACGTCGTTGGCTTGCGTCTCGATGATCGGCAGCGCCGTCAGCGAGCCCGAGCCATGGTCCTCGTTCATCTTCGCCGCGCGCTCAAGCAGGCGGGAGTGCAGATAGAACACGTCGCCCGGATAGGCTTCGCGGCCCGGCGGGCGGCGCAGCAGCAGCGACATCTGGCGATAGGCGACGGCCTGCTTCGACAGATCGTCATAGATGATCAGCGCGTGCATGCCGTTGTCGCGGAACCACTCGCCCATCGTGCAGCCAGTGAACGGCGCGAGGTATTGCAGCGGGGCCGGCTCGGACGCCGTCGCGGCGACAACGATCGTGTATTCCAGCGCGCCGCGCTCTTCGAGCGACTTCACGACCTGGGCGACGGTCGAACGCTTCTGACCGATGACGACGTAGATGCAGTAGAGCTTCTCGCTCTCATTGCCGCGCGCGTTGATGGCTTTCTGGTTGAGGATGGTGTCGATCGCCACGGCGGTCTTGCCGGTCTGGCGGTCGCCGATGATCAGCTCGCGCTGGCCGCGGCCGATCGGAACCAGGGTGTCGATGGCCTTGATGCCGGTCGACATCGGCTCGTGCACGGATTTGCGCGGCAGGATGCCCGGCGCCTTCACGTCGACGCGGCGGCGCTCGGCCACGTTCTTCAACGGACCCTTGCCGTCGATCGGCTCACCGAGAGCGTCGACCACGCGACCGAGCAGACCCTTGCCCACCGGAGCGGACACGATCTCGGACGTACGCTTGACGTTGTCGCCTTCCTTGATGCCGCGGTCGTCGCCGAAGATGACGACGCCGACATTGTCGCGCTCAAGGTTGAGGGCCATGCCGCGCACGCCCGACTCGAACTGCACCATTTCGCCGGCCTGGACGCTGTCGAGGCCGTGAACGCGGGCGATGCCGTCGCCGACCGACAGCACCTGGCCAACGTCGGAGACTTCGGCTTCAGCGCCGAAATTCTTGATCTGGGCCTTCAGGATGTCGGAAATTTCCGAGGCGCGAATGTCCATGGGCTTATGCCCCCTTCATCAGGTTCGTCAGGTTGTTCAGTTTGGTGCGGATCGAGGCGTCTACGAGACGTGATCCAATCATGAGCTGCAGGCCGCCGATCAGCGCGGGATCGACCTCGACGTCGACGGTCACGGTGCGGCCCAGGGATTTCGAGACGGCGCTTTCGATGTCGAGGGTCTGCTCTTTCGAAATCGCCTTGGCGACACGCGCTGTCACGCGGCTCGATCCACGATGCTTGGCGGCCTTCTCGGCGAAGGCGCGGGCCATGCCCGGAATGTCGCCAGCCCGGCGGTTGAGCGCGGCGACGCCAACGAAGCGGCGCGCCAGCTGCGGCAAGTTGAGTTTCTCGCCGAGGGTCGCGAGCACCGCGGCCTTCTCCTCGGACTTGTAGAGCGGCGATTTCAGCGCACGCGAGAGGGTCGCATCGCGCTCGATCAGCTTCGCCAGCGCGGTGAGGCCATTATCGACCGCATCGACGTCGCCGGAATCCAGCGCCAGGTCGAAAACGGCAGCCGCATAGCGCTGCGCCGCTTCGCTCACCGCTATGATCCTTGAACCGGCCAAATCATAAGCCCCAAATCCCGAATCCGCCGTGCCGGTTCGAGTCAAAAAATGACGTTAAATCAGCCACATGAATACGGGTGGCCGCCGCGCCGTCCGTCGCGCGGGGTTGCTAGCACGCTGTAGCGTCGCATGACAACACAAGGAAAAGCGGATTTTCGCCAGCAAACACGGGCGTTTCGTCGCGGCGCGGCAAGGCCGCGAAAGGCCGGATTTCAACCCCGAAAAGCAACCGGCCGGACCCTTCTCAGGATCCGGCCGGCCGATCAGTCTTCAGTCTGTCAGCGTCAGCCTAGGTCGGGCCGCGGGCCGGACCACGCTGGCCCTGGGCTTGCGCCTGCTTGGCCATCTGCTCCAGCGCTGCGCCGAGCTCCTGCCCTGACAGCCCGCCATCCTTGTCGGCGTCGATCTGGGCGAAGTTCGCCTTGAACTGCTTGTGCATGTCGCCAATGCCGTCTTCCGAACCCTTCATGCGGAGTTCGGATTCCTGCAGTTTGCCGTCGCGATTGTCGTCGGCCATCGTCAGGACCAGGCTCTGCTCGAGCGCATTCTGCAGGTCGTCGCGACGGTTCTTGGCCGTCTCGTCTTTCCAGCGGAACTGCACGCCCGTGAACAGCATCTCCTCGAACGACTGGTCGCCCCAGACGACTTCCTTCGAAGCGTCGGTGAGGTCCTTGGCGTTCGGCAGGCCGAGCGCCTTGTTGTTCACCGAGTTGTCGTACCAGTAGTCGGCGACGAGCTTGGTGCCGGCCGGCAGGTCGATGAGGTCCTTGAAGACGTACTCACGCTGCCAGTTGAAGTCGTAGTGCGGCATGTTCAGCAGCACTTCCTTCTTCCCATCCGGATATTCGGCCGTCAGCTTCGAGGCATAGCCGCGATAGTGCGCGTGCACCTGCGCTGCGTAGATCTGCACATCGGCCGGGAACTGCACGTACGCCGTCTCATGATAGCGCGCCTGGTTCGCCGGGATCTCCAGCGACGGGTCGGCGATGACGATCTGGCGCTTCATCAGCTCCGGATCTTCCTTCGACCAGTAGAAGGCGATCTTCGAGGTGTCGGTGAAGGGCTTGCCTGTCGGCGTGTAGTGCATCTGGAAGGAGATCGCGCCGCCAGCCGGGATCCAGGTCGCCCACTTGTCCGGCGCCAGGTTGGATTCCGAACCGACAGCGTATCCGCCCATCGACACGTTCCAGTCGAAGCCGCGGCCGTTCTTCGGGTATTCCTTCATCCAGCCGGCCAGGATGTGGTGCACGCCCTGGCGGTTGCCCGGCTTGAAGGTGGTGGCTTTCAGCCAGCGGCCTTCTTTCAGCGGGCTCTTCACGGCCGGCATCTGGTAGTCGACCACGCCTGCGGCCGGAACGTCGTACGAGGGAATGTCGACGACTAGATCAGGCTTGCCCAGCGGCCATTCTTCACGGCCGGCGGCAACCTTGATCAGCGGATCCTCGCCGCCCGCCGCAACGTCGCTCGGCGAACCAGCGTCGATCCAGTGGACCAGCGTCTTGATCTCCTGGGCCGTCAGGTTCTCGTTGTTCTCGAACGCGCGATAATGGGTGTCGGCGTCAAAGGGAGGCATGCGGTCCGTGCGGATCGCTTCCCGGATCATCGGGCTCATGCCCTTGACGGTCTCGTACTTGTCCATGTGCCAGGGCGCGATGCCGTTGGGCTGGTGGCAGTCGACGCACTTGTCCTGCAGGATCGGCACGACGTCCTTCACGTACGAGATCTTGGCGAACTCGGCTTCCTTGCCGCGATCGGCGAACACGAGCTTCGTGCCCTTGCCGGCGACTTCGGCTTTCGTCACCGGCTTGCCGGCGGCGACTTCGGTGATCGCCGCGTCGAGGCCTTCCGTGCCGCCGTGATAGACGATCTTCCAGGTCTTCGGATCGACCACGACTGCTTCGCCTGCATAGGAGAAGCCGATCGAGTTGCCGATGAGCTGGAACTCGTCGTCGAGCACCGGCAGCGTGATGGCCTGCGCTTCCGTTTCAGCGGTGATTGTCTCGCGCGTGTCCGTGTCGGACGAGTTGATCAGCTGCACCACCAGGCCGGGGTGCTTGGCGGCGATCTCCTGCACGGCCTTGGCGGCTGCGCGGGCGCCTTCGTCACCGTTGACGTAGGACATCAGCACGACAGCCGGCGTGTGGGTGTCGTACTTCAGGATGTGACCCATGCCGGTCTGGTCGACCAGCATGTAGTTATCGACCGACGTGCCGACCAGTTTGGCGGCAGGCGGTTCACTCGAGCACGCTGCGAAAACGAGCGTTGATACGCTCGCCAGCAGGGCAACTGCCGCGATCCGTTTCATGGGAGGAAACTCCTTGTTATCGTCCAGTCCCGATTCCGGGCGGAAACTACCGCGTATTGACACTGTCAACAATGCTCTGCCCTAGCGGCGCCCGCAGATAAATTGCATGTAACGAGCTGCCTCCCCCGCTGCGAGGCGGAGGAGGCGCCGACGCCTCTCTTGGGCGTCAGGGGAGGTGCGGTCCCATTCGGGAGGACCGCCGCTCGAACCATCAGGCCGAAAGACCGTGCGGCGCGGGCGGCATGGCGGTTGGCCGCGCTGCCTGGATCTGCCGCCAGACCTCGACGCCGATCACAATCGCCCAAACGATGCTCATGACGCCGAGGGAAATCTCGAAGATGCGGTTGAACAGCGAGAAGAGTTTCTCGGCCTGTTCGGCGTCGACGCCCCGCACAGGCTCGATGCTGATGAGCGGCGTCGACCGGAACAGCACCCACAGCACGCCAATCCCGGCCGCATGTCCTACGATGCTCGCCGCCGAGCGCAGTCGGCTCCAGGCCGGATGGAGGATATCGGCCAGATGCACCACCGCCGAGCCAACCATCAGCACGAGGATGGGCCAGTAGACTGCCTCCCAGGCCGCCGAGAAGTGCACGGCCACCGACGCATCTCTCCTGACGGGAAGCTCGTTCGAGAAGTTCACGACTTTCACCCACCACAGGATGATAAGGACGTCGAAGAACAGCGCCACCGCGCTTTCGAACATCGACTTTTGCGCGCGCACATGGTCGCGCGGCAGTGTTTTCGGGTCCCAGCGCTTGATCCATTTGATGTCGAGTTTCGTGCGCTCGGCCGCGATGAACAGCGCCGTCACCCAGCCGAAGCAGATCAGCGCCGCGTTCATCGACACGTTTATGCCGTTGAAAACCGCCTGGAACGGCTCGTCCGAGGCGAGCGACCGCACCGCGACAATCCCGAACGTGATCGCGACGGTCAGCCCCAGCGCGATCCGCATCACATGCCAGAACCACGGATAGTATTTGGGCCCGAGCAGGTAATCGAAGCCCGCATAGCGCGAGGCGATCTCCACAGGATGTCCGAACTCCTTCAGCACGGCGGCGACCTCATCGGCCGTCGCCCCCTGATCGCCGGCCTTCGCCTCGATCTTCGCGCTCAAGACCTCGCGCAGCTCGGCGACGATGTCCTTGGCCTGCGCTTTCGGCAGGCGGCGTTCCACAGCCGCAAGATAGCGGTCCAGCAGGTCGGTCATTTCAGCCTCCATTGCTCGCCGGAACGGCGGACGGGCCCGCGCCGGCCTGGAGACTGCGGACCAGCCTCCAGCCCTCCACGACCAGAGCGAGGCCGAAACCGATTGCGAGGCCGATCAGCAAGACCTGCGAGACGGTGGCGAAGCTCTCGTTCAGCTCTGCCGCGCGGGCTGCGACGTCGGCCGACCCATGGACCGCGATCAATTGCCCGCTGCGGGCCTGTTCCTGCGCCAGCATCCACACCGAGCCGAGGCCGGTGAGAATGACCGCGATGGCGGCGACCGAGCGTATGCGGCTCCATGCCGGGTGAACGATGTCTGCGATATGGAGGGCGGCCGCCATCGCCGCCATCGCCAGCACCGGCCAGTAGACCGCCGCCCATGCCGCAGTGTTGAGATCGAATGTGAGGCCCGTTTCGGTCGGAACGGTGTTGGGGAAGCGCACGAAGCCGACCCACCACGAGATGAAGATCGCGTCCCACACCAGCGAGAACAGGCTTTCGAGCAAGGTTTTAGGTTTGTTCCGGTCGAAGCGCGGCAGCTGGTCGGGCCGCCATTTCTCCTCGAACTTGTGGCTCGCTTTGGTCCGGTCGATGGCGATGAAGCTCGCGGTCACCACGGCGAAGGCGATCAGCGACGCATTCCATGCCGCGCCGAGCGCCGCGAGCCCATGGCGCATCGGCTCGTCCGACAGCACGCCCTCGACCAGGAAGCCGATGATCGCCACGGCCGCGACGATCCCGACGACGATCCGCGCGGTCGGCCAGAAATAGGGATAGACGTCGGGACCGATCAGATACTGCGCCTTGCTGTTGTAGCGTCCTGCCGCCAGCATCGGGCTTCCGAACGACTTGATGATCGCAATCACGTCGTCCTTGCCGACCGGCCGTCCGAGTTCCTCTTCCTTCGCCTCGATCTTGTCGTCGATGGCCTGGCGAAGCTCCGCGACGATGTCCTTCGCCTCTTTCGGCGGCAGGCGCCGCTCAACGGCAGCCAGATAGCGTTGCAGAAGATCCTTCATTGTCCCCGCTCCTTCAGGATGGACTCGATTGCGCCGTTCATGGCGCGCCATTCAGTGGTGAGTTGTTCCAGGGCGACCGCGCCGTCGGCTGAGAGTCGGTAGAACCGCTTCTGGCGCTTGGCGTCCTCACGCCATTCCGACGTCAGCAGGCCCTGCGTCTCCAGGCGCCGCAGCATCGGATAGAGCGCACCCTCGTCGATATCGACGCCTGCCGCCCCAAGTTCGGTCTTCAGCGTGTAGCCGTACTTCTCGGTACGAAGTGTTCCTAGAACCGCAAGAATCAACGTCCCTCGCCTCAGCTCCAGCCGCAAAGCTTCAATGATATCAGGCTCAATCGGCATCTGTGTCTCATACAGTGTGTGACACACAGTATGTAGCGCATAGCAGAACTGTACACAAGGGGAATCTTCGGCTGACAACACACGAAGCCGCCCAGGCGATCCGCCCTCATCCTGAGGAGCGGACAAAGTCCGCGTCTCGAAGGACAAGAGCGTGCTCACCGCCGTTGACCCAACCACCGCATCCCCCGCGAAGGGTGAGCAGCGGTCCCGAAGGGACGAATTGGTCCAGTGGACCAACCCAACCACCGCATCCCCCGCGAAGGCGGGGGCCCAGTCCAGCGCGCGGCGCGCGCTCGCAACTCCCTTCGCGAGTCATGCAGGTCTTGTTGAAACAGCAGCGGTTGGCGGGCTCATGCCCGCCGGACTGGATCCCCGCCTTCGCGGGGAATGCGGACTGCGTCCGCTGCCAGCCGGTGTTCGCCGCGCGTGTGGAAACTCACGCAGGTTATCCCACAGCCGGAGCAGCGTTTCCTTTGCGAAACCAATGCGCCGGCAGACATCCCGGCGAGAGTTATCCCACACCCCTCTCACTGGCCGTATGATGCATCCGCCCTGACATGAGGGAGGTCCTCAGAGACGTCCGAGATCTCAGGATGTCAGGGCGTTGGTCGGCGTGGCGTTCGAGGTGTTGGGAACATATGGGTCCCTTCAAGCAAGCCAGTCACGACTGCAGGCGGGCGTATTCGACCCCCAGGCGGTTGCGAGGCGAAACGAACCTCGAGTGCATTGCCTCCGGGGAGTGAAACCGGAGGGTCCGGGGTGGCTCGGTTACAAAACCCCGCACGCGGAACCGGTCACTGGCTAGGGAGCCAAGGCCCCTGGGAGCGCGTCTCCCTGGTGTGTCGATGACAACTCCTGCTTGCCACACCGGGAAAGAACGGCCGATCCGGGGCGCGTGAGGACGCGCATCCGCTGGCGCAAGCCAGCACTGGCACCACCCACGGCGCTTCACCACGCGCCCCGCTCCCTCATCTGGAGGGACGAGCTACAGCGAACCTCCAGACGCCGAGGCGTCGTGGAGCTTTTGGTGTTTGTCGCACGCGGCCTGTATGGTCCGCCGAATCGCAATCGAGGCCCGCAATGACGACCATCATCCGCCGCCGCACCAAGATCCTCGCCACGCTCGGACCAGCCAGCGATGGCGCGCTCAAGATGGAAGAGCTGCTGCGCGCGGGCGTCGACCTGTTTCGCGTCAACTTCTCCCACGGCGACCACGCCCAGCATGCCGCCCGCATCGCCGCCGCGCGCGAGGCCGAGAAGGCCCACGGACATCCTGTTGCGCTGCTGGCCGATCTGCAGGGCCCGAAACTCCGCGTCGGCGACCTGCCCGGCGGCCAGTGCGATGTGCGCATGTCGTCCGAACTTCGCCTCACCGTCGCCGCAACGACAGACGAGGCGGACGTCATCCCGATCCCGCATCCCGAACTTGTCGCCTCGCTGCAGCTCGGTGATCGCCTGCTGATCGACGACGGCAAGATGATGCTCATCGTCGCCAAGGTGGATGGCAAGGACCGCATCGCTCGCCCCGTCGCGCCCGGCCGCATCATGAGCCGGAAAGGCATCGCCGTTCCGAACCGCCCCATCCCGATCCCGGCGCTCACCGAGAAGGACATTGCGGACGGGCACTTCGCGCTTTCGCAGGGCGTCGACTACATCGCCCTCTCCTTCGTCCAGCGCGCCGCTGACCTGGTCATGGCGCGCAAGGAATTCGGCGATGGCGTGCCGCTGATCGCCAAGATCGAGAAACCCGCAGCCCTCGACGAACTTGAGGCCATCATCGCGGCGTCTGACGCAGTCATGGTGGCGCGCGGCGATCTCGGCGTCGAACTGTCGCCAGAGCAGGTGCCGATCGCCCAGCGCCGCATCGTTCGCACCGCGCGCGCCCACGGCAAGCCGGTGATCGTCGCTACCCATATGCTGGAATCGATGATCGAGGCGCTCGTGCCCACGCGCGCCGAAGCCAACGACGTTGCGACCGCTGTCTACCAGGGCGCCGATGCTGTCATGCTCTCCGCCGAAAGCGCCGTCGGCCGCCACCCGACCGCTGCTGTCGCCATCATGGATCGCATCATCCGCGCGATAGAAACCGACCGCGACGAAAACCCCTCGGCCCAGGCCATGCCCAACCCCGCCACCGTCACCACGGCCGACGCCTGTGCCCGCGCCGCGCAGAAGCTTGCCGACGATCTCGATTGCCCGTTGGTCGTCTTTACCCGCTCCGGCTCATCGGCTCAGCGCGTTTCCGCGACTCGCCCCAGGCAGCCGATCCACGCCCTCACCCCGTCGCTTCCCACAGCGCGCAAGCTCTCTCTCGTCTGGGGCGTCAGCGCCGACCTCGAGCCAGAAGAACCGAAGAGCTTCGACGACATCCTCGACTCCGTCAGCCGCCACGAAGCCGCCAGCGGCATCAAGCGCTTCGTCATCACCGCCGGCTACCCCTACGCCAGCGACAATTCGACGGACACGATCAAGGTGGTGGAGCGGAAGTAGCTATTCGAACTCCGGCTCGCCCGGGAAAATGTCAGCGGGGAAATCGGCCGACACCGTGTTGGGGAAGTGCGGATCGCGCTTCTGCATGAAGCTTTCGATGCCTTCCTTCACATCCGTCGACTGGCCCCGCGTCTGGATTCCACGGCTGTCGAGCCTGTGGGCGTCCATCGGATGGGCCGCTCCCATCATCCGCCACATCAGCTGGCGCGACCACGCGATCGACACCGGCGACGATTTCTCGGTCACGCGGTGAGCCAGCTCCATTGCGGCGGGCAGGAGAGCGTCGGGTTCATGCAGCGACTGGACGAGGCCCGTCGCCTTCGCCTCGTTCGCATCGAACACGCGGCCGGAGTAGACCCAGTCCAGCGCCGTCGGCATTCCGACCAGACGCGGCAGGAACCAGCTCGAGCACGCCTCCGGCGTGATGCCCCGGCGCGCAAACACGAAGCCGAATTTTGCGGCTGTCGACGCCAGCCGGAAATCCATCGGCAGCTGCATGGTGACGCCGACGCCGACCGCCGCGCCGTTCACCGCCGCGATCACCGGCTTGAGGCTTCGGAAAATGCGAAGCGTCACGCGACCGCCGCCATCGCGGCGAACACCGTTCTTGATGATCTCGTCGCCCGCGGCGCGCTTGTTGTAGTTGAACGTGTCCGCCCCCGCGATGCCGAGCTCGGCTCCGGCGCAGAAGGCGCGGCCCGAGCCTGTCACCACGACGGCGCGGATCGAGTCGTCTGCATCGGTCATGTCGAACAGCTCGATCATCTCGCGCATCACGACCGGGGTGAACGTGTTCATCTTGTCTGGCCGGTTGAAGGTCACGACGGCGACGCCATCTGTGACCTTGAAGTCGAACATCGTGAAATCGGTCATCTGCGGTGCACCTAGAGCTTGAAGGGAGAAGGAAGAAGTTCGGAAAGCGGTTTCACGCCGACGCCGTCGATCCACACGGGCGTTGCCGGCGTCATGAATTCCACCATCACCTGCCGGCATGCGCCACACGGCATCCGCGTTCGCTCGCCTTCATGGGGATGATCATCGGCGCCCGCACTGACGGCCAGCGCAGTGATCCTGGCGCCCGGGTGCTGGGTGATCGCCGAGAAAATCGCGACACGCTCGGCGCAGCAGGTCAGGCCGAAACTGGCGTTCTCGACATTCGAGCCGGCGACGGTCGCGCCGGTGTCGAGCAGCACGGCTGCGCCGACATGGAATTTCGAGTAGGGAGCATAGGCATGGGCCCGCGCCGCCCGGGCGGCGTCGGCAAGCTTCCGGATGGCTTCGGCGTCGGACATCGTGTTGGCCCTGCGGGGCCGGGCAATCTGGAGAGGGTTTAGGTGCAAGGCAAGCGCGCTGTCGCCACGCTGGAGGAGGCCATGGCCTTCATCCGCGCCAATACGCGCGCAGGCGACGTGCCGGGCCTGCCGATCCGCATCCACCAGGCCGACGCCCTGACGCCGATCTGGGAAGCAACCGAAAAGGATCTCGCCGAAGCCAACATCGCCCCGCCCTTCTGGGCCTTCCCATGGGCCGGCGGCCAGGCGCTCGCGCGCTACGTGCTCGACCATCCGGAAACCGTCCGCGGCAGGCGCGTCATCGATCTCGCCTCCGGCTCCGGCCTCGTTGCGATCGCAGCCGCGATGTCAGGCGCCTCGCAGGTCATTGCCAACGACATCGATCCGATGTGCGAGGCAGCCATCGCGGTCAACGCGGACCTGAATGGTGTCTCGATCGGCTATCTGGGCGGCAATCTTCTCGAGGGCGGCTTGCCGGATGCCGACATCATTCTCGCCGCCGACGTCTTCTACGAACAGACGCCTGCCCGGCTCTTCCTCGCCTTCCTGCGCCGCGCGCACGAAGCTGGCGTCAGGGTTCTGGCCGGTGATCCCGGCCGCACCTATTTCCCGCGCGACGCCTTCCAGCTGGTCGCCGAATACGATGTCGAAACCTCGACCGAGATCGAGAACAAACCGGTGAAGCAGGCGCGCGTGTGGACGCTCTAGGTCACCGCACGCTCTCACGTCAGAACGAAGCGCACGCCGCAGAGATCAACCCAGTTGTCGCCGCTGGCCACGCCTGCCTTGGTAGCTGCGGACAGGATCGCCTTCGCGTCCTTCGTCTTCAGGTGAACCGCCCGCAGCCCATCGCCCCGGTCGTCGCGCAGCGGACCAAAACGAGCGAAGGCATTATCGAGCACGATCTCGAAACCATCGCCCTGGCTGGCTTTTGTCACCGGCTTCTGCAGCAGTTCGCCCCAGCGCTTTGCAACCGCTTCCGGATCCGCCGCCTGCATCCCCGCGCCGATGATCGCTGCAACCGTCTTCGACCGGTCATGCGCCTGCCACTTCGGACCCGCCCAGTGATAGCCGCCCATCATGTCGGTTCCGCCCGAATGGCGATCGACCGACAACAGGCACCCGCCCGTATCCTTCGGATGCAGATGGATCGCCTCCGACGTCGACACATCATCGCCCGACTTCAGGTCCTGAACGATGCGCGCGCTCTTCACCTTGAAATGCTCGCGCCGCGCTTCCAGATCATCGCAGTCGACGATGTACATATAGCCGCCATCGCCCTTGCGCCGATCGAGATAGCGGCCACCAGCGGTGTCTTTCTCTCCGGGCTTGGGCGAGACGACTTCAAGAAAGGTTCCGCCCATGGCGAACAGCGCGTTGTGCAACCCGTACTTGCCGACGCCCGGATCGCGATAGCAGACCTCCAGCCCCAGCACGTCGATGATCTGCTTTTCAACCGGCGCCAGGTCGCGGGCCACGAGGGCGATCTGCCTCAGCCGAAAATATCCCATCGCGCCTCTCCCTTTTTGGACTCTAGTGTGCGGACCTCTACTGGTTCCTTCCCTCGATCATATGCCTGAGAGCGGCCGTCCGCGAAGCGATGAAATCGTTGAAGGCGCGCACGTGGGGCAGGTTCCGCATTTCCTCCCTAGTGATGAGGAGGAGGTCGTAGTCGGCCTCGTCGAACAGGAAGCAGAGCTGCAGCTCGGGATCGAGCTCGCCGAGCATGCAGGGAATGCCACCGACGCCGAGACCGGAACGGATGGCGCCTGCAATGTTGAGGATGGAGGAGGATGCCTGGCGGATCACCGCGCCGGCCGCCTTGGCCTCCTTGAGAAAGGCGGGATCGAAGCGCGCCAGGTCTCCAGCCCCGGCAATGATAGGATGCTTCGCTAGTTCGGTTGCTGTGGTGGGCGCGCCGTTTTCCGCAGCGTATTTCTTGGAGCAGTAGACGCCCCACTTGCCGGTGGCGAGACGGCGCACCACAAGCCCCTCGCCTTCGACCTTCGTGTTCCCGGCCCGCAGGGCGATGTCGGCCTCCCCCCGGGAGATATCGAGCCGCCGGTCGGTGATGATGGTCTCGACCTGAACGACCGGAAAGCGCTGGGTGAACTCCCGCAGCCAGGGCGTCAGGAGGCTGTCAGCGAGCACGTCATTGGTGGTGACCCGGATCATCCCGAGCAGTTTCCGGCTGCGCTGGGCGATCATCCGGGCGAAGGCTTCGGCTTCCGATTCTACCCGCTCGGCGTTCTGCACCATTGCAGTCCCTACCTCGGTGAGGCGATATCCACCGGCTGCCCGGTCGAAGAGCTTTTCGCCGAGCGCCTCTTCCAGGGCTGCTATCCTGCGGGCCACCGTGGTCTGGTTCACACCCAAAATTCTGGCTGCAGACAAGGTGCTACCGCCCCTCGCCACCGCCAGGAAGTGCCTGAGGTCGCTCCATTCGAACATGCTTCATTCTGCATTATTGCAGAGGGGTCTGCAATCTTTCGGATTGAGAGCGGGTGCGACAACCCGTACTTCAGGGTCATAGGACGAGACGCCAAAAGACGCCGTCCGACAAAAAGACTAAGAAGACGACGCCAGATCGCCAGTTACGAAGCAGACCTCCCATGACTCCCCCCCCGGCCCCTTCCAGGACCATCCCCCCCTCCAAAGCTCCTCGGAAGGCGCCGGGTTCTCTCCGGCTCCACTACGACCCGGCCTCGACCACCTGCCGCCCGATCATCCTGTTTGCGTCGGAAAACGGCATCCCCATCGATTACAATCTGGTCGACCTGTTCTCCGACGAGAACCGCAGCGAGTGGTATACGCGCCTCAATCCCAATCAGGCGGTGCCGGTGCTGGAGCATGACGGCTTCGTGCTGACGGAAAGCTCGGCCATCCTCAAATACCTGGCCGACCTGACGGACTCGCCCGCCTATCCGAAGGATCTGCGGGCCCGCTCGCGCGTGAACGAGGTGATGGACTTCTTCAACACCTATCTGATGCGCGACTATGTCTACGGCCTCGTCTACTCGCGCGTCCTCTCTCACTACCGTCTGCCCGGTCAGGGCCATCAGCATTTCATCGCGCTGCACGAACCGCGCGCGATGAAGCGGCTCAAGGCGCTGGATACCTGGATCGGCTCGAAGACCTTCATCTGCAGAAACGAGATCACCATCGCCGACTATTTCGGCTCGGGCATCGTCTCCGCCGGTGAGCTGATCGGCTTCGACCTTCGTCCGTGGCCTAGCGTCAATCGCTGGCTCAACACGATGAAGACGTTACCGACCTGGGACGAAGTGCACGCCGGCTTCTATGGCTGGCGCAGCGCGGTGGAAGCTCAAATGAAAGCTTCCGCCTGACGACAAGAAGAAGACTGAGGAAACGAATGAACAAAAAAGACTGTCAGACCAACTGACGCCAGACTGAACACCGGCTCTCCCCAAAAACAACGGCCGGGTCAGACGATACGAGCAACGCCAAACAACCAGACAGACCGGCGCCCACGCCGGCAAAGGAAGCAATTCATGACCATGCACTCCTCGAACATCATCGCCCACGGCGCCTTCGTCGTGATCGCCAGCCTGCTCGCCCTGCAGGGTGGCTGCAGCAAGCCGGCCGACGCCGCGCCGGCTGTGACCACACCCGCTGCAAAGGCCGAGTACATCGCTGCTGCTTCGCAGATCGACGCCGGCCGCTATCTCGTGAAGATCGGCGGCTGCAATGACTGCCATACGCCGGGCTACGTCCTGACCAACGGCGCCTCGCCGGCCGAAGCCGACTGGCTGACCGGAGATTCCGTCGGATACTCGGGCCCGTGGGGCGTCAGCTATCCGGTGAACCTGCGCCTGTCCTTCCAGAACATGGAAGAAGAACAGTTCCTCGAACTGGCGCATGAAGGCAAAGGCCGCCCACCGATGCCGTGGCCCAGCCTGATGGCGATGAGCGACGACGATCTCAAGGCGATCTACGCCTATATCCGCTCGCTCGGAGCGAAGGGCGAACCCGCGCCGGCGCCGTCCTCGCCCGGCGTTGCGCCTGACCATCCTCACATTCCGATGATCCCGCAAATGCCGGCGAAAGGCTGAGCGCGCACATCTATCCGACCTCCCCCGGCGACACGGGAAAACCCCGGCGCTGAAAAACAAAAAAGAGAAGAGGGAAACTTCCGATGACGACCCATTTGCCCATGCCGTCCACCCAGGTCGCGCGCAAAGTCGCGGGCCCGAAAATGCGCTTTCTCTATCCGCTGGCCGCCGCCTGCATCGCCACTGCCTTCCTTGCGCCGTCGACCGGCGAAGCGCAGACGTCGGCAAAACTGCGCCTTGACCAGATGCAGGCGATCGAGATCGCGCTGAAGGAAGTCGAGCCCGCCATGCGCCCGATGGCGCGCGAGCAGCTTGCGAAGACGTTCGCGAACTTCAGCGAACCGCAGATCGCGATGATGGTCGCCAAGATGAACGAGAACAAGGCGGCGGCGGCCAAGGCGCCCAAGCCTGTCGCCGAAGTCGAACGCAAGGCGACGCCAGAAGATCTTGCCTACAACCGCGCCCAGTATGAGCCGGTGATCCGCAAGCATCACGCGACCCAGAGACGCTTCGACGACTTCGCCAACGCCAAGGTCACAGCCTACTGCCCCGGCCGCGACGAGTTCGCACGTTTCGGTTCTGGCTGGCGCTATGAGCAGGGCCAGTTCATGGAGCCGAGTGCTCTCGCGACCTGGAATGTCGAAACCAATGTGGAGGTCGCGGGCCAGGCCTACGCTCCGCAGGACGGCCGCTACCAGTTCGACTTCTCGAAAGTCCGCATGACGTTCGACGAGAAGGCTGTCGACACAGCGATCAAGGCAGCCTGCGACCAGATCAAGGTCAGGGGCCGTGAGTTCCTCGCCAAGGTCGACCCGCTGATCGCCAAGGGCGACTGGAACGGCGCGTTCAAGGCCGAAGGCATGGCGCAGGGCCAGCTCGACCCGATCCGCCGCGAACTCAAGGCCACCTTCGTCAAGATCTCGCCCGGCGATTTCACCGAGATCCAGTTGGCTCTGATGAATGGCAAGCGGATGAAAGCATAGAACCGATTTCGAACAGGGTGGTCGCTCAATCCCCCCGGAGCTCAAAGCCGCACCAAGAAGGCGGCGGACCACCCAATAACTAGCGGCGCAGGTTCGCTCTCTCGGGCGACCTGCGCTTTTTGTTTCTACATGAAACTGTAAGGTTCGACGTCGAGTGCGACACGCACATTCGACGGCAGTTTCACCCGCTCTTTCCAGGCCGCGAGGAAGGCGGAGAGATCGACATTGCGATCGGAGCGAATGAGGAAGCGGCGGCGATGCCGGCCGCGGAGGACTGTGATCGGCGCAGGCGCCGGTCCCCAGACCTCGACCCCCGTGGCATTGGGTTGCGCAGCGCCGAACGCCGCAGCGCTTTCATTGGCCTGTTCGGGGCTGCCAGCCGAGAGGATCACGGCGCCAAGCCGGCCGAAGGGCGGAAAACCGACAATGCGGCGCTGATCCATCTCGTGCTCAACGAACGCATCGCGATCTCCGGCGGCAAGAAGAGAGATGGCGGGGCTCTCTGGCGCATAGGTCTGGATGATGGCGCGTCCCGGCTTGTCGGCTCGGCCGGCCCTGCCCGCGACCTGCAGTAGCAACTGGAAAGTCCGCTCGCCCGCGCGGAGGTCGCCGCCCCGCAGGCCCGCATCGGCATCAACCACGCCGACCAGCGTCAGCGTCGGGAAGTTATGGCCCTTGGCGACGATCTGCGTGCCAATGAGGATATCGATCGCTCCACCCTCCATGCGTGCGATCAGGTCCCGCAACGCTTCGGGCGATGTCACCGTATCCGACGACAGGACTTCGACGCGTGCGCCACGGAAGCGCGTGTGAACCTCCTCCGCCAGCCGCTCGACGCCGGGGCCAACGCCGGTCAGCGAACCCTTGGCGCCGCAATGCGGACAGGCCAGCGGTTTTTCCATCGTGAAGCCGGTCAGGTGGCAGACCAGCCGGCCCGAGTAGCGGTGCTCGACCAGCCATGAATCGGTGTCAGGCGCCTTAAGTCTCCCGCCACAGGCCCGGCACAGCACAAGCGGCGCATAGCCCCGGCGGTTGAGGAAGAGCAGCGCCTGCTCCTTCGCCTTCAGCGTTTCCTCGATCGCACTGGCAAGCTGCGGCCCGATCCAACGATTGGCTTCCGGTGGTTCCGCACGCATGTCTGCGAGTGCGATCTCTGGCAGGCGCGCCACGCCGGGCCGGGCGCTCAGGCGCAGGTGCGCATACTTGTTGGCCTGCGCGTTGGCGAGCGTCTCGAGCGACGGCGTCGCCGACGCCAGCACGACGGCGCACTTCTCGATAGCGGCGCGCATCACTGCGAGATCACGCGCATGATAGATGACGCCTTCTTCCTGCTTGTATGACTGGTCGTGCTCCTCATCGACGACGATCAGCCGCAACTTTTTGAACGGCAGGAACAGTGCCGAACGGGCGCCGACCACGATCCGCGCACGGCCGGCGGCGGTTTCCCGCCAGACTCGCCGGCGCGCGGCGGATGTAGCAGCCGAATGCCACTCGGCTGGTGCAACGCCGAAGCGCTCCTCGAATCTCGATGTCACGGCTTGCGTGAGAGCGATCTCGGGAAGGAGCACTAGCACCTGGGCTTCCGGATCACTGCGCAGGGCTTCTGCAATCGCCTCGAAATAGACCTCCGTCTTGCCCGAACCGGTGACGCCATCGAGCAGTGCTGCCCGATAGGCATTCTCGCGCACCGAGCGCTGGAGATAGTCGGCCGCGGCCGCCTGCTCTTCCGTGAGATTGCGCGAGGGACGTACCGGATCCGGCAGAGGGAATGGCGGATCGAGCGAACGTTCGATATGCATTAGCGCGCCGGCGTCAAGCAAGCCCTTCACGACGCCGGCTGAAACTCCGGCTGCGCGGGCAAGATCAGCGCCGGACAGCGGTGCGCCGGCCTCGGCAAGGACTTTCTCGCGCGCCGGAGTCATGCGCTCCGGCGTTGCGCCGGACGCAACCACCAGAATCTCGACCGGCGGCTCGTCGAGCGCCTCGCGTGATCGCATCGACATGGCGAGAAGGTTGCCGACCGGGGCGCAGACATATTTCGCGGCGCGCTCGATGAAGGTGCGCATGTTGGCAGGCAGGAGCGGCGCAGCCTCGATGACTTCGGCAACCGCCTTCAGCTTGCGGTTGGAGGGCGTCGAGCGCTCGGCCCACACCACGCCGATCACTTCGCGCGGGCCCAGCGGAACGACGACAAAGCTGCCGATGGGCGCATCGACGCCCTCGGGCAGTTCATAGTCGAATGGTTCTGGCAGGGGCTGCGGCAGCAGCACCGACACGATTCGGGGTTGGGACGGCATGGGCCGCAGAATGGCCGGGACTGGCTCACCATTCAACCGACAGGAAGCTGTTGAAAAGGCTCGGGATGCATAACGAAACACGGCCTTAACGCCCTGCCCCCATCGTCGGGATCATGAGCAAGGCGCACACAGCCCGCGAAGCGTTGCAGGAGTTCACGGTTTGGCTGGAGACCGAGCGCCGCGCGTCGGAAAAGACGATCGAGGCCTATCAACGCGACATCGGAAATTTCATCGGCTTTCTCGTCGAACATCTCGGCGGCGAACCGCACGTCTCCGACCTCGCGAAACTGTCTCGCCATGACGTCATTGCCTGGCTGGCGCGGCGACGGACACAAGACAATCTTGCGGCCTCGTCTCGCGCCCGCGCCGCTTCGAGCCTGCGCGCCTTCTACCGTTTCCTCGACCGCCGGCTGGATTCTGCCAACGCCAAGGCGATGATGTTCGAGAGTCCACGCAGGCCGCAGCGCCTGCCCCGACCGCTGCCGGAATCGATTGCGCCCAGAACGATCAAGATGGCCGGAGAGGGTGACGGCGAGGACGTGCCGGAATGGGCGCTGGCGCGCGACGCCGCGATCCTGTCGCTGCTCTATGGCGCTGGTCTTCGTCTGTCGGAAGCGCTTGGTCTCACCGGCCGGGATGTTCCGGCGCCTGAAGCGCTGCGCGTCTATGGCAAGGGCCGCAAGGTTCGCATGGTTCCGCTGATCCGCGCTGTGCGCGAGGCGGTGAACGAATACGTCAAACTCTGCCCGTTTCCGGCTGGACCGGACGAACCGCTGTTCCGCGGCATCAAGGGCGGGCCGCTCAATCCGCGGCTGGTGCAGCGGCTGATGGAGAAGCTGCGCCACCAGCTTGGCCTGCCAGAGACAGCAACGCCTCATGCGTTGCGCCATTCCTTCGCGACGCACCTGCTCGCGAATGGCGGCGACCTGCGTTCGATCCAAGCGCTGCTTGGCCATGCCAGCCTGTCGACAACGCAGATCTATACCGGCGTCGACGCCGCAAGGCTGATGAAGGTGCACGCCGAAGCGCACCCAAGGGCCTGAGCTGGGCTGATGCCTGGCCTACTGGCCGGGAACCTTCATGTTGTTGATCGCATCCATGGCGCACTTCTGGGCGCCCTGCATCATTTCCGGCGTGATGCTGGCGAGATCCTTGGGCGGATTCGCTTCCATCTGTTTGCACCATTCCGGTGAGCCGACCGCGGGCGTGCAGCCCGTGCAGATGGTTGCTGTAACGGCAACGAGTCCGAGCATGGCAAGGCGCATGTGGTTCCCCTGAAAGATGATCGTCCGTCCAAGACGGACACCCTCCTGCCGGGGTCCTGCCGAGTCAACCTTGGGCGCCTGCTCAGCTCTCGGGAGGAAAGGCGCCTGCACCAGCGCAGCCCTTGAGCGTCTGGCCCTTCCAGGCGACTGTCGCTGCCCAGGCATATTCGTTCTCGGTGAGGCCGTCCGAGCACTTCTCGCGGTGAAGGTTCACGACGAAATCGCCTTCTAGCGTCTTCGAGGTCAAGAGCGTCGCGTCCTTCTCGCCTTTCGATTTCACCGGAAGCTCGCCGGTGAGATCGCGATTGCCAGTGATGGTGATGACCATGGTCTTGGCTTCGAGGGAGACCTTGGCGCCCCAGAAGACGGGATCCATGCCGGCGATCGACAGGTCGCCGTCGAGCTCGGCATCACTGGGTGTGCAGGCGGCAAGCAACAAGGCGAACGCGGCAAGGCCAGCGGCAGGTTTCAGCATGGATCAGTCTCCTGCGCGTACCTAGGCGCGCGTCCCCAAGAACGCAACCGGCGGCGGGTTGCCCCGCCGCCAGTGCAGTCAGTTTCCGTGCAGTCTAGTTACGCGCTGGCGACGCGCCCGGAACAGCGGCCGGAGGTCCGGCAGCGAAGGGAGATGGCGGCGGGGTTGGAGGCGGCGGAGGCGTCCACGCGCCCGATCTGATCTTGCCGCCCTTGGCCGAGACAGCGAGCTGGATCAGCTTGTCCGTCACGTTGGGCTCAAGACCTTCGGTGTGGCCTTTCTGGAGGCGCACCACGTCAGCGACAACGCGGCTGTCCTTGCAGTTCGGGAAGGTAAAGACAGTCGAGCGGCCGGAACGAGGATAATGTCCCCAGCCATCGGTGCCTGGATCCTGGCGCGTTGCGTCCCACACATAGCCAGCCTTCGGGTCGACGACGTCGTCTTCCTTCTTGCGCGGACCGCAGCCGAACTTGGTTGCAAGCGGAGATGTGTCGCCGGGGACCGATTCATATTCGCCGTTGGTGAAGATGAAGGAATAGTCGCACGCGCCGCCCGGGGGCGGAGGCGCGGCGCCTGGCGCTGGCGCGGCAGCCGGAGGGGCTACGCGCGCTGGCGCCGGAGGCGCGGGCTGGCCGGGGACCTGCAGGTAGACAGGTTGTCCGCCTGCGCCGAAACCACGGCCTGCCGAGGTGGTCGGCCCGACGCGTCCGCCCGAGAGCGAGATACGCACATCGACTTTGTCCTTGAAGTAGTCGGTGCAGATGATCCGGTTCGACGTCATCCCGCCCTGGCTGTGGCCAGCGAGGATGAAGCGTTCGACATTGTTCTTGCCTACAGCTCCGACGACCGAGTCGACAATGTTGGCGAGATATTCGTCATCCGCAGCGCTCCAGGTTCGTGTCGGCGAGCCCGGCGTCATGATGACGAGCTTGTACTTGTCCTTCACGTCCATGAAGGGCGCATAGTTGCGTTGCCAGTTGGCGTAGGAACCGCCGCCGTGCAGCGAGAGCACGAGATTGACCTTGTCGCCCGGCTTGTAGCCGGTCGGGCAATCAAGGAAGTAAGTGCGGCGCGTCTTCAACTCGACCGTGTTGCCGGGCTGCGTGACGACCGGACTTTCGCAGGCCGTATCCGGGCAGTGATAGACAGGCGGTGCGTTGCAGTTCGTGCCGAGAAGCGTGTTGGCAGGCGCGGCCGCCTGCTGGGCGAAGGCGGTGGCGCCGAACGCCGCGAGGGCGGTCATGGTGGCGAATCGCCTTGTGAGTCTGGTCAGTCTCATTGTGGTGTCTCTCCCTTTGATAACCCCGAGGAACGGCGTTCTTGTTGTCCACGCTCTCGTTCGGACATGACGCCTATCAGCGATAGAGTGGTGTTCTAACCCGCCCTTGCGGAAACCCCCAAACAAAATCGTCGTGGCGCCTGCGAAGAATGCAATCACATTCCCGCAAGTGACGGATAGATGACGTGCGCGTCGGCTTCACAGAGTTTTCCCGGCGCCCGCTGGCGCAAGCAATCATGGCCGCTACAGTCGGCTCATGAGCCTCGATGTGGAGCTCCACTATTTGACCGCCGCCGAGATGGCGGCCGGGCTGAAGAAGAAGGCCTTCAGCGCGACGGAGCTGTGCGACGCGTCCATCGCACGGATCGAGAGGCTCGACCCGCAGATCAACGCCGTGGTGGTGCATGATTTCGAACGCGCGCGTGCGGAAGCGCGCATGGCGGACAATGCGATCGCGAAGGGCGAGGCCAAACCCCTGACCGGTATTCCGATGACGGTGAAGGAGAGCCTGGATCTTCGCGGCCATCCGACGACGTGGGGATTCGAGGCGCACCTCGAGCATCATGCGCGCGAGGATGCGTTGCTCGTTCGCAGGCTGAAGGCGGCAGGCGCTGTCATCCTCGGCAAGACCAACGTGCCTCCGGGACTTAGCGACTGGCAGTCGACCAATCCGATCTACGGGCGCACCAACAATCCCTACGACGTCACGCGCTCTCCAGGCGGATCGTCGGGTGGCGCCGCGGCTGCGGTCGCGATGGGATTTTCCGCGATCGATGTCGGATCCGACATTGGCGGATCGATCCGCGTGCCGTCCATGTTCTGCGGCGTCTATGGACACAAGACGAGCCACCAGCTGATCCCGATGGGCGGACACGCGCCGGGAGGCATGGTGCT
Organism: Hyphomonadaceae bacterium; assembly: GCA_965279205.1. Taxonomy (GTDB): domain Bacteria; phylum Pseudomonadota; class Alphaproteobacteria; order Caulobacterales; family Hyphomonadaceae; genus UBA7672. The sequence goes on from OZ257144.1 coordinate 3,989,147, forward strand.
TGCGCCGGAGCTGCTGGGCGTGGTCGGACCGATTGCACGATGCGCCGAGGATCTGGCGACGGCGCTCGATGTGCTGGCGGGACCGGATGCGGAATCGCCCGCGAACAAAGTGATCCTGCCCCTGCCCCGGCATGGACGGCTCGCAAGCTTCCGCGTGATGGTGATGGATCACCATCCAGCAGCGCGGGCTGACTCGGACATTCTCGGCGCGCTGGAAAAACTCGCGACTGATCTGGCGAAGGGCGGCGCAAGCATCGCCCGGCAATCGAGCCTGCTGCCGGACATCCAGACGTCTTGGCGCACTTATCAGGCCATCCTCCACACCATCATGACGCGAAGCGCGGTCAATCCGGGGCGGCAGCCGATTTCGGCGCATGACTGGCTGACCCATGTCGACAACCAGCACAACATCCGGAAGCAGTGGCATGACTTCTTCCGGCATTTCGACATCGTGCTGTGCCCGGCCTTCGGAACGGCGGCCTTCCCGCATTCGGACGAGCTGGACTGGCGCAAGCGCTCGCTGATGATGGATGGCGAGCCAGGCAATTTCGGCGGCCAGCTTGGCTGGGCCGGCATTGCGACCGTCGCCAACCTGCCCTCGACCGCCATTCCGCTTGGGCTCAACAAGGCCGGGCTTCCCATCGGCGTCCAGGCGATCGGGCCCTTCCTGGAGGACAAGACCACGATCGCCTTTGCCGGAATGGTGGGTCACGAGATCACGCCGCCTCCCCTCGCGGGCTGATCACCAGGTTCGCGCGCCAGCCGTTCGCGTGATCCTCGGCTTGGCGAGCAGCCAGACGCCGATGATGGTCAGCACCATGGCGGCAAGGTGCGGCCAGCCGAAGGGTTCGTGCAGGATCACGACGGCAGCCCAGGCAGCCACGACAGGTCCGACGCCTCCGACCGCGCTCATCGGGCCGGGGCCGATGCGGCCGATCGCTTCGGCGATCATGAAGCTCGGGATCACGGTGCAGACGATGGCAAGCGTGAGCGCCAGCCAGTAGCCGTTCGCCGTGACCGGCGGCGGGGCGTGGATCGCCATCTCGATTCCACTTTGTGTAAGGAATGCGATCGAGGCAGCCGACATCGCAAAGGCGGTAAAGAGCGTCGAACCCATGCGTGCGATCACCGGCTTCGAGGCTGTGACATAGACAGCGTAGATCAGAGCGCCCGCGAAGATAAGGCCGCCGCCGAGAAGCGCGTTGGGGCCCTGGTGGCCGATCTCGGCGCCGAACAGGATGGCGACGCCGGCATAGGCAAGCAGAAGCGCGATCACATGGCGCGTCGTGAGTTTGTCCTTGAGGAAGAACCACGACATGGCCGCGACCATGGTCGGGTAGATGTAGAGGATCAGGCGCTCGAGCTGGGCCGAGACGTATTTCAGGCCCTCGAAATTGAGCCACGAGGAAATGTAGTAGCTCATGATGCCAAGGCCAGCGGCGGCGGCATAGGTCCTGAGCGAGGGCTGCTTCTTGATGCGCATGAAGGCATAGACGCCGACCGCGAGGTAGACCGGCAGCGAAAAAGCCATGCGCAGGGTCAGGAGCTGCGAGACGCCGATGCCTTCAGCGAAGGCAAGCTTGATGACCACGCCCTTGAGTGAGAACAGCGCTGCGCCGCCGGCGGCAAGGCCGACGCCGATCGCGCGGTTGCGGGTTTCATGCTCAGCAGGAAGTGCGTCGGTGGTCATCTTGTCTCTCCGCCCGTCCTTCGGTCTGTGCGCGGAGAGAGCTGGTCGGGACGAGGGTCGCCGGCGCTTCCGCCGCCGGCCCTGTCGCTCTAGGTGCGACGCGCCGGCGCAAGCCACATGATGGCTCGCTTAAGTCGAAGGAGGTTGGCGCGGTTGGTCATTGAGGGGCGGGATAGGCCCGTTTCACGGAGCGCGCAACCAGTGGTCGCACGATGTGATCGGGATTTCGGGATGTTGCGGACATGAGGATGCGATCTCGCCGGCGAGGCCGGCGAGGTTGGTTTTTGGATTGAATGACGACGACCAAGGCGGGGCGCGGATCTGTCCGGCCGCGCGTTTCGAAAAATGCGACACCACCGGCGCCACCGACCACACCGGCAACACCGGCGCCGGCAACACCGACGGGGCCGGTGGCGCCGGCGCGAGGACAGAAGCGTGGGCGGAGGGAGACAGGTCGACGGTATTGACCTCGCGCTGGCGGATGAGACGCCCGGCGCGGCGCTGGGCGAGACGGTCGATGTCCTGATAGCGCAGCACCAGACGCTCAAGCCGGCGGCAGGCCTCGTGGGGAGACCGGACCGACCAGGCCCAGGTATGACGCGGACGCGGCCAGGGCTCGTGGAGAAGCCCTGCGATCTGGCAGGCCTTCATCTCGATCAGCTCGTCCAGACGCTCGCCGATGACGGCGAGCCAGCCGCCAAACCAGGCCAGCACCTCCCGGCTCTGGCACAGCCGGTCGAACTCGGCCTCGAGCGTATCAAAGGCCCAGTCGAACAGGCGGTCGATGGCCCAGTGCATCCAGAGGACCGGATAAAAGCGCCAGAGCAGCCGGGTGAAGATGGCGGTGAGCGATCTCATTGGCCCGGAGTATCGGGCAAGCGAGGGCGGTGGGGATTGAGACATCCGAACCCAGCATATCTTTTGGCGCGCGAGGTTTGATTGCGTTGGGGAATTGGTCCTGGGGCGCTGACGCTATCCGGCGGGGTTGCAGGCCGGTGGGCGCGGCTCGCCAATTGGTCTGTGTCCGGCTAATCTGCCTGCAGGCTCAAAAGCCGGGGGAGTGACAATGAACACGATGATGGTGGTGCGCATCGCCAAGGTTGTGGCGCTGCTGGCGTTTTTTCTGCCGTGGGCGGCGGTGTCGTGCAGCATACCGGGTCAGGGAACGATTGATCTGGCAACGGCGTCGGGCATCGAGCTGATCCAGGGCAAGATGACAGCGAATCCGGACGCCGAGAAACAGATGGGTCGGGGCATCGGCTCCACGTTCGGCGCACCTCCCGGATCACTTGAAGCCGATAGCGGCTTTGGCGGTACGCCGGACAGTGCGGCGACATCCGTGCCCGAGCTCGGGTTGAACTTTCTCGGCATCGCGGCAGCAGCTGTGATCGCGATCGGCCTTGCGCTGAGCTTTGCCGGCAAGGGCAAGACAGCCGCGCGCAACGTGCTGGTGACCAGCCTTCTGGGGCTGGTGCTGGTGTTCAGCACGGTCTGGTGGTGGAAAGACCAGATGAAGAAGCAGGACTCCATGGGCGGAGGAACGCCTGAAGCCAGCTCGCCCTTCGGAAACCCGAACGACAATCCGTTTGGCGACGGAGCAGACAACCCGCTTGGCGCCATGGGCGCCCAGGCGATGGACCAGATGCTGCAGGAGCGCTTCGGCTACTGGATCGCGCTGATGGCGCTGGCCGTGGCGGCGGGCGCCGGTGCGATCGGCATGACGAGCGGCGCAGCGGCGACCACGACCAAGCCGCCGGAGCAACCGAGCTAAAGCTTCGTGCGCGATTCAAGAATCGCGCACTCGCTTTAGTCTTCTTGTTTTCGTATCGCTTTTGCCGAAAACCGCTGCACACTTTTCGGCGAGATGCTTTATGCAGCCTTCCGGCCAGGCTTGCGGGCAGACTTCGCGTCTGGCTCGATCGAGCCGTTCCAGAGACGGCCGTCGGCATCCATCGGCTGTTGCAGGTGGCGGCGGGCGAGAAGCGAGCGGTAGAAGCCCTCATAATCGAGCAGCGCCGCCATTTCGCGGGCCTCGTGATCCTGCGTCACGCCGATCTCGAAATAGCTGTCGAGATTGGAGAGACGCGGGTCGGGCATTTCGCCGGCGAGATATTCGTCGCGCATCTGGCGATAGAGGCCTTCGAGGCCGCGCGAGAGTTTTGCCACGTCGAACAGCGCGGAGGTATCGCGGTTGGCGAGGATGCGCTTCCTGTAGCCGGCGAGCTGCGCCCTGCCCGTGGTTGCGAGCTCGATGGCGCGCGAGACGAATTCCTCCGGCGTCGTGCAGACCAGTTCCGGCATGCCGGCTGAGCGAAGAAGGCTGCCGCAGACGCGGCTGGCGAAGCAGCGGCCTGACCAGGTGATGACGGGAACGCCCATCCACAGAGCGTCGGATGCGGTGGTGTGGGCGCCGTAGGGCACCGAATCGATGAAGAGATCGGCGAGCGGATAGCGCGCAAGATGGCGAGCGTTCGGCAGTTTCGGTGCGAAGACCAGCCGCGAGCCGGCGACGCCCTTTGTTTCAGCCCAGTCCTGCAGGCGCTTGTTGGTTTCCGCGCCATAGTCGAGCAGCCAGAGCACGCTGTCGGGCGTCTGGCGCACGATGTCGATCCAGCGCTCGAACGAGAAGCGCGTGAACTTGTGGCTGGCGTTGAAGCAACAGAAGACAAACGCATTGTCCGGCAGGTCGAAATCGGTGCGCGTGACGGGCTGGTCGTCGACGATGCGCTTGCGGTCGTTGGGCTGATAGCAGGCAAGCCGCAACACGCGCTCGGAATACCAGCCTTCGGCATAATCTGGGATCGTGAAGTCGTCGGCCACGATGTAGTGGTGGAAGGACGAGCCCATCGTGCCGGGATAGCCGAGCCAGTTGACCTGGATCGGCGCGGGACGTCTGGCGAAGACACCGATACGGGCATCGCGCGTGTGGCCGTTGACGTCGACGAGGATGTCGATGCCGTCTTCCGCGATCTTCTGGGCCGCGTCGTCATCCGAGACGCCGCGAATGTCGCGCCAGTGGTCGACGCTGGCCTTGATGCGGGCCTGGATCGGATCGTCGGCCTTGATGCCGGTGTAGTAGGCGAAGACCTCGAAATCCTTGTGGTCGTGCTCCTCGAAGAAGTTGACCATCAGATAGCCGACGGCGTGGTGGCGCAGGTCTGAACTGACATAGCCGATGCGCAGGCGGCGGCTGGTCTCGATCGGCGCCGAGCGGCGGTCGAACCGCATGTGGCGGTCCTCGATCGGCGCCATGGTGCGGACGTACTTGTCCGAGGCCGCGAGCTGGAACAGCGGATCGTCGGTGTAGGCGCACAGCGACAGCGGGTGGAGGCGCGCGACCATCTTGCGGCGCTCGAACTTGCCGCCTTCGGGTGTCATCGGCCATTTGCACTGGGCAAGACGCGCAGCGACATACTGCTCGGCGACATCGCGCTGGTCGGGATTGACCTCCAGGCATTGCGTCAGCATGGCCTCGGCGGCGACGAGATGCTGATTGTCGGACAGGACGCGGCTGATCTGCTTCATCAGCGTGGTCTTGTAGTTGATGGAATCGCCGGTGATCGCGCTCATGCGATCAAGGCCTTCGCGCCACTGCTCGATCGCTTCCTTGACCATGCCGCGACGCTCGAGCGAGGAGCCGAGATTGATGCAGGCGGGTGCAAAGTCCGGCTTCAGCACCAGGGCCGCGCGCAGTTCGGTGTCAGCGGCGGCTTCGTCGCCGACCTGCTGCATCAGGGTCGAGCAGTTGAAGTGCGCGATGAAACCGAGCGGGTGTTCCTTGTTGAAGCTGCTCCAGACCTGATAGAGCTGGCGGGCCTGATCGACCTGCCCTTCCTGCACCATCAGCTGGGCCGAGAGGATCAGTTCGTCGAGCGGCAGGCCGCCGGCCGTGATCTTCTGGATCGCCGAAGCAAAGTTGGCCGGAGGTGGGGTCTGGGACATTGAGCGCAGCCTGCAGATCGGGCCGCCGCCCGCGCTGGCCTATGCCGGCGCGCCGGACGCCCGGGTCCTGTCAGATTTGGGGATCGTTGCTCAACAAAAGGTAAACCCGCGAGGGCGGCGTAGTAACGCCTCCCTCGCGGCTGTTTTGCCTGCCCTGCCCCATTTCTTGCCCTGTTTCCGGGGCTTTTCGAGCGTTTTAGACGATGCCGAGGAGGTAGGCCTCGAGCTGCGGGTCGTCGAACGAGGCGACCTGGGTGGACGTGAAGGACATCAGCTGGGTCGAGGTCAGCGACGACAGGTTGGTCGTGGTCAGGGCGTCGAGCTGGGTTGTCGCCAGCTGCGAGAGCTGGGTCGTGTCAAAGGCCTGGAAGGCGGCCGACGAGATCGCGCCGATGACCGTCGAGCTGATTGCCTTGACCTGCGTGGTGTTGAGCGCGCCGACCTGGGTGGTGGTGAACTCGTCGAGATCGGTCTCGTCCAGCGCCGCGATCTGGCTGGTCGTGAAGGCCTGGACCTGCGTCGCGTTGAGCGTGCCCAGCTGCGTCGAGGTCAGCGCGTGGACGACCGTGTTGGTCAGGCGGGCGATCGAGGTCGCGGAGAGAGCCGCGACCTGCGTGTCGACCAGCGCGGCCATGTTGGTGGAGGTCAGCGCCGCGACCTGCGTGGTGGTCAGGGCATCGAGTTGCGCGTTGGAGAACTCGGCGACGTCTGTGGCGTCGAGACCCGCAACCTGGGTCGAGGTGAGCGCCTTGACCTGGGTCGTCGAGAGCTGTCCGACCTGGGTTGCGTCAAGCGCCTTGAGGTTGGCGACAGACAGGCCGGCCAGCTGGGTGTTGGACAGGCCGCCGACGTGCGTGGTCGTCAGCGCCGCGATCTGCGTCAGGTTGAGGGCCGAAAGATTTGTGGCCGAGACCGACTGGATCTGCGTCAGCGTCATCGCAGCGATCTGCGCGTCGTTGAGAGCAGCGTACTTCGTCGAGGTGAAGCTGCCGAGCTGCGTGACGGTGAGAGCCGCGACCTGGTCGGTCGTGAACTCGCCGATGTCGGTGGTGGAGAGGCCGACGATCTGCGTGGTTGCGATGTTGCGGATCTGCGTGGTCGTCAGCGCCTGAACCTGCGTGGTGTCGAGGTTCGACACGGTGGTCGCGGCAAGCGCCTGGACCTGGGCCGTGGTGAGAGCCGCAACCTGCGTATCCGCCAAGGCCGCCATGAAGGTGGTCGAGAGCGCACGGACCTGTGTCGCCGTGAGGCTGGCGATCTGCGTGGTCGTGAACTCGCCGACGTCGCCGGCGCCGAGAGCGCCGACCTGTGTCGTCGTCAGGGCCTGGATTTCAGCGGTCGCGAATTCGGCGAACTGCGTGGCGTCGAGGGCGACGACCGCTGCGTTCGTGAGACGCGACAGCGAGGTGGTGGTCAGGGCGCCGATCTGCGTCGCCGTGAGTTCCGTCATGTCCGTCGAGGTCAGCGCGCCGACCTGGGTCGTCGTCAGGTTAGCGACCTGGGTCGTGGTGAGGGCCTGGGCCTGCGTGGCGTCGAGCGCCGACAGGTTGGCGGTCGACAGCGACTTGATCTGGGTCGTGGTGAGCGAGCCGACCTGGGTTTCCGTCAGCGATCCGACATTGGTGCTCGTCAGCGCCGTGATCTGCGTCGTATTGAGCGACTGGACCTGGGTCGTGTCCAGGGCCTGCAGCTGCGTCTCGTTCATCGCAACGAGGTTGGTCGTCGAGATGACGCCGACCTGGGCCGCCGTGAGAGCCGCGATCTGCGTATCGGCCAGTGCGCCGAACTTCGTTGAGTTGATCGCGGCGACCTGTGTCGTCGACAGGCCGGCGACCTGAGCGGTCGTCAGGGCCTGGAGCTGAGCTGTGGACATCGCCGCGATGTTGGAGGCGAGGATCCCGCGCAGCGTCGTGGTGGTGAAGGCCTGGATTTGCGTGTCCGCGAGGCTCGCCATGTTGGTGGAAGTCAGGGCGGCGGACTGCGTGCCCTGCAGGGCGGTGATCTGGTCGGTCGTGAACTCGGCGACATCAGCAGCGGTGAGGCCGCCGATCTGCGTCGCGAGCAGCGCGCGGACCTGCGTGGTGGTCATGTTGCCGACCTGCGTGGCGTCGAAGGCCGACAGGCTGGTGTTCGCGAGCGAGGAGAGCTGGGTCGTGGTGAGAGCCGCAACCTGCGTGTCGGCCAGAGCGCCGATGTTGGTGGTCGTCAGACCGCGAACCTGAGCTGTCGTCAGCGTACCGATCTGGGTGGTGGTGAGTTCGCCAATGTCGGTCGTCGACAGACCGTTGAGCTGGGTGGTGGTCAGAGCCGTCAGCTGGGTCGAGCCCATGCCGTTGATCTGCGTGGCGTCGAGCGCCGAAAGGTTGGCGGCCGAGAGCGAGGCGATCTGGCTGGTCGTCATCGCGCCGATCTGCGTGACCGTCAGGGCGGCGAACTTGGTCGAGTTCAGCGCCGTCAGCTGCGAGGTGGTGAGGTTGGCGACCTGCGTGGTCGTCATCGCGGCCAGCTGGGTGTCAGCGAAGGCGGCAAAGTTGGTGGTCGTCAGCGTGCGCAGGCCCGTGGCGACGATCGCGGCGATCTGGGTTTCCGCGAGGCTGGCCATGTTGGTCGAGGTAAGCGCGACCAGCTGCGTGTTGGTCAGGGCGGCGATCTGCGTGGTCGCGAACTCGGCGACGTCAGCCGCATCCAGAGCCGTGAGCTGCGTGTTGGTCAGCGCCTTGACCTGGTTGGCCGTGAGGGCGGCGACCTGCGTGGCGTCGAGCGCCGACACGTTGGTGGTGGTGAGCGCCGCGAGCTGGGCGGTCGTCAGCGCCGTGACCTGGCCGGCCGAAAGGCCGCCGACGACGGTCGAGTTGAGGCCGGCGACCTGCGTGGTCGTCAGGATCGAGATCTGGGTGGTCGACAGCTCGGCGAGATCGGTGTTGTCGAGCGCGTTGAGCTGCGTGGTCGTGAAGCCCTGCACCTGGGTGGTGCGCAGCGCCGCGACTTGCGTCGTCGTCAGAGCCGACACGGCCTCGGTGATCAGGCTGGCAAGCTGCGTGGTGACGAGCGACTGAAGCTGGGTGGTCGTGAGCTCGCCGACGTCGACGGCGGTGAAGCCGGCAACCTGCGTTGTCGTCAGGCCGGCGATCTGCGTCGTCAGGAAAGATGCGGTCTGCGTGGTGTCCAGCGCCGAGAGATTCGTCGTGGTCAGGGCGCGGATCTGCGTCGTGTTGAGGGTCGTGAGCTGGGTCGTGGTCAGCGAGGCGACCTGGGTCGCATCGATCGCGGTGACCTGGGCGGCGGTGAGCGCGCGAACCTGGGTGGTCGTCAGAGCGGCGACCTGCGTGCCGTTGAGCGCGGCGATGTTGCCGGTCGACAGGTTCGCGACCTGCGTTCCGGTCATGGCGGCGACCTGGCCGGCCGACAGAGCCGACACGTTGGTTGTCGTCAGGGCCGCGACCTGCGAGGTCAGGAGGCCAGCGACCTGAGTCGTCGTGAGGGCCAGCAGCTGGGTATCCAGCATGCCGATCAGGTTGGTGGTGGTCAGCGACTGGATCTGCGCAACCGACATGGCGGCGAGCTGGGTGGTCACGAGCGCGCCCATGGCGGTCTCGTTGAAGCCCCTCACCTGCGTGGTGGCGAGGCCGTTGATCTGGGTGGTCGTGAATTCCAGGACGTCAGCCGCGTCGAGATTGCCGAGCTGCGTGGTCGTCAGGAATTTGAGCTGGGCGGTCGACAGGGCGCCGACCTGTGTCGCGTCGAGCGCGTTGAACGCCTCGCTGGTGAAGCGGATCAGCTGGGTGCCGGCGAGGGCCCCGACCTGGGTGGTCGTGAAGGCGCCGACATTCGTCGCCGTCAGGGCGCCGATGTGGGTGGTGTTGAGGCCGAGAACCTGCGCCGTCGTCAGCGCCGCGATCTGGGTGTCGTTGAGCGCGTTGAGGTTGGTCGTAGTGAGCGACTGCATCTGCGTGGTGGTGAACGCCTGCATCTGCGTGGCGGCGAGATCGGCGATGCCGCTCGTGCTCAGCACGGCGATCTGCGTCACGGCCAGGGCGGCGATCTGCGTGGTGGCGAGCTTGGCGACGTCAGAGGCTTCCATCGCCGCGATCTGCGTCGTGGTGAAGGATTTGACCTGCGTCGAGCTCAGCGCGCCCATGCGCGTGGCGTCGAGACCCGCGATCGTCGTGGCGTTGAACGAGGCGACCTGGGTCGTGGTGAGGCCGCGAACCTGAGTGGTCGACAACGTGTTGAGCTGAGTCGCGTCGAGTGCGGCGAGGTTGGTGGTCGAGAGCGAAGCGATCTGCGTGCCGGTGAAGGCGTTGACCTGCGTCGAGGTCAGGGCGGCGAAGATGTCGCTGGTGAGGTTGCGGACCTGGGTGGTCGAGAGCGCGGAAACCTGGGTGGTCGTGAAAGCCTGCAGCTGCGTGTCGGCAAGGCCGCCGAGCTGGGTCGAGGTGAGGCCCTGGGCCTGCGTGTTGGTCATCGCAGCGATCTGGCCGGTGGTGAACTCGCCGACATCCGTGGCGGTGAGCGCCAACATCTGCGTGCTCGAGAGCGAGCGGACCTGCGTGGTGGTCAGCGCCGCAGCCTGCGAGGCGTTCAGCGCGTTGATGTTCGTGGTGGAGACAGAAGCCAGCTGCGTGGTGGTGAGGGCGGCGACCTGCGGATCACCGAGGCCGGAGATCAGCGTGGTGTTGAAACCGCGGATCTGCGTGGTTGTGAGGTTCGCGATCTGGGTGGCGGTGAACTCGGCCATGTCCGTGTCGGCAAGCGCCGCCAGCTGGGTGGTCGAGAGCGACTGGATGTTGGTGATCGAGAGCGCTGCAACCTGCGCCGTATCGAGCGCCGCGACGGAGTCCGTGGCGAGGCGGGCGATCTGGGTCGAGCGCATCGCGCCGATCTGCGTGGCGGTGAGTTCGCCTATGTCGGTGGCGTTGAGGCCGCCGACCTGGGTGGTCGTGAGGTTGGAGACCTGCGTGGTGGTCAGCGCGAGAGCCTGCGTGGCGTCGAAGCTGGACAGATTGGTGGACGAGAAGCCGGCGATCTGGGTGATCGAGAAGCCGTTGATGGCGGTCGTGTCGATCGCGGCAACCTGCGGCGAGGCCAGCACGCCCAGCTGCTGGGCCGACAGCACAAGGAGCTGACCAGAGGTGAATGTGACGCTTGAGTTGATGCTGGGGATCTGCGTGGTCGCCAGCGATCTCACCTGCGTGGTCGAGAATGACCCGAACTGCGTCGAGGAGAAGGCCCCGATGCCAGTTGTGGTGAAAGCCGAGACCTGCGTGGTCGTCAGCGAGTTGATCGACGTTGAGGAGAGGCTCTGGATGGCCGTGACGGACAGTGCGCGAATCTGCGCAACTGAAAGGGCTGAAATCGACATGGCCGGACCATCCTGGTCGTTCTTCGTTGTCGACATTCGGTCGACGCGCAGGCGTGTGGCCGGGCTGTTAGCCCACCTCCACGCTGGCACCTTTCACACTGAATGGTTTCCATCAGGTTTCCGGCAAATTTTGCCGAATCTTTTTGAGTCTCAACGACTTTTGCCGGTTAACGCCGGACGGTTCCGGAAGCGGATTCAGGGTCCGCGAGCCAACGATTTTCGTCGTGAAAAATTGCGTCGCGCCCTGCCCTGAATGCGTTTTCCGTTACGGTGGACTCATCACCGCCAAGGCGCCCAGACCGTTAGCACCTCGTTAGGAAGCGTTACGAACGGAGGGCGACCCGGCAACTTTGTCCATGCCGAATCACCGTCCGATCGCCACAAACCTCGACAGGAACGATGGCGAGTGGTGTTGTCGCGGCATGCGGCGGAGGGGTCGATGAGAAAAGTTTTCGTGATGACAGTGGCGCTCGCAGCGCTGGCGGGATGCGAGCCGGCGAAGCCCGACGCGCCTGCGGTGGCGCCGGACGATTTCTCGAGTCTCGCGACCGAGCCCCGCACCATCGCGCAGCTCGCCGCCGACATTGCAGCCAAGGCGACAACGGCTGAGGCCGTGACAAAGACCTTTCTCGACCGGATTGCGGCGGTGGACGATGCAGGCCCTACCCTGAACGCCGTTCTGGCGGTGAACCCGAATGCTATGACGGACGCCAAGGCGCTCGATGGAAAACCAGCCGCAGGGCCGCTTCACGGCATCCCGATCCTGATCAAGGACAATATAGAGACGCTCGATCCGATGGCGACAACGGCCGGATCTCTGGCGCTGCAGGATAATGTGACTGGACGCGACAGCCCGCTGGTCGCGCGGCTGCGAGCGGCGGGCGCGGTGATCCTGGGCAAGACCAATCTCAGCGAATGGGCCAATTTCCGGTCTGATTTCTCGACATCGGGCTGGAGCGCGGTCGGCGGGCAGACGAAAAACCCGCACGTGCTGGACCGCAATCCGTGCGGATCATCGTCGGGATCGGGATCGGCGGTTGCGGCGGGCCTCGCGGCTGGCGCCGTTGGCACCGAGACGGATGGCTCGATCGTGTGCCCCGCCTCCGCCAACGGCATTGTCGGCATCAAGCCGACCGTGGGCCTGATCCCGCGCACCTATATCGTGCCGATCAGCGCGACACAGGACACGGCGGGGCCGATGGCCCTGTCGGTCGCCGACGCTGCCCTGCTGCTGAGCGTGATGGCGGGGTCGGATCCATCCGATCCGGCGACCAAGGACGCCGACGCGAAGAAGAGCGACTACACGCAGGCGCTCGATCCAGACGCTCTTAAAGGCAAGCGCATTGGCGTAGCGCGTTTCCTGGCCGGTTATCACAAGCCAACGGATGCAGCCTTCGAGGCGGCGCTGGAGCAGATGAAGGGCGCCGGCGCCGAGCTGGTGGAGATCAAGGAGTTCACCAATCGCCGCGAGATCAGCGCGGCGGAGTTCACCGTACTGCTGGCCGAGTTCAAGGCAGGCCTCGATGCCTATCTTGCCTCGACGCCTGCCGACAAAGTGAAGACGCGGACGCTGGCTGACGTGATCGCATTCAATGCGGCAACGCCCGCGGAAATGGAGTTCTTCGAACAGGAGACGTTCGAGCAGGCTGCGAAAGCGCCTGCCCTCACCGACAAGGCCTTTCTCGACGCGAAGGCGAAAGCGCACCGGCTCGCGGGGCCCGAAGGCATCGACAAGCTGCTCGCCGACAACAAGGTCGTAGCCATCGTCGCTCCGACAGGCGGGCCTGCGTGGACGACAGACCTTGTCACGGGCGACCATTTCCTCGGTTCATCATCGGCGCTGGCGGCAGTTGCAGGCTATCCGAGCATCACCGTGCCGATGGGCGAGGTGCGCGATGCGCCAGTCGGGATTTCCTTCTTCGGCGCCGCGTGGTCGGAGGCCCCGCTGATCGGGCTTGCCTATGCGTACGAACAGCTTAGCCACGCACGTACGGCGCCGGATTTCCTGCCTCACTCGCCATGAGGAACCGCGACGAATGCTCGTGCGTAGCGTAAGGTCGGGTTGCACTCCGATTTCAGGAGACATTTGATGAAACGAATTCTCGTCGCAGCCCTGATGCTGGCGACCGCCGCCTGTTCGTCGATCTCGCTGCCGGGCATCGGCTCAGGTCCGCCGGCTGGCTTCAAGGAGGAGATGGTCTCCACCAACCGCTATCGCATCGTCTACAAGGCGCCGGATGCGGTGAAGGCGTCGGTCATTTCCAATCGTACGCTTCAGCGCGCGGCGCAGCTGACGCTCGACAAGGGCAATGACTGGTTCGAGATCGCGAGCAAGATCGACAGCAAAAACTCGCAGACGCTGGTGATCGTGATGGGCCAGGGCGAGACGCTCGCGGGCGGCGCATCGAAGATCTACGACGCGAAGGACACGCTGGCTTCGCTCAAGGGGAAAACGAGCTAGGCGGCCTCGACTTGACAGTGTCAAGTTTTGGCGCCAGAGGAGCGGCCTGAGCTGATCCTCTGGGGGAATCGCCATGGCTGCAAAAATCCTCGTCACCGGCGCATCGGGCTTCGTCGCCCAGCACCTCATCCTGCAACTGCTCGCGAAGGGATACAGCGTGCGCGGCACGGTGCGCTCGATGAAGCGTGCCGATGAAGTGCGCAGCGTACTGGCCGGGCACGATCCGCGCGCCAAGGACATCGAGATCGTCGAAGCGGATCTGTCGTCGGATGCAGGCTGGACCGAAGCCGCGAAGGGCTGCGAGTTCGTGCAGCATGTCGCTTCACCCTTCCCCGCCGTGCATCCGAAGGATGAGAACGAGCTGATCCGCCCCGCGCGCGATGGCGCGCTGCGCGTGCTGAAGGCGGCGAAGGCGGCTGGCGTGAAGCGGGTGGTGATGACGTCGTCGATGGCGGCGATCGCCTATGGCCATGGCGACAATCGCGCGGAGGTCTCCGACGAGACGATGTGGTCGAATCCCGAAGGTCCCGACAACACGCCCTACACAAAATCCAAGACGATCGCGGAACGCGCCGCTTGGGACTATGTGAATGGCCTGAGTCATGGGGGTGAAGGCAAGGGACTCGAACTAGCGGTGATCAACCCAACCGGCATTCTCGGGCCAGCGCTGTCGAAGGACGTGTCGACCTCGCTCGAGATTCCGATCCGGCTGCTGAACGGCAAGACGCCGGGCCTGCCGCGCCTCGGCTTCTCATTCGTCGACGTGCGCGATGTGGCGGCGTGTCATGTCGCAGCGATGGAGATTCCGGCGGCGGCGGGTGAGCGCTTCCTCGCGACCGAAGGTTTCATGTGGTTCAGCGAGGCGGCGGCTGTGTTGCGCGAGGCCTATCCCGCCTATGACGCCAAAATTCCCAAGCGCAACGTGCCGGACTGGCTGCTCAAGGTGATGGCTGTCTTCCAGCCGATCTACAAACAGACGGTCACCGAACTGGGCCGCACGCGAAAAGCCAGCAATGCCAAGGCAAGCCGGATTCTGGGCATAAAGTTCAGAACAGCAAGGGAATCCCTGCTGGCTTCAGCAGAGTCTCTGATCAAGCTCAAGGTTGTGTGAAGTAAGCAGGCTTCGCATTTGCCCCCGAGATCGGCTAACCAGCACCCTGATCGGTGACTCGCACGCCGGCGTGCAAACGGGGAGTGAAATCCATGAGTTTCTACAAGAGCGGAATCGCGCTTGCGGCAATCGCAGCCCTGGGCGCCTGTGCGTCTGCGCCTGAGGCAGCGGCGCCCGTTGCGGCGCAGGCCGCGCCGGACGCCTACGCCGGCAGAAGCGTGCTGGACGCTGCGATCGCGGCAGCTGGCGGCGAGGCCGCGCTGCGCCAGGTGAAGGAGCTGGATTGGACCGGCTCGGCTGTCGTCAACGCCGAAGGCAAGACAACGGAGATCGGGGTCCAGACCGTCGTCCGTCCGTTCAAGTTTGGCCGCTCGACCAGTTGGCTCAAGACCGATGGCCCGAAGGCTGCGCAGACGATCCAGGCGGAAGTTGGTCAGGCCTGGTCGGTGAACCGCGTTACCTGGAGTCCCCTACCAGATGCGCAGGCCGAGCACGAGAACCAGCAGTTCGCACTTTATGGCGTGATGATGCTGGCGCCGCTGAAGGACGCCGACGCGAAGGTGCAGGAGACGGCGCCTGGCAAGGACGGCACGCGCAACCTCCATGTCGAATATCCAAATGCGCCGGCCGTCGACCTGCGGTTCGACGCATCGGCCAAGCTGATCCGCGCGGCCTACAGCGTGCGCGACCCGAAGGGTGGGGCGACTCCGATCGCGCAGGTCGTTGAATTCTCCGGGGAGGTAACCAGCAACGGCGTCAAATGGCCGAAGCGCATCTCGATCCGGCAGAACGATGCTCCCTATTTCGACCTGCAGATCGCGACGTTCGAGGCCCGCCCGACCGTGTCCACCGCGCCGATCGAGCACACGCTGGGCGACGGCGCCCCGCCCCCGCCCGCCCGCAGCGACAACTAAGGGACGGCCGAACCAAAAGGCCAATCGGCTGCCCTTTGATCTCGGGCGGGACGCGCGCTACGCTGTCTTCTGCAGGCCCCAGCCTGCCGGAGACCGCCCATGTTCCAGCACTTCTTCCACGAGCTGCGCGCCGCCAAGGTGCCGGTGACGCTGAAGGAATTCCTGACGCTTCTGGAAGCGATGGACAAAGGCGTCGTAGGCGGGGCCGGCGGGTCAGAGGTGCAGGATTTCTACTACCTCTCGCGCGCGGCGCTGGTGAAAGACGAGAAGCATCTCGACCGGTTCGACAAGGTGTTCGGGCATGTCTTCAAGGGACTCGACAGTTTCTCGGAGGGTGTCGATGCGCACCAGTTCCCGGAAGAGTGGCTGAAGAAGCTGTCGGAGAAATTCCTCACCGAGGAAGAGCGCAAGCAGATCGAGGCCATGGGCGGCTGGGACAAGCTCATGGAAACCCTCAAGCAGCGCATGGCCGAGCAGAAGAAGCGCCATGAGGGCGGCAACAAGATGATCGGCACGGCCGGCACCTCGCCCTATGGCGCGCACGGCTACAATCCCGAAGGCGTGCGCATCGGCCAGGACAAGTCGCGCCACCAGAAGGCGGTGAAGGTGTGGGACAAGCGCGAGTTCAAGAACCTCGACGACTCCGTCGAGATCGGAACGCGCAATTTGAAAGTGGCGCTGCGGCGACTGCGCAAATGGGCGCGCGACGGCGCCGAGGAAGAACTCGATCTCGACGGCACGGTGAAGAAGTCGGCGCGCGAGGGCTATATCGACATCGTCATGCGGCCCGAGCGGCGCAATGCGGTGAAGGTGCTGATGTTCCTCGACATCGGCGGCTCGATGGATCCGCACGTGAAGGCATGCGAGGAGCTGTTCTCGGCCGCGCGCACGGAATTCAAGAACCTCGAATTCTTCTACTTCCACAACTGCATCTATGAAGGCGTGTGGAAGGACAATCGCCGGCGCAACGTGCACAAGATCCCGACCTGGGATGTGCTCCATCGCTATCCGGCGGACTACAAGATCATCATCGTGGGCGACGCCGCGATGAGCCCCTACGAGATCACCTATCCGGGCGGATCGGTTGAGCACTGGAACGAGGAGCCGGGCGCGATCTGGCTGCAGCGTATCGCCGAGGTCTATCCGCACCTGATCTGGCTGAACCCGACGCATGCTTCGGGCTGGGAATATTCAGGCTCGACGGAGCTGATCCGCGAGCTGATCGGCCATCACCGCATGTTCCCGCTGACGGTGAAGGGCGTGGAAGAAGCGACGAAGGAGCTGGGGCGCTAACCCCAGCCCCCTCGCCTCTCTGGAGCGCCGCTCAGGCCGTTATACGGCCATCGTTGGGGAGGTTGGCGGTCGCTCTCTCGTTATCCCGGAAGGACTGCGCGGCGATCCGAACGCCCACCTCGAACGGCGTGGCGTCGGACCAGAAGCGCGCGGCAAATTTCGATGTGTCGACGTAATAGCGGCGATCCCAGGTGAAGCTCATCTCGACGCATTCACGCAGGAAGGGCGAGAAGACGCCCATCACGCGCAGGAGCCAGCCCGGCATGGCCGAGACCCGCAGCTTCTGGCCGAGCGCATCGGCGCCGAGCTGCAGGATCTGGCGGGGCGTGCGCGTCGGCGCGCAGGGCACATGCCAGGCCTGGCCATAGGCATCGTCGCCGGCATCGATCAGGCTGATGGCGGCGCGGGCGATATCCGGCACATAGGCGAACTCGTGCGGAATGTCGGGTGACATGATCAGCATCGCGGCCTTGCCCTTGGCGATGAGACCGAAGCCGGTTTCTCCGATGTGCGAGCGATCGACGCCTGCGCCGTAGAAATCGGGAGCGCGCAGAGCGGTCCACAGGATGCGGCGTTCGGCGCCGGCCTTCATCCACATACGAGTGGCCTCGGCGCGGGCAGCGGGCTTCTTGCCATAGCCGGTCAGCTTCATGTCTTCGCGCAGCGGCGCGTCCTGCGGGCCGTACATGTAGAGATTGTCGATGTGAACGACGCGGGCGCGGGTTGCTTCGGCCGCAGCGATGAAATTGGCCATCGCCTTCGGCCAGGCCTTCTTCCAGACGCTGCCCTTGTACTCGAAGCCGATGGTGATGATGGCGTGGCTGGCGCCGGTCATGGCTGACAACACCTCCGCTGCGTTCAGTGCATCACACGACATGAACTCGACATCGCGAGGCAACGAGGCGGGGCGCTTGCGCTGAACCACGCGCACGGCCTGTCCGCGCGCCCGCAGGCGCTCGACGATCGCCTCGCCGGTGGGGCCGTATCCGAAGACCGTGATGTGCTTGCTCATTGTCCTGCTCCGCTGGGGTCGGCGTTCTGTTGAGCTCAATATGATCCGCACTTGATCATATTAGAAATGCATAGTTATGATAACTTCCATGCGTGATGTGCATCTTTCTGGTCTCGACCTCAACCTGCTGCCGCCGCTGGAAGCGCTGCTGCGCCGGCGCAATGTCAGCCTTGCGGCGCAGGATGTCGGGCTGAGCCAGCCGGCAATGAGCCGGGCGCTGGCGCGGCTGCGCGAAGTGCTGGGCGACACGCTGCTGGTGCGCGTAGCGAAGGGCTATGCGCTGACGCCGCGCGCGCAGACGCTGGCGGCGCGGCTCGCCGTCACGCTCGATCATGTGAAGGGCGTGTTCGAAGAACCGGTGTTCGATCCGGCGAAGGTGCAGCGAACAGTGCGCATAGCGGGGCTCGACACGCACGCGACGCTGCTGGCGCCGGTGCTGATGGCGCGGCTGGCAGAACTGGCGCCGGGCGTTTCGATCCGCCTGGAATCCTACAGCCTCGATCTAGTCAGCCGCGTAGAGACAGGCGCGCTCGATCTGGTGTTTGCGACCTCAACCGCACCGCTGCCGCCGGGCGCGAGAAGCGAACTCTACGCAAGGGACCGCCTCGCGCTGGTGATGCGACGGGACCATCCCATGGTGCGCCGGAAGTGGACGATCGAGGACTACGGCAAGGTTGATCATGCCGGCATATCGATCTTTGGCGACGCACAATCGGAGCTCGATGCGTTGCTGGCTGCCGCCGGCGTCCACCGGCGCATCGCGCTGGTGACGCCGCATTTCATGGGGGCGCTGGCGGCCGTGTCAGTGACCGACATGGTCACGACGCTGTCGCGCGTGTTCGCGGAGCGCTTCGCCGAGACCTTCGATCTTGTGCTGAAGGAGCCGCCCTTTGCCGAAACCGCGCTGGACCTCACCATCGTGTGGTCGCATGTGCGGGCCGAGGATCCGGTGTTGACCTGGCTGCGCACCGTGATCCGCGATGTCGCGCACGAAACCATGGACCTTGCGGGCAGGTCGAAACGCCCGCCGAAGCGTTAGTCGAGTTTCGGCGCGGCGCACCGGGCGGCATGGGCTGTCACGTCCGCTGTCTGCGCGCTGAACACCTGCAGCACAGTGGCCGAGGTCAATGCGATCGCCTTGGCCGTATCCTGCTGAGAACGCCCGCGGGTCAGGCCCTCGGCCGTGGCTCTGGCCTGTGTTGCAGCGAGCGTTGCCGACAGCGCGTTGATATCGGCGAGGCCTTTCAGCGAGCGGCCTGTCTTGGCGCGATCGACGGCGAACGACACGTGCCCGGCGCAGCTTACGGCATTGCCATAGCTCTCGGCTTTGGTGACCAGACCCAGCGCGGTCGGGCCGACTTCGCGCTGCGGGTTGGAGGGCTGGGGTTCGGGCTGACGATTGCGCTGAGAGGCGGGCATGGCCTGCCACTGCGTGTGCACGTCCGTCTCCCATTTGGTGATCAGCTGGAGCGCTTCGTCATAGCTGCTGATCAGGTCGCCTCCGCCGCGCAGCGCGTGGTTGAACAGCGCGTCGCCGAAGAAGGTCCAGTCGCGGCTGGGTTCGCAGCCGAAGGATGTCTTGTCGGCGGCGGCCGCCGTCAGCACGACCGTGCTGTCGTCCGAGAACGGCAGGATGAAGTGTCCCGAGAAGCAGGCCGAGACGATCACCACCTTGTTGGGAATGCCCGCCTGCATGAGCGAGGCGCGCAGGTGTTGCGGACGCAGCGAGCCGCCCACGCGGCCCTTCTCCTGGATCGCGACCGCTCCGTCCTGGCCACCATGTGAGGTGACGAAGACAACGACAAGGTCTTCCCTGGGATCGATGATCTGTCCGATACGGCCGATCGCGGCCTGGAAATTGTTGGGGGTCGCCGCAGCAAAGGTGCGCGACACGCCGGCGCCCTTGCCAGCGGAAAGCACGACCGTGCGCTCGGTGGCGTCAAACCGGCGGCCGAGCACGGCAGCGGCTTCCTTTGCCTCGGATTCAAAGACCGGGTCATTCCAGAGCGACGCCGAAACCACGTAGGTGTCGACGATGCCCGGACGCTGCGGCGGCAGTTTCGCCAGGGCATCAGCCATCTTGCCGACATCCATTGCCGCCTCTCCTGGCGACATTGCGATCTCGACTGCGCCGAACTTGCCGCCAAGCGGATCCTGTTGCTGCTGGGCGACTGCTTCGCCTGGCGCGCAGAGCATTCCAAGAAGCGCCCCGGTGAGCGCCAGCCCCTTCCACATGTCCCGTCTATCCCGCACGAATTGCCCCACGCGCCATGTTCTCGCGCCAACAGCCTCGGCGCAAGCAGGCACGTTCAGCTGCGTTTCCCCCCGGGGATAACTGTCAGGGAGGGGCGTTTTGCAGTTTGGACAGCCTCTTTCCGGTTGCGCGAGGCGGGCGTCGGATCGTCATTGATATCCCGGACACGCGGTTTCCAGCCGGCTTTCGATGACTTTGACGAAGAGCGCATCGGGTTCTTGCGCTTGAACTCGGAGCGCTGAAGGCCGGGCTTGTCGGACTTGCCGCTGGTTTTGCGGTCTGCATCGGGCGCCGCGGTTTTGGGCTTGCGCGTCTTCTTGTCGATCACGCGGGCGACCTGCGCCTGGCGCTGGGACAGCGCCTCCTCCAGCCTCCCCTTGCCGGGATCGCGAAAGGCCGAGCCGTATTTTTCGAGCCGCCCGGTGACGCCGTCGACAAAGTCCTTTTCCCAGGTCGTGAGATCGGGACTGCCTTCAGCGCCCGCGCGTTCGGCGGCCTGCCGCAGCTTGCGCAGGGCCTTTGCAGTCTTGCGCTTGTCGACTTCGCGCTTGGGCATACAGGTAATAGGCAGTGGGCAATGGTCAGTAGGCAATAGGGGCGTTTCCCAAACGGCGGTGAGCGCCGAACGATTGCCTACTGCCCAACGCCTATTGCCTCGCGCCGAAGCCGCATCAAATCTCGCCGAGCGCCAGCAGGTAGGTGTCGAGGATGGCTTCCTGCTCTTCCCGCTCCTGGCGGTCGAGCTTGCGCAGACGGATGACCGAGCGCAGCGCCTTGGTGTCATAGCCCATCGACTTGGCTTCCTGGTAGACGTCCTTGATCTGGCCGCCGACCTCTTTCTTTTCTTCCTCAAGCTTCTCGATCTTCATGACAGTCTGCTTGAGCTTGTCCTTGGCAGCCTGCGTGAGGGCGGCTGCCGCTGCGCCGTCGTCCATGATGAAATCTCCGGGAAGCCACTGAAGCGAGGGCACCCTAGACGGCGGGACGACACGATCCAACGACATGCGCGCCGCAGGCCGACATTCCCTGTGCATCAGCCTGTGAGCAGAGCGGCTAGACCTTCGTGCGCGATTCAAGAATCGCGCACGAAGGTCTAGTTTCTTGTCTTGCGCATCTCTTTTGCGGAAAACCGGTTCCCACTTTTCCGCGCGATGCTTTAGATCGGCCGGCCTTCGACAGCGCTGACAAGCCGGCTTTCGCCCTGCTTGGCGGCCTCGGCGTGGGGATGGATTGCCAGCGCCTTGCGATAGGCCACGAGGGCCGCTTCCGGCCGGTCGATCGACTCGAAGATCATTCCGAGACCGATCCAGGCGCCAAAATGGCGCGGCTCGTAGGTCAGCGCGGATTCTAGATCGGCGATCGCCTCGTCATACCTGCCGTCATTGAAGAACAGAACGGCGCGGCGGTTCCATGCCTCGGCATAGTCAGGCTTGATGGCGATGGCGCGGTCGAACGCATCGCGCGCGCCGTCGAGGTCCTTGCCTTCCTGGTATTCGAGGCCGCGCTTCATCAGGATGTCGACGGTCGGGCTACCGGAGACGAGCCAGGCGTCCCAGACTTCCTCTTCGAGCGATGCGGCTTCTTCGTCGGATGCGGTCGTCTTCAGCTTGTCGAGCAGGTCCTGGCTGAGATTTTCCAGCGCCTTTTCGGGATCGTCGGCGTCTTTCTCGGACTGGGCGAGTTCAGTGGGCTTGCTTGCGGCGTCGCCAGCCGTTCCCGGCGAAAAGGACTTGTCGCAGGCGCCAAGAACCAGAAACGCGGCAAGAACGGAAAGGGAGGCGCGGAGCATTTCCCTACTATGCTGACCGGCCCGCATACGGGCAAGCGTCAGCAACCGCTGGGATGCGGCGGAGGGCTCACATAACCGGGAGACTGTGGCCCCAAAGGGCTATCAGCCCTGCTTCGCCTTGAAGCGAGGGTTGGTCTTGTTGATCACGTAGACGCGACCCTTCCGACGCACGACCTTGCAGTCGCGGTGACGGCCCTTCAGCGATTTCAGCGAGGAACGGACTTTCATGGGGTCAACAGACGTCTGTGATTGCGGGACCGGGGCACTTAACGGGGTGAGCCGCCGGTGTCAACCGAAAGCCTGCCTGGCCATGGGTTGCTGCGTTCCAGTGGTAAATTGGCCTTAACGTTCGGGCGTCATTCATGAAAATCCGGCCAGTTTGCCGCACCTGATCATGGTATATCTGAATACGGACTACGGAGGCTGTTGATGGGCATTCGTTCCTTGCGCTGGGCCATCGCCGGGGTGGTCATGGGGCTCGGCCTTGCGGCTTGCGAAAGCACCAAGACCGCTCACGGTCCGGGGCCACAGCCCAAGCCGACATCGCCGGCGCCACCGTCTTCGGGCAGCGGCTCAGCCGGCAGCGGCGGGACGTTCGGCTTTGCTTCCTCGGGCGATGCGACGTTCGACGCCTGGCGCAACCAGTTTGCCGGCAAAGCTCAAATGTCAGGCCGCAAGGCAACAGCCATCAAGTCGGTGCTCGACGGCCTGACGCCGATCGAGCAGAGCGTGCAGGTCGCCTCCTTCGACAACCAGGCCGAGTTCGTGAAGCCGATCTGGGACTACGCCAAATCGGCGGTCTCCCCGACCCGCATCTCCATCGGCCAGTCGCGCCTGACCAGCAACCAGGAGATTTTTGACAACGTGGAGGCGTCCTTCGCACCGCCACGCGAGGTCGTTGCCGCGATCTGGGGAATGGAGTCGAGCTATGGTGCGATTCTCGGCAATATCGACGCACCACAGGCGCTCGCCACCCAGGCCGCCATGGGACGGCGCAAGGATTTCAACGAGACCGAGCTCATGGCGGTCATGCAGCTGATCGAGAATGGCTCGGCGACGCGCGAACAATTCGCCAAGGGTTCGTGGGCCGGTGCGGTCGGACAGACGCAGTTCATGCCATCGACCTTCCTTGCCTACGCCCGTGACTACGACAAGGACGGCAAGGAAGACCTCTGGACGAATTCCGGCGACGCGCTGGCGTCGGCAGCGAACTACCTTACGGCCTATGGCTGGAAAAAGGGACAACCCTGGGCGGTCGAGGCGAAGATTCCCGAGGGCTTCGACTATTCGATGGGTGATGGCCGCAAGCTGACTGTGGCCGCGTGGCTGGCTGCCGGCATCGCGCCGGCAACCGTGCCGGCGTTCGCGACTTCCGACACGCTGCTGGCGGAACTCTTCCTGCCCGCTGGTTCGTATGGTCCGGCCTTCCTGCTGTTCGACAATTTCGGCGTGATCAAGAAATACAACAACGCAGACAGCTATGCGCTCGCCGTTGGTCTTCTTGCCGATCGTCTGGCGGGACGACCCGATCTCTCGCGCCCGTGGCCGACCGACATCACCATGCTTACGCAGACCCAGGCGAAGGAGCTGCAGGCTGCGCTCAACAAGCTGGGTTTCAGCGCCGGCGCGATCGACGGCATCATCGGGCGCGGCACGCGCGGCGCGCTGCAAAAATTCCAGAAGGCCAAGGGGTTGGTCGCTGACGGCTTCCCGACCACGGACATGCTGGACAAGGTGGTCGCTGCGGCCGCGGCCTGACGCGAACGGCATCTGAGTTCCACCGGAACCGCCTTAACCTGAGTGCGTTCGACTCCCGCAATCATGGAGATGAGCGATGGCTGTCGAAACGCGCGAGAGCGGCGGTAACGGGTTCCTGTACTTTGCGATCGGCGCATTGATCGTCGCCGTCGGAGTACTTGCCTGGATGTTCTACAACGGAAGCTTCGGGCCCAGCCGTTCGGAGGCGGCGATCGAGCGCACGGCTGATGCGATTGGCGACGCCGCCGACGACATCAGCGATAGCGCACGCGATGCGGCGCGCAACATTCCGGCGCCTGCCCCGGCCCCGCCGCAGCCGGCCCCGGTCATGCCGCCTGCGACGCCGGGCTGATCCTTACAAATTGAACTGAGCGGAAGGCCGCGCCGGAAATTCCGGCGCGGTTTTCTGTGTGCTGGCCGCTATTCGATCGTGAACACGCCGACGTCCAGTTCTTCGCGCTCTTCCGCCGGCATTTCAATGTCGATGAGTTCCTCGCTCTGGCTCGGTCGACCGAAATTGCGGATCAGGCGAACCGTGAGAGTTGAAGGCCCGTTTGGATTGGCGCGATCGGACGCGAACGTCTTGGCGCGAACCACGTACTTCCCGGAATTGGCCTTGTGGATCACATACTCTTCCGGTCCATAGCCATCGGTGATGTCACCTGAGAGCTTGCCGCCCCAGGGCGACATTGGAGATGAGTAGCCGACCTTCGCGCCCTTGGGCTCGGTGACCCAGAGATCGATATCGGTGCGCGGCGTGTTCCATTCCATGACGACGCGCACGTCGGCGTCGAGCAGAGCGATCAGCCTTGGATCGAGCGCGGTCGATGACCCGCCCATGGCTTTCAGCTTCGCCAGTGTCGCGTTTGCTTCCATCAGCGCGACCGTTTCGATGCCTTCGGCCGACTGGTCGTAGAGGCTGGTAGCGGCTTTCGCGAGAAGGTCGACAGCGCGGGAGAGATCGGCTTTCGCCGCGTCCTGCGTCTTGGTGAACTTCGCCCGCTCGACCAGCGCAAGCGCAAGCGTGCGCATCGGTTGCGGCCGGTCGGTTTCGCGCTCCATCAGGCGCTCGAGCAGCCAGATGCCGCGGTCGAATGAGCCGTAGCGCACCAGGCGCGCAGCGACGATCGCCAGCGTCTGGTTGTCGCGTGTGGGCATGTCGAGCGCGGCTTCGGCCGCGCGGCGCGCTTCCTCCTTGCGGCCGGCGCGCCAGTGCCATTCGGCCAGGTCGAACCAGAACAGAGGCGAGAATGCGGATTCGGGCATCTCCCTGTCGATGGCGCGCTCCCAGTCGGCGCCGGCCTTGTCGAGCCGGTCGAGATAGGGACGGTCGGCGTTCCAGTCGGCCAGCTCGATGCTGCCGGCGCGACCCTGTTCGGCTTCGGCATTGTCGTCGCTGACGATCCGGGACCCGGTAACGACCACGCGCTCCCCTGTTTCCTCATCTCCTCCGGCGCCTCCTCTGGAATAGGACAGGCCAGGCGCGAAGTTCGTGGCGTCGGCGGCGTCGCGAGCGATCGTCAGGCTTTGGGCAAATTCAATGGCCGCAGGAGCGCCGGCTTCCGCCTGCGTCGGCGCAGGCCGCGGAGCAGCCATGGCGGCCGGCGGTGGCGGGCTTCCGGCCTCGGCGCGCTTGTCCTTGCTGGCCGGAACCTTGCCGTCGAACTTGTGGGCCCACCAGGCTTTCTGCTGCTCCCACATCTCGACCACGTCGGTCAGGCGGCCTCGGCGTTCGCTTGCTTCATCGGCCAGGAATTCGAGCTGCAGCTCAGTGTACTCGGCGCGCAACGCCTTGGGATAGTTGGCAGGCGGCGTGATCTTCGCCTCGACATAGTCCGATGGCGCTTCCAGCACGACGAACGACGCCTGAGGCGTCGCGACATTGTAGCGGCGGGCCATGGCGGCGAGGTCGTCGGGCTTCCACTCAGTCGCGGCGACACCGAGACGGTGACGCGCCCAGAGGGCGCCGGGACCTGCGAAGGTTGGCGTGCGAGCGTCCGATGCGGAGAAGTAGCGCGGCTTCGCCTCCCCTTCCAGGTTGACGAGCACGATGCCATCCGCCGGATACGGACCGACCAGATGGAAGCTGCGGGAATCCGAAGCCAGTCGCACGGCGTCGATCGGCTTGCCGGCGCCATCCGTGATCGACCGGATTGCGGCGTCCGGACGCACAAGCTGTTTCAGCACCGCTTCGGAATTGGATTCAGTCAGCGTGTGGAAGGCGCCGCCGGTGCGTTCCGCCAGATCGCCAAGCCAGGCGGCGTCGCTTTCGGGACCACTGGTGATCGAGGTGACGTCGCATGGAAGCGTGAAATCCGTCCGGTCGTCGATTGAAACGCGGCCATCAGAGAACATCAGGCAGTCCGCGTCCTTCGCGACAGCGACAGGCGCGAGCTGCGCAAAGCTGGTGCCGCCACGATAGCGGACATCGTTCAGCGTTTCCGACAGGCGATCGGCGCCGACATCGATCGTCTCGACCTTGCCGCTGTCGAACAGAGTCACGTCGACCCGGCGCAAGCCGCGCACAAGCGCAAAGTCTTCCGCGAGCTGGGCTTCTTCCTTGAGCGCGTCGTCGGTGCGGGAAACAGAGCGATCCCAGAAGATGTGCAGCGGATGACGGCTCTCCGGCGCAGCGCGAGGCGCCTCGCCGACGATGTCGAAAAAGCGTTCCGCGCCAGGATGACGGCTCACCAGCATCGGCGTCGTGCGTTCAGGCGCGGCAAGGCGAAGCGCGCCTTTCAGGGAAACCTGTTCGGCTTCGACGGTTTTGGCGGCTGCCAGGCCTTCAGGAACCGAAACAATGCGAGCCTCGCCGTCGAGCGTGAGCTTGAAATGCTTCACCTTGTCCGCGACGGTGAGCGGAAGCGAATAGCCTCCGTCCGGATCGAACGGGCTGACCATGCGCAGCCGGACGGTGCGCGAACCCTCCGCCGGGATGGGATAGATGCGCGTTTCGAACCGGTCGCTGTAGTCGACTTCTGCGACGCCCGGATCGATACGGCGGTTGACGCGCCGCTGATAGGCTTCGGCCGCCTTATACCTTGTCTCCAGCACGCCATCGACCATCACGCCGTTGATGTCGAGCGCATAGCCGGTCACCACAGCGCCACGCGCCATGTTGAGGACGAACTGGCCTTCGAGTTCGTCGCTTGTCGCGTTCTCGAAGGCTACTGTGACAATGGTTTCCGCAATGGCGCCGCGCACGTTGACGGCGACTTCAAGCGATCGGATGCCGAGTTCGCGCTGCTTGCTGTCATCGTGGACGCCATCGTCGTAGGCGGTCATCGTCGGACCGGCGCGCTCACGCTCGATCTTCTGTTCGCGGAGCTGGATGACCTGCTGCGTCGCCTGCTGTTCGGGTGACGTGGCGCAGCTCGGCAGCCCAAGCACTGCTGATGCAGCGAGCAGCGTCGCCTTGAAATGACCTGTCATGCGCGATCCCCCACTGGATTTGCGTGTGGACGCTCGCTCTGCATTCAGGCGCAATCACGGCTTGAAGCAGGCGAACCCACGGTTTCGTGAAAGCTACTGCGCTGTCCGGGAGCCGTCCAAGGAAATGCGGCTCCGCGTCCCTAGTCCGGCGCCTTGTCCTTTGCGACAGCGTCAGCCATCGCGCCCTTCTCCGGCCGCGTCGATTGCGCGGTGAACCAGGCATAGATGGCCAGCACCACAAGAAGCCCCGCGCAGAAGATGAAGGGCGCGGCGCCATTGATGTTCTCGTACATCCACAGCCCGAACAGGGGCGAGATCACGAAACCCATGCCGTTGGCCGCGGTCACAAGGCCGGCGACATCGCCCTGCTGCTCGTGGGTCGCCGCCAGCGATGCGCCAGCCGAGAAGCCCGGGCGCGCGAAACCCTGACCGAAACCGAACAGGATCTGGGCGAAAGCGAACAGCGCGAAATCCTGCGCCCACACCATGAACAGCGAGGACATCGCAAGCATGATCGCGCCATAGACCATCAGCGAGCGGATCGGCAGCTTCATGCGCGGGATCAGCACGAGCTGCGAGATCAAGGTCGCCATCGCGCCCATGGTCATTGCCGGCCCGGTGTATTGCGCAGAGGCAGCGCCGGGCACGCCCATGCGGTCCATGATCGCGTACGGAAAGGTCTGGCTCAGCACGCCCGTCACCAGCGAGACGCCAACAGCATAAAGCAGGTAGGAAAAGATCGCCGGATGACGCCACAGACCCTTGGCGCCTGAACGTCCAAGACCTGCATCCGACCGCGGCGCGCGATGCTCTGGAAGTTTGGTCAGCACCAGCACGGCGATGACGCCTGCGATGATCGTGATCACGACGACCGGCGCGAGAAGTCCTATTGTCGGGGACAAGAGAGCGCCTGCCGTGATCAGCGCTGCCGCGGCAGCCGGTCCCGCCATCTGGCCAAGCGTGAAGCCAGATGTCAGCGTTGCGATCTCGTCCATCCGTTCCTCGCGCGAGGTGCGGTCGGCAACGTAGGCCTGGGCGGCGGGGTTGGTTGCGGAGCCAAAGACGCCAAAGAGCGTGCGTGCGGTCAGCAGCAGCACGAAGATCAGCACCCAGTCCGTGATCCATCCGAGAAGCGCCGCTGCCGCCGACAGCGCGAAGAACAGCATGGAGACGGCAAAGCCTGCCATGCCGATGGCGGCCACTTTGCGTCTGCCCCACACGTTGGAGCGATTGCCCCAGTAAGGCGCCGTCACCACCCAGATCGCCGCCGAGAGCGAGAAGATCGCGCCTGCCGTCCAGTCCGGCAGCTTCAACTCGCGTGTCAGCGGCGGCAGCACGGCGGAGGTAAGCATGGTGTTCCCTGCCCCGACCGCCAGCAGGCAGAAGAACAGCAGGAGGAATGCTCCTCGCCGGTCAGGCCTGGACTGGTCGGGGGCGAGATTGGGCTCCATGGGATTTGGGATAGGGCCGCATGCGATTCTGCTCAAGCGGCAGGCGTTGTCACCCTCGCGCCATAGGCCCGACTATCCACTCGACCTTGGCAGGTCTTGAAACCTAGAGTGCCGCCAGGGTTATCGGCTCGCATCAGGACGGACAGGCATGCGTACAGACAGGATGGGCAGGGTTGCGGCGTTGCTCGGCGCTCTGGCGATCGCCCTGACGCCCGGCGCGCTGGCGCAGTCGCGCATCAAGACCATGCCTGGCTACGACAACTGGTCGCAAGTCGCCCCCAAGATCACGTCTTCGGTGAAATCAGGCGCCATCACCGCCGCGTGGGCGGAGGATTCGAGATCGTTCGTCTACAGCCTCGACGGCAAACGCTGGAAGTTTGACCTCGCGACGAAGACCGCCGCCGAGGCGCCCGCCGACAGTGTCACCGCCACGCCTGCCGCGCCATCGCCTGCCGCAACCGGCGCCCTCGTTCTGGCGCGCGGACGTGGCGTCGACTCAAGCGTGATGTCGCCAGATGGCAAGACCCGCGCCTTCTCGCGCGACTACAATATGTGGATCGCACCTGCCGGCGGCGGCGGCGAGAAACAGATTACGCTGGATGGCGGCGCGGTGAACCGCATCCGCCATGGCGTCGGCTCCTACGTCTATCTCGAGGAGTTCGCAGTCGCCTCGCCGGTGTGGTGGTCGCCCGACGGAAGCAAGCTGGCGTGGATGCGCTATGACGAAAGCGAGGTCGACGACTATTTCCTCCAGCTCGACCAACTGAAGACATTCTCGACCGTCCTGACCGAAGCCTATCCGCATCCCGGCGCGCACAATCCGGTCGCCGACCTGATGGTCCATGACGTCGCCAGCGGCGTCACGACCAGGATGGACGTGCGCGATGGCCAGCCCTTCACCAACGAAGTCGTCGGCCATTATATGTGGGCCGCGCAGTGGACGCAGGATGGATCGGAAATCCTAGTGCGCCGCGCTGACCGGTTGCAGAAGGTCTATGACCTTGCCGCTTGCTCGGCCGCGACCGGGAAATGCCGGACGGTTGTACGCGAGACGCGCCCACAGAGTTGGGCGTCGGGAACGGCGCCGAAATTCCTGGCCGATGGCAAGCGCTTCATCTGGGCCTCGGAGCGCACGGACTTTCGCCATTTCTATCTCTACAATCTCAACGGAAAACAGCTGGCGCGCCTGACCAAAGGCGCATTCGAGGCGATCGATATCGTCAAGGTCGACGAGAAGGCCGGCTGGGTCTGGTACACGGCGCGATCGGGCGACAATCACATGAAGGTGCAGCTGCACCGCGTGCGGCTGGATGGCTCAAGCGACAAGAGGCTGACCGATCCCGGCTTCACTCATCGGGTCGATATCGCGCCGGACGGAAAGCATTTTGTCGACGTCCAGCAGGCGCATGACTTCGCTCCGGTTTCGCGCCTGCGCGACTTCAACGGCAAGCTGGTTGCGGAGCTGGCGTCCAGCGACCTGACGGCGTTCAACACGATTGGCCTGCGGCAGGCAGAGCTTTTCAGCTTCACCTCTGCCGACGGCAAGACGCCGCTCTACGGGATGCTGCAGTATCCTTCGAACTTCGATCCGTCGAAAAAGTATCCGATGCTGGTCAGCGTCTATGGCGGACCAGGATCCACCGGTCTCAGCGAAGCCTTCGCGAACGCAAACCCGCTGGCGGAATATGGCTTCCTCTTCCTGCGACTGGATGCGCGCACGAACTCGGGGCGCGGACGGACGATCCTCGACACGGTCTACAAACAGCTTGGCGTCGCCGAGATGGATGATTTCGCCTCCGGCATCCGTTCGCTGCGGAACCGTCCCTATGTCGACCGCGAACGCGTCGGCATCTACGGCACCTCGTATGGCGGCACATCGGCGGCGACCGTCATCATGCGCCATCCGGATGTTGTGCAGGCAGCGTCGGCAAGCTCGCCCGTGACCGACTATCGGCTCTACGACAGCGCCTATCCCGAGCGGTATCTGGGCCTGCCCGAGCCTGACAAGGACGCCTATGACCGGTCGGCCGTGCTGACCTACGTGACGCAGCTGAAGGGCGATCTTCTGATCTACTACGGCACTTCGGACGACAATGTGCACCCGAAGAACTCGCTCCAGCTGATCCGGGCGCTGCAGGCGGCAGGCAAGAGTTTCGAAGTGCAGGTCGGGCCAGACAAGGGCCACACCGGCGTCGACCAGACCCGCATGATGGAGTTCTTCATCGAGCGGTTGATCCTTGATCGGCCGCCCGCCGCGCCGGCCTCGACCTCGCCAGCTGCTATTACCGGCCCCAATCCCTGACCCGGCCCTGGGCCAGAAAGCTCGGGCGCTGAGCGCCAGAACCGTTGAAAACCGGGGACGGATCGCCACCCCCGACCTGAGTCAAGTGATTAATTCTCGGGCATTTTCCCCTTTTACACCTGAGGGTATGGCCCAAATACCACTAACCCGTGCTAGAAGGCCCGCCGGGATAGGTCGGAATCCCAAAAAGGGAACGGCCAGTCGTCTGGGGAATGCAGGAAGGCCGGGTCGGCACGCCGGTCTTTCACGTGACTCTTCAAGGGGTGCTTGCGCGTGCAGTCATTCAAGATCGATAGGATCGCGCCTGCCAGCGCCGTCCGTCCGCTGAGCCCACAGTCCCAACTCGAAGCTGGATGCGCGTCATGGATGCGCGCGTGAAGCTCGAAGCGGTCGCCGGCCCGGATGCCGGCTTCGCCAAATGCCCGCCTGAGGCCCGGCTGGTCATGCCGATGCAGCCTCTGTCGACGCGGCGTACGCTGCCGGAGCGCGAGTTCGACGGCCGATGGCGCTTCCTTCTGGTCCTGGTCGGCGCGGTCACGCTGACCGTACTGGCGACCCAGGCGATGCTCGCCGGTTTTGCGCCAGGCGGCGTCAACTTCCTCGAGTGGGTCGCCGTTGTCCTGTTCTTCGGCAATTTCGGCTGGCTTTCAACTGCAGCCCTTACCGGCGTCGCCGGCACCATTGCCCTCCTCGGTTCATCCAAGCCGCCGCCGCTGTCGAAGACGCTTCCGACCTCCGGGCATCTCACCGCCATCCTCATTCCGATCTATCAGGAAGCCCCCGCCAAGGTTCTCGGCGCCGCTGAAGCGATGTGGGATGCGCTGCGCGATCTCGATGGGGAAAAAGGCTTCGAGATTTTCTTCCTCAGCGACACGTCCGATCCGGCGTTGGTCGAGCTTGAGGAAAAGGCCATCCAGGACCTGATGCGACGCCGTCCGGAGGCGCCCTTCTGGTATCGCCGCCGCCGCGAGAACACGCAGAAGAAGCAGGGCAACATCAACGATTTCGTCCAGCGCTGGGGCAAGCGCTACGAATACATGCTCGAACTCGACGCCGACAGCATGGTCTCGCCCGAAGCCATGCTCGAACTGGTCCGCCGCGCCGACGCCAATCCGCGCGTCGCACTGATCCAGACGCTTCCCGTCATCGTCGGCGCCCGGACCTTCTCCTCGCGCGCCCAGCAGCTTGCCCTCAGGGTCCATGGCGGCCTGTTCGGGGCTGGCCTTACCTGGTGGTCCGGCGGCGCCGGAAACTTCTGGGGCCATAACGCGATCATCCGCATCGCCCCCTTCGCCATGCACGCCAGCCTGCCTGACCTGCCGGGCAAGGAGCCGCTTGGCGGCAAGATTCTCAGCCACGATTTCATCGAAGCCGCCCTGCTCCGCCGCGCCGGCTGGCGCGTGGAAATCGCCGGCGACATCGAAGGCAGCTATGAGGAAGCCCCGCCGACGCTGGTCGACCTCGCCGCGCGCGATCGCCGCTGGGCCCAGGGCAACATCCAACAGATCCAGGTTCTCTTCGCCAAGGGCTTCGACTGGCTCAGCCGGGTCCACATCCTTGCCGGCGTCATGGGCTACATGTCCGGTCTTCTGTGGCTCAGCCTCATCGTGATGGGCGTCTTCATTGCTGGCTGGGCGAAATTCTTCGAGCCGGTGAATGCAGGCGTTTCAGCCGACCCAACCGCTGGCCTCCGCCTCCTCCTCATTTCAGCAATTGTTCTGACATCGCCCAAATGGCTTGCAGTCGTTCTCTGGTCGGTTGGCAAGTTGCCCGGCTGGAGCCGTTCACCACGCTTCCTGCTCGCCGTTGTCGCCGACCTCGTGATCACAACCATGATGGCTCCGATCGTCATGATGAACCATGCTGGCTCGATCCTCTCGACGCTGATGGGTGTCGATGGCGGATGGAAACCTCAGGTGCGCGACCGCAACGGCTTTGCCTGGAACGACCTCGTGCGGCACTACATGCAGCACATGATCTTCGGCATGGTTCTGCTGCTGGCGTCCTTCGCGATATCGCCGAGCTTCATGCTGCAGAACCTGCCGCTGGCCACGGGCCTGCTGTTTGCTCCGCTGATCACCCGCCAGCTGTCGCACCGCGCCCGCCGCGGCTCGATGCTCTGGCGTCTGTTCGCAACGCCGGAAGACCTGGCGATGCCGGACATCGTGCGCGCGGCCGACCGGATGGCGGCGCGCGGGACGATCGAAGTGCGGCGGCTCGCGCCGATCCCGGTTCGGCGCAACCGCTCGATGCAGCGCATGGGACTCGCGGTTCGCCGCACCATGCGCCGCGTTCGCCGTCTGCAGCAGCCCGCTACCAGGCGTGCCGAAGACTGAGCCAGACAGCCGTTTCGGGTTCCGCACGCGCGACATGGTTTGGTTGCAGCGACAGCGCCATCGCGGCTTCGAATGTCGTCATGTCGCCAAGGCGCGTTGTCCAGGCCGTCTCCAGATCAAGCTCCCGGCCGCTGGGCGTAAGCCCGGCAATCCGCTGTTCGTAGAGAACGGCGCCTGATTTCGTTACCTCGATCGGAGCGTTGAACGCCAGCTCGCCGCCTTCTGCGCGACGCGGCTGAGCGGCTGAGAAGCGGACCGAGCCGCCCGCAAACGGGTGCTGGGCCGAGACCGACCACGCGCTGGTCCACAGACCTGAGACGTTGAGATCCTCGATCCGCGCGTCGGAGGCTTCCGCAGCTCCGCTGAACGTCCACTGGCCGAGATCCCTGCGGCCTTCGAGGCTCAGCGCGGTCATGCGCGTCGAGTCCTCGCCGCCGAATCGGCTCTGCAACGTACCGCCGAGCGTCGACCGTGCGTCGGTCAGCGAGGCATAGCCAAGGCGTACGCCCCAGACCTCGCCATTGGTCACGCCTTGCCTGCCGACGCCGAAGCTGGCCGCGCTACGTCCCGCGCCTTCGGATGTCCTGACATCCAGCGTCACCGGGCCGAAGGCATGGCTGAAGCTTGTCCAGGAATCACCCGATCCGAGCGTTGCCGGTCCTGATGGATCGTCGACCAGCGTCAGGCCTGGTGTCAGCCGCTCCGGACCACCACCGCGTCCCATCGCGATCTCGCCGCCCGCAAAGGCATAGCTCAGCGTGAAGGTGGCGTCGGGCGCCTCGGCCCATGGCGTGCGCGGGTCGTAGGCCGGACGCGGTGCGTTGAACCACGAGATCTGCGCAGGTCCGACCGACAGCGCCCGCGCCTGTCCGCGCGCATAATCGGCGCGCAACGTGAAATCGGAGAACGGCGCGCGTGGCGCAGACGTGCGGACATTCTCGAGACGGAAGCCACGCTTGTAAGAATCCTGGAACACCGCGCCCTCGAAAGCGCCAGAGTTCTCGACCCAGTCGCCAAGCGCGCCGCGCGCCGGCGCCAGCGCTTCGAGTACAAGAACCTGTTCGCCATTGAAGCTGAAGCTGCTTGTGCCGATCGGCGCAAAAGCGCGCTGCAGGTTGATAAGGCCGCGGCCGCCAACGGCATCAACACCTGCGCCAGCATTGATGCCGAGCACTGCATCCGGTGTCGACGTCACATAGTCGTCGGCCGTGGTCAGCAGGATATCGAGCGCCGCGCGCGGCGTCAGGTTCGGGAAGGCGTCCAGCATCAGCGCCAGCGCGCCGGCAACGTGCGGTGCGGCAAACGATGTTCCGGAGCCGCTCCAGTAATTGCCGTCGCTGTTGGCGTCGTTGCCGGCATTGCCCGGCAGGCGCACGTCGTCATCGACGCCCGCCACAACGAGATTCTGCCCCTGCACGCCCGCACCGCCCGGCGCCAGCAGATAGAAGCTCGCCGTCGGACCCGCACGGTTGGAGTAAGTCGGCATCGTCCCGTTCGGGCCAACCGAGCCGACCGCGACGACCATGCCGTTCACCGCAACATCACCTGCGACGATGGCAGGCTCGCTGGGCACAGTGCCCTTGGCGGGGTCGGTTCCGGTCGGCGCCGCGCCTTCATTGCCGGCAGCGATCGTGAACAGCACGCCCTGGTTGGTCGCGTTGATGATGGCATTGCGCAGCGCGTTGGAAATGCTGCCGTCGCCGCCAAGCGACATGTTGATGATCTTGGCGCCATTGGCGACGGCGTAGTTGATCGCGGTGATGAGGCTCGAGTCGTTGAACTTGCAGCCTTCATCCATGCCGGTCATCTGGCATGTGCCGGGTCTGTCGGCACGGATAGCCAGCACCTTGGCCTCGTAAGCGACGCCGTGAATGCCGACGCCATTCTTGTTGGCCACGATGACGCTGGCAACCATTGTGCCGTGACCATCCGTGTCGATGTCGGTCGAAGCGCGCGCAATAGTGCACCCTGGACCGCCGGTCGCGCAAACGTCGAACGAGCCCGCAATCTGCCCCGTCAGTTCGCTGATCGTCGTGTCGACATTGGTGTCGATCACCGCGACCACGATGCCGGCGCCAGTGCCGCCCGCTGCATACGCGCTGGAGGCGTGGATCTGGTTGAGGCCCGGCCGGTTGCCGCTGGTGAAGCCGGAACCGAGATACTCTGGCGTCTCGAAGGAGGACGGCGGCAGCGTCGGCGGGGGTGGAGGCGGTGGAGGAGGAGGCGGTGGGGGCGGCAGGATGGGCGGCGGCGGCGATCCGCCACCTCCGCCTCCGCCAGCGCAGGCGGCCGTGGCCAGCGTCGCGATCGCGAGCGAGGCCAGCAGGCTGGCCCGAACCACTTTCGTGGTCATGGATCTGGATGGAGGCGCGTTCCTGGACGAGGAATCGTCGGACATGTCATGCCTCCAAAGGAGCCCCGGCCCACATCACCCGATAACGCCATGCTGGCGCGCGCCGCATGGCAGGGTCAAGCGCCAACTCCTACTACGGGGTTACCGGGCAGGAGGATCATGGAACCATTACAAGGGATCAGCGCCCGACAGCCTGACCCAGGAAAAGCGGTATGGAGTTGAGCGGCGTCTCGACCCAGTCGAGCAGAAGGTCATGGCGCTCCACTGGAACCGCATCGACCTGCTGCTGGGCGTAGGCGAGCCCGAGATAGAACACGCGCCCGGTGGACCGCAGGTGCGCGATGGCGCGATCATAATGGGCCTTACCGTAGCCAAGGCGGCGTCCACGCGCATCGAACGCCAGCAAGGGCGTCAGCACGAGGTTGGGCCGTACGATCTCGGATACTGCAGACGGCTGGGTGAGGCCGAACGGACCCTTCTCCAGCGTCGCCCGCGAGGCGTCGCGGAACGTCATCTCGCCGCCCTCCTCGACCCGCGGCAGGACGATGCGCGCGCCAAGTCCGGCAAGGCGCGCCAGCAAGGGAGCAGGATCAAGTTCGTCGCCTATCGCAAGATAACCGGAGACGACGGGCCCATAGCGGTCGAACAGTTTTGCAGGGAACCGCGCCGCCAACCGCTCGGCCGCATCCGGATCGCGCGCGGCCGCTTCCGAGCGGATCTCACGCATGTGCCCGCGCAGGATGGCTTTCTGCTCTGCGATCTCTTCGGATGCGTTCATGTCGCGGGCGTTTCCAGAAGGTTCAGGTCAAGCAGCGGAGCGAGTGCATGTGCGCAGACGGGGCAGAGCCATTCGTATTCGGCGCCGCGTGGATGCTGGTCGCTGACAGCATACGCGCGGGAGATCGCGTCATCGCGATGGCCGGGCTCGGCGATCGCCTGGCCGCAGGAGATGCAGTGATCGTGCTCCCAGCCCTCGCGCCAAGGCCGGTAGGTCTTCAGCTCAAAAGTCCAGCCGCGATATTCCTTCAGGAAGTCGACCATTGACGCCCAGTGACCAGGCGAGCCGAATTCCGGTTGCTCGAGCGGATTCGGAGTGGACACGCGCGCTCCGGTTCGCTCCACGGGGCGGGTGGAGAGGGAAAGGTTGGCGGGGCCACGTGCGCCGTACGAGCTTTTCATTCCCGTTCGACCCAGCAAGCTAGGTGGGCGCCAGGTGATGGGGACCACGGTCCCCGCCAGAGCCAGCTCCCGAACAGAAATGTACGGTCGACGGAATGTGTTGCCGTTCGAACGCTGCAGCTTACCGCCGAGGACAAGGTAGGGGTCCGGCGGGTTTCCAACAAGTGAATTCGGCTGCTGCTTTTTGCCCAAAACGGGGAGGGGCGCCCGGTTCTTTTGCGTCATCAACCGGTTACGCAACTGCGATCCCGGTTTCACGCAACTGAGAACGCACGGTCACACAACCGCTCTAACCCCCACCAGCGCGTCTCGACGGACGACGCCAATGGATGAAGGGGTGTCTCGTGAAAATCAAGCTTTTGATGGGGGCAGCGATTGCCTCGCTGTGCGCCGGAACCGCCTGGGGCCAGTCGGGTGTGCCTGAGGAAGAGAACACCGCCAGCGACGTAGTGGTGATCATCGGGCAAGGTGAAACCCGTCAGGTCCAGACGCTCACGGAAGACGATCTCAAACTGGAAGCGGCGGGATCAAGCCCGATCAAGCTGATCGAGAGCCTGCCCGGCGTGAACTACACCGCAGCCGATCCCTTCGGCTCCTACGAGTGGGCGGTCAACATCAACATCCGCGGCTTCCAGAAGGACCAGCTCGGCTACACGCTCGACGGCGTGCCGCTCGGCGACATGAGCTATGGCAACTATAACGGCCTGCACATCAGCCGCGCGATCATCTCGGAAAATCTCAGCCGCGTGGAGCTGGCGCAGGGATCGGCTGCCCTGTCGACGGCGTCGTCCTCCAACCTCGGCGGCGCTCTCACCTTTACCAGCCGCGCGCCTTCCGACGCTTTCGGCGCCGAAGTCGCGCTGACCGGCGGCAGCGAGAGCATGTTCCGCGGCTATGCCCGTCTCGAGACCGGCGAGATTGCCGGCCTTGGCGGCAAGGCCTCGATCTCCTACGTCAACTCCACGCAGGACAAGTGGAAGCAGGGCGGCGAACAGAAGAACGAACAGGTCAACGTTCGCTTCGAGCAGCCGCTCGGACCAGGCGTTCTCTCGGGCTTCTACAACTCGTCCAAGCGCCGCGAGTCAGACTATCAGGATCTCTCGCTCGAGATGATCGACCGCCTCGGCTATGGCTGGGACAATTTCGCTCCGGACTGGACGCTGGCCCAGCGCGTCGCCGACATCGGCAACAATCGCGGCGACACAGGCGCGCCTGTGACCAACGCCGGCGCGGGCACGGTCTATCCGGCGCCGATCGTGTCAGTGGATGACGCCTATTACGACGCATCGGGCTTGCGCGACGATACCCTCGCGCGGCTTACCTACGACATCGACTTCACCGACGACTTCCATGTCTCGGCGACGGCCTACATGCACGAGGATGAAGGCCAGGGCATCTGGTTCACGCCCTATGTCAACCCGTTCTCCTTCGGCCAGGGTGGCCCAACCGTCTCCCCGATCTCGGTCCGCACCACGGAATACGACATGAACCGTTCGGGCGTGCTCGGCTCGGCCAAGTGGACCTTGGGCGACCACACGCTCGAAGGCGGCTTCTGGTACGAATACAACGATTTCAACCAGGATCGCCGGTTCTACGCCAACACCCGCACGGCGCCGCGCCCGACGCTGGAATTCATGCGCAATCCATTCGCGACGCAATGGTCCTTCGCCTATGATTTCGAGACCACGATGTTCTACCTGCAGGATACATGGGACATCACCGACGCGCTCACCGTGTTCGGCGGCTTCAAGTCATTGTCGGTCGACATGACCGTCGACACGAACGTGAGCAACTTCGTCGTCCCGGTTGCGGGCTCGGATCGCGACCTCGACGGCACGATCACGTCGGAAGACAATTTCCTTCCACAGATCGGCCTCACCTACGAACTTGCCGACAACAGCGAGCTGTTCGCCGGCTACACCGAGAACATGCGCGCCTACACGCTCGCGCCTGCGAACAACCAGACGCAGACCGCCTTCGATCTCATCAAGAGCAGCACCAATCCCGAAAGCTCCAGGACGCTGGAAGCAGGATGGCGCTATCGCTCCGGCCCATTCGAAGGCGTGGCAGCCGCCTACTTCGTGAAGTTTGAGGACCGGCTGCTGGGCATCGCTCAGGGCGCCGGCATCATCGGCAACGTCTCGATCATCCAGAACGTCGGTGGCGTCGAAACCAAGGGGCTCGAACTCGCGGGAACATACGACTTCACCGACGAATGGTCGGTGTTCGGATCGTACTCGTACAACGACTCGACCTATGAGGACGATGTGAAGAACTCGCTCGGCGTGGTCGTGCAACCGACGGGCGGCAAGACGGTGGTCAACGCGCCGAAGAACCTGTTCAAGGCGGACGTCTCGTATGACAACGGCTCACTGTTCGGCAAGCTGTCGCTCGCCTACACAGGCGATCGCTACTTCTCGTACCTCAACAACGCCAAGGTCGACGGCTACACCGTCGCCGACCTCACAGCCGGCTATCGCTTCGGCGGCAACGACATGCTCGACGGCCTGGAGCTGCAGGTGAACGTCACCAATCTGATGGACGAGGAGTTCGTTTCCACCATCGGCACCAATGGCTTCAACACCGCGGCCGACAACCAGACCCTGATGGTGGGCTCGCCCCGCCAGATCTTCGCGACGATCCGGAAGTCCTTCTAGTCGACTCCAAAAGGACATCTGACCCCGCGCCGCCGGAGCCTGACCTCCGGCGGCGCAATGCGTTTGATCTCCGGAATCGGGATGGGTCAGGCCGGGCAGTCGGAGCGGACGCCATTCTTGCGCAACACGCTCTCGACATAGTAGCGGGAATAACCTCGCGCGGCGCGGCCGTCCGTCTCGGCGCCAGTCTGCAGGGACGCCACTGATGTGGTCCATGCGTCGGCGCACGCGGCGGGGTTCGCTGATCCTTTTGCGCAGGCGATCAGAGCATTGAACGCATCGCGGTAAAGCATGACGTCAGCACGGTTCATCTCGCGGCCGTGGCCGGGAACGGCGCGCTCGAAGGGTTGGGAGAGAATTTCTTCCAGCGCCGCGCTCCAGGCGGAGGGGCAGGCTGTGTCGAGAAAGGGCGCCGGCAGTGTGATGAGGTCGCCGGTCATCACGAGTTTGGCGGCCGGATCGTAGATCCAGATGTCGCCCGCGGATGCGCCGCGCGCGACGTACGCCTCGATCCGCTGTCCTGCGATAGTCAGCACGGTTCTTGTCTCGAGTGGCTTAGTCGGGTGCAGCCGGTCACGCGCCTCGAATGCGGCAAGGTCGGACTTTGCGTCCTCAAGCTGGCCCGGATCGAGCTTGCCGCTCTCGATCGCCTGCCGATTGCTTTCGGCGCCACGCGCGAGGAAAGAGCCGAGCGCCTCTGTGAGGGCGGCATCGCTCGAATAGACTTCGGCCTTCGGCCACAGATCGCGCAGCATCGGATTGCCGCTGACATGGTCGAGATGCCAGTGCGAGTTGAAGATCGCAACCACAGGCGCGTTCCTCGATCTCGCATAGTCGACGATCTTCTGCGTGTGGGCGGCATGGCGGCCTGTGTCGAACACGATCAGGCCGCCCTGCCCCTCAAGCACCACGGTGTTGCCGTCCGGCTGCCTGCCCTGTTCGAAACTTCCAGCAATCACGAGCGCGCCTGAGTCGGCGCGATCGGAATCGACCCTGTCGGGCAGCGGCCTCGCGTCATAGGCGCCACCCGGCCAGTCGGCAGGCCACCCGGCGGACGATGTCACGCACGCGGTACAGGTCAGAACAATTGCAATGATAAGGCCCCAAGCCTTCATCCGCGTCTCCCGCGCCGAAGCATCAGACCCCACGCGAGAATTGCCCTGCTTAGGGCGGGTGTAAAGGGCGCCGCCTTCCAACGCGAAACGGCCGGAGTTCGAGGAACGCCGGCCGTTCACCGCAGTGTGTGTCGTCAGGCGCTCTACTTCTCCGGGTGCGTCAGCGCCTGGTAGGTGAGCGTGCGGGCCATCGTGCCGAGATCATCTCCGCCCGTCCCGCCCATGCGCTGGATCATGCCAACCGCGATGATATCGTTGGACGGATCGACCCAGAACCAGGTGCCGGCAGCGCCGCCCCAACTGAGCGAGCCGTCACCCTGCAGGGAGCCAGCGGCGCGGGCGTCGTTGACGACCTGGAAGTCGAGGCCGAAGCCGACCGCCTCGTTGAAGCGCGCAACGCTGGTGCCGTTGGAGTTCACCAGCACGCTCTTCGGAATGACGTTCGTGCCCATCAGCTCGACCGAAGCGGGCGAGAGAATGCGCACGCCGTCAAGTTCGCCGCCATTGAGCACCATCTGGCTGAAGCGGGCGTAATCCATCGTGGTGGAAACGAGACCGCCGCCGCCGGATTCCATCGCGGGCGGCTTGGTGTAATCGGGCATGGGCGAACCGAAGAGGTTTTTCGCCTCGACGATCTTGTTCTGGTCGCGGTCGAACACATAGACGGCCGCAAGGCGGCTGGCCTTGTCGGCGCCAGTGGAGAAGGCTGTGTCGTTCATTTTCAGCGGCGCGAAGATGCGCTGCTGCATGAACTGGCCGAGCGTCTTGCCGGTGAGCTTCTCGACGATGTAGCCCTGGATGTCGACGGAGGACGAATAGGACCAGTTCGTGCCCGGCTGGAACATCAGCGGGACGGTGGCGGTGCGGTCGATCATCTCCTTGAGGCTGGAGGCGCCGAGCACCG
The DNA here is from genome assembly GCA_965279205.1 of Hyphomonadaceae bacterium. Lineage (GTDB taxonomy): Bacteria > Pseudomonadota > Alphaproteobacteria > Caulobacterales > Hyphomonadaceae > UBA7672. The sequence continues at coordinate 4,030,462 of OZ257144.1, forward strand.
ACTTCTGGCGGTACATCTTGTCGACGGGATGCTCCTCGGCGAGGCCATAGCCGAACCCGGCGGTGTGGCTCATGATCTCGCGCATGGTCGGCGGGCGGACCATGCCCTCGAGCTCCATCGTTCCGTCCTTCTTGATGGACTTCACGACGCGCAGGTTCTTGAACTCCGGCACGTAGCGCGTGACCGGATCATCGAGGCGCCATTTGCCTTCCTCGAACAGGACCATCATGGCGACGCCAGTAACCGGCTTGGTCATCGAGTAGATGCGGAAGATGGTGTCTTCCTTGATTGGCGCGCCGGTCTCGAGGCTGGCCTTGCCGTAGGTCTTGAAGCTGACGATCTGGCCGTGCCGGGCGAGCAGTGTCGTCATGCCGGCGACGCGGCCGCTGGCGACAGCGTTGGCCATGTAGTCGTCGAACATCTTCAGGCGGGCGCCGTCGAAGCCGGCGGCCTCAGGCGTAACAGCGGCGGAGAGATTGCGAGGGGCGGCGGGCTTCGCCTCGGCGTGGGACGCCATCATGGCGTCCATGTGGGCCTTCATCTCCGCCTGCGACATTTGCGTGGGAGCGGGCGTCTGCGCCTCTGGCGCGTAGACGCAGGCAGACAGGAAACCGGCCGCCAAGGCGGCGGCTGAACAGGTGCGGCGAAGCATGGATTAGTCCTCCCGGAAGGTTCGGCTCTGGTCCGGCCCACGGGCCGGATGTCCCTTGGCCGGAACCATCACGCGCCAGAACGACACTGACAAGTCCGGATAGAGCCGAGAGGCGGCTTATTGGATTGAGCGCTGCGGAAAGCCGGGAGGCAAGGCGGTCTAGTTGAAGCTCTTCGCCAGTTTGTCGATCGCCATAATCTGGCGCATCAGCTCTTCGAGCTGGTTGAGCGGGACCATGTTGGGGCCGTCGGACGGCGCCTTGTCCGGGTTCTCGTGCGTCTCGATGAAGACGGCGGCGACGCCGACAGCTGCTGCGGCGCGGGCGAGGATCGGCACATACTGGCGCTGGCCGCCTGAAGTGGCGCCCTGCCCGCCGGGTTGCTGCACCGAATGCGTCGCGTCGAACACGACCGGCGCACCGGTGGCGGCGAGTTCCGGCAGCGCGCGCATGTCAGAGACGAGCGTGTTGTAGCCGAATGAGACACCGCGCTCGCAGACCAGCACGTCACGGCAACCGGACTGGACCAGCTTCTGCACGACGTTCTTCATGTCCCAAGGCGCGAGGAACTGCCCTTTCTTGACGTTGATCGGTTTGCCCGTCTGGGCCGCCGCAACAAGAAGATCGGTCTGGCGCGAGAGGAAGGCCGGGATCTGTAGCACGTCGACGGCCTTGGCGACCTCCGCGCACTGGTCCGGCAGATGGACGTCGGTAAGAACCGGCAACCCCGAGGTCTCGCGGATCTCGTTGAAGATGTCGAACGAAGCCTCAAGGCCGAGCCCCCGAGCCGTGCTGATGCTCGACCGGTTCGCCTTGTCGAACGAGGTCTTGTAGATGACGTGGGCGCCAAGCTTGTCCGCGATCTCGCGGATAGCGGCCGACATTTCCAGCGCGTGGGCGCGGCTTTCCAGCTGGCAGGGGCCAGCGATGAAGGCCACCGGAAGTTCCTGGCCGATGCGGACGGTTCCGCGCGGGGCCGGGACTTCGACGATGCTGTTGGGGGTGAGGTTCAGGCCGTCAGCCATGGCTCTCTCCTGTGCGTGCGGCCCATATGGCGCGTTTGGGATTGGAAGACCAGAGGGTGCGGCGCCTCGCCCTCCGGCTCATTCCCGGTCCAGCGCCGCCAGCACGCCATCAACGGCTTCGCGCACCAGATCGTCGGTTTCCGCCTGCGCCATCACCCGCAGGATCGGCTCGGTTCCCGACTTGCGCACCAGCAGCCGGCCCCGTGCGCCCAGCGCCTTTTCAGCAGCGGCAATCGCATCCTGGACGCCCTTGCGGGAGAGCGGATCGCCACCCTTGTAGGGACGGTTGATCAGCTTCTGCGGCGCCGGATCGAACACGTGCGCCACTTCCGACAGTTTCTTGCCTGTCTCGATCATCACGGCGAGCGCCTGCAGCGCCGCGATCAGGCCATCACCGGTGGTCGAAAAGTCCGACAGCACGATGTGGCCGGATTGCTCGCCACCGACATTGAGCCCCTTCTCCAGCATGCGCGCGACGACATAGCGGTCGCCCACCTGCGTGCGCTCCAGCTTCACGCCGATGCCCTTGAGATGATTTTCCAGCCCGAGGTTGGACATCACGGTCGCGACCACCGTGTTCTTGGCGAGGCGTCCCTGCGCCTTCCAGGTCTGGGCGATGAGGCCGAGAAACTGGTCGCCATCGATGATCCGCCCGGTCTCGTCGCACAAGACGACGCGGTCGGCATCGCCATCGAGAGCAATTCCGATGTCGGCGCGATAGCGGTGCACATTCTCGATCAGCGCGCGCGTGTCGGTTGAACCGACCTCGCGGTTTATGTTGAAGCCGTTGGGTTCGACACCGATCGGGAAGACTTCCGCGCCCAGTTCAAACAGGACTTCGGGCGCAACCTTGTAGGCCGCGCCATTGGCGCAATCGATCACGATGCGCAGACCCGACAGCCGCAGCTTCTTCGGAAAGGTCGCCTTGACGATCTCGATATAGCGCGCCTGCGCATCATCCACGCGACGCGCGCGGCCAAGATCGGCGGATGCGGCGAGGTCATCGTCCAGCGGGCGCGCCATCAGTGCCTCGATCGCCAGCTCCGCCTCGTCCGACAGCTTCTGCCCGTCCGGTCCGAACAGCTTGATGCCGTTGTCCTGGTAGGCGTTGTGCGAGGCCGAGATCATCACGCCCATGTCCGCCCGCAGCGAGCGGGTCAGCATAGAGACGCCCGGCGTCGGCAGGGGCCCGAACAGCACCACGTCCATGCCCTTGGCCGTGAACCCCGCCGTCAGCGCCGGCTCCAGCATGTAGCCAGAGAGACGAGTGTCCTTGCCGATCACCACCAGGTGCCGGCGCGGGTCGGAGCGGCGGAAATAGGACGCGGCGGCCATGCCCAGCCGCATCGCCATTTCGGGCGTGACATTGCCCTGGTTGGCGGTGCCGCGGATGCCGTCCGTGCCGAAGATCTTCCGCGCTGTCATGCTTCCTCACCTGCCGGTTCCGGCGAGGGCGGATAACCGCCACGCCTGCCAGCCAAACGCCATATAAAACGCTACACTCGTGATGTTCATGACCGACCCTGACCATGATTTGCAATACCTTTAGACGGTCTGCCATGTAGAGGCCGGTAGTTTCCGGTCAGTGTCTCCGGGATGTGTAGTTGGGCGGGAGTTTCATCGATGTGTGGTATCATTGGCATTCTGAGCGATACCCCCGCCGCCCCGCGGCTGGTCGAGGCCCTGAAACGGCTGGAATACCGCGGCTATGATTCGGCCGGCATCGCCCTTCTGGAAGGCGGTCACCTGAAACGCCTGCGCGCGCCGGGCAAGCTGGCCAACCTCGACGAGAAGGTGCGCGAGGTCTCCCTCAAGTCTGGCGTGGGCATCGGCCACACCCGCTGGGCGACCCATGGCCAGCCCAACGAGACCAATGCCCACCCCCACGCCTCCGGCCGGGTCGCCATTGTCCACAACGGTATCATTGAGAATTTCCGCGAACTGCGCGAGGCGATGGAAAAGCGTGGCCGCAAGTTCGAGACCGAAACCGATTCGGAAACCATCGCCCACCTGATCGACGAGGGCTTGTCTCAGGGTCTGTCGCCGAAAGACGCCATGAAGCGCACGCTCGATCAGCTGCGCGGCGCCTTCGCCATAGCTGCACTCGTCGAGGGCGAGGACAATCTGATCATGGGCGGGCGGCGCGGCTCGCCGCTGGTGATCGGCATTGGCGAGAAGGAAATGTTCCTCGGCTCGGACGCGCTGGCTGTCGGCCCCTTCACCCAGCGCGTGATCTATCTGGAAGAGGGCGACTGGTGCGTTCTGTCGCGCACGAGCTACGAAATCTTCGAGGCATCCGGGAAAAAGGTTCAACGCGCCGAGACGCATGTTCCTGCCGCTGGCGCCGCCGCCGAAAAGGGCAATCACCGCCACTACATGCAGAAGGAAATCTACGAGCAGCCTGATTTCGCTGGCCGCACGATTTCCGCCTATGTCGATGCGTACGATCTCAAGGTCGCCCTGCCCACGCGCCCGGGCAAGAAGACGATCGACTTCACGAAGATCGACCGCATCCAGATCGTTGCCTGCGGCACGGCCTACTATGCCGGCTTCGTCGCCAAATACTGGTTCGAACAACTTGCCGGAGTCGTTGCCGACGTCGATGTCGCATCCGAATTCCGCTATCGCGATCCGGTCCTTACGCCCAACACGCTCGCCATTGTAGTGACGCAGTCGGGCGAGACCGCCGACACGCTCGCCGCGCTTCGCTACTGCAAGTCGAAGGGTGTCACCACGGCGGCCGTGGTCAACGTGCCGACGTCGTCCATCGCACGCGAATGCGATGCCATTCTGCCGACGCTCGCCGGCGTCGAGATTGGCGTTGCCTCGACCAAAGCCTTTACCGCCCAGCTCTGCGCGCTGCTCGCCACCGCCATCGCTGCTGGTCGCGCGCGTGGCTTCCTCTCACGCGACGCTGAGAAAACCAACGTCGCCGCCATGCTGGAACTGCCCCGCCTCATCTCGGAAGCGCTGAAGGTCGAGCCGCAGATCATGCAGCTGGCGATCGAGATCGCGAAGGCGCGCGACATCCTCTATCTCGGCCGTGGCCAGCACTATCCGATCGCCCTTGAGGGCGCGCTGAAGCTCAAGGAAATCTCCTACATCCACGCCGAGGGCTATGCCGCTGGCGAACTGAAGCACGGACCTATCGCGCTGATCGACGAGCGCACGCCGGTGGTCATGGCCGCTCCGCACGATCACCTGCTGGAAAAATCGCTGTCCAACCTCCAGGAAGTCGCTGCACGCCATGGCCGCGTCCTGCTGGTGTCGGACGCTACAGGCATCAAGCAGGCCGGCAATGCGCCCTGGGCGACGATCGAAATCCCGGCATGCGAGCGGGCGATCCAGCCGATTGTAACGATCATTCCGCTCCAGCTGCTCGCCTACCATGTCGCTGTCGAGAAGGGCACGGATGTCGACCAGCCGCGCAACCTCGCCAAATCGGTGACCGTGGAATAGGCGTTGGTCTGGCTAACCGCTTGCAGTCCACGCGGAAGAAGAAACACTTGGCCGTACGCCTGTAGCGTCCCGGCGCATAAACACTGGAATTTACCATGAAGCCTGTCCGCAAGGCCGTTCTCCCCGTCGCTGGTTTCGGGACCCGCGTCCTGCCCGCGACCAAGGCGGTGCCGAAGGAGATGCTGACGGTATTCGACCGTCCGGCCCTGCAATACGTGGTCGACGAGGCCAGAGAGGCCGGGATCGAGCACTTCGTCTTCATCACGGGCCGTGGCAAGCAGGCGATCGAGGATTATTTCGACAAGGCCTACGAACTCGAAGCCACGCTCGAAGCAAAGAAAAAGGACACCATCCTCGCCGAGGTCCGCGCCGCTTCCCTGCCTCCGGGTGCATCCAGCTTCACGCGCCAGCAGGCAGCCCTCGGCCTCGGTCATGCCGTTCTCTGCGCTCGCGACATCATCGGCAATGAACCCTTCGCCGTGCTGCTTCCTGATGTGATCGTGAAGGGCAAGGGCTCGTCCTGCCTCGCGCAGATGATTGCGGCCTACAATGATGTCGGCGGCAACATCATCGCGGTCGATGAGGTTCCGCAGGAACGCGTCAACCAGTACGGCGTCATCGATCCCGTCACCGCCGGCGATCAGGGTCCGCTGATCAAGATGAAAGGCATGGTCGAAAAGCCCCCGATCGAGAAAGCGCCCTCGCGCCTAAAGATCACCGGCCGCTATATCCTTCAGCCCGAAGTATTCGATCTTCTCGCCACTCAAACTCCAGGAGCTGGCGGCGAGATCCAGCTCACCGACGCGATGCAGCGCCTGATGAGCAGCCAAGACTTCCACGCCTTCAAGTATGCCGGCCAGGACTATGACTGCGGCGACAAGCTTCTCTATCTCGAAGCTTTCGCGGCGATGGCGCTGGCGCACCCGGAGCTGGGCGCCAAGGCGCGCCAGGTTCTCGAGAGCGTGCTGAAGAAGGGCTGATCTACTCGGCCGCCTTCGAGGCGACCTTCCATGTCTTCCTGTGGAAGTTCCACGCCGTCGAAACGACAGTGTCGATGTCCGACAGGCGGGGCGTCCAGCCGAGCTCGCGGCGGACCTTCGCGGGATCAGCATAGAGCGCAACCGCATCGCCGGGACGGCGTGGCGCCATCGTCGTCGGCACGGCGCGTCCTGTGGCCCGCTCAACGGCTTTCAGAACTTCGAGAACCGTGCGGCCGTCTCCGACTCCGAGATTGAGCTGGAGATTGCCGCCGCCAGCCGCCAGCTTGTCGGCCGCCAGGATGTGCGCTTCGGCAAGATCTGTCACATGGACGAAGTCGCGGATGCAGGTGCCGTCCGGCGTTGGATAGTTGTTGCCGAACAGCTTCATCGGCCCGCCCATGCCGATCGCCGCCTTGATGGCATTGGGGATCAGGTGGGTTTCCGGCTCGTGCTCCTCGCCGATCTCACCATCGGGATCGGCGCCAGCGGCGTTGAAATAGCGCAGCGCCGCAAAGTTGAGGCCGTGAGCTCGGGAAATGTCCTCGAGCATTTGCTCGGTCATCAGCTTGGTGCGGCCATAGACGGAGACCGGCCGTTTCGGCAGGTCCTCGGTCAGCGGCAGGCGTTCCGGGTCGCCATAGATCGCGCAGGTCGAAGAGAAGACCAGCGACCTGACGCCCTCCTCCAGCATGACGCGTACGAGGTTCAGCGTGCCGGCAACGTTGTTGTCGTAGAAATCGAGCGGCTCGCGCTCACCCTCGCCAACCTCGATCCGGGCGGCGAACTGCATGACGGCTTCAGGCCGGTATTCGCGGATCGCGGCGCGCAGTGTATCGGCGTTGCGGACATCGCCCTTAACCAAGGGGCCCCAGCGCACGGCGTGTTCGTGTCCCGAGCTGAGATCGTCCAGGACGATCGGCTCACGCCCGGCCAGCCGCAGGGCCTTGGCCGCGTGAGAGCCGATATAACCAGCTCCTCCAACAACAAGGATACGCTTCAGGGTCATTCGCCGTCCTCTTTGACGGGCAGGTCATGCAAGGCATGTGCTTGGCCGGTAACCCACATTGACATGAGAGGGCGTGACCGCGATGGCTGGCGAGACAACATGGTAAACACCAAAATGGTCTTCACACTTCCACAGCCAAGCGCCCGCGAACGCAACCAGCTTGCGAACCTTTTTGCAGCAATCGCGTCCGACGCGGGTGTGGCCGTGATGGAGGTCTACACCTCCGATTTCGAGACCCGGCGGAAGGCTGACTACAGCCCGGTGTCCGATGCCGACGAGCGCGCCGAGGAAATCATTCTCACGCGTCTGGAAGAGGCCCTGCCCGGCGTGCCTGTCCTGGCCGAGGAGCGCGCCGCCCGCGAAGGCGTCGGCGCCAAGATCGCCGACGCCTTCCTGCTGGTCGATCCGGTCGACGGCACGAAAGAGTTCATCCAGCGCAAGGGCGATTTCACGGTCAACATTGCGCTTATCTGCGGCGGCAGGCCGATGGCGGGATGCGTCTTCGCGCCGGCGCGGCAGGAGATGTATTTCGGCGGTTCGGAAACCCGGCTGATCGAGGGTTTCGTTCCGGGGTCGGCTGTCGGTGACGGCCGCACCCTCAGGACGCGGACCTATCCGCCGGAGGGACTCACCGCCATCACCTCGTCCTCGCACCTCAACGAGGAAACCAAGAAATTCCTCGCCCGCCACACCATCACCGGCCAGACCGCCATCGGTTCGTCGCTGAAATTCTGCTGGGTTGCAGCGGGCAAGGCCGACATCTACCCGCGCTGGGGCCCGACCATGGAGTGGGACACGGCCGCCGGCCATGCCGTGCTCAATGGGGCTGGTGGCGCGGTGCTGAAGCCTGACGGCTCGCCATTCGTCTACGGCAAGGGCTCGGACGGCTTTACCAACGGCCCCTTCATCGCCTGGGGCGGCCAGCCCTTCTGATCCGGCGCTCTAGCCTTTGGCGCGTCTCTGGTGCAGGAGACGCCGTCCACAGTTTCACGAGCCTTCCATGACCGACACGCCTCCTGACCGCCTCAGCCAGAACCCCAAGAGCCCCCATTACGACAAGGAGCTGCTGGAGCGCGGTATCGGCATCCGCTTCAACGGCGCCGAGAAAACCAACGTCTGGGAATACTGTGTCAGCGAAGGCTGGATCCGCGTCGTCGCCGGCGTCGCCATGGACCGCAAGGGCAATCCGATGACGCTGCTGATGAAGGGCCAAGTCGAGCCCTATTTCGAAGCGCCCGGCTCTACGACCTGAGCGTTTCCAGGAAGCGCCTGAACACGACGAGCCCCTTCTCCATCTCGGAGATCGCCAGGAACTCGTCCGGCTGGTGCGCCTGCTCTACCGAACCCGGCCCGCAGATCACCGCCGGGAAGCCTGCCTTCTGAAACTGCCCCGCTTCGGTCGCATAGGCCGCCACGCGCAGGGCATTGTCGCCCGTCAGCTTGCGCATGAAAAGTTCAGCCGAACTGTCGCGAACCACCTGAAGCGGGGGCGCATCGGCCCTAAGGTCGACAACAACGCCACACTCCGATCCGAGCGCCGAAAGTTTCCGGTTCACGCGCTCGACCTCAGCGAAAAACGGCGCGAGCATCGCATCCGGATTGTTGCCCGGCACGGTCCGAACGTCGAACACGAACCGGCACTCACGCGCCAGGATGTTCGGAGCGGTTCCTCCGCCGATCTCGCCAACCGTGATGGTGGTCCAGGACGGATCGAAGTCGGAGACCTTCGGAGCGTTGTCTTCCTGCTCGCGCGCAATCCTGCGAAGCACACCAAGCAGTTCGATCGCTTCGTGGATCGCCGAGGCGCCCATGCGCGGATCGGAGGAATGCGCCGCCTTCCCGGTGATCCTCACCTCGTAGTCGCGAATACCCTTGTGGGCCGACATGACGCCCCACAGCGTCGGCTCGCCGACCCACACCACCGAAGGCGCGGCGCCCTGGCGACCAATCTCGGCGATCATCGGTTCGACGCCGGCGCAGCCTACTTCCTCGTCGTAGGAAAACGCGAAGTGGACGGGCGCCTTGAGATCGATCCAGGAGATCGCCTCGGCGTGGGCAAGCGCCAGGGCGATGAAGCCCTTCATGTCGGTCGTGCCGCGGGCAAACCACTTGCCGTCCTTGTCGATCAGGTCCCACGGATTGGTCGTCCACGGCTGGCCGTCGATCGGAACCACATCCGTATGACCCGACAGCACGATGCCGCCCGGCTGGTCCGGACCGAAGCGCGCCCACAGGTTGGACTTGTCGCCCTCGCTATTCGGCACGCGCACAAGATGCGCTCCCAGCGGCCGCAGGAAATCCTCGAGCCATTCGATGAGGGGAAGGTTCGTCCCGCGCGATGTCGTGTCGAAAGCGACAAGACGCGTCAGGATATCTCGAACAACTGCAAGCGAGGTCATGGTCGAAGGTTAGCCTGTTCGCCTGTCCATGCCATAGACATTCGCGGCCAAAACCCTATGGCGGGACGCATGATCGAGTTCCACGCAGGTTCAGGACCCGACAGTCAGGCCGTCGGCATCGCGCTCGAGGAAATGTTCCTCGACTACCGGATCATGCCCGGCCGGGCGCCTGTGCCTGTGACCGTGGTCGGCAATGCGCGACTGCCGGGAGCAGGCAACATACTGATGGCCCTTGCCCGCAAGACCAGCCGCTTTCTGCCCAATGCGGAAGACGCAGCGCCATGGCTCGGAAGAACGCCGCCCGGCCTCGAAGAGCTGGAGGCGCGGCTTGCAGGGCAGGAGTTCATCCTTGGCCGCTACTCCATCGTGGACATGGCGACCTACCCGAGAATCATCGCCGACAAAGCCGCCCTCGCTCATCCCGGCATCGTCCGGTGGACCGAACGCCTGCGCATTCGGCCCGAAGTCGGACGCGGGATGGTTGCAGTCGCGGGCTAGAGCTTCGTGCGCGATTCAAGAATCGCGCGCTCGCTCTAGTTTTTTGTTTTGCGCATCGCTTTTGCGGAAAACCGGTGTCCACTTTTCCGCGCGATGCTTTAGCGCCTATCTCGACGGAATCGATTCCGGCGCCACTGCCTCCTGCGGCGGCACGATGTTCTCGAGGCTGACCTCGTAGATCACGGTCGAGTCCGGCGGCACGCGGCCGTCGCCTTCGCTGCCATACATCAGCGAGGGAGGCATGCGGACCATCCAGCGATCGCCCTTGTGCATCAGCTTGACCATCTCGGCCCAGCCGGGCGTGAGGCCAGCGACCGGAAACAGGAGCGGTTCCTGTGTTTCAAAGGTCGAAAGCACGGTGCTGCGGCGCCGGCGATCCTCGTCGGTCTCGCCGGGTTCCATGTCGACCGTCTCAAGCCGGCCTTCGAAATGGACGACCACTTCGTCAGCTTCGGTCGGCGTCGGGCCATCCGAGGGGCCCGAAAGGATCGGGAAGTATTCGAGGCCCGAAGGACGGCGAACGACATCCGACGAGCCGGTCGGCCAGGGCGTCGCCTTCTTCCAGGCGACGGCATCCGACACGCTTGCCGGCATGATATTGATCAGCTCAACCTGGAACATGAGGTCGGCCTTCGGGGGAATGCTGCCCGGACGGCCTTCGGCGCCGTAGGCTTTCTCCCAGGGAATCCAGAACATGACCATGTCGCCCGCTTGCATTTTCTGCAGGCCTTCGGTCCAGCCCGGGATCACGCCGTTGAGAGCAAACGTCGCCGTTTCCTTGCGCTCGTAGGAGGAGTCGAACACCTCACCTGAATCGGCGAAGCGGCCATCATAGTTCACCTCGACGCGGTCAACCGCGCTTGGGAAACCGCTCTTGCCGTCGCCCTTGCGGATGATGATGTACTCGACGCCGCTGGGGAGCTTCTTCACTTCCGCCCAGTTGTGTTGCCACGGATGCAGCGTCTTCCAGGGATCGGCCGGATCGACCTTCACCGAAGGGTTGCAGGCGGCCAGCGTCAATGCAGCCAGCGCGGCCAGCACGATACGGATCATAAGGAACTCCCTGTCGAGCCCAGCCTGTTAGCATCGCAAACGGCGCTGCGCGAGAGGGCGGCTTTTGACGATCGTGTCAGCGGAACCGGCGGACCATTGTCCTAGTTGGTCCGGGGTGGGAACCCGGCTTTTGTAAGGGCGTCGATGATTTCCTGGGTGTGCAGGGCGTCGCGGGTTTCGATGGTGATGTCGAATTCCGCGCCCTTGGCCGGTACGTCGAGCGCCAGACGGTTGTGGAACACCTCGATGATGTTGCCGCCATTGTCGCCGATGACCGTGGACACCTTGGCCAGGAGCCCGGGCTGGTCGTTGCCGATGATACGCACGGACGTGATTCGCTTCTCGCGTACGAGAGACCGCGTCAGCACGGATGCGAGCAGGCGCGTGTCGATGTTGCCGCCCGACAGGATCAGCACGACCTTGCGGTTGCGGAACAGCTGCGGCTCGGCAAGCAGCGCGGCAAGGCCAGCGGCGCCAGCACCCTCCACGACGGTTTTCTCGACGGTGGCGTAGAGCGTAACGGCGCGCTCAAGCGCGTCTTCCTCCACGACGATCACCTTCTCCATAAGCTGGCGAAGGATGCGCGCGGTCAGGCGCCCGACCTTCTTCACCGCGATGCCTTCCGCGATGGTGGCGCCGCCGACTTTCGGCTCTTCGCCCTTCATCTCGGCTGACAGCGAAGGATACATCGCCGGTTCGACGCCATAGATCGCAACCGCAGGACGGCGCGCCTTGATCGCCGTCGCGATGCCGGAGGAAAGACCGCCGCCGCCGACCGGGATCACCACCGCATCGAAATCCGCCAGCTCTTCCATCACCTCGAGCCCGACCGTGCCCTGTCCGGCGATCACGTGCCTGTCGTCGAAGGGATGGACGAAGGTAAGGCCATCGCGCTTCTCGAGTTCGCGCGCGTGCTGGTCCGCATCCGCCAGCGTCTCGCCGTGCAGAATGACCTTCGCGCCGAAATTGCGGGTGTGCTCGATCTTCACGAATGGGGTGCCGTTGGGCATCACGATGGTCGACGGAATACCGAGACGCGAGGCGTGATAGGCGACGCCCTGGGCGTGGTTGCCCGCCGACATCGCGACAACGCCTGCCGCCTTCTCCGAATTCGACAGCGACAGCAGCTTGTTGAGCGCGCCGCGCTCCTTGAAAGAGGCTGTGAACTGCAGGTTTTCGAACTTGATCCAGACCTGCGCGCCCGTGATCTCGCTGAGCGTGCGGGAATAGCGCAGCGGGGTGTGCTCGATCTGGCCTTCAATGGCCTTCGCGGCCGCCTCGATGTCGGCCAGCGTCACCGGCAGGGGTGAATCAGTGTCGGCTGAGGCGGGTTTCGCGGTCACGTGGCTGCGTCCTCTTGAGGTGGCGGGCACCTATAGAGGATTTTGGGCAGGGGGGAAGGCTCAGGCCGTCCCGCTGGCCGGTATCGGCGTTTGCGTTGGCAAATCAGACCCGGATACACAAACGCCCCGGCTTTTGGCCGGGGCGCTGTTCTGTTTCGAAGTCCGATGGAGCTACTGCCCGGCTTTCGCCGGAGCAGCAGGCGCCGGAGCTGCGGCAGGGGCGGCTGAAGCAGCGGGGCGGCGCATCGCCTGCATCATGGCCAGAACCTTATCCAGTTCGGGCTGATCGATGCCGCCGTCCTTGTTGGCGTCAGCCATGTCGAACGCGCCGGGCCCTGCGGCCAGCTGGGCAAATTGACCGCGGAGTTCGGCCTTCTGCAGCTTGCCGTCGATGTTGTCGTCCATCATGCCCATGAGGCGCGTCTTGTTCAGAAGCTGATCGTTTTTCGTCTGGTGCTCGACGGTCTCGTCAGCCCAGCGATAGCGCAGCGAGGTGTAGAACATCTCCTCGAACGACTGGTCGCCCCACACGATCTTCTCGTTCGGGTTCGGGTTCGCCGGGTTCCGCTTCGAGTTGTCGTAGACGTAGGTAGCGATCACTTTCGAACCCGCCGGGATTTTGACCGGTTCAGCGAACTCGTACATGCGCTGCCAGTTGAAGTCATAGAACGGCACGTTGAGGATCGTCTCCTGCTTGCCGTTCGGATAGCGGATCTCGAGTTTCGAGTACGTGCCGCGATAGTGGGCGTGCACGACGGCGGTGTGGAGGATCGCGTCCTTCGGGAAGTCGAAGTAGGCGACTTCCTTGTGCGCCGGATCGTTGGCCGGGATTTCGATGAACTGATCGACAAGCGGCATTTCGCGCATGATCAGGTCGGGCTTCTCACCGTCCTTGTAGAAGTAGAGGCCGATCTGCTCGGCCGAGACGGCCTCCTTGCCGAACGGCGTGTAGTGCATCTGGTAGGCGAACTGGCCGCCTGCCGGGACCCATGAGCCGATGCCTTTCGGGGCCACGGTCGATTCCATGCCGACGGTGTAGCCGCCGACCGAACCGCCCCAGGCCTGCATGCCCTTCTGCGTCTGGCCTTCCGGGATGATGCCCGAGAGGATGTGGTGCACGGCCTGGCGCTGCGAGACTTTCGCGGTCGCGGCCTTGAGCCATTTGCCTTCCTTCAGCGGGTTCGGCGTCGTCGGGTACTGGTAGTCGACATAGCCGGTCGCCGGGACGGTGTATTTCGGAATGTCGACGATCAGGTCGGGCTTGCCGAGCGGCCATTCCGGCGCGACGTGCTTGACGGCGGCCAGCGTGTCCGGCCCGTCGCCGCGCGGTGCGCCGGCTTCGATCCAGTTGATCAGCGTCTTGATCTGGTCGCCCGAGAGCGACTTGTCGTCCTTGAACTTGCCGAGGTGCGGATCCGGATCCCACGGCGGCATGCGATCGGTGCGCACAGCTTCGCGCATCATCGGGGCAAAGCCCTTGACCTTCTCGTAGCTGTCCATGGCGAACGGCGCGATGCCGCCCTGCTGGTGGCAGGCGACGCACTTCTCTTCGAGCATCGGCGCGATGGTGGACGAGTAGGAGATTTTCGCGAACTCGGCCTTCGCTGCGGGCGAGCGGCCCGGGAAGCTGATCAGCGTGCCGGTCACTGGCGCGGCGGCAACGGCCGGCGCCTTGCCAGCGACGACTGCATCGATCGCGTCAGCCGAAAGCGGACCGTGATACGCGATCTTCCACGTTTTCGGATCGACGACGAAAGCTTCCGAGACGCGCGTCGCGCCGATCTGGCCGCCGACGAGCTGCAGGTCGTCCTGCAGGATCGGAACGGTGATCGCGTTCTTCTGCGCATCAGCGAGGATCGCTTCGCGTGTGTCTTTCGGGTTGGAGTTCACCATCATGAACTCGACGCCCTTGGAGGCGTAGGCGGCCTGGATCTTCGCGAGTTCCGGCGCGGCCTTGGCAATCTCGGCGCTGCCGACGCCGTGCATCACCAGCACGATCGCGGAGGCGTCCTTGTAGCGATAGAGCTCGCGGGCATAGCCATCCGCCGTCACGAGGCGGAAGTTGTCGACGCGGGTCGGAAGAGCGGCCATCGGCGCCGTCACCGACGTTTCAGTTCCGGCAACCGTGCCCGGCTGGGCGCAACTGGCAGCAGTCAGGGCAAGCACAAGTCCAAGAGCGGTCATGGTCAGGGAGCGAGACATCGCGCGGTATCCTCCAGCGTCGAGAGAGCCGTATCAGGAATTCAGCAAATGCAACGGATAGCTAGACAGCGTCAAGCATCCGCGGCTGTTTTCACCCGATTGTGTTAGCGAAGTATGACAATCAGGCAGCGTAAAGGCCGTTCCGGCCCTCTGCCGGATCATGTTCGGCCACCCAATGCCTCGGAGCGACCTCGATCAGCGACGGCCGGTAGAAGGGCGCCTGGTCGGTCAGCTTCGATTTGATGAAGCGAAGGCCTGCCTTGGGATCGAGCGGCGATGGCAGGTCGCCCTGGAGCTTGATGCGCTGGCGGGCGCGCTCCTTGACCGGGTCTGGCGACGGAACAGCCGACAGAAGCGCCCGCGTGTAGGGATGCAGCGGGTTGGCGAACAGCACATCCCGAGATGCGGTTTCCACCACCCGGCCAAGATAGAGCACCATCACACGGTGGCAGATCTCGCGCACGACCGAGAGGTCGTGACTGATGAACATCATCGCGAGGCCGAACTCCTTCTGGAGGTCGATCAGCAGATCGAGGATCTGAGCCTGCACGGACACGTCGAGCGCCGAGACAGCCTCGTCACACACCACCAGTTTCGGCCTGAGGATCATCGCGCGGGCAATGCCGACGCGCTGGTTCTGGCCGCCAGAGAGTTCGTGCGGGTAGCGGTTGACCAGGTTGGGATCGAGATCCATGCGCTGCATGATTTCGCGGGCCGCAGCCTCCCTGCCCTTCTTGTCGACCTCGGGCCGGAACACGGTCAGCGGTTCGGCAATGGATTCGCCGATCGTCATGCGCGGATCGAGGCTGGCCAGCGGATCCTGGAAGACGATCTGAAGTTCTTTCCGGAGCGGCTGCATTTCCTTGCGCGACGCCTGCGCAATGTTGCGGCCGAGCCAGGCGACGGAGCCCGCCGAAGGATCAAGCAGGCGCAGCACGCCGCGTGCGAGCGTGGACTTGCCGCAACCGCTTTCGCCAACGACCCCGACCGTCTCGCCTGGACGCAGCGAGAAACTGACGCCGTCGACCGCGCGCAACGGCACCCGCTTTCCGAAAAGACCGCCGGGAACGCTGACAGGGAAGGTCACGTGCAGATCGTCGACTTCGAGGATCGGCGGTGTTGCCGCAGGTGGCGGCGGAGATATCGCCGGGCGCGAGCCGCGATCTGTACGATCGAGCCGCGGCATCGCATCGAGCAGCATGCGTGTGTAGGCGTGCGACGGCGCTGAAAAGACCTGCTGCACGGGTCCGCGCTCGACGGCTTCGCCATGGCGCATCACCACCACGCGATCGGCCATGCGGGCGATGACGCCCATGTCGTGTGTGATCAGGACGAGACCAGCGCCAGTCTCGCGCTTCAGCTCGTCCATCAGATCAAGCACCTGCGCCTGCACGGTGACATCGAGCGCCGTGGTCGGTTCGTCGGCCAGCAGAAGCTGCGGTTCGCACAGCATGGCCGCAGCGATCATCACGCGCTGGCGCATGCCGCCAGAGAGTTCATGCGGAAACTGGTGCACGCGCCGGCGCGCTTCGGGAATGCGCACGCGCTCCAGCCAGTCGACAATCCGTTTCTCCGCCTCGGCGCCTTTCATCTTCTTGTGGCGTGCCAGGACTTCGGCCATCTGAGCGCCGACTGTCATGTGCGGCGTCAACGAGGTCAGCGGGTCCTGGAAGATCATGGCGATGCGCGAGCCGCGGATCTCGTTGAGCTCACGCCGGCTGAGGCCGCCGATCTCCTGACCTGCAAACCTGATCGAGCCGCCAACTTCGCCATTGGACGCGGTCAGGCCCATCACGGCGAGCACGGTCTGGCTCTTGCCCGATCCGCTCTCGCCGACGAGGCCGAGACATTCGCCACCCGCCACGTCAAAGGAGAGCTTCTTCACAGCTTCCACGCGGCCGTCCGGAGTGTTGAACGTCACGCTGAGGTCGCGGACGTCGAGAATAGGCTGCGCGGTCAAGCGGAACTCCAGAGATACCGGCTGGTAGTTGAAGCGGGTCTGTGGCGGAAAGGAAAGCCCCTCGCAACCGCTGGGCGCCATGACACCCGGTCGCATGCGGGCTAAATCTCGCGCATGACAGACAAACCCGAATTTCCGCCGATCCCGACCGACGCCGTTGCTTGGGACTCATTCAGCCAGGGCGCGAAGTACGGCAGCCGGTTCAAGCACCTGACGCGCGCCGCTGTCGGAGACCGCCCCTACCATGTCGGCGTCGCGATCGAGGAGCTGTCGCCCGGCAAGCAGTCCTGCCCCTTCCACTTCCACATGCTGGAGGAGGAGCACATCCTTGTGCTGGAAGGCGAATGCACGCTGCGCCTTGGCGAAGAACGCATCCGCTTCAAGGCCGGCGACTACGCCTGCTTTCCGGCTGGTGTGAAGACAGGCCATTGCCTGATCAACGAGTCCGACAAGGTCTGCCGCTACGTCGTCATCGGCGAGGACAATCCCAACGAGTCCTGCGTCTACCCGGACTCAAACAAGGTCTCGAACCGCTGGCTGGACGAACGTTACGACCGCGCCGCGCAGAAGGAGTACTGGGACGGAGAGGAATAGGCTCTACTTCGCCGCGCCCTTGTTCAGCAGCGCATCGATCTCGCCCGCATGCGGCATTGCCTTGGTGAATTCCCACGTGCCCGCGGCCATTTCCTTCGCCGCGCCGATCATCGCGCTCATCGCTGCTGCGTGCATCATGCCGCCGGTCGAGATGCGCTTCACGCCAAGTGCTCCGACCTGCTCCACTGTCAGCGCCTCCTTGCGTGGGCCGCGCACGATGTTGAACGGCCGGTCGATCGACTGGCAGACTTCGCGCACCTCGTCCGACGTGTTGAGGCCCGGCGCGAACAGCACGTCGGCGCCGGCCTCCTGGTAGGCCTGCATGCGTTTGATGGTGTCGCCGAGATCCTGCCGCCCGTGGAGGTAGTTCTCAGCGCGGGCGCACAGCATGAACTTGAACGGCAGTTTCTTGGCCGCTTCGGCCGCCGCCCTCACCCGCTCCGCAGCCGCCTCGATGGAATGGATCGGGTTGGAGCGGTCACCGGTGAAATCCTCGATCGAGCCGCCAACAAGGCCGGCCGCGGCGCCCTGCCGGATCGTTTCGGCGCAATCCTCGGGCTTCGGTCCGAAACCATCCTCGAGGTCTGCCGCCAGGGGCACGTCGATCATCGGCGCCATGGAGCGGATATGCGCCATCACATTCTCACGCCCGGCATTGTAGTCGGGAAAACCGATGGACCGCGCATAGCCCGCGCTGGTGGTCGTCAGCGCCTTGAAGCCGAGGCCTGCCAGAATGCGGGCAGAACCAGGATCCCATGGATTGGGGATCACGAAACAGCCGGGCGCCTTGTGCAGGGCTTCGAAGTCGGCGGCTTTCTGGGCTTGCGTCTTCATTGGCCTGTCCATGGGGGAGATTTCCTCTGGTCTTTTCGCGAAGCGTAACGCCAGACCGCCCGGCGGGCGACGAAATTCCGACATGAACCGGGCTGAGCGTTCGGAGAATTCGTGGAGGGCTCTGGAATGATCGCGCGTGGGATGTTGCTGGCGACGTGTCTGGCCATGGCTGGTTCCGCGACGGCTCAGCAGGATACGAAAATTGCCGGGCACGTACGCATGATCGGCGGCTGGCATGGCGTCGGTCTTCAGGTTGGCCGCGCTGGCGTTCAGTCGACCTGGGACATCGACCTGCGCGTCCGCGCCGACATCACCAGCCGGATCGAATACCCTTCGCTGGGTTGCAAGGGCATACTTCACGAGTTGAAGCGTGGCGGAGACGAGATCGAATTCCGCGAACAGATCACCGCGGGCGACTGCGTCAACGATGGCCGCCTCATCGTCCGCTACCGCGAAGGTCGGGTCTCGTGGTTCTGGTATCTGCCCGACGGCAAGGTCGATGCTTCGGCCGTGCTCTATCGCGACTCGCCGGTCGCCTAGACTTCCAGCAGAAGCGCGGTTGCATCATCCGACGTCTTGAAGCGTCCGATCTTCGCATCGTCTTCGGGCGAGGCCTCCATGCCCCGCAGCTCGTTCATCAGCGCGCCAAGCCCGCGCTCCGAAACAGCTTCGATCAGCTGGGCGTCGGTATAGCGGCCATAGGGCGACACCAGCCGGTAGAACCCGTCGGTCATCACCAGCACGCGCGTTCCCACCGGCGCCGCTGCAGTCTGGTGGACGATGTATCCGGCCGCCTCAGGCTGAATGCCGAACACCCAGTAGCCTTTCGCGGTGTTATGGATCGCGCGCACGTCCTGCAGCCATTTCAGGCGCTCTTCCGGCGTCATCGCCATCACGCGTTTGGCGCGGCCCTGCTCGTCCGCAGCCTTGCTCGTCTCGCCGAACACCGAGACCTCACCCGATGGCGCGCGAACGATGGCAATCGAGTCGCCCAGCGTCGCGCCTTCGATCTTTCCGTTCTTCACGCGCACCCACGTCGCCGCTGCCGTCGGATAGCTTGCCAGCGGCGCATCCTTCAGCGGGATCTTGACCTCGCGCTCCACCGCCGAACGCAGTTTGGGCAACAACCGCGCAAACCATGCCTGTGGAATTTCGCGTGGATCAGCGGGATTCGCCGTGATTTCCGCCGCGAAGATTTCTGCATAGCGCGCAGCATCGCTCTCGGCTGCCGCGAAGATCCGCAGCGGCCCCACATCGGTCGCGCCGTCGATCACGCAGGCCCAGCCCGCCGCCTCGTCGAACGCATAGCGGTCGTCGCCCGTGCCGGTCTTCATGCCTCCGCCCAGTTTCGAACCGGGAAAGGAAATCGAGTCGATAAGTTTCATCGAGGGACAAGCTCCAGCGCGCGAGCGCGCTTCCTAGAGCTTCACGCAGCCTTCGTCTTCATCGCGGCTGAGAAATCCGCCAGCGTCTGGATGTAGTCGCCACTCTCGCGCAGGCGTTGCACGTACAGTTCGAGGATCTGCCGCGCTGCGACGCCGGCCTCGAGCCCGCACTTCTCGGCCTCTTCCGAAAACAGCTTCTTCGACGCGGGATCGAGCCTGACGGTCAGCGGCTGGCGATTTGCGGTCTTGGACATGGTCTGATTCCATCAGCAGCTGTGGGCAGCCCCGAGCCATGAATCAGTTGCAGCATTGCCTAGGCAATGCAATAGCAATGTCATGGCAAAGGCGCCCGACACTCCGGAGACCAAGCCCTTCACGATCGTGCTGCCCGCCAAGGCTGCCGAGCGCCTTGAAATCCTTGTCGAAACTGGCCTATACGGAACGAGCCGCGCCCAGGTCGCGTCCAACATAATCCTGCAGCATCTTCAGGATCTCTGGAAGTCCGGCAAGCTCCCGGGCTGATCCCGGAACACGACCTCCATCCACAGCCAAACCCTTTGAAACCGGGCCCTCAAGCGCGGTGGTAAGACCTTGTTAACCATTGGCAGCCCATCGTCGCCGTCAGCCGCCGGGAGCTGCTGATAGCAGCTCTGAGAGGCGGGGACCGGCGAGGAGGACGCGCCTATGACGACTGCCAACCCTATCGAATTCTGCCCCGCCGCCGCCTGCGCCGCGACCATCGTCCGGCTCGAAAGCTTCACCAACCATGTCGCCTGCCTGATGCAGGAAGCGCGGCTCGCCCGCTCGCCGGAGCTGATGGCCGAGCTGGAGGCGATCTCTGACGAACTCTCGATGGCTGCCGATGAAGCCCGCGACAGCCTCGCGAAAGTCGAAGCCGTCTCCGCCGCCGGCGCGATGGCGCAACTCCTCGCCTCGATCCGCGATATCCGTGTGTGCGACGACGCCGAACTCGAGCGCGCGAAAGACCTCGAAGCCATGGCCGTCCGCTTCCTCGGCGAAGCCCGTCTCTTCGACCGCCAGTTCTGCAATGTTCTCAGCCACACAAAACTCGGACCACACCTGCACACGGCGACCACGCGGATGGAAGCCGCGCAAGCCAGATCGTGACAACGCGAGTCATGCTCGGGCCTGACCCGAGCATCCTTGGGCGGTGTGCACAGGCTCCCCTAGCCCAGAATCACGATGACATGCTGACCCGCACTTGCCGCGCGGTTGTAGAGTGCACGCAGGCGTTCGAGTTGCGGGATGTAGAACTCATCCAGGTCTGATTCCTCCCAATCGCCAGGCAGGCCAAGGACCTCCATCTCGCTAACATCGAAGCGCTCGCGCATGCCAGCTTCGCTGACGCCGTTCAGTGCGGCCGCCAGCGCCGCGGCCTCATCCGGGCCGAAGACAGCGGCCGCCATGCCGAGATTCTCGATTGCCGGTCCCTCATCGTCCCCGCGCCTGCCTTGTATTGCGGTCAGAACGGGGTCGGCAGGCAGGGTCTGCGCATTGACGTAGGTGAACCCCATGGCGGCGGCTTCTTCGGCCATGGCCGTCTCGAACTCACCCTCGCCTCTCAGGCTTTCGCCATCCTGCCTGCGCTGCAGCACCCGGAATTGAGCCGCCTCATTGCGCTCTTCGATTCGTCCGACATCGGAACATAGCCACGAGAGGATCTGCCATTCCTTGTCGAGGTACAGGCATTCCGAAGCTGTGGCGCCGGCTGTTTCGCCGAGATCGTAAGGCATCTGCGGAGTGTCCCAGCAGCTTTCGGGATCGGCCCTGATCGCCTCCAGCTCTTCGGCGCCAACCCGCAAATAACTTGCAACGATACTCATATCATTCCCCTCACCAGACCAGCGCCATCAGCGGCAGGTCTTCCAGCCTGCCCTCCTGGTTCACCGAAAGCTGGGGTCGCTACCCCGCGAGTCTGGCCATCTCCGCGTCCGAAAGCTCATAATTGCCGTAGACGTTCTGCACGTCGTCGCTTTCCTCGAGCTCTTCCAGCATCTTCATCAGCGAGTCGGCATTCTCGCCTTCGACCGCGATGATGTTGAGCGGCTTCCAGATCAGGCCGGTCGATGTCGCTGGCGTCTTGATCTTCGCCTCAAGCGCGGAGGCGACCTCGGCAAGTTCGGCGCGCGCAGTATAGATATAGTGGCCGTCGGCGTCGCTTGAGACGTCGGATGCGCCGGCTTCGATCGCCGCTTCCATGATCACGTCTTCCGAGCCTGCGGCTGGCGGATAGATGATCTCGCCGACATGCTCGAAGCCGGAGGACACGGCGCCGGTCTGGCCGAGATTGCCGCCATAGCGCGTCAGCGCCGTGCGCACGTCGGTGCCGGCGCGGTTCTTGTTGTCGGTCGAGCATTCGATGATGAGGCCGATGCCGCCGGGCGCAAAGCCTTCATAGCGGATGGCCTCGTAGTTGGCGCTGTCTCCGCCCGCGCCCTTGTCGATGGCGCGCTGGATATTGTCCTTGGGCATGGAGGCGGCCTTGGCGTTGTTCACGGCCAGGCGCAGGCGCGGGTTAAAGTTCGGATCGGCCATGCCGGTCTTGGCGGCGACGGTGATCTCTTTCGCCAGCTTGGAGAACAGTTTGGCCTTGGCCTTGTCGGCCTTGCCCTTGCGGTGCTGGATGTTGGCCCATTTGCTGTGGCCGGCCATGGCGTGGCTCTTTCGTATGACGCAAGTGATGAATGCCCGAATTCGGGGAGCTCCAGATAGCCGACACCCCCTGACCCCGGCAAGCGGCGGCTCGAAGCCGCGGCTTCGGGGAGTTCGCAAAACGGCGGTGACGGGGCTATACCCTCCGCGACTGCCGTTTTCGGGGATTCGCGCTGGCGCAGACCGGCCGCTCCTCCTCCCCAGCACTGATTGCCCAGGACCAAGCCATGACTGACGCCGCGCCTTTCACCGAAGATCCGGTCGCTGACCTGATCAATCTGCTCGACCTTGAACGCATCGAGGTAAATCTCTTCCGCGGCCAGTCGCCCGATGATGGCGTGAAGCGCGTTTTCGGCGGTCAGGTCATCGCCCAGGCGCTTGTTGCGGCCTACCGCACGGTCGAGAATCGCGTCTGCCATTCCCTGCATGCCTACTTCATTCGTCCCGGCGATCCGACGATCCCGATCCTCTACGAGGTGGATCGCGCCAGAGACGGCAAGAGCTTCGCGACCCGCCGCGTCGTCGCCATTCAGCATGGCGAGCAGATCCTCAACCTCTCCGCCTCCTTCCAGGTCGCCGAAAGCGGCTTCACCCACCAGTCGACCATGCCTCACACCAAGAAGCCTGACGAACTCCTTTCGGAAGACCAGCTCCGCGCCATGGCGAAGGACCACATCCCGAAGGAATTCCAGAAACAGTTTGCCCGCCCGAGGCCGATCGAACTCAAGCCGGTTGACCCGCGCCAGATGATCTCGCCCGCCAAGACCGAGCCGAAGAAGCAGATGTGGCTCCGCGCCCGCGGCAAGGTCGATGCGAACGACTTCGCCCTGCAGCAATGCCTGCTCGCCTACGCCTCCGACATGGGCATTCTCGACACCGCAACGAAACCGCACGGCGTCAACTGGTTCACCGGCGGCGTGCAGATGGCTTCGCTCGACCACTCGATGTGGTTCCACGAGCCCTTCGATATCTCGGACTGGCTGCTCTACACCATGGACAGCCCCTCGGCGTCTGGTGCGCGCGGCTTCAACCGCGGTGAAGTCTTCACCGAAGCCGGCAAGCTGGTGGCGTCCGTGACGCAGGAAGGCCTGATGCGTCCGCGTGAGTCCAAGTTCAAGAACTGAACGCGCTTTCCGCTAGGGCTCTCCGCCAGAACGCTCCGCCAGAACCTCCGCCAAGTCGCATGAAAATGTGACGCCATGGCCCATGGATCATGGCCCACGATCATGCTCTGTTGCAGGTGGGGCTACCGGAGACTGGCATGAGAGTTCTGTGTCCGAGTGCGTCCCTCGCGCTGGCGATTCTGCTTGGCGCCTGCAGCGGTGAACTCGCTGGCGAGACCGCGACAGTGCTTGTCACGCCCACAGACTCGCAGGTCGCGTCCGCGGAGCCCGCCCTCGCCGCGGATGTGGAGCTTGCATCCCGCCATGAGCCGGAGGCGCCGCCATCCGAAGAGGTCGTCGCCGAGGCGCCGTCCGAGAATCACGTCGCGCTGAAATACCTGATCGGCGATGTCGATCCGGCGAACGACCCCATGTTCGCCCGCATTCCCGAAAAATACATCGGCGGCACGCGCGTGTGGGGTCACAAGGATGCAGTCGAAGCGTTCGTCCGCATGGCTGAAGGCGCCGCGGTCAACGGCTATCACCTCAAGATCGTGTCGGCTTTCCGCTCTTTCTCGGACCAGAAGCAGATCTGGGAAGACAAGTGGACGGGCAAGACGCTGGTCGAGAAAGGCAAGCTTCCGCAGACGAAGCCGGATCCGAAGGCGCGCGCGCTGAAGATCCTTGAATTCTCCTCCATGCCCGGCACGTCACGCCATCACTGGGGCACGGATTTCGATCTCAACAATCTCACCAACGCCTATTTCAACACCCGCGACGGCAAGCGCGTCTATGACTGGTTGACCCAGCACGCCGCCGACTACGGCTTTTGCCAAGTCTACACCGCCAAGGGCGCTGATCGTCCGGCGGGCTATGAAGAAGAGAAATGGCATTGGTCCTACATGCCGGTCGCGTCCTGGTATCTGAAGCAGTATCCGGTCGATGTCGGTTATGAGCGCCTGACCGGCTTCCTCGGCTCGGATGCGGCGCAAGGCATCGACGTGATCAAGAACTACGTGCAGGGTATCAATCCGGAGTGCCGGGGCTAGCGAAGCGTCTGGGGGATCGATGGGCGGGACCAAGAGCTGGCATGGCCCATCATTGCTGGCCGGATTGTTCGCCTTCCTGCCGAACGCCCACGCACAAGCGCCAGCAGCAACCGCATACCAGCCGCCCCATACGGCAGACGGCCATCCCGATCTCCAGGGCGTGTGGGCTGGCGACTTCATCACCCAGCTGGAGCGACCGGACGGTTTCAGCACACTGATCGTCGAACCCGACAAGGCGGCTGAACTCGCAAAGAAGCTCACGACAACGCCCGACGGCGTCTACGATCCGGACAACGACTATTTCCGCAACAGTAAGTTGCTGATGGTCGATGGCACCCTGCGCAGCTCCTGGCTCGTCGAACCTACTGACGGCCAGATGCCCTACACGGCGCTTGCAAAGGCGGCGTTCGATCGCGACGAGACATTGTCGGAAACGAGCTTCGACAATCCCGAGGAACGGCCATCCGCGGAACGTTGCGTTTCCGGACTTGGCCATCCGCCGATCCACGGCATCAGCATCGTGATCCCTTACCAGATCATCCAGACGCCGGACGCCATTCTGGTGGTGGCGGAAGACACGGATGCAGGCCGCATCATCCATCTAAGGGGCGATCCGCCGCCGGATGCGATCCGTTCGCGGGCCGGATACTCGGCAGGGCGATGGGAGGGCGACACGCTGGTCGTGGAAACCACCCACCTTGCCGCGGATGATCCTTCCGGGGCGCTCTATCGCGACGCGATTGCGCTGAGCGAAGGCAGCCGCGTCATCGAGCGCTTCACCCTGCAATCCGACAGCGAGCTTCGCTACCAGTTTTCCGTGGTCGATCCCGCGCTCTACGACCGCCCATGGCTGGCCGAGTATTCCTTCTCCCGCCTAGACGACCGCGTCTACGAGTACGCCTGCCATGAAGGGAACTTCGCGATGCCCAGCATTCTTCGCGCTGGGCGGATGGGGTTGCAGAAGCTGCCAAAGAAAACGAAGTGAGCGCCGCTACTCAGTACGCCTGAATCAAAAAGGGGAGGCTTACGCCTCCCCTTTCCACTTTCAGTCAGCGCCAGATCAGGCCGGGCGCTTGAACTTCATGATGAACTGGTCCGTGCGGTGGCGGATCGAGTCATCGAACACGCCCTTGTCGTGCGGATCGGCCGTGTTGCGCAGGACGTTCGACTCGCCAACGAACTCGAAGCCGGCGGCGAGAACTTCCTTCTTCACCATGTCCGGATCGATGCGGTGGAGCTGGGCGTTGAACGGCGTGCCCGGCGCGGTCGCATGGTCGAGCACGATGTAGACGCCGCCCGGCTTCAGCGCGTTGTAGACCGCCTTGTTGGCAGCGTTGATGTCGAGGTTGCGTCCGGGATTGTGCATGTCGTGATAGTTCTGCGAGGTCCACACCAGATCGAGCGGCTCCGGCGTATTGATCGTCGCGAAGTCGGTCAGTGTGACGTCGACATTGGGGTAGTTCGCCTTGTCGCCCTGGATCGCAGCGATCGGCTGCGGTTGTCCTTCGCGCGGCGCGCCGGCGAAGACGTGAACGGCGCCGGTCGGCCCGACGGCCTTGGAGAACAGACGCGTCATGTAGCCCTGGCCGGGGATCAACTCGCCGATCTTCATGCCGGGGGTAACGCCCGCGAAGGCCAGCATGTCAGCCGGCTTGCGGAACGCGTCCAGCTTAACGCCGACGCACGCATTGGCCGCGCCGATGCAACCCGGATCAAAAGTTGCGTCCTGCGGCCGCGCCTT
This sequence comes from Hyphomonadaceae bacterium, assembly GCA_965279205.1. Lineage (GTDB taxonomy): Bacteria > Pseudomonadota > Alphaproteobacteria > Caulobacterales > Hyphomonadaceae > UBA7672. Next base: position 4,056,416 of record OZ257144.1, read on the forward strand.
GTCGGCGACGGCAGCGACAATGTGCGGCGACGTCGCTGTCGGCGCGGCGGCTGTCATCGTGGCGCAGCCTGCCGCAACGCCAATCGCGATCGCAAACGCGACCGACTGCATCAATTTGTTTCTCATGAAGTCCTCCCAGACCATTCCGGCACCCGTCCGGGACCGGCTTCTTGCGGAAAGACCTAGCGGATCGCGAAGCACGCGACAATTGAACCACGCGTGAGAAGCACAACTTGTCGTGCGCGGAACGCGCCTGCCCCGGGTTGCAATGCCATTCTACCTTGCGACAGAAGGCATCGTCCGAGCCAGTCGTCCACCGACGCGGATAGGCGCGATCTGCTTCGCCAGGCCGGTCTTGTCGTCCGACTCGATGAAAACGCCGCACAGTGTCGCCGGGCCTTCGGCAGGCGATTTGCGTTCGACCGGCAGTCGGGTCGATGCGCGCCGCACCAGCGGCTCCTTCTTCATCCCGATGACGCTGTCATAGTCGCCGCACATGCCAGCGTCGGTCTGGTAGGCGGTGCCGCCGGGGAGGATCTGCGCATCGGCGGTTGGCACATGCGTGTGCGCGCCGATCACCGCTGTGGCGCGGCCATCGCAGAAATGGCCCATGATGTATTTCTCGGCGGTCGCTTCGGCATGCATTTCCACGATCACCGCATCAGCGACCTGGCGCAGCGGCGCTTCCTCGAGCGCGCGTGCGACGCCCTGGATAGGATCGTCGAGCGATTCCATGAAGGCGCTGCCGTGGATCTGAATCACGAACACGCGCTGGCCGCCGGGCGTGGTGAACAGCTGGGCGCCTCGGCCGGGGATGGTCAGCGTCTGCGGATAGTTGAACGGGCGCAGCAGCCGCGTCTCGCGCTCGATATAGGTCAGCGCCTCGGCCTGGTCCCAGGAATGGTTGCCGAGCGTGATGCAGTCGGCGCCAGCATCGAAGATTTCCTGCGCGGTCGAGGGCGTGATGCCGAAGCCTCCGGCGGCGTTTTCGCCATTGACCACGACGAAGTCGAGTTGAAGTTCGGCGCGCACGCGGGGCAGATGCTCGGTGACGGCGGCGCGGCCCGCACGGCCGACTACATCACCGAAGAAACCCAGTCGCATGCACGCTCCCTGCTACGGACCCCCGGCCCGGAAGACACGAGCCTCTACAGGAGCATGGCGGCAAGAGCAAACGAGAGCAGCGCGAAACCCGCAGCAAGGGCCTGCGGTCTGGCGCCTCAGTAGACCTTCTCGATGTGGTTGATCGCGTGGATCTCCCCGCCGCGGCAGAAGAAACTGATGCGCTTGTACATCGGGTCGGGAACCGGCTCGCGAAAGGCAAGCCGGCCGGGGATGGGGGCCGCAGGCGAAGTCCGGATTTCGAGCACCAGCTGGTCGCCGGTCGTGGCGGCAGACTTCAGGATGATCGCCGTGTCGGTCGACTCGACCAGCCGGACATCGACATTGAGCGTTCGCGCCGCGCGCGTCGGGCCAGGCATGAAATTCACCCACGCGTTCGCTTCGGCAATGCGGTGCGGGCAATGGATCTGGGCCAGCGCCTGTCCGGTCGTGGACGGCGCTGTTGGATCGCCCGGCGCAGGCGGCGCCATGCAGGCGCCCGACAGGATTGCCGCAACGGCTATCATCACAGGTGTGCGCACGGCGTTTCTCCGAATCAGATCGGAGGACGCTAGCACGCCCTAACCACGCTGCGCCTGTGGAGGGCGGATCCGGCTCCGGTTGCGCCAGATATCGATCGCGAACTGGAGCAGGATCAGGAGAATGATCAGACCCAGCACTCCCTTGGTCATCTGGTCGGCGGCCTCGCTGGTGAAGATCGGGCCACCGAGAATGAACCACAGCATCAGCAGGCAACCTGCGATCTGGATGCCGGTATTGATCCGTCGCGTCAGCGACCGCCAGCGGCCTTCCGCGATCGCCACAATCAATGGGACAAGACCGACGGCCCAATACAGCAGAACCACAGGCGCGCGCGTTGCGAGGAAATCGCTGTCGAACGCCAGCGCCCGCGCAAAGGGCGTCGAAGAACTCATCGCATACCAGGCGATGGCGACCCACAATCCGATGCCGGCAAGCGCCGCTGCGAGACCAAGAGCATAGAGCGGGCGGTTGACGTGATCACGGTCGACTATCCGGGGCGACCAGGCGTCGGCTCTCGCGGGCCAGCGCTGGCGCACGAAGCCCGCGATCATCGCTACCGTGACGAGGAAGCCGGGCCACCAGAAGGCGCCGAGACCATAGGTGACCCACCAGGCGCCCAGACGCGAAACGCCGGACGTCGAGGGTGCAAGCTCTCCTGATAGCGCCAGCGGCAGGCTGGTCGCCCATTGCAGGCCAATGCCGATGAAGGTCGCCCAGACAAATCCTCTTGTCTGCGCGGGCGGGATGACCGGTATACCGGGCGGAGCATAACGCGCCGCGACATCGTCGGGTGCGCCGAACTCGCGCAGGAAATCGAGCGCCATCGCCTCGTCTGGCAAGCGCCCGGCGTCGGCGGCGCGTTCACGCAGGCCTTCGTTCAGCAGGGCGCGCAATTCGAACCCGATATCGTTGCGCTGGCGGCGCGGCAGGCGGCGGATCACGTCGCCGACATAGGCTTCGATCAGCGCATCGGGCGCGACAGTATGGCCGCTCATTGCGCAATCTTCCTCTTCTTCGGTTGGTCGTCGCTGATGAGGCCGTCGATGACGCCGGTCAGCGTCCGCCAGCTCTTCGTGAGACTGGCGAACAATTCCTCGCCCTTCGGATTCAGCGTGTAGTAGCGGCGGGGAGGTCCGTCCTCGATCCGCCACTCGCTGGCAAGCAGGCCCTGCCCTTCAAGACGGCGCAGCAGCGGATAGAGCGTGCCCTCTTCGATCACCATGCCGCGCTCGGCCAGCGCCTGCCGCAAGGAATAGCCGTATTGCGGCGAGCGCAGCTGGGAGAGCGTCGCAAGAATGATGACGCCGCGCCGGAGCTCCTGCTCGTGCTTTGCGCCAACGTCTTCGGTATGCTCCGCCATCGTCTACCGGATCCGGATCGTGACGCGGCTGCCGGGAGCGTCGAGCTCGAACGTGTCGCCGGATTTCTTGCCGGCCGGATAGACGGCGCAGCTTTCGATCAGCGTCTCGCTGGGGGTCGAACACATCTTGTCGCCGACGATCTTCCACGTCCCGCTCGACAGCCCCTTCATCGCCGTGAACTTGCCGTCCGGCGCGAAAGTAACGTCGATCTCGATGTCCGGCGTCACAATGACGACGCCATGCTCGATAACCGCCTTGTAGGTGTCCGCATTGCCCGCTTGGGCGATCGCCGCCGGCGCAGCCATCACAATCAGGCCAAATACAGCTGCAAATCGCATTTGAGCGCTCCTATGTACTCTATGTGAAACACTACATAGTTATACACAGTATGCGAGTCAATGGGTAACGTCTGCGTGGCGTTGTGCGAATACAGGCATGCGCGCTCGATCCCGGTGATCGGTGCGTTTATGTTGCGCGTACTGAATTCGAAACCATCAGGAAGGACAGCGAGATGGAGCTCAAGTTCCGCCGCAACCCGGATTATCAGGATCTGCGCGAGGAGGTGACGTCCGAACCGCTCTTCCTCGACCGCCGCAGGATGGTGTCGGCGGCGGGCGCCCTCGGCCTTGGCTCCATCCTCGGCGCCATGCCTGCCTGTTCAGAACCGCAGGGCGCCAAGACAGTAGCTCCGGCGGCAGCGGGCGCGCATCCGGCAGTGGACGCGAAGCTTGCGGCGAAGAAGTCCGTCTACGCCGTCGCAGACGCCACGACGGTCGAAGAGGCGTTCAACGGCTACTGCAATTTCTACGAGTTCGGGACCGACAAGTCCGACCCGCCGCGGTATGCGAGCATGATGAAGGTGTCGCCCTGGCAGGTGACGGTCGAGGGCGAAACCGATGCGCCCGGAACTTACCCGCTGACCCAGGTGGTCGACTATTCGAAGCTCGAAGAGCGCGTCTATCGCCATCGCTGCGTCGAGCGCTGGTCGATGGTGATCCCGTGGATTGGCGTGCCGCTGTCGAGCGTGCTGACCAAGTTCAAGCCGAAGGCCACGGCGAAGTATGTCCAGTTCGTCACCTATCTCAACAACAAGGAGATGCCCGGCGTGAACCGGCGCAGCCTGGACTGGCCCTACACCGAAGGCTTGCGCATGGACGAGGCGATGAACGACCTCGCCTTCATCGCGGTCGGCGCCTACGGCAAGGCCCTCAAGCAGCAGAACGGAGCGCCAATCCGCACCGTCCTGCCGTGGAAGTACGGCTTCAAGGCGACGAAATCGATCGTGAAGATCCGCTTCACCGCCAGCGAACCGGCGACCGCGTGGAACAAGGCCAATGCGAACGAGTACGGCTTCTATTCCAACGTGAATCCGAATGTGAGGCACCCGCGCTGGAGCCAGGCGATGGAGCAGGTGATCGGCGGCAAGGGCGGTTTCAACGAACAGCGCAATACAGAAATGTTCAACGGCTATGAAAAGCAGGTCGGCGCGCTCTACGCCGGCATGGACCTGAAAAAGAACTACTGAACCCATGGCCGGCAACGCCTATCTCCGTGCGTTCGGCAAGCGCTGGATGAAGCCGCTGACGCTGCTCGCGATCGCGGCGCCGTTCCTGTACCTGGCTTATCTCTGGACGCTGATGCTCACGAATATCAACCCCTACTCTATGGGATTCAACTTCGTGCAGTGGACGCATCGCTATCTCGGCGACACGGCGATCCGCATGCTTCTGGTTACGCTCGCCATATCGCCGATCCGCGACATCACCGGCTGGGCGCCGATCACCCTGATCCGGCGGCGCATCGGCCTTGCTGCTTTCTTCTACGCAGCGCTGCACCTGCTCGCCTATCTGTGGCTCGATCGCGGCTGGTCGCTGGAGAAGCTGTGGGAGGACGTGATGGTCCGCACGTACATCATGTTCGGCATGGTGGCGGTGGTCAGCATGATCCCGCTCGCGATCACCTCGACCAACGGCATGATCCGCAGGCTTGGCCGCAGGACATGGGACCGCCTGCACTGGCTGATCTACCCGCTCGCCATCTTCGCCGTCGCGCACAACCTGCTGATGGTGAAGGTGATGGAGGGTGATCCAACGATCCACGCCATCATTCTCGCCGTGCTGCTGGGCTGGCGCATCGTTCGCTGGTGCTTGAAGCGGCTGAAACCGGTCGAAGCGCCTGCCGCCTAGCGCGGAGGCTTCCAGCTCGCGCCCTTCTTCCAGTTGCACTCGGCGTGCGCGAGCTGAAGGTTTGCCGGATCATCCGCGCCACCCTTCAGGCGCGGGCGGATGTGGTCGAAGGTCGGCCGGCGCTTCTTCCAGACGGTTGCGTGCGGAACGTCGAAGCGGCCCTGCGGCATCGGCTCGCCGCAAATGGCGCAACGGCCTTCCTGCTTTGCCCAGAGCTCGTCGAACAGCTTCAGTCGTCGATCTCCTCCGGCACGGCCCAGCCCCGCCGCGCACATGCGGCGAGCACGGTGTTGCGCAACAGACAGGCGACCGTCATCAGACCGACGCCGCCCGGCACCGGTGTGATGTGACTCGCGACTTCGCGACACTCCGCAAAGTGCGCGTCACCGACAACACGTGTCTTGCCCTCGCCCTTCTCAGGCGCGGGAATGCGGTTGATGCCGACATCGATCACCACGGCCCCCGGCTTCACCCATGACCCGCGCACCATCTCGGGCCGGCCGACGGCAGGCACGAGAATGTCCGCCGTGCGGCACAGCGCAGGAAGATCAGCAGTCTTCGAATGGGCGATCGTCACCGTGCAGTTCTCGGCGAGGAACAGCAGCGACACAGGCTTGCCTACCAGGATCGAACGCCCGATCACGACGACATGCTTGCCTGAGAGATCATTCCCCAGCGCGTGCTTCGCCATGATCACGCAGCCCACGGGCGTGCACGGCCGGAGGCCCGGCTTGCCCAGCACCAGCCGTCCGGCCGAAAGCTCCGTCAGCCCGTCGACATCCTTCTTCGGGTCGATCAGCGCCAGCGCCTGCGCCTCGTTGAGGTGTTTGGGCAAGGGAAGCTGTAGCAGGATGCCATCGACTTCCGGATCGGCGACCAGCGCCTTCAGCACCTCTTCGACCTCGGCCTGCATCGCGCTTTCGGCCAGGCGCTTCGTGATCGAGCGCATTCCTGCGGCCTCGGTCTTCTCGCCTTTCGATTTCACATAGATCTGGCTGGCCGGATCATCGCCTACCAGCACGACCGCAAGACACGGCTTGCCCGGCAGTTTCGCGACTGCAACCGTGGCGGCTGCCCGCACCCTTTCGGATACGATCTTTCCGTCGATCAGCTCAGCCGGCATCCCGCTCTCCCGTCAGCGCCTCTAGCGCTGCGGCTATAGACGGGCTGGCGGAGATTCGCACGGTCTTGATGCGCTGCGTTTCGCCTTTCTCCACCGAAACGGCGGATTTGGGCAGGCCGAGCGCCCTGGCGACCAATTCCTCGATAGCAGCATTGGCCCTGCCCTTTTCGGGCGCGGCGCGGACTCGTACCTTCAGAAAGCGCTGGCCGGAAGCATCCTCGCCCGGTCCTTCGACTGCGTCCTTCGCCGATTTCGGCGTTGCTCGTACACGCAACTCGGCCCCGCCGGCGATCGGCCGCCAGGCGCCGCGCGCCATCCCGTCAGATCACGTTGGGGTAGATGTAGCGCCACATGGCGTCGCGCATGAAGAAGATGATCAGGATCAGGATCAGGGCGGAAAGATCAATGCCGTTGAACGGCTTGATGACCCGGCGGATGGGCCTCAGCACCGGCTCGGTGATCGCCAGCAGGAAGTTCCAGACCGTCCACACCGCCTGGTTGCGGCGGTTGATGACGTTGAACGCGATCAGCCAGGACATGATCGCCTGGATGATCAGGATCCAGACCATCAGGTTCAGGACGATGTCGAGGACGAGAATTACCGACTTCATGGTCTCTCCGCAGGCCGGCTCCAACCGGGGAGCCCCGCCCGGCATTCAGGGCGAACCAGCCGATCTCATACCGTTCGGGTTTAGAATTGGAAAATGAGGGTTTTGCAGGAAATGGTGGAGCCGAGGGGAATGCCACAACTCTGCATAATCAACGCGCTAGCATGTCAAATCTCGAACAGTCGACCCGAATAGTTTCAAAGGCATAGGTTTTGACTGTCAAACCGTTCGTTCGCGCGTCTTTTGGTTGTCTCCCGTCCCTAGTGATCCGCGCCGCCCTACCAGCGAAGGCGGTTTGCGCCTGGGCTGTGCCTTAGCCTGAAGACCGCGCTTACATGGGAAACGGCCAGTGACTGCGGGCATGTGATGCAGAGCAGGGTTCCGCCGTCGTTTAGTCGTCCCCGCCAAGAGCCCGCTTTGCAATTGCACTGGCCGTGGCGCGGTCCAATGTGACGCCTAAGTCCAGCCAGACGCCCACATTGTAAAATCGCTTCTCATCCGGGTCCAAATGGCGTGCCATCAGTTTCTTCAGCCGCGTTAGGGGAAGGGCCGCTACCGCCCTTATGACTGTTGTTCGGCGGATGGCGTCATTTTCCGACTTGAACAGCGCGGCAATTTCATCGTCCGACAATTGTCGAAATTCTGTTGCCGGGATGCTCGCAATGATCTGCGCTCTAATGCGATTATCCAGCGTCAATCCCAACACGTCACGCACGCGTTTCTTGCCAAGTTTCAACAAGGCTCTTGCGGCCACTGCCACCTCTTCGGCAGGCATGTAATAGCCAAGCAGACCAACACCCCTTGATGGCTTTGTCTCTGAAAAGCGCAGCACTAAGGCGACGTCCGCCCACTCACCGCACTCAGCCAAATATTCCACTACTTCTGCGGTGAGAAGGGCTTCCTTCGTGGCAACCAAATCGCGAACAAGTGGCAAGTCTTGGCAATCACCTTGGGCGATGACAATTGCAAACGCTTCACGCATCCATCCGTTGCGCAAGCTGTCTTCTAACTTCTTCGTTTTCTCCAACGTTTCCGATTGTCCAACAATCACTTCAAGCTCGGCAAGCGTCTTGGTGAACCAATCGGCGAAGCCATCTCGTAGGCCCGCACGTAGCTCGCCACCACGCGTTTTAAAAGCTCGGCGAATCTCTTCGAACACCAATTCCTGATCGAAGATACTTGCCTTCGCGGCCTCCCTCTTGAGTTCAGACCGAGGCACACTTTCTTTCTGCTTCTTGAGAAGAGTCTGGAGCTGGGCATCACCTTCCGTTGATGGATAGGTCATAGCCAAGGCGTTGAAACCTGACCTGATACGTCGCTTAACAAGTATCGTGCGTGCCTCATCATCTGGAACGCGATCCCCAAGAGCAACGCGGGCAAGAAGCCCTTGCAGTCTCACCTCTGGTTCTGCATCCGCTACCAATACATCCGCGATCTCACGCGTGATTTTCTGTCTAGCGTTCAGCTCCGTAGCCGACATCCGCCGAACCTCAGTTGCTCGATGAGACACACCTTGTTCGAGCAGCGGGGTTGGAAGCATCGAGGGGCGTTGAAAAATCGCTTTGAGCAATCCGGTCTCAACGCTGTCGGACTGATGCTCCATCAATGCCCCCAGAGCTTTCTCAACGCTCTCGCGAGAAAGTATGGCTGCATAGGCATGGATCGCAGCTTTGAGCGTCTGGTAGTCCGCGCGTTCAATTTCTTCTTGAATCTTTGGCAAGTCGGCAGGAGTGCCGAATTCACCAAGGTACCCAAGTGCTGCCTCGCGAACTGCCTTCGCGTTGTCAGCAGCAAACCACTTCTCCAGATAAAAATCGCGAGTGAAAGCCTCACTTTCAAAATGCGCCGTCGCCATGAGGCGCATCAGCTTGAACATACCAATGCGAAGCTTCTCAGAACCCCAAATCGTTCTCAGCGGAATGAACAGACCATCCAATCCGTTGGCCGCCACAAGCCACCGCCATACTGGCGCATTCTGAGCATCCAAATTCACTACGCCACACTCCGCAAGCGCAGCGTACTCCCGCCATGCGAGGCTCAACTCATCTGAATGGACAAACAACGTGTTGGCGTCGTGGACGCCTAGCATTGTGTCGTCATTTCCGTGCTCTGAGAGAAGCGTACCGAGCAATCGGAACCGAGCGATTTCCGCCGCTTTTACCGGTAAAACTGTTGCGTCCTTAGCAGCGTGGTCTGCAAACTCACGAACGAAGCTCAGGGCTTCCGGTGGAAGTTGCGGGTTCTCATCCTCTGGCGCTGAAGGCTGCGTGGGAATCGAGTCTCCCTTAACCTCATCGGTTGCAGCTTGTGGCTCTTTCTGAGTCTCGGCTTGGTGCAACTCAATGATGTAGTCCGAAAGGATTGTTTCGATCTTTTCTCGGAACTCGGATTCATCGGCGAACCCGTGCCACAAAACTTTCGACCGAATCTCCTCTTTGAATTCCTTGATTCGCGCATAGCCAGGACCGGTTCCTCCCGGCCTGCCTTCATCTACCTGCTTGAACAGTATGTGTATGGCAGGGCGGCCTGCTGCCTTGTGGCTGTCCGCGGCTAGATGAAATTCTTCCTCGAACCCGGAGGCATATTTTCGACCGATGTTCGACGATCCCCACTCGTACCAAAGCATGCCGAGAAACAGTTCGCACTTGGCGAGATCAGCGTTGATGTTTTCTTGTGGCGGCCGTCCATACGCGCCGATTGTGTCTTCCCACCCCATAAGTTCGATCTGCAGATTGAAGGCCTTTCGCCCCCAAATCTTATTGATCTTGTCCACGACTTTCCGGGCTGCCGCGCGCTCGGGACCAAGATCGCCGGGCGACGCCAAAAAAACTCGAACGATGCGCCGCTGCTCGCTATCCACAGCCAACAGTCCCCCGAACAATTGCACCTAGCTTACGGCGTCAAGTGAGTCGCGGGGAGTCCCCAGCGCATTGGGCGGCAGGTTGATGCACACCCATCGCCCACACCCAATAACCCCAGCAACGGCTGGGCACTTGTGCGGAGAGCCTGTCCGCCAAACGCTAGCCCTTCCGTGCGTCCCTTGCTTTCTTCCGATCACGTTTGGCCGTGTCCGGGTTGTAGTGCTTCAATTGCACGTCAGGGTTCGCCGCAACTATTGCCTCGCCATCACCGGCCAGCCGTGTCCGAGATTTCAGCAACAACTCGGGCGTCCATGCGAATGCGTGCTCTGGCACCGCTGACAGCATCGCTAGCGTCGGATGCGATTGTTCGGTTTGCAGATGAAATCGCGCGGCGCTTGCATAAAGGTCTGCGGCTTGAAGCTGCGGAAAGTCGTCATCCGAACCGAACGTTGGCTGTTGGCGGATCATACGCATGTTCAACTGCGGCTGCCTCGCCTCAATAATCGCCCGTAGCCGAGGCCAGTGCCAGAGAAATTCATCCTCGTGAGCGCCCTGACTATCGAACATGAAGTCAACGGGTCCATCCATGTCCATCTCAATGAGCTTGTTGAAGGTCTCAACAAATGACCGCTGCCACAGCCAAAAATACGGTGTGTCTGTGGCCAAGGTTCGGTCGGGCGCAGGTAGCGATCTGATGGCGTCGTTGAAGTCTTGGTGGCGTATCGAAATCAGTACGCGAAACAGAGCATGTCGCGAGACCAACGCGGCCAGTTCTTGCGTAACTTGGTCGATTGCTTCGCGGCTCCAACCTGTGAAGCCGCCTAACTGCTTGAGCGCATCAGCGCTCTTGTATCCTGACAAACCGTGCCGCTTTAAAGCATCGCGCCAATGACCTGCGAACGCCGCCCAAGCGCTGGCGTCAGCAACCAATCCAGCGAGCACATACGGCTCGCGGGTGGGATCACTACCGCTGTCATCAAAGTAGGCTTTGAGCATGGGTGCGGCTTTCAAACCTGCCTAAGATAAGCCGCACGCCAATAGAATTGAACCCGTGCTGTGGCTGCCCTCCACAGCACGGGCCGTCACGCTAGCTGGCTTTGCGAGCCAACATGTCCACCACGTTGCTGTCCTCTGTCGGTATAGGCTTGTCCAAGAAATCAGCCCACGCCTGCATCAACGGCTTGCGGCGGTCATAGTACGTGGTGGCGAGGTAGGCCCGCTCAACGCTGTTGCTGCCCACAGTGTGTGCCAACGCCGCCTCAGCAACCTCGGGCGCAAAGCCGCTGTCACCGGCCCATGTCCTGAGTGAGCCGCGCAGCCCGTGGGGCACGCCCTGCGTGATAGTGCCCTTTGTCACCATGCGCCGCATGATTTCCAGCAACGTGGCGTCACATAGTTCGCGGTTGGCCCTCCCCTTCAGGGAGCACGGCCCCTGAAAGCAGCGTGCCGCCTTCGCCAGGTTTTGTTTGCGCTTAACGGGCGGCGACGATTTCGCATTGCCTGGCGCATTGGCATGCCGCCGAACGTTCACGCTTAATGGCTTCAGTGAACATTGGGACCTTGGCGGACGATTGATCCGCCAAGCGTCATTCGTAAGCGACCAGCCGCCCAACTTTGACGCGGATCGCATCAGCCCAGGCATTCGGGTCATGGCACAGGTGAGATTCACGATGGCAGTTTGGGCAAACCGCCACGGTATTTTCGATCACATCCGGTCCCTGCGAGGCTAGGCGTTTGACGTGGTGCACTTCCAGGAAGGGCAGGCCATCAGCGCCTAGAAACGGTGCCGGTCTACCGCAGCATTCGCAGTGGCCCGCCGCGTTCTCCAACACCCAGGCGTGCACTTCGGGGTCGCGCGCGTAGGTCACCGAAGCAGCGTTGCGCCGTGCAGGTGTTCTGTTTCCTGCCGGTGGCACGTCCGCTGTGTCGGTCGCCCGCATTTGCTCACGAACGATAGCCGACCGCGCTTCTAGCTCTGCCGGGTTGGTTGTGGGGGCCAGTTCCGGCATCTGCCTCAGCAGCGCATCGCGGATCATCCCGCCCCTGCCCACCCCGGTTTGATCCATCGGCACGTAGCCGATGATGCCCCGCACTCCAAAGTTGCGCATCAGCACGGCGGTGATGTTCTGCATGCGGCGCTCAAACGAGCCCTTGCTGCGGCCCGCTAGTCGTCCTTCGCGGTAACGCCGGTTCGTCGCTGCCTTGTTGTATTCCCGCCCCGCGCGCTCCTCGCCGTACATGTAGACGTAGGCTTCCACCGCAGCGTCAATTTCGTCCTGGGTCCAATCTGCCATCTAGTCCCCCAACATCAGCAAACGAACGAAACGCACCAAACATCACGAACAACACGAACCGCGCGAAAACACCGAAACGCACGCAAACAACCAAAGCGACGATTCGCCGAATTCGACCGCAAACTGCAATTCTTCACGATAATCATTGTTCGCAAACATGACCGTTAACGGCGACGGAGTCGAAACGCCTTTAATTGTGCAGCATTGCTTCAGCGCGGTAACCACGATTAACGAATTGCTAACGCCTGCTTAAAGCGACATTAACGCTTTGTCGGTAGGACTAAACGCAATGAAGGCGACGGTTGGAGCCGCCGCCTTCACCCTTTGCAAGTACCGGAGAACGTGACCAGGGCTGGAACCTGAGCGCGTGGGAACGCCGGATAACAACAAACTAACGCCCAAAAACTAACGAAGCATTTACGACGCGCGCAGCTACTTGCTTCGCGCGCCGAACGTGCTGCCGTGTGATGGGGTCGACACGAACGACTTGGTGATGTGGAAGCCGCGTTCGGCCAGTCCGGTGATTAGGTAGCGAGCGACGGCCGCACCTGGTGAGTTCAACCAGTCCTCGCGCGTATACCAGGACAGCTTGCGATTACGCAGTGCGGCTTCGGGGATGCGGCGCACGACATAGTCCACGGTCGAAAACACAATTCCTTCTTCCAACCGCGCGTCCGGCGGCAGGAAGCCGTTGGCGGCTAGCTCGCTCGCGATGCGGGCGGCAACGTCAGCAGTGATGGCAGCGCGCCTGTTGCCGCCCATGTCGGCCGACAGCAATTCCGGCGACCCTTGCAGCGCGTGCAGGATCACATCGCGGACGACCAACGGGTATGGTGTGGACTGCGGCATGGACAAAACCATGCAAAGAACATATAGGGAACGCAAGCCATGTCGGTTCGGCCACCCACCACTTTATTGGTAGCCGGACTGATAGACAGACAGTTGTGCGTGCGGATTCCGCCTTGTGGTGCGGACTTCCTGTGCGGAGAACCGGCCCACCATACCGTTTTGCGAAACGGTCACCTATAAACCGCCCCGTACTTCTGGGGGGAGACGATGGCAGCAAGCAAAAGAGTGGCAGTTCAAATCCAGGACGATTTCCTGGAACGGCAGACGCGCGCGAAACCGGTGGCGGCCCTGGCCGAGCTTGTTTGGAACGCCCTGGATGGTGACGCCGCCGCCGTGCACGTCGAGTTGGTGAAGAACGACCTGGCGGGGGGCCTGTCGAAAATCGTGGTGTCCGACAACGGTGTTGGGTTTCCCCACAGCGAAGCGCCTTCGCTGTTTGGACAGCTGGGCGGCTCCTGGAAGAGGCTGAACAGGCAGACCCCAGGGAAGAAGCGGCTGGTGCACGGACAGGAAGGCCGGGGCCGCTACAAGGCGCTGGCGCTGGGGCAGTCGGCTACATGGAAGGTCTGCTACGCCGACCAAGGCAAGCCATTCGCGTTCGAAATCCGGATGCTCGACGGTGACTTGAAGGGCGTGGACATAACCGAACCTGAACCGGCCAAAGGCCGCGTGCCGGGCGTGCTGGTCGAAATTGACGAGGTGCACCGCGACTTCACTTCACTCAGCAGCGAAGAAGGCATTCAGGAGCTAACCGAAGTCTTCGCCCTCTACCTGATGAACTATCAGGATGTGGGTATCTCAATAAATGGTCGCTCGCTTGATCCAAAAGCCGCAATCGCTGACCAGCAGGAATACGAACTTTCAGACATCGTGGACGCCGCAGGAGCAGCCCACCCGACCAGCGTTAAGTTGATCGAATGGCGGTCGCCCACAAACCGCGTGATGTACCTGTGCGGCGAGAACGGCTTTCCGCTCGACCAGATGACGCCACGCTTCTACTTCAACGCCTATCAATTTTCGGCCTACCTGTGTTCGACCTACGTGCAGCAGCTGCACGACGCGGGGCAGCTTGGCCTAGCTGAAATGGACAAGCGACTGTCAGCCGTCGTCGAAGAGGCGCGGCAGGCCATCAAGGCGCACTTCCGCGAACGCGATGCCGAGAAAGCCAAAACGGTAGTTGAGCAGTGGAAGGAAGAGGACGTTTACCCCTACCAAGGTGACCCTGTAAGCTCGATTGAAGAAGCGGAACGGCAGGTCTTCGACATCGTCGCGGTAAGCCTGCAAAGCTTCTCGCCGGACTTGGAACACGCACCGGCCAAGTCACGGGCCTTGCACCTTCGTATGCTGCGGCACGCTATCGAGAATAGCCCGGAGGAATTGCAGCTAATCCTGACGCAGGTGTTGGACCTGCCTGTTACCAAGCAAAAAGAGCTAGCAGACTTGCTGCAAGAGACGACGCTGTCGTCCATCATCACCGCTGCGAAGACGGTGGCTGACAGGTTGAAGTTCATCACGGCGCTGGAAACGATTGTCTTCGACCCTGACCACCGCGACAAACTTAAAGAGCGGTCGCAGCTTCATCAAATTCTTGCAGCCAACACCTGGGTGTTTGGCGAGGAATATAACCTGTGGGTCAGCGATGGTGACCTGAAGCGCGTGCTGGAAAAGCACAAAGCGATACTGGACCCCAACATTCAAATTGACGAGCCGGTGAAGGTGGTCGGCCAGAAGCGTGGCATCATTGACCTGATGTTCAGTAGGGCAGCCAGAAAGCATCGCGCTGACGACTTGGAACACATGGTGGTGGAACTCAAAGCGCCGAAAGTGAAAATCAGCGCAGCAGAAATCACGCAAATCAAAAAGTATGCGCTGGCGGTGTCGTCCGACCAACGCTTTCACACCGTGCCCGGTTTGCAGTGGCACTTTTGGGTGGTGTCGAACGAATACGACGAGTACGCCAATGCCGAAATTGAAGGCGGACCTGACCGTCGCCGCCGCCTAATCATGCGGACTGACCGTGTCGCTGTTGGCATCAAGACATGGGCCGAAATTATCGAAGAGAACCGCGCACGACTACAGTTCTTCCAGGAGCATCTTAAGCACACGGCCGATCAAAGCGTGTCGCTGAAGTATCTGAAGGAGAAGCACTCAGAATTTTTGACCGGCGTAGTGGTTGAAGAAGATGGCCCGGACGAGCCGGACAACGGCAAACCAGCCGCGAAGCCGAAGAAGGGGAAGAAGCCCGCCAAGGCAAAATAGGCAGGCGTTTTGGCGGACAGCGGCCGGGCCTTGCGCAAAAGCCCAGCCGCTACGGCCCTTATGCTGCGGAGATTGTCTCCACCTTGCGGTTGATCGGGAAGTCGTTGTGGACTTTTCGCCGTCTTCCACGCGGTCCAGAAAGTCAGCCCACGCCTGCATCAGGGGTGCCCGCTTGTCGAAGAACGACGTGCGGAGATGTGCGCGCTCCACCCTGAGCAGACCTTTCCAACGTTTTGCAGGGCTTTTCACGCTGTTTGCCAAACCCAACTGCGATTTCTTTCAACCATACACGCCAGTTGGTCCGGCGATTGCTTCCCCATGGTTGATGACGAAGCGCGCGCCTGAGCCCTCCGACGCCCCTTATGGACCCATTGTCCGGTACTTCCGGCGGTGGTCGATAGGTGATGGCGTCACCAAGGGCGGCGCGTTCGGCTGTGATGCACCGTCTCCCCGGTTGAAGGGTTGGCTGGAAATTGCCGGGTTCGACCTGACCGGGCTGAGCCGCACAATCGACGCGTCAACGAGTTGGGCGATTGCCACTCCCGATGCCCTACGGAACGAAGCGAAGATCCGTGTCGTAGCTGCCAAGCTCGCAACGCTTCAGCCACTCGCCGTGCGCCTGTGGGAAGACCACGGCCCGAAGCACGGCAAGGATTGGCTGAGTAAGCGCATAGCCGCCGCATTCGCCGACCCTCATGCCTTTCCCGAAGAGGTGCAAAACATGGTGCGAAGCATCATCGCTCTAGGTGTACTGGAAACAGCTAAGCCAAGGGCCGGAGCGGTTGCCGACTGGATGGACGGCAAGACGCTGGACGAAATTCTCGGCGACCGTCGCAGCGCGTTCGCCGATCAAGTCGCCACGCTCAAGCCGCTTATTCAATGGGTGACCGGCAATGTGGAGTTCAACGACGAAACGCGCCCCCATCACATCACCAAAGCCTTTCTCACCGACATGGTAATGGATTGGCTCCGACACCCGGACTACGATCTGAGCAACGACGCTGCTCAACTCGCCGACGATATTCTAGCGTCGGGTTTTTTTGTGGGTGATCCCTATGTTTCGAGCGTCCGCGAGAAATGGCGCGCGGATATCCTCCGCTGGATTGATCCGCTCTCAATCGAGGAATTGACCTCCGGAGAATAGCTCCGGAGGGCGTCTGCGACGGTGTCCTACATTGCTGCCTCAATCAACTGAGGTGACGCATGACGTACCGAGAAAACCTACTTCGCAAAAGGCTCACTGAGCTTCGCAAACAACTCGCGGAAGCTGCAACGCGTGGTGAATGCGCCGCGTATCTCGCGAAGTGCCCGTTCAAAATCGATGAATTCGAGATGCTTGTCAGCAAGTCTGCAAGCGACGGAGTGCCAGGCGGAGAAGGTCTAATGCCTTCCGTCATCATCCCGGCAAATCCTGGAACGAAATTCGTCACTATCGTTACTATCGAAAAAGGAGAGACTTGGGTCAAAGTCGAAAACGAAGTGATCGCGTGGCGCATCAGCGACGACGGCAGCGAGGTTGCGCCTATTGGGTCGGGCGGCGTCCGCGATCCTCTCGACCACTCGGACCCGTGGATACAGCACCCTGACGGCACGGTCGAACAGCCCGGATCATTCGACTCTTTTGAGTCTGCCACAGATGCCGAACATTGGCTGTCTCGGAAGCGCGGCTAATGCGTATCACATTCTTTAAGGACCTCGGGGCGCGCGAAGCTGCGCAGGTCGATTGGACTTGGGAACAACTCTGCGAATGGATCGCGCGCGTTGCCGTCTACCCTTCGAAACACGCCATGCCGCTTATCAAGCTGGGGGCGTTCGGCGAGCAACGAACCGCCGCCGGATCGCTACGCCACGACGCAAACCTGTTGGCAATCTCGGGGCTGGAAGGCGATTACGACGGCGGCGTCATGACACTCCGCGAAGCGGCCGAACGACTTCAAGCCGCTGGCATTCGCGCGTTTCTCTATACGTCGCCATCACATCACCCGGACCGGCCGCGCTGGCGCGTTCTCTGCCCGTTGGCAAATGAACGACCGCCCTCGGAGCGCCGGGCGTTGATGGCGCGTATTAACGGCGTGCTTGGCGGAATCCTGTCGTCGGAGAGCTTCACGACCTCACAGGCGTTTTACGTTGGGCGGCTGGAAGGCGCAGACTATGCGTTCCATTGACGAGATTACAGACCTGCCGGAAGTGGGCCCGCAAAGCCGCGAGGGTCACATCCCTTTCAGCATTTCGAACGAGGCGCTTGAGGAAAGCATTTTGGCCGGGGATGAGTTGCACGATTCCGTCGTGCGTCTCGCCATGCGGGGCTATTCGCGCGAACGGCTTGAATCGCTGCTAGACGAAAGCACCGCAAAGACGGAACGTCCGGACCGCTGGCGCGACGTGATGGAATCCGACTTACCCCGCGCGATCAAGAGTGCGGCGGCGAAGAAGCAACGCGACCTTGAGCGGATGCTGGCGAACATGCCGATACCGCCGAAGACCGAAGGCGCGGCGCTCGCGACACCGCCGGAGGCGCCCCTTTTCGCGCGTGTGTCAGACATGACCGCCGTGCATCGGTCGGCCGAATGGCTTATCGGCGGACATATCGAACACCCTACCCTTTCCGTTCTGTTCGGCGACCCGGAAGCCGGTAAGTCGTTCGCCGCGATTGATTGGGCGTGCTGCGTGGCCACAGGAAGGCGCTGGAACGGCAAGAAGGTCTTGCACGGGCCAGTGCTGTACCTCGCCGGGGAAGGCTTCAACGGGCTTTCCAACCGTTTCCTGGCGTGGCGGCTGCACAATGGGGTGTCTCAACAGGCATGGGACGCCGCCGACCTGTTCGTGTTGCGTCGAGCGGTCGACCTGTTGGATCATCGCGCGGGGACGGAGTTGTGGGCGGCGGTTGAGGCGCTGGGCGTCAAACCCGTTCTGATCGTGGTCGACACCCTGTCGCGCATGACGCCGGGGATGAACGAAAGCGCAGCCGACGAAATGTCGAAGTTCGTTCAGTGGTGCGATAAGACGAAATCGGCGTTCAACTGCACCATTCTTGTCGTCCACCATTCGGGCGTCTCCGATAAGTCGCGGGTACGCGGTTCGAGCGTGCTTAAGGGTGCGACGGACGTTGAAATTGGCGCGGCCAAGGAAAAGGACGGTCGGCTAAAGCTGTTCAACACGAAGATGAAGGAGGGACGGCGGTTCGCAGATCGCCTGTTCCAGTTCGGCGACGTTACCTTGCCATGGGTGCGCCAGCCCGAGGAAGAAGGCGACGCACCACGCAATGAGACATCGGCGGTGCTGGTCGCATCCGATGAACCAGCGGAACCCAAGAAGGAGAAGCGCAACGGGCCTATAGACCTGCTTCTCGACGTCATCCGCACGTCAGGCGGAAAGATCGACAACCACGAGGCGCTTGAAGCGTTCGTGTCGCAACGTGGCGGCGACCGGGAGACGGCGCGGAAGAGATTCTATGACGCGCGAAAGAAAGGGATAGACGCCGGAACAATCCTGTTCGCCCCGGAAGACAATCTGTTGCGTATGCCGCTTTTGGCGCTGTCCTAGTTGTCCTGTCCGCATTTGTCCTGGCTTGCCCTGTCCGCGCTTTGAACCTTTAAATCTGTCCTGTCCCCCTCTCTCTCTTTAGAGAGAGGGCGGGCGGACAAGGGGGGCCGGTTGTTGGGTGGGGTACAGATGATTTCAGATGAGCGACGCGATTTTGGTTGGTGGCTAGGGGTAATCACTAGCGCCCATTGGTTTCATCGGCGGCCCAATAGCCATTGCCGACATGCTAGCCGGACTCATCGAGTGGCACGGAGTTTTCGGATTTGTAGTCACCTTCTGGGACCAAAGCGTTAGCGCGCCATTTGGCAAGGTGCTGGCGGCGATGTTCGCGTGGGTGAACCTACCACGCCCGCCAGAAATACTAGTTGATTACCTGACGCTAGGTATTCTGTTCTTCGCAGGCTCGATGCGCTCGCGTTCCCTAATGGTGTCTGCGGAATATCGACGTGCACGCCGCTTTAGGGGTAACCCGGTGGCGGGCATCCTGTTGCGCGCGATCCAAATCACGTGCGTGATTGCGTTGTGGCCCGTGATTGCGTCGCTGTTCCTGCTTCAAGTACTTTCGCACGCGTGGAGGAGACGCTTTGGTGTTCCGCAAATCGACTTCGAAGGTCATGACCGCGCGCGCGTGTCATTGGTCGCGCTCGCTCCGTTCGCCGCCTTCCTGATCTTGTGGCTCTTGAATAGCGCGTTGGGCGCGTGGCTCGGCCCAACGGCATAGCATGCGATACCGGCACGAAAGCAGCTCTATGACATGCGGCGCTAAGGTATAGACGCCAGGTCGGACCAGCAGCAACGGCAGATCGCTCAACCGATGTCCTCAAGCTTTGCTCGAATGCGGCGTTTCAATTCGGCAAGCCCTTCACCATTGTTCAGGTAGCGGACATACCGCAGATGCCGAAGGTCAAAAGGGATGTCGCTGTCAGCCTGGGTAATTAGAAGGACCTCCCGGCCCAACGTATGCGCAATCCCGACTTCGTAAAAAACGTTTGGGTTCCTACCCGTACAATCCGCGATGACGACTCGCGAACGATCAATCAATCCTACTACGTCCTGCATAACGTGGGGGTTTTCCCAGATGTCATCTGCTCGCCTATAACGACGCCCTGCATCCTCGGCAGCTTCGCGAAGTGCGACGTTGACGGGATTGAATGCCAGATCGAACGGCATCATCGCGGACACTAGCGTGGGCTCAATCCGCTCGTACTCGGGAAGATGGAATACGGCCGGTCTGGGACGACGTGGCTGGGCGGTCCTCAACAGGAAGCGAAACAGGTCGGCATCCTTGACCGCCCAATGGGTCCGCGCGAACTCGAAATCCTCAATGCCAAGTTCTCCTCCGCCGTCCCGCAGCTGACTGTTCAGAACGGTCGGAGAGACCGGATCGTCCTGGTATTCAAGAGAGATACTACCGTCACGCGCGACGGTGGCACGGGAGATGTTAACGATGCGAGCGATATCGTCACCATAGCCGGTCTCGACCATCAGCACTGTTGGCAAGCGCGAAAGCGCGGCGATATCAGGCCGACCATCGCGCGTGAACTGCGCTTCAATGTCGGCGTTGGTGTATTCGAAGATTCGGCCAGCCAAAACTTGCGAGGCCGCTCGACCCCACTGTTGGGTTTTGACAATTAGATTGAACACATGGCCCTCCCGTAAAACGGACCGAATGTAGGTCGGTCAATCAAACACCGACCAAGCGTGGCCAGCGTCGGTTGATCGCCACTTAATCAACGAACGCAAAAGTCGAGCAGGTTAAACCCCGGAACCAGCGGTCTAGCCAAAAAATCGGGCCTGCAAGTTTCCAGACTAAATTGGACACCAATCGGGATAACCGCCCTGATTGGACTCAAAATCCTCCACGATCACAACAAATCAACTGCTTTTGTGGTCTGTCGAACTTGCACGGCGCCAGACGAGCCAACGGAGCCTGCCTGTAGCGATTGCGGCGAAGCGGCTCCCACAGCCTAAGCCGCTCGCGCCTATGTAGAGCTTCGCAAGCTCGTAGTCCGTGTACGGACAAATACGTCAGGACCGCCACAATCAAACGCGCGAGCCGTCTGTGCAACCTCCGGAACGTATGTCCGGAGGGACGTTTCAAGCGCGTGCCATATGTTCGCAGCACCAACAATGGACCCGAACGATGGCCCCGAACGAAACCCACATGCAGAGATTGAGTGCCCGCGTCGAACGCAAGCGGGCCGGTAGCGCACTGAACTAGATATGACAGCCGCCGCGTTCCCGTCTCAGGCACACATCGTCCGTGCCATCAAAGCCGCTGAGAAGGCGGGTTTGCCCGTGTTTAGTATCCGCGTGATGCCTGACGGGAGCGTCGTCATATTCGCGCAAGAGGCGCCAATGCTGGCAAACGGCGCTCCGTTGGGAGACAACGAGCCGAACGACTTCGACTGAGGGCCAAGAGTGACAACCATCAAGCTCGCATACGTCCAAGCCTTCAAAGATCGGCACGGCGTTCAACGCTACTACTATCGCCGCGAGGGGCATCGCTTCCCCCTCCTTGGTCGCCCCGGTGAAGATGCTTTCATGTCAGCCTACGCGGTTGCGTCGGCAGGGTATGACAACGCGCCGACGCTGCGATCAACCGCGCCCGCCGCTGGTACATTTGATGCGCTGTGCGTTGCTTACTATCGCTCGCCAGCTTTCACGCTCATGCGCCCCGCCTCTAAGCGCACGTACCGCTTGATCCTCGACAAGTGGCGTGGCGAACATGGTCGTAAGCGCGTATCGCACCTTCGGCGCTCGGACGTTGTTGGGTTCGTGGCTACGAGTGTTGAAGCGAGCGGACCACACGCCGCGAACAGTCTGTTGTCCAAACTCAAGGTGTTGCTGCGCTTCGCCGTCGAAAACGGTTGGCGGCGTGACGACCCCGCCGCGACAGTTAGAAAGGTGCGCGCGAAGTCGGAAGGCTTTACAAGCTGGACCGAGGCCGACATTGACGCTTTCGAGACGCGTTGGCCGACTGGATCGCGCGAACGGCTTGCGTTGGCGCTGTTGCTCTACACTGGTCAGCGTCGCGGCGACGTGGTGCAGATGGGACGTCAGCACGTGACCGGCGACGCAATCCGCGTTGTTCAGGGGAAGACCGGCGCGCGTTTGCTAATCCCGATGCACGCCAAGCTGCGCGACGCAATCGACGCCACGCCTAAGAGCAATCTTACGTTTCTGATGACGGAGTTCGGCAAGCCGTTCAGCGCGGCGGGGTTTGGCAACGTGTTCCGCGAATGGTGCGACGACGCAGGGTTGAAGGGCCTGAGCGCGCACGGGCTCCGAAAGGCGGCGGCGCGTCGACTAGCGGAAGCGGGTTGTTCGGCTTCGCAAATCGCAGCGGTTACCGGACACAAAACGCTTAGCGAAGTGGCCCGCTACACTGTTGCAGCTGATCAGGCGCGATTGGCGCGCGATGCGATGGAGAGATTGCGATAGTCGATGCGCAACGAACGATGCGCTATGCTTTTTTCGCCATGCGCTCTGCAAATGCCTCATTGGCCGACTTGGCTACGTTTTTGGCGATGTCTCGAGCTTCTTTGATGTGCCCACTTGCCACTGACGGTTCGATATGTCTGAGGCATTGCAGCAGCCCGATCAACTCGTAGCGATCATAGACGGTCAGTTCGGGAAATTTGAAACCTGCCTTCTTGGCTGTGTACGAGAGGGCGCGCGCCCTTGGCTGTAATTCGGCGAATTTTTGGTCCTTCAAAATTTGGGGCGTACCAACGGGCAATGCAAAGTTCGTAGCTTCTTCGATCCGGCTGCATAGATCACGGAGTTCGTCGAGGAAGTCTTCGATCCAGTTTTTCGGCCTGAACAGACGCGGAGCAATCAGTCCGAGACCAAAGCCAACACCCAATGCGCTGATTGCAATGAACCAGCCCGATGTGACGAAGGAAATGACGTCGTTTAGCTGCTGGTCGGTGTTTTCTGTCAGGCGGTGCTGCTCGTTGTAAGCGTCGAGCCAAGCTTTCCCGAACCACCCGCCAACAAAAACAACGGGTGCCCACGCGACCTTGAGGACGGACTTCCAGTCGATCTTCATTCCCGCCCCCGGCACAGTCCGCGAACGCCAAGTGTCAAACCTTGCGTCTCGGAGTGTCAACCCGCGTTTAGAATCAACGTGCTGGGAAAAGGATGGTGGAGCCGAGGGGAATCGAACCCCTGACCTCGTCATTGCGAACGACGCGCTCTCCCAACTGAGCTACGGCCCCGTTTCCGGATACCCAGGCTGGCCGGGTATTTGGGAGCCGGTTTGCTAGTCCCAAGGCGGGCGCCCGTCAAGGATGGCTAATATCCCACGCCATGGCCTGCTTTCGCCCCTAAAGCGGGCGTTAAGCGTTGCGGTTCAGGGTGCTGTCATGCGCCCTGCCATCGCCCTCCTCCTTGCCGCCCTTGCCGCGAGCCCCGCCGCCGCCTCGCCGCCGCCCGTGGCGCAGAAGGCGGAGGCCGATCCGCAAGCCAAGCGGATCACCGGCTCGGAGCAGTACGTGCCGACCTTCGGGCTGCGCGCCTCCGTCGCGCGCGGGCTCACGGTCTATGGCGTGATGGCGGTCGACGCCGGCCTCGACGTGCCGGAAGAAAGCATCCGCAAGTTGGCCGATGCGATAAAGCCGCGCCTGATGAGTTCGATGCGCGAAGCGCTGCTGAGCTATGCCTCGCTGTCCTACGTGGTCGGCGAAAAGCCGGACGCTGACATCCTGCGTGCGCGCCTGCAGAAGGCGGTGGACCAGGTGCTCGGCAAGGGCCAGGCGAAGGTCGCACTCGCCAGCGTCATCGTGTTCAAGCGGTAGGGCCTGCCTTACTCTTCGGCGACCTCATCCATGAAAAGCGCCAGTGCGACGTCCTTGTCGGTGACGCCGCCTGCATCATGGGTCGACAGGATCACGTCCACACGGCTGTAGACGTTGAACCATTCGGGATGGTGATCCATCTGCTCGGCCTTCAGCGCCACACGGCTCATGAAGCCGAACGCGACGTTGAAGTTCGCGAACTGGAACGTCTTGGCGATGGCGTCGCGCCCGGGGGCCTCGCTCCAGCCCCGAAGCTGGCTGAGGGCCGCTGCCGCGCCGATCCTCTGGGTCATGGGGTTTTGCTCGCGTATTGGGGGCATTCGAATTCGTTAATCCCGATATAGCGCAAAACTCGCGGCTGTCGCGAAACGATCCGTCAGCAAATTTGCGCAATGGTAACCGGCCAAGTTCCGGGAGAACAACGTGACCCATTTCCTGCGTTCGGAAAAGAAGCCGGACGGCCACAAGCTCGAAGACCTGCTGATGCAGCTGCGCGCGGACATGTTCCACCGCTGCGAGGTGATCGCCGCCGACACGCGCTCCGAGGCGCTGCAGGTGATGTCCAACAATGTGAAAATCCTCGGGCTGCTGAGCGAGGCGATCACCCTGTCGCTGGATTCGACGCGGGTTCTCGACCGGTCATTCGGTCCCTCGCAGGCAGCGCAAGGCGGCCCGCCGCGCATCGGCAAGCCGGAAGCGGCGTAAGTCTCAACCTGACCCCGACGCGAAATAGAGCCAGGCGCCGTCCTCACGGATGCCGAGGACATAGCCTGGCCATATCTCGCCCGCGCGCAGCGCATCGACCTGACCTTTTCCCAAGAGCCGCTCGATGTCCCGTTCGGCGGCAGGCGTGATCTGGTCCGGCTTCAGCGTCGCCATCCACGGCCAGATATAGACCTTGCCCTGCGGCGTATCGGTAATCGTGAAGCGGTAACCGAGCAGCTTCTCGGCCTGCGCCATCGGCCAGTCGCCTGCGCGCATCTTGAGATACCAGTACTCGGAATGCGTCATGCCGGCATTGTTCGAGCGGAAGCCCGGCGTCGCGTCTGCCAGCCTGGCGAGATCACGATAGGTCCCTGTCGCGGCTATGTCGCGAAGCTGCTGGACCGTGGCGGCGACAGCCGCTGGAAGCGGATCACGTGATGGCGCTGGCCGGACCTCGGCGGCACCGACGGCAGCGGGTTCCTTCGGCGCATCGCACGCGGCCAGCGTCAGCGCCGCGGCAATGCAGGCGCCGAACAACACGCGAGCGCTCAGGACGCGCAACACCGTGCGCATCGGCCACCCCTCACCTCCAAATCCCCGCGCGCAAAATGTTTGTACCGCGCGAGAGGCGCAAGAGGGGGGAGAGGTAATCTTTGCGGGAGCGCGAGCCTTCCCTCAGGGCGGCTTACGCGAAGGACAGACCCACCGCTTTTGACAGGTCGACGAGCAGCTGGTCTTCGGACGTGACCTTTATCGTCGCCATGCCCATCTCGCGCGCCGGCTTCAGGTTGATGCCAAGATCGTCGAGATAGACGCAGGCCGACGGGGCCACGCCGAGCGTGTCGCACATCATCTGGTAGATGCGCGGGTCAGGCTTGCGCACGCCGGCCTTGGAGCTTTCGATAACGTGGTCGAACAGGGCGAAGACATCGGCCATCTGCGCGGCTTTTTCCGGGTTGGACGACATGCCCGCGCCCTTGCCGGTCGGGGCGTTGTTGGTGATGCAGCCGACCTTGAATTTGGCCTTGCAGGCCCTGAAGGCCGCGACAACGCGAGGACGCAGATCGCCGGAGAGCAGCGCAAGCACGTCGCGACCCGGAATAGACAGGCCGAACTCCCGCGCCTCCCCCAGGAACACCGCATCGAACTCGGCCGGTGCGAGTTCCGACCGTTCCAGTCGCGCCCAGGCGTTGGTGTCCGGATTGATCGAATTGATGCGCCGGATGATGTCGAATGGCAGGCCACGCTCACGCTCATAGCGATTGAACGCATCAAACGGCGATGTCGTGAACACGCCGCCAAAGTCCCAGACAACGGCCTTCACCTGATCGGGCGTGGGCGCCATCAGGCGGTGGCCTTCGCCGGCAGATGCTCGACCTGGGGCTTGTCGGTGCGTGGACCCCAGTCGAGACCAAGCGTGTCGAGCAGGTGCTCATCCTCGCTGGCTTCGGGATTGGCGGTCGTCAGCAGGCGGGCGCCAACAAAGATCGAGTTGGCCCCGGCCGCCAGGCACAGCGCCTGGCCCTCTTCAGTCATGTTCTCGCGGCCTGCCGACAGGCGCACCCAGGACGCCGGCATGACGATGCGGGCGACCGCGATGGCGCGCGCGAGTTCAACGGCCGTGATCGGCTCGGACTTGCCCAGCGGCGTGCCCGCGATCGGCACCAGCGCATTGATCGTGACGCTCTCCGGATGCGGCGCGATCATCGACAGTTCATGGATCAGCCCGACGCGATCCGCCCTGCTCTCGCCCATGCCGAGAATACCGCCGCAGCAAAGCGACACGCCTGCCTGGCGGCAGCGGTCCAACGTTTCGAGCCGGTCCTCGTACGTGCGGGTCGAGGTGACCTTGCCGTAGTATTCGCGCGAAGTGTCGAGGTTATGGTTGTAATAGTCGAGCCCCGCGTCCTTCAGCTTCTCGGCCTGGCCTTCCTCGAGCATGCCGAGTGTGACGCAGGTCTCGAGGCCCTCGGCCTTCACCGCGGAGATCATGGCGCAGACAGCGGGAAGGTCGCGGTCCTTGAGCGAGCGCCAGGCGGCGCCCATGCAGAAACGGTCAGCGCCATTGGCCTTGGCTTTCCTCGCTTCGGCGAGGACGGCATCGACCTCCATGAGTTTCGAGGCGGCAAGGCCGGTCTTGAAGTGCGCCGACTGGCTGCAATAGCCGCAGTCTTCCGGGCAGCCGCCGGTCTTGATCGACAGCAGCTGGGATTTCTGGATCCGGCCCTCAGGCCAGTTGGCCTCGCGAACCTTGAGAGCGCGCAGCATCAGGTCCGGAAGCGGAATATCAAAGAGCGCCGCGATCTCTTCGCGCGTCCAGTCATTGCGGGGCGCAATCGCGGCAGCGGTCATGGAAAACTCCGTTCGGTGCGCGAGCGGCATAGCGGGGCGCAGGCCCTAACGCAACGGCGCCCTCCCCGTGGAGGGAGGGCGCCGCTTCGATTGACAGTCGCTGATGTGGACGCGTTAGCCCTTCTTGGTGTCGTCGACCTGCCGGCCCGTGGCGCCAAGATCCGGCTGCGGCTCGTGACCAGTGACGACCTCGCCCTTCGCCAGCTTCGAGTTCCACATGCCGTAGACGAAATAGATCAGCACGCCGACGGCGAGATACGGGATGAAGAAGTTCCGCGTTCTTTCCTCCGACATCAGCGACATCACCAGGATGGCGCACATGCCCGCGCCGACGATCGCGATGGTCACGATCAGCCAGGTCGGCATCTTGAACGGACGGTGGAGGTTGGGCCGCGCAAAGCGCAGGTAGATCACCGTCACGCAGATCAGCATGAAGGCGACCAGCGTCCCGACGTTCGTTGTGTCGCCAAGGAAGTCGAGTCCGGTGAAGCCGGCAAAGCCCGCCGCCACGATGCCGACGAGGATCGTGTTGAGCACAGGCGTCTGCGTCTTCGGATTGACCTTGGCGAAGATGGGCGGCAGCAGCCCGTCGCGCGCCATGGTGTAGAAAATGCGGGTCTGGCCATAGAGCAGAACCAGCATTACCGACGAAAGGCCGGCGAAGGCGCCGACTTTCACGAGGATCGCGAACCACGGCAGACCCATGCGGTCGACCGCCAGGGCGATCGGGGCCGGCACGTTGAGCTCTTGGTAAGGCACGATGCCGACCAGCACCGCGCAGGTGAGGATGTAGAGGATCGTGCAGATGATCAGCGAGCCGAGAATGCCGATCGGCATGTCCTTCGCCGGGTTTTTCGCTTCCGCGCCTGCGGTCGAGACAGCCTCGAAGCCGATATAGGCGAAGAAGATGGTCGACGCCGCAGCAATGAGGCCGCCAACGCCATAAGCTGAATCCCGGCTGTGCCCGGAGACGACGTTGCCGAGAGCGGTCCAGATCTGCCCACCGATCGACATGTCCGATCCCGGTGGGGGCGCAGGCACCTGATCTGGGATCAACGGCGACCAGTTGGCCGGGTTCACGAAGAAGAAGCCGATCGCGATGAAGGCAATGACGACCGTCACCTTGATGGCGACAACGATGTTGTTGACCGTCGCCGATTCGGACACGCCGAGTGTCAGCAATGCGGTGACCGCAACAATGCCCAGCAGCGCCGGCATGTTCACGATGCCGGTGACCATTTCACCCGTCGCCAGGTCTTTCACCTCCACGCCCGGCGCCGCTGTCAGCGCGGTAGGAATTGTAAGACCCATGTCGTGGAGAAGGCTCGCGACATAGCCCGACCAGCCAACGGCCACGGTCGAAGCCGCAACGCCGTATTCCAGGAGGAGCAGCACGCCCATGATCCAGGCGACGAATTCGCCCAGCGAGGCGTAGGAGTAGGAGTAGGCCGACCCGGAAACCGGGATCGCCGCAGCAAGTTCGGAGTAGCAGAGCGCCACGAAGGCGCAGAGCAGGCCGGTGATAACGAAGGAGATCATGATGCCGGGCCCGGCAAATTCGGCGGCCGCCCTGCCCGTCAGCACAAAAATGCCCGTGCCGATGATGCAGCCGATGCCGAGCAGCACCAGGTTGAGCGCACCCAGCGACTTCTTGAGCTCGCCGCTGGCATGCTCGGCATGCATCTGCTCGACCGACTTCCGGGCGAACAGCTGCCCAATGCCCCTACTGGCCATACAATAACCCTCCGCGTGCGGTGTCGTTCGACCCGCCCTTCTTGATGACGGGGACGTTAGCAGCCCCGGTAAAGGCCGCAACCTTTCCTGTTTGGCTAGGCTAGGCGCAAGTTTTCGCGTCTGCGAAGGCTGCTGTTGGATCGATCTTGCTCAGATATCGACCGTTCCGGGGTCCCCGGCGCGCCGCCAGGGGCCTTGATAGCGGGGGTCGTCGCGCCGCCTGCGGTCCGGTCCGAAATAGGCGGCGGATTTCACGAAGGGGCGGCGCCGCTCGATCACGGCGTTGACCCGGTTGGCGACATCGACGGCGCGTACCGGCTTCACGAGGAACTCGTCGACGCCGGCGTTGATCGCATCGAGAACGCGGCCGCGTTCGGAATAGGCGGTGACCATGATCAGCGGGAGATAGATGTTGGGGCTTTCAGGACCGAGGCGGATACGCCTGCAGAAATCGAGGCCGTCGAGGCCGCCGAGCTTGAAATCGACAAAGGCCAGGTCGATTTCGCCGCCGCATACGATGCCGAACGCCTCGGCGCCGTCAGCCGCTTCTTCGACACGCCGCACGCCGAAGCTGGTTAGAATCACGCGCACGAGCCCGCGCATGTGTGCGTTGTCGTCCAGGATCAGCGCGGAAACGCCTTCCAGAGCCATTCGACAGATTTTCCCCTCGTCGCCTTGTCAGACGCCATCCTCTTCGGACGACCGCCCGCCTACCCCCAAGGCGCCGAGCTTTCCCCAAAATTCGCGGCTTTTGCCGCCTGTAATTGGGTCGACGGTCTAGACTGTTCCAAAGCCAAGACAAGTGTAATCGTATGCAATCCTGCACTGGTCGTGACCCCGGCCAATCAAGAGAAAATCCAGTCAAACGTAGGTCGCTCTCTGTCTTTGCTGAGAGACTGAAGAGTTTCCCCCTGGACTTGATGTGACGGGGCTCTGCGAGCGCGCTTCGGCGGGGACTGACGCGGGCCCGGGCTTTCGCTAGAGAGGTCTGATCCTCGTGGCCCGACCCCTGTGGCCCGACCCTTGTGGAAAGACACGCTTGAGCCCGACACCTGACCAGATCGCACAACTCGCGCGCGGCCGCGTTCTCGTCGTCGGCGACGTGATGGTTGACCATTACGTCTCCGGCAGGGTGTCGCGCGTGTCGGACGAAGCGCCTGTGCCCATCATCCATGTCGGCGAGGAACGCTGGACGGCAGGCGGCGCCGCAAACGTCGCCGCCAACATTTCGGCGCTCGGCGGCAAGGCCGTCCTTGCCGGCATTGTCGGCAGCGATCCGGCATCCGCGACCCTTACAGGCATCCTCGCCAGCCTGTCCGGAACGGTCGAGACACACCTCATTGCGGAAACCGGCCGGCCGACCACCATCAAGACCCGCTATATGGGCGGGCAGCACCAGATCGTGCGCGTCGACCGCGAGCAGCCGGCGCCCATTTCCAAGGCGACCGAAGACAGGCTGATCGCTGCGGTCAACATGCTGGCGTCCGACTGCGATGCGGTGATGATCTCGGACTACGCCAAGGGCGTGCTGACAGATAGCGTGCTGAGAGCGGCGATCGAGGCCGGGCGGAAGGCGGGCGTGCCCGTTGTGGTCGATCCCAAGCGCGCGGACTGGAGCGCCTATCGGGGCGCGGCCATCATCACACCCAACCGCAAGGAGTTGAGCCTTGCGACGCATGCGCCCTGCGGACCGGATGCAGAATGCGCAGCCGCGGCCGCGCTTGCCATGGAGACAACAGGCGCGGCGATACTGCTCACGCGTTCCGAACACGGCATGTCGCTGTTCCGCAAGGACGGGCCGCCACTGCATCTCGCCGCCAAGGCGCGTGAAGTGTTCGACGTCTCCGGCGCCGGCGACACCGTCGCAGCGGCGGTGGCGCTGGGCCTTGCGAGCGCCCTGTCGGCCGAAACCGCCATGCAGATCGCCAATGTTGCTGCCGGCATCGTAGTCGCCAAGCGTGGCACGGCTACGGCGACGCCTGCTGAACTGCTGGCCGAGATCGGGGCCGGCAATCGCGGATTCGGCGGCGCGCCGGGCGCGCTTTCTCTCGCCGAGGCCAAGAAGCTGCGCGAGGCCTGGGGCCGAGAGGGCCTGACGGTCGGCTTCACCAATGGCTGTTTCGACATCCTGCATGCCGGACATGTGGCGCTGCTGCGTGGGGCGGCGGCGGCGTGTGACCGGCTGATCGTGGCGCTGAACACGGATGTGTCCGTGCGGGCGCTGAAGGGGGAGGCGCGGCCCGTGCAGGCGGAGGGTGTGCGGGCGGCCGTGATGGCGGCGGTGAAGGGTGTGGACGCTGTGGTGCTGTTCGGCGAGGCAACGCCACTGGAGGTGATAGGCGTGCTGCAGCCCGACGTGCTGGTGAAGGGCGCAGACTATGCGGAGGACCAGATAGTAGGCGCGGACGTGGTGCGCGCTCACGGCGGCCGCATCGTGCGCGTAACGCTGGTAGACGGCCAGTCGACCACCAAGGTCATCGAGAAGTCGCGGCGTGGCTGATCTTGGGGCCGGTTGTTGGCCAGACCTAGCGACCAAAAGTCCACTTCGTCCTACAAGGCGCGAACCTGCCCGTTCGCGCGACATAAGCGACTTGACTTTGGCGCCTCCTCCCCGGCTAACCGTGCTGTCCGGGGTGGCGACCTGAGACCGGTATTTCGAAGAGGTGCGCGATGCGCGTGACGATGATCGGGGCTGGCTATGTGGGGCTCGTGTCAGGAGCCTGCTTTGCCGACTTCGGCCACACCGTCACCTGCGTGGACAAGGATCCGGGCAAGATCGAGCGGCTCGAGAAGGGCGTGATGCCGATCTTCGAGCCCGGCCTGGCTGAACTGGTCGCCTCGAACGTCAAGGAGGGCCGGCTGTCGTTCACGCTGGATGCCCGCGAGGCTATCCGCAGCGCTGATGCCATCTTCATCGCCGTGGGCACGCCCTCGCGGCGCGGCGATGGCCATGCCGACCTCTCCTACGTCTATGCGGCCGCAAAAGAGATCGCCGAACACATGGATGGGTTCACCGTGGTGGTGACCAAGTCGACCGTGCCGGTCGGCACCGGTGACGAGGTCGAGGACATCATCCGCAAGACCAATCCGAAGGCGAAGTTCGCGGTCGTCTCCAATCCGGAGTTCTTGCGTGAAGGCGCCGCCATCAACGACTTCAAGCGACCCGACCGCGTCGTGGTCGGCACCGACAGCGAGGAAGCGCGCGAGCGCATGCGCGAACTCTATCGCCCGCTCTTCCTCAACGAAACGCCGATGCTGTTCACCGAACGACGCACATCGGAACTGATCAAGTATGCCGCCAACGCGTTCCTTGCGGTCAAGATCACCTTCATCAACGAGATGGCGGACCTATGCGAGAAGGTCGGCGCGAACGTCCAGGACATCTCGAAGGGCATCGGCCTCGACAACCGGATCGGCCGCAAGTTCCTGCACGCGGGTCCGGGTTATGGCGGTTCATGCTTCCCGAAGGACACGCTTGCGCTCACCAAGACCGCTAACGACGCCGGCAGCCCGGTACGCATCGTCGACACGGTCGTGCAGGTGAATGCGGCGCGCAAGAAGGCCATGGCGCAGCGCGTGATCACGGCGATGGGCGGCAGCGTGAAGGGCAAGACGATCGGCGTGCTCGGGCTAGCCTTCAAGCCCAACACTGATGACATGCGCGATGCTCCTTCGCTCGACATCATCCCCGCGCTGCAGGCCGCCGGCGCGCGCGTCAAAGCGTACGATCCGGAGAGCATGCACGAAGCCGGCAAGATGCTGACCGAGGTCGACTTCTGCGACGGGCCCTATCACGCAGTCGATGGCGCCGACGCCATGGTGCTGATCACCGAATGGGACCAGTTCCGCGCGCTTGATTTCGACCGGGTGAAGAAGCTGTTGAAGACGCCGGTCGTGGTCGACCTGCGCAATGTCTACCAGCCCAGCGACATGGAGCGTCGGGGCTTTGACTATCATTCTGTCGGTCGACCGGGTTGAGGGGGAGCTGAACATGGCCAAGGCGAGTTCGATGCTGGAGAACCGGGCGCTCGTTTCGGGCGGTTCGGGTTTTCTCGGCTCCCACCTGTGCGACCGCCTGCTGGCGCGCGGCCAGGAAGTGCTGTGCGTCGACAACCTGTTCACGGGGCAAAAGCGCAACGTCGCCCACCTGCACGGCAACCCGAAATTCGAATTCCTGCGCCACGACGTGACCTTTCCGCTGTTCGTCGAGGTCGACCAGATCTGGAACCTCGCCTGCCCGGCCAGCCCGGTGCACTATCAGCATGACCCGGTGCAGACGACCAAGACGTCGGTGCACGGCGCGATCAACATGCTCGGGTTGGCGAAACGGCTGGGCGCGAAAATCCTCCAGGCCTCGACCTCGGAAGTCTATGGCGATCCGCAGGTACATCCGCAGACTGAGGATTATTGGGGCCATGTGAACCCGATCGGCCCGCGCTCCTGCTATGACGAGGGCAAGCGCTGCGCCGAGACACTGTTCTTCGACTATCACCGTCAGCATCAGCTGCGCATCAAGGTGATCCGCATCTTCAACACCTATGGCCCGCGGATGCACCCCAATGACGGGCGTGTGGTCTCCAACTTCATCGTGCAGGCGCTGAAGGGTCAGGACATCACCATCTATGGCGACGGCCTGCAGACGCGATCGTTCTGCTATGTCGATGATCTCATCGAGGGGATGATCCGCCTGATGGATTCGGGCGACGATGTCACCGGCCCGATCAATATCGGCAACCCCGGCGAGTTCACGATGATCCAGCTGGCCGAAGCCGTGCTGAAACTCACCGGCGGAAAATCGAAACTGGTGCGCATGCCGCTGCCAGCCGACGACCCCAAGCAGCGCCAGCCCGACATCACCCGCGCCCGCAGCACGCTGGGATGGGCGCCGAAAGTCCAGCTTGAGGATGGACTGAAGGAAACAATCGCCTATTTCCGGAAACTGCTGGACGCCTGAGCAGGAGACCGGATTGGCGCTTCCCCATCGCGACGCCATCCACGACTGGATGTTCAACTCGGCGCTGCCGTGGTGGGCCGCGAACGGTCTCGATCGCGCCAATGGCGGCTATTTCGAACAGATGACCCTGGACGGGCGCGACGCCGCGGTCCCGTTCAAGCGGACGCGCGTGACGGCGCGGCAGATCTATGTGTTCTCGCACGCGCACGTGCTTGGCTTTCGTGAAGGCGCCGAGCTTGCGCGACACGGCGTCGACTTTCTTGTTTCGAAGACGTGGAACGGAGTGAACCAGGGCTTTGCCCGCAGGCTGACACGTTCGGGTGGGCCGCTCGATCCGACGCCTGATCTCTACGATACTGCGTTCGTGCTGTTTGCCTTCTCGTGGTTCCACCGCGCCACGAAGGACGCAAGCGCTCGGGACTGGATGCACCGGACACTCGACTTCATCGAGACGCACATGCGTCATCCCGGGGGCGAAGGGTTCGCGCATGAGCTGCCGCTCAAGGGCTGGCGACAGCAGAACCCGCACATGCACCTGACTGAAGCCTGTCTCGCAGCCTATGAAACAACAGGCGAGACGCGCTTTGGCGATGTCGCGAAGGAGCTCGTTGGGTTGTTCAAGACACGCTTCTTCGACCCGAAAAGCCGCACGCTGGC
Source organism: Hyphomonadaceae bacterium (assembly GCA_965279205.1). Lineage (GTDB taxonomy): Bacteria > Pseudomonadota > Alphaproteobacteria > Caulobacterales > Hyphomonadaceae > UBA7672. The sequence goes on from OZ257144.1 coordinate 4,090,348, forward strand.
GGAATACTTCACCGATGACCTGCAACGGGCGCCCGGCGATGCCGGACGTATGGTCGAGCCGGGTCACCAGTTCGAATGGGCCTGGATTCTCAACTCATATCGCAAGCTGCTCGGCGGCGAGGCCAGCGTCGAGATTCGCGCCGCCGCAGGTTTTGCGGAAGGACATGGCGTCGATCAGGCCAGCGGCGTGACGTTCAACCAGATCCGGAATGACGGCGCGCCGATCGACAAGGGGTCCCGCACCTGGCCGAACGCGGAACGCATCAAGGCAGCCATTGCCCTGTACGAACTCGATGGTGTGGACCCGGCAGGCGCGATCGGATCATCGGCTGGAGTGTTGCTGGATCGCCATCTGGCTCACGCGCCGCGTGGCACATGGATCGACGCGTTTGACGCCAGAGGCAAATCCGGTGTGGACGCGATCCCAGCTTCGACACTTTATCATGTCGTCCTGGCGTTCGCAGAGGTGCTGCGCGTCAGCGAACGGTGATGGCGCCATCCGGCGGCGGCACGAACACTTCGCGGAACCAGGGATAGCGATCCGGATTGAAGCAGTCGCGCAACCACGCCAGCACGGGCTGGCAACGCCGCAGGTTGCGCGCCCGCTCGGTGTAGGCGAGCCAGAAGCGGATCGATGCCAGCGGCTTGAAGGGCAGCGCCAGCACGCCACGGTCGGTACCGGCCATGTAGGACGGCATCACGGCAATCCCGCCTCCGCGCGCGCAGGTCTCCAAGATCACCGTGCTGGAGTTCGACTGGAGGACGTTCGGATTGATCGCCTTCCAGAGCGGCATCTTCTCCTGCCAGACCTCCACCTGCTTGTTGTATCCAGAGTGCATCAGGATGCGATGCTTGCCCGCGTCATACATCGACTCCGGCACGCCATAGATGTCGAGATAGTCGCGGCTGGCGAACGGAATGTAGTGAAGGTGCCCGATCACACGCGAGATCACATTGCGCAGGTTGGGCGGCTCGTATTGCAGGCAGATGTCGGCTTCGCCGTCGGCGAGGTTCGGCGTGTCCTGCACCACCTTGAGCATGATCTCGATTTCGGGATGCGACTGGTGGAATTCCGGCAGGTGGGTGGCCAGCCAGTAAGTCGCCATGGCGTCGTGGGCCGCGATCACGACCTTGCCGCCGGCATCGCCCTGCAGCTCGCTGACTTCGGTGGACAACGCATCGGCAGCGTAAGCCATCGACCGCGCCTTAGGCAGGACGACCTGGCCAGCGCCGGTCAGCTCCATGCCACGGGCGGAGCGCACGAACAGCTCCTGGCCAATCTGTTGCTCGAGCAGGTCGATGTCCCTGGAAACCTTGGCCGGGCTGTGCCCGAGCAGCTGGGCGGCCGCATTGATGCTGCCGGCGTCCGCCACAGCGACGAACACCTTCAGCAGAGACCAGTCGAAAGACTGCAGGTCCATTGGGGTCCGCCAATTCCGTAACACCCTCATCAAACAATGTCTGAAGCCCAGATCAACTAAAACCATTCAGAAAGGAGGGACGTCGCAAGGTCGCGGCGCGATTGCAGGACGCCGTCATGGCCTTCCGCCCCGACCAGATACCGGTCCGGCTCGCTTCGCGCGCGAGCGAATCACCTGTTATCGCAGACCAGGCCTGGCAACCGGAGGCCGCCGAAGCCGAAGCAATCCCCCTCGGCTTCCGAATCGCACGTGATAGTGATCTGGCCTCGGCCCACGCCCTGGCCGAGGAAGTCATGGGCGTGCCCCTGACGCCGCTGAGTGTACTCTGGGCCGCCCATGAGCACACAGCCGCCTCGGCATGGGTATTTGAAGATAATGACCGGATTACCGGAACCATCCTGCTTCTGCCGCTGACGGCCGACGGTGAATCCGACCTGCTGGAAGGCCGATTCGTCCCGAGTTCGCCGCAGCCGCACCAGCTTTGCGCACCGGGAGATCCGTTCCCGGCCATCTATTTCTGGCTTTTTGCTGGGGGAGACGGGCGGGCCCGCCGCGGCATCCTTCGCACCTGTCTGGCTTGGCGCGATGGCGCCTATGCCGGGGTGCGAGGGTATGCACGCGCCGCGAGCCCGGCCGGAAAATCGGCGCTGAAGGGTCTCGGATTTACGCCAATTCAATCGGCGCTCCCTGACCTGTTCCACATCGCCGAACGTAGCTGAGGGGAACGGGACCATGCCTCTGCCCAAGACAGGCCGACTTCCGCTCCACCAGCCAGACCGGCACCACAACCGGACAGACATCACGGTGAAGGTGGTCCGCACGCTGGACGACCTCCAGAAGGTGAGCGTCCTGCGCGCCCTCACCTACATGGCCGAACAGGCCTGCCCTTATGACGAAGAGTTCGACGGCAACGATCTCTGCGCCCTCCATCTGCTGGCCTTCGAGGGCCGCGAGCCCGCCGGATCCCTCCGCCTTCGATTCTTCGCTGGCTTCGTCAAGATCGAGCGCGTCTGCATCGATCCGCGACGCCGCGGCGGAGCGATCCTAACCTTCCTGATGGCGAACGCGTTCGAGATCGCCTCGCGCAAAGGCTACCGCAAGGCCCTGGCTCATATGCAGACGCGCCTTGAGCAGATGTGGAGCCACGTGATGGAATGCCACGTGGTCGATCGCGAACAGGGGTTCGACGTGTCGGGATACAGCTACCTCACGCTCGAGATTGCGCTTCCCGAGCATCCCGAGGCGATCACCGAGGAGAGTGACCCCTTCGTGCTGATACGTCCCGAAGGTGACTGGGACGCGCCCGGCATACTCGACTCGCAACGTAAGGAGGTCGTCGCATGATCCGGCCCATCCTCATCTGTCAGGGATTCCACCGCGCCTTCCTTGAGCCCGCCAGCACGCTGTTCTCTGAGTCGGCGTCGATGCGGCGGGCAACCTGCGAACAGCTGGTCCACCATGCGCGCTCCGCCAGCTGGGTGATTGTCCACTCCTTCCTCGACACCGAATCCGTCCGCACAAATGGCGCAGCGTCGATCCCGGGGTTCGCGCCGCTGCCGAACGAACCCTATTTCCGCCAGAAAAGCCTGTCGGCCTTCGGCAATCCGGCCTTCGACCGCATGATGGCGCAGTACGACATGGCGCCGATCTTTCTCGCGAGCTTTGCTGGCATTGGCGTGATCTCGGCGACCTTGCTTGCCGCGATAGAACGCCGGCTGATGTTCTCGGTCGTGACGGATGCTGTCGCCGACGCCGGCCAGAGCGGTGTTGCCGAACACGACCGGCTCGCGGCGATCGGAACACTCGCCCGCTCATGCGACTGCGCCGTGACCAGCGACGAGCTGATGACGCTCGCGGCAACGCCGGTGCGCGCGCCGACGCATCGTTATCTTCGTCAGGCAAATGGCTGATCCGATGAACAAGCCCCTGCCCCGCCGCGACGCCGCCGAGGAACTGGCTGCCCTGATCCACATGACGCGGTTCATGTCGGACATCGTCCCCACGCTGGTTGCTGACCCGCACCGTCTGAAACAACAGCTGGACCAGCTCGAAACCGAGCTGCAAACGGCGCTCCGGCTGACAGGCGCGCCCGGCAGCGAGACGCGGCGCGCGAACTAGGGGAGCCCTGAAGCGACCCCAGTTGTGCTTGTCCGCTGTCGCGCTAGTGTCGCCTTCAGGGGGGGACAGCAGGGGGCGTCACGCGTGCCGAAGCCAAATTCGACCCGAGTGGTCGATCATCTCATCGGCGCCATGGTCGCAGCCTGCCGCGAGGAATCGGGGCTATCCCAGAAGCAACTAGCGACGAAAGTCGGCATTGTCCTTGTGGACCTCAAGGTCTTTGAGGCCGGAGCCGAACGTATCCCGGCCAGCGTTCTGCTTGCGATCGCGCAGGCGCTCGACACGCCGATCAGCTATTTCTTCAGCGCCATCGAGATCGCGGACTGCGTGGGCCTGGGCGACTCGCGTTCCAGATCCATCGGACCTGCGGAATGCGCTCGCGTGATCGAGGTATTCAGCCAGTTCCGCTCGCCTCAGGCCTTTGACGCAGCGATTTCTGTCGCGCGCACCATGATCGTTCTGGAGGACGCGCTGAAGCCGCTGGAGATCAGTTCGCCAGACGGCGCATAACCTCGTCGGCGATCGCCGGCGAACTTGTCAGCCCGGGCGATTCAATTCCGAACAGGTTCGCCAGCCCAGCGATGCCGTGCAGTTCCGGCCCATCGATACGGAAGTCCGCAGCAGGCTCGCCCGGTCCGGTCAGCTTGGGCCGGCAGCCAGAGTAGTCCGGCGTGATCGCGTTGTCCGGCAGGCCGGGCCAGTAACGACGGATCGCTTCGTAAAAGGACTCCGACCGGTGCGGATCGACCGTGTAGTCGACCGACGACGGATCGGTCGTCGCGAGCCATTCGACGTCCGGCCCGAACCGCATCCGGCCATTGAGATCGAGCGTCACGTGGACGCCGAGCCCACCCTCGACCGGCGCGGGATAGATCAGGCGGCTGAACGCCGGCTTGCCGGAGCAACCGAAATAATTGCCCTTCGCCAGAACCAGTTTCGGAATCAGCCCGGCAGGATAGCCTTCGACGCCGCGCGCAATGCTTTGAGCGTAGAGCCCTGCGCTATTGATCAGCCGGCGGCAGACAATGCTCGACGGCTCGGCGCCGCCGGTCGAAACGCGGAAACCGCCGGACGACAGCGGCGCGACATGCGTGACTGCCGTCTCAAAGGCGATCATCCCGCCATGGTCCTCGATCTCGCCCTGCAGGGCGAGCATGTAGGCATGGCTGTCGACCAGGCCGGTTTCCGGAGACCACAAGGCAGCCGTGCAGTAGAGGTTCGGTTCCCACGCCATCGCCTGCGCACCGGAGATCAGCTCCAGGTTCTCGACATCGTTCTTCAGGCCCGTCGCGTGGATCGACTCGATCTTCCTGGTCTCCGTGTCCGACGTGGCGACAATCAGCTTGCCGCGCTTCTGATAGGGCACGCCCCGCGCATCCAGATATGTGTAGAGCTTGCGGCGTCCCTCGACGCACATGCGGTGACGCAGGCTGTTGGTGGGATAATACATGCCGGCATGGATCACCTCGCTGTTGCGCGAAGACGTGCCGGCGCCGATGCCACCCGCCGCCTCGAGCACCAGCGTATCGCGGCCGGACCGGGCGCAGGCCGCGGCCACGGCAAGGCCGACCGCCCCTGCGCCGATGACAACGACATCAACGTCCATTAACCACTCGCTCCCGAATCCGGTGGCCGAGACCCGCGGTAAAGCAGGATCGACGCCACAGCCACAAGGCTGGAAAGCCGCTTACCCGATAATTACTTCAACGGCGTAAGCCCTGCATTGAGAGGGCGCCCCGGCAATGCTAGCGCTGGCCGGCGGAAATGGTGGTTAGGCCTATGGCCGAGTTCAACAATCTCTACGCGCACGGCTTTGTCCGGGTCGCCGCCTGCAGCCCGCGGGTGAGCCTTGCTGACCCTGCCGCCAATGCCCGCGAAACGATCGAACTGATGCGCAAGGCCGATAAAGCCGGCGCCTCGCTGGCCGTGTTTCCCGAACTCGGCCTCTCTGGTTACACGCTCGACGACCTGCACATGCAGTCCGCCCTGCTTTCCGCCGTGCGCGAGGCGATCGCGCGCGTGAAGGAAGCCAGCCGCTCGCTGGCGCCGGTCATCCTTGTTGGCGCCCCGATCCTCGTGGGCAGCGGCGTTCACGGCTGCGCGGTAGTCATCCATCGCGGGACGATCCTCGGCATCGTGCCCAAGACCTACCTTCCGAACTATCGCGAGTATTATGAGAAGCGCCAGTTCGCGACCTCGTCGGACGCGATGGTCGATGTCATTGAGCTTGCCGGAGAAACCGTTCCGTTCGGAACCGACCTCCTGTTCGAAGCGAACGACGTTCCGGGCCTCACGCTGGGCGTCGAGATCTGCGAGGACATGTGGGCGCCGATCCCGCCCTCGACCTATGCTGCGCTTGCGGGCGCAACCGTCATCGCCAACCTGTCGGCTTCCAACATCACCATCGGCAAGGCGGCCGAGCGCGACATGCTCTGCATCTCGCAGTCGGCGCGCGCGTCCTGCGGCTATATCTACGCCGCTGCCGGCTACGGCGAATCGACCACCGACACCGCCTGGGATGGCCAGCTGGCCATCTACGAACTTGGCTCGAAGGTCGCAGAGTCGGACCGTTTCGTTGATACATCCGCCATGCTGATCGCCGACGTCGATGTCGAGCGCATCGCACAGGACCGCCTGCGCAACGGTACGTTCCGCGACTGCGGCCGCAATCATGCGATGCGCATGCGCCGCCGCCGTCGCATCGGTTTTGCCGCCGCCCCCGAGCGCGACGCAGTCCTGCCCCTTGCCCGCAGGATCGACCGCTTCCCGTTTGTGCCGGACGATGAGGCGCTGCTCGATCAGGATTGCTTCGAGGCCTACAACATACAGGTTCAGGGCCTGCGCCGCCGTCTTGAGTCTTCAGGCGTAAAGCGCGCTGTCATCGGCGTCTCCGGCGGTCTCGACTCGACGCAGGCGCTGCTCGTCACGGCGCGCGCCTTCGACATGATGGGCGCCAAACGCTCCGACATCATCGGCGTCACCATGCCGGGCTTCGCGACCACCGAAGGCACGAAGTCGAACGCCCACGCGCTGATGAAGGAACTCGGCGTCGACGCCCGCGAGATCGATATCAGGCCGATGGCGAACCAGATGCTCGCCGATCTCGACCACCCCTTCGCGAAGGGCAAGAAAGTCTACGACATCACCTTCGAGAACGTGCAGGCGGGCCTGCGCACTGACTACCTCTTCCGCCTTGCCAACAAGGAAGGCGGCTTGGTCGTCGGCACAGGCGACCTGTCGGAGCTTGCGCTTGGCTGGTGCACCTACGGCGTTGGCGACCATATGAGCCACTACAACGTCAACGCATCAGTCGCGAAGACACTGATCCAGCACCTGATCCGCTGGAGCGCAGCAAGCGGCCACTATTCGAAGGGCGCAGCCAAAGTCATGCGCGATATCCTCGCTCAGGAAATCTCGCCTGAACTCGTGCCTCCCGGCGCGGACGGCAAGATCCAGTCGACCGAAGACACGATCGGCCCCTACAACCTGCACGACTTCTTCCTGAACCAGACCATTCGCTGGGGCGCCACGCCGTCGCGTATCGCCTTCCTGGCTCAGGCGGCCTGGAGCGATGCGGGGTCGGGCGATTGGCCCGCACACACGGCCGTCAGGGACCGCGTCGCCTATGCTATGCCCGAGATCGTGAAGTGGCTTGAAGTCTTTGCAAGACGCTTCTTCCAGACCAGCCAGTTCAAGCGTTCGGTCGCGCCCAACGGCCCGAAAGTCACTTCCGGCGGCTCGCTCTCGCCCCGTGGCGACTGGCGGATGCCCTCGGATTCAAGCCCCGCCCCGTGGCTGGAAGACATTGCCCGCCTCAAGGCCCAGCTGGGCATCAAGGGCTAAGGCGCCTGCCTTCACATCAACCCGGCTTTGCGTTGAAGGTCCGATAGACGGGAATGGATGGCCGGCCGACGAGGTGTTTCTCGACCCCATCTTCAATCGCCCGCGCGTAGATCTCCAACGCGCCATCTACCGCCTCGACGGTCTCGTCGATGTCGGAGTCCTGATGCGAGTAGGATACGACGAGTGAGGGCATGATCACCCCCCGCCTGATTGCTTCCTGCAGCAGAAGCGTGCGGAAGGCTTGGCTCGGTTTCTTGTCGGCATCCAGCGTCGAAAAGAACAAATTGCAGGCCGGGCCATGGATGCCAACATTATGCTGCAGCCCGCGCCGGACAATCGCTTCTTCAAGACCGCTGCGCAGCCGCTGGCCGGCCCGGTCCAGGCGCTCGATCACCGGTTCGCTCTGATAGACATCGAGCGTCGCCATCATTGCGGCCAGCCCGTGGGTCTCGCCGCCATGCGTCGTCGAAAGCAGGAAGACGCGCGGCTTGTCCGTCTGGTCGAGATCGCCGAGACGCATGTATTCCCGCTTGCCGGCGAGCGCCGAAACGGAAAAACCGTTGGCAAGCGCCTTGCCCCAGGTCGAGAGATCGGGATCAACACCATAGAGCCTCTGCCCGCCCTGCAGATGCATCCGAAAACCGGTGATCATCTCATCGATGATAAGAAGTGCGCCGGCAGCATGCGCCAACCTCTTCAGCTCATTCAGGAAGTTGTCCTTGGGAGGATCGGCGCGGGTCGGCTCCAGGATGAACCCTGCGATCTGGCCAGGATACTGCTCGATCAGCGCTTTCACGCTGGCGATATCATTGTAGCGGAACTTCACGGTCAGCTTCCGCGTCGCTTCCGGGATGCCGCCATGAATGGCGGTGGCGCCGATGAACCAGTCATCGACCGAGAAGAACGGATGGTCGGAGCAGATCGCGATAAGGTCATGGCCGGTGTAGGCCCTCGCGATCTTTACCGCGGCCGATGTCGCATCGGAGCCGTCCTTGCAGAATTTGACCATGTCGGCGTTGTCGATGACGGACAGGAATTTCTCCGCCGCCGCAACTTCGATGGCGGCGGGGCGCGAAAAATTTGCGCCTCGCTCGAGTTCGGCGCGCACGGCGTCAAGAACCGCAGGGAAGGCATGACCGAGCGTTACCGCGCGATTGCCCATGCCGTATTCGATATATTCGTTGCCGTCCGTATCCCAGGCGTGGCATCCACGTCCGCGCACCATGTGGCTGGGCGCAAGCACCGGATACTGATCATCGCCCTTGGCATAGGTGTGGCTGCCGCCGGGAATCAGCGCCTGCGCCTTTGCGCGCAAAGCCATCGATGCGTCGAATCGTGTGATGCGCTTGGTCACGAGCCCGTGCTCCCTAGCCCAGTCGAATCTTGCGCGCATGAAACGCCTCTGCATAGCGCGCACGGCACTCGACGCCGCGTAACCTGGCTAGTGCTCGAAAGGTTTCCGCGTCGAACCAGTCCTTGGACCGCTGCGAACCGAAGTGCGCGTTGAGAAGGGCTGTCTTGCGCGCCAGCACTGCTTCCTCGATAGCGACATAAGCGTTGGGCTGGCCCAGATCGCCATCCCACTTGGGAATCTCGTATTCAAGGATGAGGCTGTCGCGGAACGCGTTCCACGTCAGCTGCGAGATCATGCGATGATCCTGGTGAGCGTCGTTCGCATAGTGCGTCAGGACGATGTCGGGCTTCATCCGCGGCTTCTGGGCCTCGACCCAGGCCTTCAGCGCGGCGCCTTCATACGGCAGGTAGGAATCCCTGAACGCTCCGGTCTCGATGGTGACGTTGGCCGCGCCGGCGACAAAGGCTTCAGCCGACCCCCTCGCCTCACGGCCACGATCACCCGCCGCGCTCGCGACGCACCAGTGGATGTCGAGGATCGCACCTGACGCGATCCAGGTCAGAAGGGTCCCGCCAGCCCCGATCTCGATGTCGTCCGAGTGGGCGCCGAGGCAGAGGATGGAAAGTTTTTCGCCATTTCTGACAAGGTCGAGCGGTCGCATGTCAGGCCTTGGGTTTGCCGTTCCGGTCGTTGACGCGCCACGGCGTCTCGCCGCGCTCGAACATGTCTTCCAGCATCTGGCGGTCGCGAAGTGTATCCATCGAGCGGAAGAACCCTTCATGCTTGTAGGCCATGAGCTGGTCTTCCGCGATCAGGCGCTTGAACGGCTCGACGACGAGTTCCTCGCCTTCGCGCATGTAGTCGAAGATCTGCGGTTTGAAGAGGAAGTAGCCGCCATTGATCCAGATTTCGGCGCGGTCCGACGTCACGAAATCACGCACGCGCCCGTCGGGCGCGATGTCCGCCAGGTGATAGGTCAGCGGCGGGCGCACTGCGAGGAAGCAGCCGATCTTGTTGCTCGCTTTGAACTTGGCGACCATGTCGTCGAGGTTCACGTCCGTCAGGCCGTCCGAATAGTTGGCCGCGAAGATTTCCTCGTTCTGGACATGCTCGCGCACAGCCCACAGGCGGCTGCCGATGTTGCGCCAGATGCCGGTGTCGATCAGCGCGATGCGCCAGTCCTGCTGTGTTTTGTTGAGGACCTCGATATCGCGGTTGGCGCCGGACAGGACGAAATCGGAGAACAGCTGCGGTTTGTAGTTGAGGAAGAAATCCTTGATCGTGTTGGCCTTGTAGCCGAGGCACAGCACGAAGTCGCTGTTCCCGTACTGGCTGTAGTAATCCATGATGTGCCAGAGGATGGGCTGGTGACCCACCGGGATCATCGGCTTGGGAATGCTTTCGGAGTATTCGCGAATACGGGTCCCGAGACCGCCGCAGAAGAGAACGACTTTCATGCTGATGCTCGTGGGTCGATGATCGTGACTTCAGGGATTGGCGTGACGAACTTGGCGCCCCACTCGCCGACATGGCGCATCTGCGAGACGATTTCGGTTTTCAGATTCCAGGGCAGGATGAGGATGTAGTCTGGCTTCGCCTTGTCGATCGCCTCGACCGGCAGGATCGGAATGTGTGTGCCGGGCGTGAAGCGGTTGTGCTTGTGCGGGTTGCGGTCGACTGTGAAGTCGAGGAAGTCAGGCCCGATGCCGCAATAGTTCAGCAGCGTGTTGCCCTTGCCCGGAGCGCCATAACCACAGATCGTCTTGCCGGCGTTCTTCGCCTCGATGAGGAAGGTGAGCAGTTTGCGCTTGGTCTCTCGCACCTTCTCCTCGTATCCGGAATAGAAGGCGAGTGTTTTGAAGCCGGCCGTCTCTTCGCGCGCCAGGATCGCCTTCACGGCCTCCGACTGTACGCCGTGGTGAGCCAGGAACACGCGAAGACTGCCGCCATGCGTGGGCAGCTCCTCGACATCCACGAACGTCAGGCCGTGGCGCGCCGCGAGCGCCGCAATGGCGGTGGCGGAGAAATAGCAGAAGTGCTCGTGGTAGATCGTGTCGAACTGATTGAGGCGCAGCAGGTTCTCAAGGTGCGGGAACTCGAAGGTGATGATCCCTTCCGGCTTCACGAGGCGGGCGGCGCCGCCGACGAAGTCGTTGAGGTCGGGCACGTGCGCAAGGACATTGTTGCCGAGCACCAGGTCGGCCTGGCCCTTCTCGGCCACGATCTTGTCGGCGAGGGCCCGTCCGAAGAAGTCGACCCGCACGGGTACGCCCTTCTTGGCCGCCTCCTCCGCTACGTTCGCGGCCGGCTCGACGCCCAAGATGTTGGTGACGCCCAGACCTGGAAAGTGCTGCAGCAGGTAGCCGTCATTGCACGCGAGCTCGACCACGAAGGACTGCGTGTCCAGGCCGCGGCGGCGCGTCATCATCTCGCAATAGGCTTTGGCGTGCGCGACCCACGAAGTCGAGTACGAGGAATAGTAGGGGTACTGATCGGTAAAGATGCCGTCCGGCGTCACATACTCCTTGAGCTGGGCCAGCCAGCAAGAGTCGCAAATGAGCACATGCAGCGGGAAGAAAGGCTCCATCTGATCGATCTGCTGCGCGGTCAGGAAGGTCTCGCACAGGGGGGACTTCCCAAGATCGAGCAAGGTGTTGCTGAGGCCTGCGCCGCACAGCCGGCAGGTCCCGGCGGCATGGTTAAGCTGAACGTCAGCGGCGGCGGTGTGAGTTGTCATCGGCCGGAACTTGCCTTTCACGGGCGGAACGGAAACCTTCAGACCCGGCTGGAGCAAGGATCGGACCACAGGCGCCGGCTTTGGCGAGTTCCCTGCGGCCGGCGGTACGGCGGTTTTCGTCAGCCTTTCGGGGTGTTATCCGCCCCGGCTGTCGCCGCCAGACGATCTCCGAAGTACAGGATCTTGTCGTCGGACGCGGTCTGGTCGTCATACAGCGCCACCAGCTCATCCGGCACTTTGGCCAAATCAGTGGCGCGCAGGTAATCACGCATCGTTGTTCCCGTGCAGTGGGAGTCAACATTGGGCGCTCCGCGCCGGTCGCGGACATCGTCGATATGAACGGTCCGGAAATCGATCGAATAGCGCGCCAGGTCGGTCTTGTTTTCCACTGTCTCGTGAAGATGGGCGCCCGAGAACAGCAGCATCCCGCCGGGCGGGGGCAGGAACCGGAGCTTCACCGGGTCGAGCGGAACCTGGGCCTTCGGCTGCTGGCGAGTGTCCGTTTTGACATTCTGCGCGGCAACAAGCCGGCTTGTCGCATTCCACTCGTAGTAGTTGTACGTCTCCGACGTATTGGCAACGCCCGCCCCAAAATGCTTGGGATAGAAAGCCATGGTATTGTCGGCAAGAAGCGGAAAGATCGGCATCCACCAGTTCAGCTGACAATGAGGGGCTGAATACCAAGTATCCCGATGCGGATGGAACGCATAAGCGATACCCGATGACAGGAAGTGCGACGGATACGCCGAACGCATGCGAGGCACATCAAAATAGACTTGGTCCAGCGTGACGCCGCGCTCCGCAAGAATTTGCGGCAACAGGCGCTTGCATTCCGGGTGGTGAATGAACGCCGGCTTGAGCACCGACAAGATATCCGCGACTTCTTCCGGAGACTTGTCGTGGTGAATGGTGCGCGGATCGAATGGCGCGAACGCGTCCTTGAGCATGCGCTCCGCCAGCGCAATCAGCTCCCGCGTTCCAGGCGACGGGCTGTAGATGAAAATATCGCCGGCATAAAGACGCTCCCGGCGCTGCTGATCAGACATGTCAGCATCAACATGTACGGATAGCATGACCCAACTCCACTTCCCCGGTAATCAATACGTCACCGGAATTTCGATATTCCTAACATCTCTCATGCAGTAAGGGGAGCGCCTAGCATGCTTGCTACAGCACGAGACGTGCCCTCCCCCCGTTCCAAAAGGTGTCCGGGATGCGCTTTTCCCCTCTGACGATAATCGGCGCATGGCTCATCGAGCTTGAGCCCCAGAGCGACGTCCGCGGCAGCTTCGCACGTACGTTCTGCGCGCGCGAATTTGCCGGGCAAGGCCTTGCAACCGACTATCCGCAGCATTCCCGCTCCCGGAATTTCGCAAAGGGTACGCTCCGAGGAATGCACTATCAAAGGCCACCGCTTGCCGAAGCCAAGCTCGTGTCATGCACGCATGGCGCCATCCACGATGTCTGCCTCGATCTGAGGCAGGATTCGCCAACCTTCCTTCAGTGGCAAGGCTTTGACCTTTCCGCCGATAACGGCCGTCAGCTCTACATTCCTGAAGGATGCGCCCACGGGTTTCAGGCGTTGACCGACGATTCCGAAGTCACCTACCGCATATCGGCGTTCTATGATCCGTCAGCCTCTGCGGGGGTCCGCTACAACGATCCACGCTTCGCGATCCGGTGGCCGCTGCCCGTCAGCAGCATTTCAGATCGCGACCGCGACTGGCCGGACTTTCAACCCTAGCTGGCCGGCGCAAGCAATTCAGCTTCCCGGAGCAGTTCAGCCGTTTCTGCGATCGTCGCGAATGGAATCTCTGAACGTTCTGCAATATCGAGCAGGCTGTGGCCGCCATCCGACTGGTTGAGAAGCCAGAGCATCGCCATGTTCTTTGCGTAGGCGTCCTTGTCCCCACCGATCGTGGCGTAGAGTCCGCGACTGCCGAGCTGAGGCTCTCCGTGGGGCGCAGTATTCACGAAGCGGCTATCGTATTCGAGCACCTGAATCGCCTCTGCGACGAGGCGAAGCGAAGCTTCGAGATGTTCGGGCCTGATGAAGTCGAGATTGTCACCGGACGTGTGATATTCTGGAAACGAGGCGAACTGGCTGCGCTGAAACAGTCCGACGTCCATCCTGAAGCCCGGCGAGTTGTACTGCCGTTCGTCATAGCCATAGGGAAAGAAGTCGATGACGTTTGCCTGGGGCGCCGCATGCTTGAGCACGTGCGTCATCGCACGATCAATCACCGCATCGCCGCGCTGCGTTTTCTTGTAGGTTGGCCCGCCGCCATCGCCCACGCAGGAAAGCACGAGACCGTGGCGAACCCGCTTCGCTGCCTCGCCATTTTTGGCAAGCCAGGAAATCGCGCCGATCGTTCCCGGCGCAAACAGGAAGCGATACGTGTACTTTGTTTTCAAGGATCTCATGGAAGCTGCAAGGTGCGCCAGCAGCGCCAGGCCGGAACAGTTGTCGTTCGCCAGTGACGGATGACAGATGTGCGCCTGAAGCAGAACCTCATCCTCGCTTTCGCCGCGATGGATGTATTCGGCGTAGGTCAACGCCCCGGGCGCCAGGGTGGTGTCGATGCAAACGTCGTACTCGCCATCCGGCAGAGCTTCCCGCGCGTTGTGGCTCATGCAGAACCCCCATCGCTCCTGATAATAGGAGGTCCGATAGGGTATGAGATCGGGCTGCTCGGGTAGCGTGAAGATATGCGACTTCAGGTCCGCCAGCGCCATGCGCGCACGCATTGGCGCCGAATAGTTCAATACGTGCAGCGAATGCGCCCTGAAATCGACGACGCGCTCACCCTGAGAGTTCTTGATGTAGGCATCGCGAATGGTCCATTCAGGCGGCACGATCCAGTCGAGCACCCGGGCCCCGGAAGGAACTTCTGTTCGCACAAGCGGCGTGATGCGCTCGATCAGATCAAGCGTGGCGCGCACGCCGTCGCCCGTAATGCTGCGGCAGATCGGATAGATGTCGGCCGCGAAGGAATGGAGCCTCGCGCCTGCGCCCGGCGGGCACAACGCGGTGATCAGATCGGCAGGGCGTCTGGTTTTGGCGGCGCTCAATCTTTCCCCCTACGCCGAAACATCTGCGAGATGCGGAAAATGCTGCTCGACATGGTCGAGTGAGATGGCGCGCGGATCGTCGCCCGCCAGGAAGCGCGTATACCAGTCGAGTGTCCGGAGCACCGCCTGGTGGGCGGTGAGTTTCGGCGCCCAGCCAAGATCCTCCATTGCCTTGCTGGGATCGAGAAGCAGAAGCCCGCTTTCCAGGGCGCCGACCCGATCAGGTTCGATGCGCCAGGAAAAGCGGTCTGGCCAGGCATCCTTGACCCACTGGCAAAGCTGCCCAACGCTGACCATGTCGCCATTGCCGGGCGGACCGAAATTCCACGCGAGATCATTGGGATCGTCCGTCTGGGAAACAGCGCCATGTTTGGCCTGGATCAGCAGCAGATATCCCTCCAGCGCATCGAGCACGAGTTGCCAGGGCCGCGTCGCCTTCGGATTGCGCACCTCCACCGGCAGACCAGCCTTCACCGCCCTGATCATGTCCGGAATGATGCGGTCCTTGCACCAGTCTCCGCCGCCGATGACATTGCCGGCGCGGCCAACCAGAAGCATCTTGCCGGCCGGCTCGAAATACGAGGCGCGATAAGCGCTGATCGCCATTTCCGCGGCGGCCTTGCTGGCCCCGTAGGGCTCGAACCCGCCGAGTGGATCGTCCTCGCGAAATGGGTCGCCGCGTTCATGGTTGAGATAGACCTTGTCGGTCGTGGTGACGAAGACGGTCTTCACCGACGCGCACCGGCGGGCCGCCTCAAGGACATGGACGACACCCATGACATTTGAGGC
This sequence comes from Hyphomonadaceae bacterium, assembly GCA_965279205.1. Taxonomy (GTDB): domain Bacteria; phylum Pseudomonadota; class Alphaproteobacteria; order Caulobacterales; family Hyphomonadaceae; genus UBA7672. The sequence continues at coordinate 4,105,682 of OZ257144.1, forward strand.
AAACGTTGTGCCCGGGTCGATAAAGGCCGCGCGAACCAGCGACTGGGCCGCGAGATGCATCACGATCTCGGGCTGGAAGGCGTCGATTGCCCGCGCCGTCGCTGGATTGGCAAGATCGCCAAAAACCTCCCCCTCGACGAGGTCGCCGACCCGTGCCTGAAGATAAAGGCTGGGGTCTTCTGGCGGCAGCGACACCGCAAAGACTTTTGCGCCCATGCGGTGCAGCAAAAGGCTTAACCACGCGCCCTTGAAGCCGGTGTGACCGGTCAGGAATACGCGCCTTCCGCGCCAGAAATCGGGATCGATATGATTCGGCATCACCCTGCCCGCTTAACCTTGTTCATCACTGCACAGACGGCGCCATTGTAGATCTGAAAGCTATTGGCCGTACTAACAAGGGCTCTGCGAAGTTGGGCTTTTTTCATGGGGCGGGATGGCGCCCGTCTTGCTCCCTGCCGGTAAGTCGATCCCCGGGGTCAGGTACAGGATTAATGACACAGAGCCTCGTGAAACCTGCCCCGCTCGTCGCCATTGTGACACCCGTCTACAACGGCGCGCAGTTCCTGGACGCCACCATGAAGAGCGTTCAGGAACAGACATACCCGAACATCGTTCATGTTGTCCTGGACAACGCATCGACGGATGCAACCCCGAACATCATCGAGGCCTACAGGAACAGGGCCACGTCGCTGGTCGTCAGCCGGAACGACGCCCTGCTTTCGATGGATGAAAACTGGAATGCGGCGCTCAAACTCATTCCGCCGGGAACGACCTATTTCCGCATCCTGTGCGCTGATGACGTGCTCATGCCCGAGGCCACGGCGAAAATGGTCGCGCTTGCCGAGAACGATCGCGAGATTGCGGTCGTCAGCACCGCGGCGTTTCGAAACCACGAGGAGGTCGATTTTCGCTGGCCAGACGACCGGACCGTGTTCGACGGCGACGAAGCGATACGGCGCTACTTTACGCTTACGGGAATTCTGGAAGCTCGCCAGATGCTCTGGCGGACAGAGGCGTTGAAATCAGCGACCCCGTTCTTCGATCTCAATGTCGGACAATCAGCTGACATAGACGCCGGCCTCAGATTGCTTGCACCAGGCAAGCTCGGCTTCCTGCACGAGCGGCTGATGATGATCCGTGAACACGAGACAAATACATCAAACAGCGAGATGCGTCCCCTCAATATCCATTTCAATGACTGGCTGATCACGTTGCGCCGTCACGGGCCGAGAGGATTTGGCGAAAAGGTCTATCGCGAGATCGAAGGCCGCTACCGGCGCCACTATTTCCGGCAGATTCTGAAATGGCGGCTGCGGAAGGGCGGCCGCCCGGTTTTCAATCTGCACATGACGCTTCTCGAGAAAATCCACTCCCGGCCAAATCTGTTCGACTTTGCCGACGCCGCGTTCGATTTATTCCTGATCCGTCTTGGCCTTCGAAAAGGCTGGTACTCGTATCCGGCCTGATCGGCAGCGCCCGCGCCCCGGGTCGAAAAACACCCCACGTCAATGGATGCCTGGATCAGGCGACCGACTCCGCAAGCAACACCCAATCCGGGAAACCAGCGCCATTCGTCGCTGGCGGCGTGAGCACGCGTGAGCCGGTGTTCGCCACTGGAACGGCATCGATTGTCGAATAAGTCCCGCTTGAAGGATCGAACCACTTCAAGCTGACCCGTGGGCCGGAAAGCCGGGAAAGGTTGATGGTTATAGCACGCTGCGTTGGAATATAGGCGAGCGCGGCGGAGCCGTCGGAACAGACGGAGGCAACAGCGCGCGCATTTCCGGTACTCAGCCCTCCCACAAGGTACGTATTGCTCAGATCCGGAACCAGCGTCGACCATTTGGCCTGGTAGAGGATGGTGCGCACGTGAACCATGGTCTGGGCGCCGCGAGAGTTCAGGGCCCCGCGCCAGTCGGTTGGCGCCGATGACAGCCCTGGCCCTGCCATGTGCCAGATGGGGTTGTTGCCGAAGAGATGCCCGAACGCTCCAGACAGGACGGAATGAAACGCCTGCCGCCTGAGACCATCTTCCGCCAAAGCGGGGCCACAGCAGGTTTCGTTTTCGTAGGTTCCCTCGATGAAGAAGACCGGCATCTGCTGGGCGCGCTGATACTCCGTCGCCGTGGCGGCGTAGATGTTCGAGCGCGTGTAGACCGTGTTGACGGACAGCCAGGTCTCGCCGGACCAGTATTGCAGTCCTGACGTGTCGACATTGCAGTGGACGGTGTGCCGCACCTGTGTGTTCACATCACGGATGCCGTCGGCAATCGCGCGCACAACCGACTTGTTTGGCGGATTGTCGTCACCGCCATGGACCCAGAGAATGTTGGATCGCGCGGCAAAGCGCGTTGCGAGATACTGCCCATATGCCCGCAGCTTGGTGACGCCATTGGCGAGCATCTCATTATACCAGCCTTCGCCGCTGCCGATGAACCCGATGTAGGATGGGGTGAGCAGAACCAGTATTCCCCTGCTCTCCGCCTGCTGGATGACCCAGTCAGCGTGGGCGAAGTAAGCCTCATTCGGTGTCGCGTAGTCCCCGGCCGTCAGGAAGGGCTGACTACCATAGAAGTTTGCCGGCGCGTTTTGCGTGAACTTGTGCTCAAGCAGGGACACCAGAATTGTGTTGAACCCGCGGGTGCGGCGATCGTCGAGATAGACGAGGGCATCTGCCTGCGACAGCGACGCTATCAGCGACCATGCCGTGTCGCCGTGCATCATGAACGGCGAGCCGGACGCATCCCTCAGATGTCGCACCCCTGAAACAGTCGAAAGCGGAAAAAGAGCGGGCGGCGGGGGCGGGACCGGAGGCGGTGGAGGCGCGGGTGGAGGTGGTGGAGAGGGCGGCGGAGGCGCGGGTGGAGGAGGAGGTGGTGGTGGAGAGGGCGGCGGAGGAGAGGGTGGTGGTGGTGGTGGTGGTGGCGACCCCGCCGCCGATCCGCCGCCGCCACAACCAGAACACGCTGAGATAGCCATGGCGCCGCCGAGAGCGCCGATCACGACCCGTCGACTGTATCGGGAACCCGTCTTGCTCATCGTCTAATCTCTTACACTACAGGACGGCCAGTATCCGCCTTCTTCGCGCGAGGGATGTGAGGTCTGGCAATTGGCAGCCCAAACTCGCTCGTCTGGAGATTTCGTGCTTGGAGCAGCTGGAGTTTCTGCCCTCGAAACATGCATTTTATCCCGTAAGGCGAACTTCAGGAACGAACAAGTCCGGGCTACTTCTTTGGAACTCCACTGAACCGGCGCCGACGTCAAAGAGTCAATCATCTCCCGCATGATCAACCGGCGCTCTTTGAAATGCATCGCCGGAGTTCGCCACGAAATCGATCAACGAATGAAGATCCGCAGGCTGATTGAGTCTACTGGACTAGACATAGGCGGGCAAAAACGAGTGTCCACTCCGACCAACACGTCTGATGTGCAGACATGCCTGGATTATCTTACCCGGTGCATACTGCACGATGGGCGGTCCGCGATCAGCGTGGCGCAATTCCGGCCATGACCCCCACAAAATGGTCTCTGACGCGCGACTTCAGCCGGTTGCTGATATCTTGCATTCCCTTGGCCTTGGCATGGTGATCAGCCGTAACGGAGTCGAATTGGCGGCGCAGGGTCGCGAGGTCGAAATCCCAGATGTCTTGACAGTAATCCTTCAGGCCGAACTCGGCCATCACGGCCCTGTTCTTCGCGGCGTAACCGATCGAAATGGCCGGCCGCCCGCAGATCATGGCGCTGACAATGTTGTGGTACCGGGTGGCTACCACGACATCCGTCTTGCCGATCTCCACGCAGAGGTCCCGCAGCGTACGGATTGAGGCCACGGTAACCGCATCGCCCGATTGCGGCGCCCGTTCAGCCAGTCTCCTGCGAAGGTCAGCGACGGCAGGCTCATCGCCGGGCTCGCCGACGAGAAGGTGAAGCGCCAGCCCTCGCTCCAGAAGTTCAACGCAGAAGTCTGCAAGTTTGGACATGTAGGTTGTGTAGACATCATCCTCCGCGTCCTTTGCTCCGCGCCAGGTATGATAATCCATGACGCCAATTCCGACCGTGCGCACAGGTCCTTCCCGAAGCGCAGGAACAGAAACGTCCAGCCCGAATACCAAATCAGGAGTGACGACATCATGCTCGGTATCGAGGCCAAGTTCATCGCGCACGAATGTCTTCGACGCGTCGTCGCGGTACGACCGGTGATCCGCAGCGCGGGCCGACCAGCGAAACAGGCGCCGGCTCCATTCGCGCTCGACCGGCCCCGCACCGATGGATACGAACTTCACAGAGGCGCCGACATGCCGGGCGGCGCAGCACCATTTCCACATTTGGTAGGGATGCTGAATGACGGTGCACCCGAAGTCATCAAGGATGCCTGTTCCGGGAACCACCAGACAATCAACGGAACGCAGAACGGCCCTAGCCCTGCGCCAGCGTTGCACTTCTCGCAAAACGCCTTGAACAGGACCCGGTAGAATGAACTTCGTGTCGACTTCCGGCCGGATCGCGACGGCCTCTACATGATGCGCATTCGCCACGGGTGCGGGCTCCTGCGCGACGACCACAAACTGCGCATCCGGTCGAAGCTCTCTCAGTGTCTCGAGCGTGACCTCCAGAGTCGCATCATTCCCCGTATTGCCAAAACCGAACAGGCCATACAGGGCGATACGCAGTGGACGATCAAAAGCAGCGTCCGATTTTGACACAGACCCCCCAACGCAGACGCTCTCGCAAGCGACCCGCTACTCGGTTGCACTCATCTCTTTCGTTGCAGAGCAACATTCGTTCCGGTAGTGACGCCCATCGCGGACATCACCCGCCTGCAAGGCGCCGCATTTGCAAGAAGTCCTGGAAACACTCTTCAAGTTTCCTTCGATCCACGCACCAGACGAGCTTCTGGATAGTCCGGCGCGGCATGGGAGTTATTGCTATCGTGGCAAAAGCAGAACCGCCAATGGATTTGCAACGCAGCTTCTGGAACGGATGGAATTCGTCGACGCGCGAAGTTGTCGTGGGCGACTCCTCCCGACGTCAGGAAGAAGTCCTGCTCGGTTGGATCGAGGCGCTGAAGCGCAGTGATCTCAACATTATCGATGCGGGTTGCGGCGCTGGCTGGCTCTGCGAACGACTCAGCAAGTACGGTAGAATTGTGGGTGTCGATCTGGCCGACGAAGTTCTGGAAAGAGCCAGACAGCGAGCACCCAATGTGACCTTCATTGCGGGCAACCTGATGGAGCTCGATCTTGGGTCTGACAGGTTTGACGTTACGATCTCGCTGGAAGTGCTTTCCCACGTCGCTGATCAGCCTGCCTTCATCGCAAAGCTTGCCAGCATGACGGCTCCGGGAGGCAGGCTAATTCTGGCTACCCAGAACAAACCGGTACTCAAGCGAAATCTGGACGTCGAACCGGTGAAACCTGGTCAACTTCGACGCTGGGTTGATAGCCGCGAGTTGCGCAGACTCCTTAAGCCCCATTTCAGGATCAAGACGCTCAGGTCTCTTAGTCCAAGGGGCCACGGCGGCTTCCTTCGCTTTGTGAACTCGTACAAGCTGAACGCAGTTTTGCGCCTCCTCACTGGCAACGGCGCGGACAAGTTCAAGGAATGGCTGGGTCTCGGTTTCTCACTGATTGTGCTGGCTGAGAAACGCTAGCGGACGCCGGGAACCAACTGGCCTCCGTACAATCGGCGTCCGGGCAGGCAAGGCGCCCGCGAGATTGTCACTTAGGAGGCTGCGAACGACTGTGAGATTGATGCGCGGAAAGTACGCACGCACGCAAGGCCCAAGCAGAGCGGAGCCAAAACGGTGTCCGTATGGCCGCGACAATTTCGTGATCCGCGCGTCCAGCGGCGCGGTCCCGCCATGACAGAGCCATCCCCCCGCAAGACCCAGGCGCAAATCAACGAAGAGCTGCTCTCGGTTGATCATCTGAAAGACGGCCTTGGAAAGCGAACTGCTCGCGGTGGCGCGATTGTCGTGGCCGCGCAGGTAGGCCGCGCAATTGTCCAGCTGCTGACGACTTACGTCCTCGCACGTCTTCTTGCGCCGGCAGATTTCGGGATCATCGCTCTTGGCTGGACCGTGCTGACATTTATCACACTGTTCACGGAACTCAGCCTGACGACCGCCGCCGTGCAGTCGCAGCGCCTTACCCAGGACACGGCGAGCGCAATGCTCGTAATAAACATCGGCATGACTCTCGTGGCCGTTGCTGTCGCCATCGTTTCGTCGCCGGTTGCCGTCTGGCTCTTCAAGGATGAAAGACTGCCTCTGATCGTAATAGGACTAGCCGTTTCCGCTCCGATCAATGCTCTGGGCTCACAGCACCAGGCGCTTCTGATGCGAAACATGCGCTGGATGTCGCTTCAGATCCTGTCCCTGACGTCCATGATATTCGGATCCGTTGTCGCCATTCTCGCGGCATGGCTTTGGGATGCAGGGTTTTGGGCCCTTGTAGTGCAGGCAATCGCGTCTGCGATTATCGGTGTCGTCATCGCTTGGGTGATATGCCCTTGGCGGCCGTCGATCGTTCGAGACTGGTCAGGCGCAAAATCCGCGCTGGGCTTCAGTCTCAATCTGACTGGCGTCATGATGATGAATTTTCTTCACCGTCAGGTCGACAACTTGCTGATCGGCTGGCGTTGGGGGGCCGCCGAACTTGGGTACTACTCGCGGGCTTATACACTGCTGATGCTGCCGCTGAATCTCGTGACCGGTCCCTTGAGTTCAGCAATTATCCCCGCGCTCAGCCGGTTGCAGGATGATCCTGAAAAATGGCGCAGGGCCTATCTGGACGCGCTGTCGGTTGTAACGATCATCGGCGGAGCAATGGCCGCTATTCTCTTTGGCGCGTCACCGCTCATCATCGGGATCGTGTTCGGCCCAGGCTGGGAGCAGTCAGAAAGAATTTTCTCGCTTCTGGTGATCGCCATGGTGGCGGCTACCCCCATGAATACGGTTGTATGGATCTACGTTTCCACTGGCCGAACAAATCGCGCCTTGCACTGGTCATTGATGGCAGCGCCTTTCTATGTCGCGTCCTTCCTGATCGGCCTGCCGAATGGAGCAACAGGCGTAGCGGGGGCCTACAGCATTGCTCAAATGCTGGCCTTCGCGCCCTGCCTCTGGATGGCGACGAGAAAAACGAACATCTCGATGCATGATCTGATAAACGCCTGCGCTCCTGCGATTCTTGTGACCGTCTTTGTGGGAAGCGGACTGCGCTTTGTCGTAGAGCATACCAGCTTCTTTGTGGCCATCGCCGCAAGCGTCGGCGCCGCCATCATACACTTGGCCTTGGTCGCGCTGCTTGTGTGGCGCTGGCCGCCGTATCAAAGAGTGCGCGAGCGGGCGCTTGCGGCCATTGTCTCGGCGCTCAACAGGTTTGGACCGAAACCCAAGAGCGTGTGAGCGGATCCGCAGACGCAGCGACGGTCTGTATTCGTCACGACCATTTCCTCGCGCGCCACCTGAGCCAGAGCTTTGCCCTGGTGAGCACTCCAACGCCGCAGGCTTTCCCAATCTCCTTGACGAACGGCGTACCTTTGAGAGCGCGCCAGTAGATCCACGCCCATGGATGATAGACATGCCTGAGCCATGGCTTTTCGGGGCCGGTGAAATGCACGATTGCCGGCCTTGCGCCGTTGAGCCTGCGGCTCTCGGGGAGCTCCCGGGATAGCGACGGGATGACCATGTGGCGTTGAACATTCCAGACACTGTCCAATCGCTTCCAACGCCCGTGAAACGCCCAGTTCAATGCGTCCTGATCGGTGAAACGAAGCAAATCGCCGTGCTCGATCGCAAAATCCAGAGCTCGCTGCATAAGCCCCTCGGCGCGCGCGCGCGCCAGATCAATTAGCAGAACTCCGGAGTTGAAGTATCTGGCCTCCGGCTTCGGGAGGTTCCACTTTTCGGAAAATGCAACTGCGTCAACAAAGCAATCCTCTACCGCGCCGATGACATCATTCTTCAGATCGGTTCGCCAGAGCTCACGGAGGTCGGCGGCTACGATCACATCAGCATCGAGATAAATCAGCCTGGTGCAATCCGCTGGAGCAAGTGATGCGAGCCCGAGTCGATACAGGATCGCGCGCGAGAAATGTTCGCGGTCTTGAAATTGCGGGACATCCTGGTCTGCAACATCGACCCAGAGAAAGCACGCCTGCGGAGCAACGGACTGAAGATCGCGCCTCCTTTCAGGAGTGAGGCCTTCCGAAAGCACAATAAATCTGAAGTCGGCGCCTGCCGTGGTGCGGCACAAAGAAGAAATCACCGCCGCTACGTGGGGGGCATATCGGTCGTCTACCCCAAAGACGATGTCGATCCGCTCGGCCATAGCGCCGGTCTGCAAAGAACCGTTGGAACTCACGGCCAGATCGCTACGGAACTGGGATGGTGACGGAGCCAGCGTCCGAATAGCAACATTTCCTTCAGCAGGCCGACGTGCTGAGCGTTCGCCACGGCTCGATGGAACGGCGTTCGCCGTAGGTTGATCCAGTAGATCCAGGCCCACGGATGCCAACCTGATGGCAACCATGGTTTGTCACGCCCAGTAAAATGAACGACGCCCGGTCGGGCGCCTTCCGCGAGCTTCTTTCCGGGTGGCAACTGATCCGCTAACCCCGCGATCAGCATGTCACGCTGCACGTTCCAGGCGGCATCAAGATTGCGCCACCTGCCCCAGGCGACCTTGTTCAATGCATCCTGATCGGCGAAAGGCGGATTCTCTTCGATGATGAAATCCAGCGCCCGGGAAAACAGCTTCTCCGCGCGAACCTTCTTCAGGTCGATGAGCATGACTCCAGCATTGAAATAGCCACATGCCTGATTGGGCAGCCCCCAGCGGTTTGCAAACTCGTTTTCGTCGATGAATGTGTCCGGGACTCCTCCGACCACACATCCTTCAAGACTACACTCCCACATCTCCCGCAGATCGCGCATCACAGTAACGTCGGCGTCGAGATAGATGACACGATCGCAGTCCGCGGGCGCCAGCTTTTCGAGACCCAACCTCAGGAACGTCGCTTCGTTGACGTGTCCAAGGTGTTGCCGTTCTCCGAACTGAGGCAGATCGGACTTGTGGATTTCGATCCATTGGACCGTTGCGCCCGCCGCAACCTTTTCCAGGCCTTCACGTGCTGCTGGCGTGACCCCGGAGTTCAGCAAGAGAAGACGAAGACACCGAGCAGGCATGTACCGCAGCATGGACGCTACAACGGCAGCCACATGCGGCGCATAACCATTGTCAAAGCCGAATGCCACGTCGACGCGATCACTCATTTCTTCCCCGGCGCATTAGATGAATCATTGATACGCCACAGCGCGTGGCATTTCCCAGCTATTGCTGGCCACAAGCCCGAAACACTGCGCCAGGAGCAGATCAAAGACGAACCCAAACCATGAGACTGGCATGCAAGACGTCGCCCCAGGAGATCTAGGCAGAATGTATGTGGAATCGGTCAAATTGATTTCAAATCACTTGATGGCGGACGTTCCTGCAACCCCAGGGCGCCCATTTCGGCTCGGATGATCTGTTTGCGATGGTGTCCCGGCCCTGCCGGAACTTGCGTTCGCGGCTCATTTTGATAAATGTCGCCCCGCTTTTCGGGCCGACAGGGTCCGTCTGCACTCGTAGCTCAGCTGGATAGAGCGCTGCCCTCCGAAGGCAGAGGTCACAGGTTCGACTCCTGTCGAGTGCGCCAGTTGTCCATCAAAGTAGGTACCAATGACGGCGGCAGAGGGTTTTCTGCCGAAAGCTGGTGCGCCAGCACGGCTTTCGGGCCTGAGATGCGGATGGCCTCCTTGCCGACCACAACCTTGTCCAGCATCAGTCGCAGGTAAGCGCGCCTGAAGGTCGGGTTTTCCTTGTCCAGAAGCTTGGCGCGCAACGCCGCCGAAAACGCCGCCGCCTTCTCCGAGGAGACCGCCGCGACTGGTGTCTCCAGCGCCCGACGCTTCAGAGCGATCAGCCGGTTCAATTGATCCAGTTCATCCTGGCGCTTGGTGTAGCGATCCTGCACGGGCCGCATCGCGCCAAGCCCGCCCTGCTCCATCACATCCACCAGGTTGCGCACCTGTTGCAAGAGGTCGCGCTGTTTGGCGAACAGCTCCCGCAATTGTTCGCGTGCCCGATCCTGATGGCGGGCGTTGCGGGCAATCAGCGCGCCGACCATCGTTCGCAAACGCTTAGGCTCCAGAACACGCTCGCAGACCGCGTCAGTCACCAGATCGTCCAGGTCGTGCATCGGGACAGCCATGCCGTCGCAAGCGGTCGCGCCGATGTCAGCCTTGCGCGAGCAGGCATAGTACCAATAGCGCCCGCTCTTGCCGGTCCGTGTGCGCATCGGCGCGCCGCAGGCCTCGCAACGGGCTATGCCGGTCAGGAGTATCTCGCTGTTGACGATCCGGGGCGGCGTCAGCTTGGGGTGGCGGGCGTCGAGTTGGGCCTGCACGGCGTGGAAGATGTCGTCCTCCACCAGCCTCGGCACTGGGACCGCGACCCAGTCTTCTCTTGCCTTGGGCTTCCGCGTGCGGCTGTCGGAGCGGTTGAAGTAATGCACGCCGACATAGGTCGAGCGGCGCAGCATCAGATGGACGAATTGAAGGCGGAACGGCTGGCCGCCATTCGTGAAACCGCGCGCATTGAGATAAGAGGTCGTTGCCTTGACCCCCAGCGGGCCGGTCTTGCCATCGCCATGGAGATAGAGCTGGAAGGCGAGCCGAACGATTTCGGCCTCGCTGGGCTCGATGGCGAGCTTCTTCTTGTCCTTGTTGCCATGCCGCTCGACGACGATGGTGCGATAGCCGAAAGGCGGTTTGGACCCGTTCCAATAGCCGCGCCGGGCGTTCTCCAGCATTGAGCGGGCGACGTGCTTGGCGGTCTCCAGGCTCGAATATTCGTCGAACGCCGACAGCACGTTGCGGATCAACATGCCGTTGGAGTCCTCGCCCACGTCCTGCGTCGCCGAGACGACCCGCACGCCGAACTTGGCAAACTCGCGGCCATAAAAGGCAAAGCCGAACGAATCCCGGAAGAACCGCGAGAAGCTATGCACCAGCAAGAGATCGCCAGCGACGGCGCCCGATTTGATGTCGGCGAGCATGCGCTGGAATTCGGGACGGTTGTCGTCGCGCGCAGACGCGCCAGCATCGATATAGCGCGCCGCAATCACATGGCCGCGCTCGGCGCAGTAGCGCTCGGCATGGGCGAGCTGATCGGGGATCGACAGGTCGTGATCAGCCTGCCGCGTGGTGGAGACACGGGCATAGACGATGACGCGCATAGGGTTGCCTCCCCTTCCATCGGGCGGCGCTAGGCCGGCTCGGGCTCGACAATTTCCGCTTCTATCATCGCGGCGATCAATTGGGCAAAATGGGCTTCGATCAGCGCCAGTTCTGCATCCAGGACTGGCAGCGGATCAGGCAGATCGATTTCGACCGTACGTGGCGGGCTATCCACTCATCGGGAACCGCCTTCCTTGCCAGTGTCGCTCCGGCCCATGCCTTGCCGTTCCATGCCATGGCCCTGGGACAAGGCGGCGAGTTCGCCGCGCAGGCCCTTATAGCCAAATTCGTCGAGCACCAGGGTGCGAAAGCAATCAAACTTGTCGGCGGGGATCGCGAGTTCGGCGAGGTCGAGCACGCGCTTGACATGCGCCTCAACGCGGTCGCAGACCGTGGAAAGATCAAGCACGCCCATCAGCGTCCCTCCAGCGGCCGGCCGAGGTGCGGGCGCTCATTGAGCCAGCGCAGCACTTCGCGCTTGGTGAAGAAGAACTCGCGGCCCACCTTCCCCGCGGGGTGCAAAGCTCCCTCCGCCATCCAGCGATAGATGGTTCGCCTGGAGCAGGGGGATAGACGGCACACATCGCGCGTGTCGAGCAGGTCGGAGGCTGCGAGCTGCTCGAACGGGCGCGCCTTGGCGTCGATGAACACCCTCTTTTGCCCGACTATGTCCATGCGCACCCGCTTGGGGTGCACGAGGGTCTGCCCAGCTTCGGGTGCGAGGTACATGTCGCTGTCCTAGCATAGGCATTTCATATATGCCAAACATAATCGCTTCATATATGCCAAATTATCTGTCAGGGCTTCCGCAGGGAGCGCCAAGCGAGGCGGATCACGGACTTGTTCGGCAGTCGGGTCCACGGGCGCCGGCATGCTTGCCAGTGGCAGCGGATGCGCGACTGGTTCCCGGTGCTAGGGCGTGGAGTAGCGAAGCGTTCCTACCCGTTTCGCTAGACGTATCACTACCCATTCCACTACACGTACTACTTCACGTGCTCCTTCACGTACCATTCGGGAACCCATTCGCTACCCATTGGGAACCCATTCACCTACCCTTCGGCAACCCATCCGCCTACTTGTTCGGCAACTCATTCGCCTACCCGATCTTCATTGGGCGTCCCGTCGTTTCAATAGAGTCCCGGCGTGCGCGGGGCGTACTAAAGGTCATCCAGCCTCTCGTGCGAGAAGGTGATATGGGAGGCTGGCAACCGTACCGAGAGGGATTGGTCTATTGAGACGCTGGGGTCGGGGATGCCGGTAAGACACTTCGTTTTCCAGATGCCAGGCTTTCCGCGCTCGCTTCCAATGCGTTGGACCGTGGACGGGCTCACGGCCACGCAAGCCTACAGTGCGATCCGTCCTATCGCCGGCATCAACGGCTTCCAGATCAATCCTGGTGAAACCGTGGAGCAGGCGTTTGCGCGGACGTATCACTGGGTCAACATCCCTACCGCGCTCCAAGAGGTGACCCTCCCGCCCGGCGGCTTCTTTCCACGCATGGTGCGGCCGTTTGACGAAAGTCCTGACGACAGGCCAGGAGGTTTCCCAAAGGCTGGCCTGTATACCGCCGAGATCGCCGGAACGAGCGGGCAGCTCATCTCCTTAGTCGGCCGTCTTCAATCGATCTGTCAGGTCGTGGAACCTACGGGCTCCAACCTCAAAGCCTATGGCCATGCAACCCGAGAGTGCCTGATGATCGCAGCCATGGAGGTCGAGTCTCATTGGAAAGCGATCCTACGAGCAAACGGCGCGCCTCACGACTCCACCAATGACTATGTAAAAGTCCTGCCAGCGATGCGGCTTGACGACTACGAAATAGCCTTCTCGCGATATCCCAGCCTCAGTGCAGTTCGCCCGTTTCAAGGATGGAACAAGGCCAAACCCACGCAAAGCCTGCCCTTCTATTCCGCGTATCACGATGTGAAACACGATCGTGAATCCAAGTTCGACCAAGGAACGCTCGACCTAGCGCTCCACGCGGTAGCAGGCTGCGCCGTGCTTGCAGCGGCGCAATTTGGTTGGGACGATGTCTTCGGACGCAACCGCGGCCTGGAGGAGTTTTTCGCTTTGACGGCTACGCCTAAGTGGGGGATGGGCGATCACTACGCCTCGGAGGCGAACGGCTGGCCGCCCAGCGAGACGCAGTTTCCATTCTAGCGCGCGTTTTGCGCCAATGTGTCCGGCGCCGAGGGGTAATTTTTGTCTGCGCTGCCGCGACTCGAATGGGCGACATGATGGCTGACGAAAAGAAAGGGACGATCACTACCGATCCACTGCTTGCGATGCCGGTGGGCGCAAAGATACGGACGCAGTCGCATCTATTTCCGTCCACGATCGAGCCAACGGGCTGGGACTACTACAAGGGCACCCTGCTTCAATTGCACTTTCGAGACGGTGAGCAAGAACGCGTTACAGGGTCGGCAGTGGCAATCGCGCCTGGCACGGCACTGGCCGCGTTGCACGTGATCTCGGACGAGATTGCACAAGTGATGGCAGGCAAGCGGCTCATATTCGCGAGTGCAATCACTTCGGAAGGGTTGGATCTTTGGAAAGTACGGCACATTACCAAGCGTGACGGTACGGATCTCTGCATCCTTTCGCTGGAGCGAATGTCCGGGCTACCCAAGGACCTTACGATCCGCCAAGCCGCCATCTCTCGCCGCGTTCCGAAGATCGGTGAGCAAGTGATGATGGCGGGTTTCCGAGCGCCCGAGGCTGCTCCCGCGGGACCCGACGCGACCACGATCGAAGGCGGAGTTTATGTATCCGTGGGATTGGTGTCAGCCACTTACCCCAACGGACGCGATAGCGTTATGATCCCTTGGCCCTGCATAGAGCTCAACGTTGGAGCGACGGGAGGTATGAGCGGCGGGCCGGCATTTGATAGCGACGGCCGATTGGTCGGTGTCGTTTGTGCAAGTGTCGGTGAAGGCGCAGGCGGTACGTCCTATGTCGCAATCGTCGAACCGATCTTGGAGACGGCTTTCCCGCACTGTTGGCCGTCTGGAATATGCGCAAGCCCGACTGCGTTGCTGGAGATGGGCGAGCATTTATGTTCGATCGAACCGCGGAAGATCAAAAAGGCCTAGGCCAGTAGTGTAGAGGAAATAGGCAAGTCAGAAACTGAGCGTTAGCGATGGAAACGGGGGGTCCAGCTCTCCACAAGACGCTCCTCTTCCTCGTCTTCAGATTCTTCTTCGGCGCCGATACGCGTTGAGGACAGTACCGTAAGTGTTTTGCCGTAAGAACCAAGGCCGACAACTTCTTCAGTGACAGTCTCGCGTTTCGAGCCGCCCAGCCAGTACCGCACATCGATGTCAGCGGCGACTCTGTGGGCGGCGGCAACCTGTTCAGGCGAAAACTGCCCAGTTGCCGTTTCGGCGGGAACACGTGTCCCCTTCTTTATCCACTCGATTCCGGGAAGCGACTTCGTCGCGTTTGATAGGAAAGCGAAATCGACGATACCAGCGGTGGAGACAATGACGCAAACAGCGTCATCGGTGAGTTCGGAGTAGCGGATCGCGGAAGCTGTCAGCGATGTTCGGCAATCGCGAGCGATTTTTTCGACCATTGCAAAGCCGGGATCGCGAACCCGCAAAATCTTTTGCAACGGCCCTGCGGGCATGAGTAGGCCGGAGGCAAAGCAATCGGCCTCAAGCTCGAATGGATCGGCGGAGACAAACCCGGCGTGTGATGCGTGCACGCCGCCGTTTGCAAAGACGTGATCAACATGCCCTTCGAGAAAATAGTGGCCCAGCTCGTGCCCTATGCTGAACCTCTGGTAGCCTTCATTTTCGATGTGCGTGGCGTACAGAATGCCGAAGCTGTTCCCATGGCGAAGAAGCATTCCAGAAACGCCGGGCGCGCTGTCCGGTTTGGGAGTCACAACGATCTTGCGGCTTGCTGCGATCTGGAAGGGATCGACCGGGAGCTGACCCAGCAGCCCTTCGGTCCGAAGAAAGGCTTCTGCCTTTTGCTTGGCCATCTTCATGCAAGAGGCCAACTTCGCGTTCATTGTTCGGCGCCGCCATCGGGTTTCGTCCGATTGGCCAGCATCTGCATGAAGTCGCGAGCTAGCTCGCGATCCTTCGCTGAGAGTTTGCCGACATCGCGGTAAAGCGGATCGCCCGCCTCAGCGAGGCCTGGATTGTCCACCCGGCCGATCAAGTAGTCGGTCGTGACCTGAAGCGCGGACGCCAGCCTGCTCAACGTATCGAACGAGGGCTTGCGGGAGGCGGACTCGAAATGGGCAATCGAACTGGGCGGCATTCCGGCCACTTCGGCCAGCTTGGCTTGATTCCAGCCGCGCAGATCCCGGGCCTCGCGGAGGCGCTTCGGGAACATTTCTGTAGGTGCCGGTTGTTCGATCATGTCGCCCTCGCCATATCGTAGTTGACTCTCCCGACATTGTCATTAATAATTCTAGACATGTTCTTATTGTCGAAGTCGACATATTCAAGAGCTGGGCCGCGCAACATGGGCAAAGAACACGTTAACCATTCCGATATCGTCCGCTTTGCGGACGAGCGCGTAAACCTGCCCAAAGACAAGGCGGATCAGTACCGCAAGCAGGCTGCGAGCGTGCGGGAACGCCTGGAAAACTACCTCAAAGAGCACGACGACTTCTCGCTGAAGAAAATTCTTCTTTCCGGCAGTCTGGCGAAGGGCACTGCCCTCCGAACCCTGAACGACATCGACATGGCCTGCTACATCAGCGGAGCCAACGCGCCGCATGAAATCCGCGCCTTGCTCAACTACCTCACCGAGCGCCTCCGTAGGGCATTCCCGAACTTCTCCCCCGATCAGGTAACGCCCAACGAGTTCAGCGTCACCGTGTCGTTTCGAGGCAGCGGCCTCGACGTTGATGTCGTCCCGATTCTCTACGACGGCGATCCGGACTGGTACGGCAACCTCGTCAGCCAGGAGGACGGCTCGTTCCTCGCTACCTGCATCCCGCGCCATCTCGAGTTCATCCGCGAGCGCAAGGCGCAGTCGCCGGTGCACTTCGCGCAGGTCGCCCGCCTTATCAAGTTCTGGTCTGGGCGAATGAAGCTGGAGCGCGAGGGGTTTCGCTTCAAAAGCTTCATGGTCGAGCTGGTACTGGCGCATCTTTCCGACAAGGGCTTCGATTTCTCCGACTATCCCGAAGCGATGCAGCACTTCTTCACGTACATCGTCCGGAGCGGTCTGCGCGAGCAGATCGTGTTCGACGACTATTACTATCCCTCAGCTGTCGGGGCCTTTCCCAATCCCGTCCGCATCATTGACCCCGTCAATCCCAAGAACAACGTCGCGCGCCTCTACACGCGCGAGCAGGTGAACATCATCGTGGATGCCGCCAACGATGCGGGCGATGCGATCGACTCAGCGCTTCATGCGCCGACCAAGGGGGAGACTGTCCGTTATTGGCAGAAGATTTTTGGACCAACCTTTTCCCCCTGAGACACCATGAGCAGTTTTTCCTACACCGCACCCGAGTCTGAGTCCTTCTCCTACACCGACGCCAAGCATATGGCGGCGAAGATGGCGGCGGACCTCAAGCGCATGCAGCGCTTCTACGGGCACCCTACGGACCTGCAAATCTACCAGTATGAGGCCGAGGCGATCGCGCTGCTCAAGGCAGGGTACTTCGGAACGCTAACAGTGGGCTTCAAGCGGAACGGCCAGTGGATCGAGCCGACTCTGCGCTACACCGCCCGCGACCTGGCAGGCATGAGCGCGAACGATGATGACCCCGGCAAGATCACCGCGAACGCGGACGTCAGCGGCGCCACTTTTTACAACTACCTCGTGTACAGCCCGAAATGGGACCGCGAGCCGCAGCACGTGCGCGACGAGTTTGAGAAGAGCCTTCCATTCTCGCGCACGCATTGCGCCGAGCCGACGGTGAATGGCCGCCTTGTCGAGGATAAAACCTACTCCCGGGGCGGCGTCGTCCTCTACCGCGCCAGCGTGAGGAACTATTGATGCAGCCGACCCCGCTTGAGGCGCTGTTCGAGCGCAGGACTTCTTTCCCGGACTTCATTCCGCAGGAGAGGCTCGCGCGTCTCGTTGGACTGGACGATCAGAAATCGCGGCTCACAAAGGTCCTCGCCACGCTCGTCAACCCTAGTGGTCTGGAAGCGTGGGCGAAAAAGAATCATCCGCGGGCTTCGGCTCTGATTTCTTCCGTTCGCAGCAGGCCGCCGCTTGTAGTGCTGGCGGGTGATGTCGGCTCGGGCAAGACGGAACTTGCCGAGACCATTGGCGATGCCGTTGCCCGTCAGGAGGGCGTGGAGATCACGCTTTTGCCGATGAGTCTTTCGGCGCGTGGCCAGGGCCGCGTCGGCGAAATGACTCAGCTCATCTCGCAGGCCTTTGACTACACTGTTTCCGAAGCGTCGAAACTTGTGGCCGGCGGAGGCCGCTCCCGCGGCGCCATTATCCTCCTGGTCGATGAAGCTGACGCGCTTGCCCAATCGCGTGAAGCCGCGCAGATGCACCATGAGGACCGCGCTGGCGTGAACGCATTCATCCGCGGCGTGGATCGTCTCGGGAACGGCAAGCTCCCTGCCGCGGTCATCATGTGTACGAACAGGCTCGGCGCGCTCGACCCTGCGGTGAAACGCCGGGCGGCAGAAATCCTCTCCTTCGAAAGGCCGAACGACGTTCAGCGCAGGGCAGTGCTGAACTCGCTGGGGGAACTCGGCTTCACTGCGGGACAGATTGAGCAGCTGGTGCAGGCGACAGGCCCAACAGGCGGTCGTGACTACGGCTTTACCTTCTCCGACCTAACGCAGCGCTTGCTACCGGGCATTGTGCTGGATGCCTATCCGGCCCGGCCCGTTGAACCCGCTCGCGCCCTGGAGATTGCCCGCAGAACAATCCCGACGCCGCCATTTCGGGAACCGAAGGTGTAAGCAGGCGCATGACGACGAACCCGAGAGGACGTTGCTTCATTTCCTACAGGCGGCTTCCCCATCGGGTTGCCGAAGCGGTCGCTGTCCGAAACGCATTGCGCGACCGCGGCGTGCCGACCTGGCGGGATCTGGATGATCTCGTGGATGAGCCGACTGAGCAGGAACTTGTCCAGGTCATTCGCAATCCGGATACGGCTGGAGCGGTCATTCTTGCCTGCGCAGAGACCTCTTCATCAGCGATGGTCCAGAAGGTTGAGCTGCCGGAGATATTTGCGCGTCAGGCCCGCAAGGATGGCTTTCAGATCAAGCCCGTCCTGATCGGGCTCGACTACGCGTCGGCTGACAAGGCGATGGGTTCCCCTGCCGGATTTCAGGACCTCGGCAACTGGAATCTCACGCGGATCGCTGGGGACACCCTCACCGGCGAGGATGTGCGCGCCGTCGCCAACGGCGTGCTCAAGCAGCGCTTGCAGGCAATCGCATCGGTCGGCGGAAACGATCAGCTCCGCGCCGGCCTTTTCACTCGGCGGATCGAAGGCAGCCTCGGTCTGGATCTGCGGCATGATTTTTCCAGTTATTTCGAGGGCCGAACGCCGCAAGCCGGTGCTTTTGAGGTAATCGAGCGCGCTCTTCATGATGCGGCTTCCCTGATCCTGGCGACGGGCTCATCCAAAAAAATCCTATGCGAGGGCGCAGCCTCGCTTTCAGCGGCCGCTCTTTTTGGTGCGATTTTTTCTCCGCTTGCAGGGTTTAAGGTGAGCTGGACTCAAGCGCTTGCTGGTCATGCTGCCGAAGGCTGGTCACTGGCTTCGCCGCGTGGAACGCGCCCCTTGAGCTTGAAGACAACACGAGGAAATCTGCAATCGAATGCGATCGTTCTTGCTCTCGGGGTCAATGCCGCAATCGAACCCGCCGTCGCCGACTATCTGCGCGCGCAGGGCATCGATCCGAGAGCCTGTGTCTATGCCGAACCTGAAGGAGGACCGCTACGTCAAGGCGAGGCGCTTTCAAGCGGAGACGGATTGAACTTCGTGCTTCAAGCGGCCGATGCTCTACGCGACCTGAAGGATCAGCTCAGACTGCGGACAGCGGAAGTGCACGTCTTTCTCGCATGTCCGCTCGCCATGGCGATGCTGCTAGGCCAGAAGCTGAACACGTTCACCAAATGCTACCTGTACGAGCATGTGCCAGATCAGACTGCCCCGTACATGATGGTGCACGGGTTCAATCCATCATCATTTTCCTATTGAGCAGGCTTTAGCCATGAGCCGTATCAACAAAACCCAACGGCATGTCGGCCCCATCGAGTTGACAGCAAAGGAAAGCGAAATCGTATCCCGGATCAACTTCAACCCAACTGGCCGGGAGGGCCCTGACCTGATGGACCGAAACGGCGATGCGGTTTGTAGCCTCGTTGAAGCTCTCTCCGCGCGCCAAGCTATCCCTCAGCACAGGCAGCGCTTCTTCACCGACCCCGACTTTAATCCAGGTGGGCGCGGCAAATCGGCAAGGCAAATTTTTGAGTCGAATGGCTGCAGGGGAGAAGACATCCTGCGCCACAATCATTTCCTGAAGTTCCTTCGCTATATGATCTACGGCGCAGACCTGCCAGCTTCTGTCGTGAACGGCCTGCGGCAAGCAGTCGAGGACTGCGGGCAAGTCACGTCCAGCGACATCGGACCTCTCGTGAGTGCGGCGCGCCGACTCGCGCGCGCGCACTTCGGGCGCCCGGCCGAAGCGAGCGAAGATTTTTACATGCTTGCGCTGGATCTAGGGCTTGATCCGGCTACAGCCCTTCAATTCCGAAATTCCGTGCGAGCGATCCGGTAGAAGCGACGCTGCATGCCAATCAAGACGCTTTTTTTCGATGAATCCGGCTTTACAGGTTACAACCTGCTCGATCCCTCACAGCCGATCTTTGTCGTTGCGAGTTCAGACCTTGAGCCGGCGGCGGCGGAGGACATTTTGCGGCAGTCCTTTCCCAAGTACCGCGGCGACGAGTTCAAATTCACGAACATCTGGAGGACCAACAATAGGGGTGGCCTGATCGAGTTCGGAAGAAATGCGAAGGCACTGGAGAAGAGCGCGTTCGCCTGGATGACCGACAAGCGCTTTGCCGTGCTGACGAAGATGGTCGACTTTCTGATCGAGCCACAAACGACGGCGGCGGGGTACGATTTCTATGCCGATGGGTATTGCTGGAAATACGCCAACTACATCCACTACGGTCTAACCGAGTTCGGGACCCCTGAACTCTACGAAAGCCTCGTCACAGGTTACCAAGCCTTCAGCCGAAAACCCTCGCGTGAAACGCTTCTCCAGCTTCAGGTGGGGCTCCGCACGATGGCGGAGAGCATTGAAGGGCCGCACCAGCTCTTCCTTGAGCAGATGGCGGACGGCGCGGAGATGTTCGAGCGCTTTTCAGATTTGGACAATTTCGCCAGCTCGGACGAGCTGCATGTCACCAGCATGATCGCGACCGTCGCCCATTGGCGAAAGTTCTACAGCGAAGATTTCGCCGCCGTGCACGATGCCTCGGCCCATTTCTTCCGTCATCGCGAAACGTGGGAGAAAGTCACTGGGACGGGAGCGCCTGCCGGGTTGCATCAAAGCGGTGACGGCACCTCGGTCGAGTTTCCCCTCCGCGTGATCTCGACCCAGGCCGTCGACTCAAAGGACAATTCATCTGTGCAGTTTTGCGATGTCCTGGCGGGTCTTTTCGCCAAGCAGTTTAACAAGCGGATCGAGGGAGACGACCGGAAGCTTCTACAGGATGTTGTTGCGGCTGGATTGGGCGAGTTGCGCTTCAATGGCGTCCGCCCGAGTGCGGTTTTTCCGGATTTTCCGCCAAGGCGGCTCGATGGGCCCGACGCCGTCGATAAGATGCGCGAAGTCATTTTCCGGGTGAAGCCGGGGGGAAAATCAACCACGTGAATCCGGCTCCTAAACTTCTTGTGGCCGAACCTTCAGCGCGCCCCGCCGCGCCTGCTGATGTCTGGAACTGGATGGACTACGCCGGATGGCGCGGCGTTATGTGGAACTTGCTCAGCGATGTCGTGGATGAAAGCGTGAAGAGCGCCTTCCTCGCCAGGCCACCAGAATACGTGGTTAGCGATGATCTGAGCTGGCTCGACGAAATCGTCCTCGCCGAGCACCAGATCGAGACCAACATCAAGACCTTGCTGGCTGAGCGGCTGGCAAAAAGGTTCAAGGCGTTTCGTGCCGCCCACGGCGCGCGCCCCATGGATGTCACCTCTTACTACAGGGGCGGTCTGCTTCCGCTGGTGCCGCAAACTATTCACGACCTGGCCAACGAGATTTTTCTTGGCGGAGCCTTTCCAGAGCTATCTCAGGAAAACATGGATGAAGCCATTCGCAGCGTTGGGGCAGACCTTCGCGAGGGCCGCGTTTGGTTTGGCGGCAACGAAAAGATGCTCGTGGAGCATTGCGGACATTACATGCTTTACGGCAGCGAATACCTGATCGCGATTGCCGCGCATCTGGATGGTCCACGCGACTACCGTCAAGTACTGAAAAGTTCCGCCAACCAACGGTGTTCGTTTGCGACGTGCCGCTCTCACTCATCCGCCGTGACATCATCGAGGCGCTAGCTGGAAAGGCGCTCGAGATGATCTTTCTGGACCTGCAGAAGGGTGACGAATTTGAAGAGTCGCCGTGGTACGAGGCTTCGTTCTGTATTCATGAGCCGCTTCCACCGAACTGCATCGTCGGCCACTATCATCCCGTGGTGAAGAGCGACCCGTTTGTGCGCTGGCAATAGAGTCGCACGACGCATTCAAGCCGCATGTTGGGTCCTCTTACCTGTTTGGCGTGGCGCCGATCGGACGTCCGTACATAGGTCTACCGTAAAAAACAATCAGGGCACGCCGGCAGTCAGACCACTCGCCAGTCGACCAGATCGCGCACCTGCTGAATGTCGGATCGGGTTTTAGCCGCGCTGGTTCTTTAGTTCCAGCTTGAGATTTTGCGGTAAGATACTTATCAGGCTCACCCCAGGCTCGTGAGGATACGGCATATTCTCAACAAATGATGCCGCTATCAAATGCCTGACACTAAGATTTCCATTGTCGAAATTCTCACCAAGAAAATGAACGATACTGTCAATATTCACCGCCGATTCTTCTTGATCTGCTTGCGACAGCTTCAATTGCATATGACGCACGAGTGCCGCCAGAAAGAGATGGGGAAACAGCTCCCCGTAGCTTTCCCGCACGTCACGAGCAACTGCCGTTAGACTGGGAAAGCGATCCAGTATCTGTTGCACGAAGACATCTTCACTTTCTCGCCAGGTGGTCATCACCGTTTCCCTGTCCATGCCGAGCGTATTTCGTCCAATAGTTTCTGAGCGGCTTGCTTGTCAGCCGCGCTCGCGCCTGGGTTGTTCTTGAGCCAATTTTCAAGCGCTTTCTCATACTGCTGCATCTTCAACATATGCCAAGTACCATTGGTAGGTTGGCGCGTCCGAATCTCGTTTCTCACGGCATCCATCGTGCTGCCGTCTCCTACACGGTTCGGATTGTTGGCGCCCTTGTAAAGGTCCTTCACGATGTTTTGGAGTTTTGGATCACTCACATTTGGCGGTGTAGCTGCCACTCGTACGATTGGAACCAAAATTCCAGCTTTCATAAGTTCATCGAGAGTTTTTCCAGTATGTTGGGTAGTGGTAGATTGCTGCCATTTTGTTTTCCCGCTCAAGTTCATGGCATTTTGTGTCACCGTCATTTGTATCGTGACAGTGTCCTCACCATCGTCTTCTTGACGACAGTCGTTACGAGATACCGTTCCATCAGCCTCTATGACTCGGTTGCATACTAATAATAGCAGCCCATCACTATCTATGGAATTTACAGGATCATTCTCGACGTAAGCGTAGAGATTTATCTGATCCGTGTAACCGATGGGGTCGGTCTGCATGAATCGCCCGAGGTCGGGATTGTAGACGCGGGCTTTGTAGTAATAGAGCGCCACCTCCGGCAGCCAGGTCTGGCCGGTGTACTGGAAGCGGCCGGCGTAGGTGCCGCTGGGATTGCGATTGCCGTACTCGTCGTAGCTCATCACGGTCACGGCGGATCCGCTGTCCGCGGCGACTACCGAACCGCGCTCGTCCTTGAACAGGTTGCGCTTGTTTGTGGTTCCCGAGCTGTCGAACCACACCAGCGGATCATCAACGCCGTCGCCGTGCACGTAGCGGCGCTGGAGCGTGTTCGATCCATCGTACTCTGCGATCAGCCGCGTGCCGTCATAGAGGAACTTCGTCGTCGCCCCGCCCTGTGTGACCGACGTCAGCCGGCCGGTCGGATCGTAGACAAGCGCGGCCCCATTAGTCGGCGATCCTGTCAGCCGGTTGGATGAGTCGTAGGCGTAGGTCTTGGTCGTGTCGTTGGTGGTGTTGCCTCGCCCGTCATACGCAAGGCTGGCACCCGCCACCGCGGTATACTGGTTGAGGCCGTTGACCGTGTACGGATCGGTGAACGCAGCGGTGCCCGGCCATTCGTAGAGCGAGGAGCTTGCCGTCCGGCTCACAAGCTGGCTTCCCGGGCTGTAGGCCAGCGTCCACAAAGCGTCGTTGGTCGAGCCGCCGGTGACGAGATCGTGGCTGAGGCTGGTGAGCCTGGATGCTGGGTCGTAGCCATACAATGTGCGGGCAATGCCGCTGCTGCACGCGTTCGCCGTACCCGTCCCGCGGCACATCGAGGTGCGCCGGCCGAGTTGATCGTCATAAAGCGTCGCGAGCACATCAGCGCCGCTCGTGGCACCGTTCAGGCCGATCAGTTTCAGCCGTCCATCGTCAAAATACTGGTAGTTCACGTAGAACCCACTGCCCGGATAGGTCAGCTGCGTCCTATGCCCGGCCGGATCGTACGCGTAAGTGACAGTCCCATCGGGCTGAACCTCGGTCTGCACACGGCCGAGGGCGTCGTAGGTCCAAGATACTAACGCGCCTGTCTGGCTGGCGCTGACCAGATTGTTGAAATTGTCGTAGGCGTTGGTGACATCAAGCTCGGCGCCGGCACGGTCGATGAACCGCAGCCGGTTGAGATTGTCCCAGGTGCTGGTGATCGTCAGCCCGTCGCGGCGGCGTTCAGTCGAGACGTTGCTGGCTGCATCATAGGTCAGCTCTTCGTAGTCCGT
This sequence comes from Hyphomonadaceae bacterium, assembly GCA_965279205.1. Classification (GTDB taxonomy): domain Bacteria; phylum Pseudomonadota; class Alphaproteobacteria; order Caulobacterales; family Hyphomonadaceae; genus UBA7672. The sequence continues at coordinate 4,130,015 of OZ257144.1, forward strand.
TGTGGAGCTGGAATTGGCGCCGACGGTCGTGTTCGGATAGCGAACCTTTCTCAGGCGGTCGAAACCGTCATATTCACTGGTGGTGAGATTGTTGGCAGCATCTTTGAGCGTCCCCACCTGCCCTGGGGCCAGATAAGTGAACGCTCGCTCGCTGCGCACTAGCGACGTGCCGTAACCGGATTGAATAGCCGAAGGATCGCCGTCCGCAGTATAGGTCGTGCGAACGATTTGGTCAGGACCGTCGGGTCCCAATGCGCCTTGTGTGCAGGCGTTCGAGGGCAACGATCCAAAGGCAGGCGGATTCATTCGCTGCGCGACGCACTCCAACCGCCCCGCCGTGTCGTAGCTGTATTGGGCGACCGTCTCCGGTTGGTCCAAGCCTATGTTTATGAGGTTGTCGCGAATCTTTCGCCCAAAGCTGTCATAGGCGATGGTCGATTTGCTCACGACCGTCAGAGTGTTCCAGTTATCCGGATTGGACACGCCTCCCTGCTCGATCGTGATAGGATTGCTGTCTGCATCGTATGTGGTTTTGGCCACGCGATAGAGCAGTGCGCCGCCCGCATCGGAATCCGGTCCGACGGTCGCGCGGAGCCGGCGCATCGCGTCATAGTAGCTTCGAACGGTATCTGCTGTTCCGGTCAACGGTCCATCGACGGTCGCGATATCGCCTTGAGAGGTGTAGGTGGTCGCCACTGTCGCGTTAATAGAGTGATCGCCAGCCCGCGTCGTGACCGAACTCGGCATGCGTTTGGCGTTGTAGGATGTCTCGACCACGGTTTCATCCGCAGTCTCGGCGCACGACGCGCTCGTCTTGCAGCTTGAAGTCGAGGCGGGCCGCCAGATGCTTCCGCTATTGGTGCTGTAGGTATTGCGCGTCTGTGGCCTGATCGAAGCGTAAGGCCCCGACCCTGGCGCCGGCGCAGTAGCCGTCAGCATTCCGCCGTGCGTTGAATCGTAGGTGAAATCGGTGACGTAGCCGCGAGGATCGGTGACCAATGTTGGCTTGTTGCATGTCTTCGTATTTGAACACGCCCAGACGCCAGTTTCTGGATAGGTGGCATAGGTGTGAATGTCCGCAAGACCGGAGCCCGGCTTCGCAACATGTCGTTCGTCCACCACATTCCGACGACTGTCGTAGGTGTATTCGACGAAATCGCCATCGTGGCTCGTGACGCGCAACAACCGCGGTCCGTACAGATAGGCGTCAAGTTCGTACGTATACGACGTTGTCCGGCCGTTGATCAGATCGGTCGCTGGCATCGGACTAAGGACATCGATGCCGAGCGGCGGCGGCGGCGCGGAAAAGGTGAGCTGGCGCGAGTAGCCGTTGGGACCAGCGACAGTGTAGATCAGCGTCGACGAACTGGCCGTGTAGGTCCACGTGCCGTTGGCGTTGACCAGGGTGAGAGATGAAGAGCTACCAGTAGTTGAAATGTCGTCGTTGCCTCCCTGCGGACTGCGATATCCGATAACCGCTGCAGCGGTCGAAGGGTCGGATTGAATATTTGTCGAGTAAAGGAACTGGCTGGAATTTCCGAGCCGGTCCGTGACCGTCCAGATCGTTCCACTACCTGCGAAACCGTAAGTGAAATACGGCCAATCACCACCAGTACTATCCGAACATGATAAGGCAGTCGGCGCGCACGGATTGAGTGCATTGTCGATTGCCGTGACTTTCTCAATGCGAGTCCAGTTCAAATATTGCGCGCTCGTGCTCGCGGTGTCGGCTACGTACTTGATGTGAATCTGGTAGCTCAGATTGTTGGTGATCGACTGCAGGCGCCAGCTGCCAGCATAGGGCCCGCTCGGCATCACGTAGTAGTTCCAGGTGAGGACCTCACCGTCCGGCTTGGTGACGGACTTGATGCGAGAGGAAAAGCCCCCGATGAGGCACTCCGTGTTGAGCCCCCCACTCAGGTAGACGATCACTGAACCATCAGATCGACTGTAGGTATATTCCTGCGTAGACGAGTTGTAACTCAGCGACGAACCCGAAAACGTGGTCGACAGATAGTTCGAACCGGAGACGACGAACGCCTCTGACGATCCGCCATAACTCGCCGCAACCACGGGAACGGTGCCCGCACATCCCTCCAGCTTCCCGAAGAGGCTGTTTCGCGTCCAGATGTCAGCGCCAACACCGCCGTCTCCGCCATGCGTGATTTGCCAGGCAAGTCCCCCTTGCGCCGGATCTCCGATTGCCAGGATCGGCTCCTTGATCCTCAACTCAATCTTTGGAACCAGAGCGCCGGCCAGGATTTTGGGCCCAAGAACGATGCCGTTCTGGTCCATCGTTTCCAAAATGTTGGGCATCGGCGCGGAGCTTTGCTGCGCGAAAGCCGCCTGCTCAAGCAACCCGCCGCAGCCAAGCGTCGCGAGAAGACTGACCGATACGCCGAGTAGCTGGACGAACCGCCTGACAACGCGCGCAGCTTCTCCGCGGATTGCCTCCCCGGAGGGGAAGCCCTTGCCAACCACGCGAACAGCCCTGGACGCCGTGTTAATCTTCAGACCGCGCAAGACGTCCCCCTATTCTCCACACGCTTTTGCACGTGTCGACCGACGCTTCTTCCGTCTCCAGTTCTCGCCAGGTGCCTTGAGCACACGGCGCACGAGTCTGTCATTGCCTGTGCACGATCCCGCTCCTTGGAAAAATCGCGCAAGACGCCGGCGCCTCAGCTCATTCCACGCACTCAGCCGCGCCGCACATTCTCAGCTCATCACGTTTACCTGAAAGATTCTGAAGTAGGACGAAGACGTGCAGTTTCCGACGAGCTGCACTTGTTTGCCCATTTGCTTCGCAAACATGAGGAGCGCGAACAGCTCCTTCGCGTTCGGCAGGTCGGAATAAAAGTATGCCCATGTCGCACTAGGACAGCCTGAGGCACCCCATCCCGAATCTGTAGAGATGTAAAACGTGGAAGTCGACGCTGTTGAGAGTTGCAACATGCCTATCGACCGCAAAGCGCTCGCCTCATCGGCAAACGCCGCACTGGCCAATCCCATCCAGATCAGCAGCGGCGCGACGACAATCCGCAGAATCGATTTCATAGATCGCTTAAGGTTGCTCTGTTGTTTCGACTTCATCGTGGCCCCTCTCAATTTGGCTCGACACGTTGCAATTCGGCCTTTGGCTGCAAACCTTCTTCGCAGTTGATTGTTCGACATGCTCAGCCAAGGATCACCGTGAGCCATGGAACTATGGGGCCGCCAGTTGGCGGCGGTGGCGGCGGTGGTGGTGACGGGCTCACAACCACGCTGACCCGGTTGTCTGCTGGATCATAGGTGTACGTGGTCTTCGCGCCGTCGGGTCGCTGGACCTCGATCAACCGTCCCAGTGCATCATACTTATATGTCGTGGTTTGCGCGATTGCTTCGCCCTGAACGCCAACTGCGCCTGCAAGCATCAGGCAGCATATTTCGGGCGACCAATTGGAACGAGGCATCGCTTCTTCCCCCCACAGAGAATGCGTGAGTGAATCTGTCTCACGAACTCTGCACATCGAAAAGAGGCACGCGGTCAGGATCTGTGCATCACTTCGTTGTCGCTCTCAGATGATGTTGACTTGATCAACCGCTGACGCTCACAATCAGAGCAGCAGCGGTTGGGGAACTGCATGACATTCAAGCTAACTGTGTTCGGTTTTGTCGCCGCTCTCGCGATCGGCTCGATCTCTCAATTCGCGTACGCGCAGACAGGCCAGCTATGCCCTAGCCTCCCTGAGCAAGCTCGCGCGGCATGCTTCGCTGCGGACAATCAGCGCGGCGCTTCCAATCGACAGCAGACAGGAGGCGCACCAGCGCCCGTCTTTCGTGGAGCGCATTGCGCTCACCTATCGGAACCAAGCCGCGCAGCTTGCTTTTCCGCAGACGGCCCGCCGGCAGGGCGCGCGAACGGAACATCGTCGCCCGTACTCGCTGTTGAAGTCCTGTGCCCCAGTCTTCCAGGAACGCAAAGAGATGCTTGCTTAGCCAAAGACAATGCTCGCGCGGGCGCTCAACCCGGCGGCGGTGCTTCAACTTCCACCAGCGGCCTCGCTGGTGTGGTCTTGTGCCCAAGCTTTCCACCAGGAGAGCGGGAGACATGTCTGCGATCTACCGCGCGAGTTCCGCAATGAGGTCGCGATCAAGCTTGAGAGATCCGACCGGCATTTGTCTCTCCATTGCTTGGCGCCGTCGCGATTGAACTGGATTTCGACTTGCACAGCATCTGAACATTGGATGGGCCGGAGCCACCCTCAATCGATACGACTATTTTGAAGCATCGAATGTCTTGATCAAATACCCCAATGTAATCATGGCAGTCTCATAGTCGAGCTTAGCTCGCTCGACTGGAAGTCGCCCACCACATCAGACGGTTGGAGGCTTGAAAACGCTGATGACTGCATCTGAAACTCGAACAGACGACCTACAGCTTAGCGAGCGACCAATACTACCCAGTACTCATTTTCATCTTCCGCGGCGCGCCATTTCCATCCTCGTTGTTCGCTTCCAGCATTGTCTGCGTGACGCCGCGCCCCTGATCTGCGACCTAGGGCCGGGGACGGTCCGATAGTCGATAACCGGTTGGCGCGATGACTTTTCTGAAATCCCTCGCATTCGGGCTCCTGGCTTTCGCCGCTGCCTGCAGCGAGAAACAGGCGGCTGAACAAACGGTCGTCGACGCGCCACCCAAACCGGCCCTGTGGCGCGTCGTGGACGCGGACACAACCGTCTACTTTTTCGGCACGGTCCATGTCCTGCCGCCTGAGGTGAAATGGCAGTCGCCGACCGTCGACAAGGCGCTTGAAGAATCGAAGGCTGTCTACTTCGAGACTGATATCGATCCCGATCCGGAAGCGTTTTTCGCCATCATCGAGCGTCTGGGAATGTATGATCCGTCCGACAGCCTCTCCGAACACCTCTCTCCGGAAGACCTCGCCACACTCAGGACCCGGGCAGGACAGCTCGGCTTCCCCTTCGTCGCGCTCCAGCCGATGCGGCCCTGGTATGCGGCCGTCGTCCTCAGCCAGTTCGTGATCACGCACGCAGGCTACGACGCAAGCTCCGGCGTCGAACGTAAGCTCGCTCCGCTCGCACGCTCGCAGGGCAAGGAAATCCGCCAGCTGGAATCGATCACCGAACAGATGCTCGCCTTTGCCGATCTTCCGGAGGCGGTGCAGGTCCGCTTCCTGATGGATGGCCTCAGGGACATCGACGATGTCAGCCCGGTCTTGGCCGACATGGTGAAGGCGTGGACGGCAGGCGATACGTCCACGCTCAAGAGCCTCCTGATCGACCAGGACATGGGAGAGAACCGCGCTATCTATGACGCCCTGCTCGCGAACCGGAACGCCAAATGGGCGCCGATCATCGACGCGCTGATCAGGACCGAACCCGGCACATTCTTCATCGCCGTTGGCGGAGCGCACTTGATCGGGGATGACAGCGTGTTCGAGAAGCTCAGGCCGCTCGGATACACGGCCAAGCGGATCGAATAGGCGCCACGCGATCCTGGGCCGTTGGGTCTTGCCGCAGCGCACAACAGCTGTATTGATCTCTCCCGCGACAGGTTCCCCCACAAGGGGATGAGAAAGGGAACCGGGTAAAAACCCGGGCTGCCCCCGCAACTGTAAGCGGCGAGCCGCGCATCAATGCCACTGGGCGATCCTTCGGGATCAACCGGGAAGGTGATGCGCAAATGGCGTCGACCCGCGAGCCAGGAGACCTGCCTGACGCAGTCGTCTTTCGGCGGTCCGGGGATGGACCGTTCGAGCGGAGTATTCCGATGGCGACGTCTTGTGACCGTGCTTCCGCGCGGCATGACGCCGTTGCGGAACGCGGTCTCCAACCTTTGGAGACGTCAGATGAGACTACGCCTGCACACTTCCTGGATCGCGCTTGCAGCTGCAAGCGCGCTCGCCGCTCCCGCCTTCGCACAGTCGACCGACCCGGATCGTGACGTGGTTATCGTGACCGGTTCGGCGACGCCGGTCAGTTACGAGAAGATGGGCCAGCCCATCACCGTGATCGACGCCGATCTGATCGAAGACCAGGGCTATATCTATGTGCCTGACGTCCTGCGCCAGGTTCCGGGCCTCGCTGTCAGCCAGAGCGGCGCCCCGGGCGCCCTGACCCAGGTTCGCACGCGTGGTTCGGAAGCTAACCACACGCTGGTCCTGCTCGACGGCATCGACATCTCCAGCCCCGATCAGGGCGAGACGGACTTCTCGACGCTGCTGTCGGGCGATCTCAAGCGCATCGAAATACTGCACGGACCGCAGAGCGGCCTCTATGGCTCCAACGCACTCGCGGGGGTCATAAACCTGATCTCGCGCCGCGACATTGATGGACACTATGTCAATGCCGCGGTCGAGGCCGGCCAGATGGGTACGCTGCAAGTCCAGGGTAATGCCGGCTTCGGCAATGGCGAAGACTATGCCGCGATCGGCTTCCAGGCGTTGACTTCCGACGGCTACGACATTTCAGCCAATCAGACCGCCAGTGGTGTACCCGCTGTCGGCGTCGGCGCGCGCGCTGGCGACAAGGAAGGCAACAGCATCGCCACGCTTTCCTTGCGCGGCGGCAAGGTGATCTCGCCGATCTTCCGCATCGACGGCATCGCCCGCTATGTCGCCAAGGCGTCAGACCAGGACGGTCAGGCCTACAACTTTCCGATTGCCGGCCGCACCTATGACGACGCCAGCAACACGCGCCACAACCAGCTGCTTGTCGGCGCATCCGGCACGCTAAGCTTGATGGATGGCAAGTGGGAAACCATTGGCGCCGCGTCCTATGTCGACGAGGAACGGCGTAGCCGCCTGACCGACTTCCCCTTCCTCTTCGGTCCGCCTGTACCGACGCCGGCGCAGCTTCTGCAGATCCCGCTGAGCCGCAGTGGCTCGGACGCGACGCGAACAAAACTCTCTCTGCAATCGACTTACGAGTTCGGCGCGCCTGGCTTTGTCAGCTATCTCACCGGCTTCGTCGAAAACAAGAAGGAGACCTACGAGCAGCCCTTCACCGGCCGCGACGAATCGCGAGAACTGAACGGCGCCGGCGTCCAGTATCGCGGCGAACTCGCCGAGCAACTCTACGTCTTTGCGACGCTGCGCCATGACGACAATGACAGTTTCGATGATGCGGACACGTACAGCGTGGCCGCTTCCTGGGTGATCCCGGGCATCGGCACGCGTCCGCACGCGTCCTTCGGCACAGGCGTCACCAACCCGACCTTCATCGAGCAGTTCGGCTTCGATCCGAGCACATTCGTTGGCAATCCCAACCTTGTTCCCGAGGAAGCGGAAGGCTGGGACGTGGGCGTCGAACAGACGCTGTTCGATGGCATGGCGGTAGTCGACCTGACCTATTTCGAGTCGACGCTCCAGAATGAGATCTTCACCGCGTTCGGCCCACCGCCGAACTTTCCCTCGACGCCTGACAACCGCACGAGCGAAAGCGATCGCAGTGGTTGGGAGGTGGCCTTCCGCCTACACCCTGCCGACGACATCGATCTGGTTGGTTCCTACACCAGCCTCGACGCCACCGAGCCGGCAGGTATCGAAGTGCGCCGTCCCGAAAGCCAGGCGGCGCTTGACGCCAGCTGGCGCATCGGCGGTGGTCCGCTGCAGCTCAATCTCGGCGTCACTTACACGGGCGATCAAGTAGACACCGACTTTGGGACGTTCATGGCCACGAACGTCGATCCCTATACGCTGGTGCGCCTTGGCGCGTCCTGGCGGGTCAATGACTCGATCGAAGTCTATGGCCGGGTGGAGAACCTGACCGACGAAGAGTATGAGGAGGTGATCGGCTTCCGCGGCGCCCCACGCGCCGTCTATGTTGGCGTGCGCTTCAGGGAGGACGTGAGGAAATGATCTCCTGGCCCGTCGCCCTTCAGCGATTTGTTGCAGGACTTCTGATAGTCCTGCTGGCGGGCGTGGCGGCTAGCTCAACGACAGCCGCTGCGGACACCGAAAGGCGTCCGCAGCGCATCGTCTCGCTCAATCTCTGCACCGACGAACTGCTGATGCGGATCGTCGACCCCTCGCGGATCGCATCGATCACCTATCTCTCGCAGCAGAAAATCAACACGCCGCTCGGGCTCGACGCCATCGCCTCGAAGCTGAAGGTCAATCATGGCCTGGCCGAAGAAGTACTGATGCAACAGCCTGATCTCGTACTGGCGGGAACCCGCAGCACGACTGCGGCTAGCGCCATGCTCCGCAAGCTGGGCTACACGGTCATCACCTTCGATCCGGAAGACAATTTCGACGACATGCGCGCCAATATCCGCAAGCTTGGCGCAGCCACGGGCGATGAAGATCGCGCCGAACAAGTAATAGCGGAATTTGATGCCCGTCTCACCTTCCTGCAGGCCGAACTTCCGGCCGGCGAGAAACCCGTCTTCGCGCACATCGGCGTCAACAACTTCATTGCAGGCCGCGACACGCTCTATACCTATGTCGTCAATGCCGGTGGCTATCGCACGCTTGGCGAAGCGCTAGGCTTTTCGGGCTTCCTCAACGTGTCGCTGGAGCAGATCCTCGGCGTGAAGCCTGCGCTCATTTCGACCGCCACGCCATGGACCAGCCCGCCCTCGATGTCGACCATGGCGCTGCGCCATCCGGCCCTGCGCGCTCTGGTAGAACAAACGCCGCAGATTGCGATCCCGGAACGCTACACCACCTGCGGCGCACCTAGCGCGCTTGGCGCCGTCGAGCTTCTGGTTGCCGCCCGCAAGGCCTCTGCCGGGAAGGCAAATCAGTGAAGTCAGGCCTTCCCTACGCCGCGCTCGTCATCGTGCTTGGCCTCCTCGTGCTGGCGTTCGGCTTCATTTCGATGATTGTCGGACCATCCACCGCGGGCACGTTCGAACTCTTCAACATGATGGCGCAGGGCCAGGCCGATACCGCCTGGATGATCATGCGCGAAGTGCGCCTGCCACGTACACTGCTGGCCATGCTGGTCGGCATGTCGCTCGGCCTTTCAGGCGCTGCGCTGCAGGGCTTCCTGCGCAATCCGCTTGCCGACCCTGGCGTCATCGGCGTGTCCTCGGCCGCCTCTCTCGGCGCCGTGCTGGCGCTTTATACCGGTGCGTCGCTCCTCTTTCCGTTGGCGCTGCCACTGATGGGCATAGCTGGCGCCTTGCTCTGCGTGCTGCTGCTGCAAGGACTCGCCGGACGAGGCGGTGTGCTCACGCTGATTCTCGCTGGCGTTGCTGTCTCCAGCCTGTGCGCCGCGCTGATGTCGATGGTGCTCAACATTTCGCCCAACCCCTATGCCGCGGCCGAGATCATGTTCTGGCTGATGGGATCGGTCACCGACCGCAGCATGGATCATCTCACGCTGGCCGCGCCTCTGATGTTCGCCGGCTGGGTGCTGCTGGCCCTTTCAGCGCGTTCGCTCGATGCGCTCAGCCTTGGCGAGGAAGCCGCCGCCAGCCTCGGCGTCAGCCCTGCCCGCACGCGCACGCTGGTCGTCGCGGGGACAGCAATAAGTGTCGGCGCCGGCACAGCCGTCACCGGCGGCATCGGCTTTATCGGGCTTGTTGTGCCTCACCTGCTGCGGCCTCTGGTAGGCCACTCACCAAGCCGGCTGCTTCTAGTGAGCGCGCTTGGCGGCGGCGCGCTTCTTCTGGCCGCGGACATTCTTGTCCGCATCATACCGTCCGGCATGGAGCTGAAGCTCGGGGTCCTGACGGCGCTGATCGGCGCACCCTTCTTTCTCTGGCTTATCCTGCGCGCACGTACAGAGCTTGAGTCATGAAACTCGAAGCCCGGACCGTCAGCGTAGAGATCAGGGACCGCCGCATCGTCTCGGACGCCTCGCTTACCATCTCGACCGGCGAACTGGTCGGCCTGATCGGGCCCAATGGCGCCGGCAAGTCGACCCTCCTGAAGGCGATGCTAGGCATCCGCGAACGCACGTCGGGCAGTATGCTGCTCGATGGCCGGGATTTCCTCGCCATGCCTGGAAAGGACCGCGCGCGCGCTGTCGCCTTCCTGCCGCAGGAGCGCCGCGTCGAATGGCGCCTGCCCTCGCACGACGTCGTCATGCTGGGCCGCTACCCACACCAGTCCGGCTTTGGCGGGCCGACGATCGACGACCGCGCTGCGGTCAATCGCGCGCTCGATGCGGTGGACGGGCGGGAGCTTGGCGACCGGCCGGTGGCTGTGCTGTCGGGCGGCGAACGCACCCGCATCCTGCTTGCCCGGGCTCTTGCAGTCGAAGCTCCCCTCCTCCTGGTCGACGAACCGATTGCTGCCCTCGACCCCTACCACCAGCTCCACGTCATGGAGATCCTGCGCGAACGGACCCGGGCTGGCAGTGGGGTTCTTGCCGTCATCCACGACCTGCCGCTGGCCATGCGCTTCATGGACCGGCTGGTCCTGATGGACCGGGGCGCCGTAGTTGCGGACGGAAAACCGGCTGACGTGCTGACCCCGGAACGGCTTGCCGCTGTCTATCGCATCGAGGCGCTCCAGCCGCACAGACTGCCGTGGGCGCGCCTTCCCTAGAGTCAACTAACGCTGGCTAGCGTAAACGTGACCCGAAGACATCCATTCGCGTCCCGGGCGAAGCCCTGTCCCAATTGACGATTTTCACACTTTCGCATCTAATCGTAATCAGAATTACAGCACTCGAATTGCCCCTCCCTGGGAGAAACCTGAATGAAAACCAAGCTGCTGGCCTCGACCATGGCCGCTGCCGTTCTCGGCATCGCCGCCTTCGTAGGCGTGAGCGCGATTGCCGCTCCTGCCCCGGCCATCACCGTTTCGGTGCCCGAGCGCGCCGACAACTTCCAGCTCACCGACCACACCCGCCTCTCGCACGAGCTGCACTATTTCAAGGACGCCAAGGCCATCGTGCTGATGACGCAGGTCAACGGCTCGAAGCTATCGCAGGCCGCCGCCACGGAGCTCGAAAAGCTGCAGGCCGCCTACAAGGGCAAGGGCGTGCTCTTCTACATGCTCAACTCGAAAGACACGCGCGACGCCGCCGCGGTCGAAGCCAGGGCGCAGGGCTATGACATTCCAGTCCTGATCGATGAAGCACAGCTGGTCGGTGAATCGCTCGGCGTCCAGAAGGAAGCCGAAGTGTTCGTGGTCGATCCGCAGAACGCCTTCAAGATCGCCTATCACGGCCCGCTCAACGAAGGCTTCGCCAAGGGCGGCGCCACGGGCGGTGAAGCCTACACGGCCAACGCCATCGACGCAGTCGTCGGCGGCAAGGCTGTAACCAAGGCTCGCCTCGACGTGACGGCCGGCCAATCAGTCGCCTTCCCGCTCCGTGAGAAGTCCGCCGAGTTCAAGAACATCTCCTACTCGAAAGACATCTCGCCGATCCTGAAAGACAAGTGCGTGACCTGCCACCAGAAGGGCGGCATCGCCCCCTTCGCTATGAACAGCTATGAGATCGTCAAGGGCACGGCCCCGATGATCCGCGAGTCAGTTCGCGCAGAACGCATGCCTCCCTACTTCGCCGATCCGCATATCGGCCACTTCAACAACGACCAGGGCATGACGACCAAGGAGACGCAGACCCTGATCCACTGGATCGAGGCTGGCGCGCCGCGCGGCGCGGGCCCGGATGTCCTCAAGGACACAGCCGGCGAAGCGCCGGAATGGCCGTCTTATCTCGGCAAACCCGACGCGATCGTCGACCTGCCGGCCTTCAACGTGCCCGCCACCGGCATCGTCGAGTACAAGAACCAGCGCGTCGACAACCCGTTCAAGGAAGATACCTGGCTGCGTGCGATCTCGATCAAGCCGGGCGACCGGACGGTCCTGCACCACGTCGTGTCGAACCATGTGCCGGATCCGAAACTGCCGCGCGCGAAAATCCCGGGCGGTTCGGTCGGCTCCTACACGCCGGGCGCTGAAGCGCAGGTCATCGCTGACGGCGCGGGCGCGCCTGTGCCGGGCGGCGGCAAGCTGAACTTCCAGATGCACTACACCACGACCGGCAAGGCCTCGACCGACCGCACGCAGGTCGGCTTCTACACGCTCAAGGCGCCGCCGAAATACATCAAGCGCTCGACCGTGATCTTCGACTTCGGCCTGACCATCCCGGCTGGCGAAGCGCGTCACAAGGAAGTCGCCTACCTCACGGTTCCGGCCGACATGTACATCTACACGCTGTATCCGCACTCCCACTATCGCGGCTACCACGTCGAGCTGATGGAAAAGGCGTCCGACGGCAAGGAGACGATGATGCTCTCGCTGCCGAAGTACGACTTCAACTGGCAGCGCGACTACGATCCGGTGGAGCCGATCCTCGTCAAGAAAGGCACCAAGCTGATCGCGACCTGGGTGTTTGACAACTCGACGAACAATAAGAAGCTGACCGCCGCGAACAAGGATGCCGACGGCTCGCCGATCGCGTCCTACAACGACACCGTCCGCACGGGCGAGCAGTCGCACCAGGAGATGATGTACTTCCGCATCAACTACCGCTGGGCTGACGAGACCGTCGACAACGTCCGCAATGACCTGCAGCAGCAGCTGCAAGCGTCGATGTCGTTCGGCATGGTCGACGACAACTATGACGGCCTGGTCCAGAAGGACGAACTCAAGGGCATGATGGCGTCGCTGAAGCCCCGCTTCGATGCGCTGGATGTCGACAAGTCCGGTGCGCTCGACGCCAAGGAACTGGCGGCAAGCGGCATGGGCGGCATGATGCGCCCGCCGGAAGACGCGCCGGATCTCTAACCGGCCCTGCAGACCAAAACGGAAAGGCCGGAGCATCGCTCCGGCCTTTTTGTTTGGGCGCGCCAAAGCGTCTCAATGATCGCCCGGCAGGCCCGCATTGACGCCAGCGCCCTTGCTTGGCATTAGGTGCCCCCTCGCCTTGTCAGCGAGCCTAGAAGACTGGATCGGGCGGTTAGCTCAGCGGTAGAGCACTACCTTGACATGGTAGGGGTCACAGGTTCGATCCCTGTACCGCCCACCAGCCTTTGCGCTTCACGCTAGGGCTGGGCAAGCCGGAGCTGAAATTCCACAAAACTGGATATTCGATGCGGCCCTCTAGGCCGCCATCACGCGTTCAACCTCGTCCACCAGCTCACGCAGGTGGAAAGGCTTGGAGAGGACCTTGGCGCCAGCGGGGGCCGGGCCACCCGCGGAGAGGGCCACGCCTGCAAAACCAGTGATGAAAACGATCTTCATGGCCGGATCGAGTTCCGCGCCGCGGCGGGCGAGTTCAATGCCATCGAGCCCAGGCATCACGATGTCGGTGAGGAGCAGGTCGAAAACCTCTCGTTCGAGGGCTTTCAGGGCCGTACGCCCTTCGTCGAAATCCTTCACGACATGACCGGCGCGCTTGAGCGCATTGACGAGGAAGCCGCGCAGGCTGTCGTCGTCCTCGGCGAGAAGAATCTTGGCCATGATGTTCCGGGACCTTCGAACCCCTCCTAGGGCTCAACAGTACGATTTGTGATGCGGCATGGTAAAGCAGGTATGAAGAGACGCGCTTGACCGAAACGCAGCGTCCTAAAATATGGGCGAAATGTTTCCCGGATTGATGATCTTCGCTGATCCAGGGTCGGATGACCCCAAGTCCCGTTCACCGCAGGGGGAACGAACAGGGTTCTCGTTCTCGATCGACGAGCCCGTTTCGGTGGTTTCGCCGGCCGTATTCGCCTCGCCCCACTCCGGCAGGCTCTATCCCAAGGGGTTTCTTGAGATCTGTTCGGCCTCGATGATCGATCTCCGGCGAATCGAGGACGCCTATGTCGACCGTCTTCTGGCTGACGTTCACCTCTCCGGGTCGCCGGTCATCTGCGGGCTGGTCGGCCGGGCCTGCATTGACCTCAATCGCGCCGAATCCGAGATGGATCCGGTGATGTTCGAGGATCCCTCGCCGTCCTGGTTCAGCCAGCGCTCGCCTCGGGTGGACGCTGGGCTCGGCTGCATACCGAGGATCGCCTTCAACGGAACCGCCATTTACGGGCGGAAACTGCGCCGCGAGGAGGCCGACCGGCGAATCGATCAGGTCTACCGGCCCTATCATCGGGCGCTGGAGGCCCTGCTGCGGCGGGCCCAGGCCATGTTCGGGCAGGCCTGGCTGATCGACTGCCATTCCATGCCGGCTGAGACGGAGAGTTCCGCCAAATCGCCAGATATCGTTATCGGCGACCGGTTCGGTGCGTCCTGCTCGCCGGGCCTTGCCGATCTCGTCGAGAGCCTGTTCAGGGCCCGGGGATACACCACCGCTCGCAACACGCCCTATGCCGGGGGCTTTGCCACGCTGGCGCACGGCCAGCCCTCACTGGGCCGGCACGCTCTCCAGATTGAGGTCCGCCGCCGGCTTTACCTCGATGAGGTTAGCGTCGAGCCCCACGAGGGCTTCCTGGCCCTGCGGCGCCACATGAGCGAGATCGCGCAGGAAATCTGCGCATTCACGCGCGCCGAAGTGGGGCTAAATGACGGAAATACAAAGAGAAAGGCCGCGTCGGATTCCGACGCGGCCAAGGTATTAGGGAGGAAACGCCCATAAGGGCAGCGGCTCCGAAGAGCCACGGGTTGTAATTACGCTGCACCGCAAAAAACTCAACCCGAAATCTCGCAGGTGCGGCGAATTTCCGCAGTTTCCCAGCAATATGACAGTTTTGATGCGTTTTTGGGCGCACCTGTCCGGTTTCCGTTCAGCGACTCTTGCTGCACTGCACAAGCTTCCCCTTTAGCGTGTGGCAAGCGCCTTGCTGATCAACCGCACGACGGTCCCCGAATGGTACGGGCGGCGTAGCGGGAGTATGAGTTATGGCCACGGATGTGGATATTTATGTCGGCAAGCGCCTCCGGCGCCGTCGTCGTCTGCTGGGTCTGACCCAGCAGGACCTGGCTAGCCAGGTCGGCGTGCGTTTCCAGCAGATCCAGAAATACGAATGCGGCGCGAACCGCATCACGGCGAGCAGGCTGTTTGCCCTGTCGACCGCCCTCAACGTCAACATCAATTACTTCTTCGACGGCCTCACGGCCGACGGAAAACAGGCCCCGGCCAACGACCAGAACGACCGGCTGTCTGGCGACATCCTTTCGCAGAAAGAGACGCTGGAACTCGTGCGCGCCTATTACAGGCTCTCCGAGCGCCCGCGCCGCCGCCTGCTCGACCTCGCCAAGGCCCTCGAAGGCGATGGCTCCGACTCGGTCGCCTCGTAAGGCAGACCCCGCCCGCTAAGTGCGCGCCCGGCCAGGAACAAATCCGGCCGGGCGACGCCTGCGTCTTGCGGGAACCAAGACTGAGAGGCAAAGGTCCGAACCATGCCGGACCCCGTCCTCGCCAGATCCCTACTTCCCTTGGCGCTGAGACTTGCGGACGCTGCGCGTGCCGCGATCCTTCCGCATTTTCGCTCCGCGCTTGGCTGCACCCCCGACAACAAGGCGACCACCGGCTATGATCCGGTGACCGAAGGCGATCGGGCCTCCGAACGCGCCATGCGCAAGCTGATCGTCCGCGAGCGGCCGGATGACGCCATCGAGGGCGAGGAGTACGGCTCCTCTCCCGGCAGCAGCGGCCTCACCTGGTATCTCGACCCCATCGACGGAACCCGCGCTTTCGTTGCGGGCCTACCCTCCTGGTGCGTGCTGATCGGTCTCGTAAAAGACAGCAAGCCCATCCTCGGCATCATCGACCAACCCTGGCTCGACGAGCGCTATGTCGGCCTCGGCAACGAGGCCTGGCTCGACTGCCGTGGCGCGCGCACGCCGCTGAAGACACGCGACTGCCCGGCTCTCACGCAGGCCATCCTGTCGACCACCGATCCCTTCATCCTCACAGCGCCTGAGCGCGGCGCGTTTGAACATTTGCGGGCTACTGCCCGGCTTACCCGCTATGGCCTCGACGCCTATGCCTATGCGCGGCTGGCGGCGGGCACGATCGACATGGTGACGGAGACGGGCCTCAAATCGCACGACGTCGCCGCGCTGATCCCGGTCATTGAAGGGGCCGGCGGCGTGGTGACGGACTGGCGCGGCCAACCGGCCCAGCTCGGCGGCCAGATCGCGGCGGCGGCCAACCGCAAGATTCTCGACGAGGCGCTGGTGTCGCTGAGACGCTCGGCGCTCTGATCCCACAGGAGCCCCGCATGACCCCGATCCTGCTCAACGCCGCCCGCGCCTTTGCGATGACGGCGTTCGCCGATGGCAAGCTGAGCCCTGTTGAATCTCACCGGTTCGCCAGCGTGGCCGCTCGGGAGCCTCTGCTGAACATCCACGGACACGCCGAGATCGCCGACGCCTGGGCGCAGGCGGACCGTGAAGTGCATGCCGCCCAGAGTTTCGGCGCCGCCCTGCTGTCCATCCGGTCCGAAGTTACGGATCAAGCGGGCAAGGCACTGATGATGCGGGTCGCACAGTCGGCCGTGATCGCCGACGGCAAGGTCGAACTGCAGGAAAACATCGCGGTTACATCGCTGGCCGAAGCCCTGGGCCTCGACCCCAACAAGTATTGAGGCGCCGGGAACGATTGTCGGGCCAGAGAGTTTTCCTTCCGAGGTGTTCCGGGCGCTAGCGGAACGCGGGGAGGACGTAATGCGACCGCGCGTTGGAACACGGCCTGTCACGCTCGAACCGACGCTTATCCAGGAAATCCTCAGCCTGTCGCGCCAGCATGACGAGATGCTGAAGGAAACGCGCCAGGACCTGTTCCGAGCCGAAACCAAGGTCCGGGTCGAACGCCAGTGGAAATGGCCGATCCGCGCCGCCTGCGTCGCGCTTGGCGCTGTCGGCCTTGCCGCGTTTCAGAACGAAGTCCTGATGGCCAACACTGCCGAGTTCTTCGGCACGGTTGGCCGCGGCATCGAAGACATGGGCACATCGG
Source organism: Hyphomonadaceae bacterium (assembly GCA_965279205.1). GTDB lineage: Bacteria > Pseudomonadota > Alphaproteobacteria > Caulobacterales > Hyphomonadaceae > UBA7672. The sequence continues at coordinate 4,146,818 of OZ257144.1, forward strand.
CGCTGTTCGGTTTCGTGGTCTTTGGCGCCGTCGCCTACGGAACCATCTATCTGGTGCGTCGCGCGCTCAGTCGGCCGTCGCCGAACAAGCTGGCCCGCAAGCTTATGGAACAGTTCGCCGAACGCGATGGTGTCGCTGCCTATGTCTTCGCCGACGACAGTCCCGAAGAGGAAGCGGCCTCGATCGGGGCGCTGACCCGTGAAGAGAACAAGACATTCCGCCAGCGGCGGCTCACGCCGATGACCCGCACGCTGTCATCCTCGATGACCCAGCTCCTCAATCGGACCGCTGATGACGTGCAGCAGAACATGCTGCACTGACCTGACAAGCGGCTAGATCCTCGCGCGCTTGCAAAGATCCTCGAACGCCGTCCAGAACTGGGCGCGGCGTTCATCGGTCTCCATCAGGATTTCGTGGCCAGCGCCTTGGACGGTGATCACCCTGCCGGCCTTGAAGCGGCGCGCGAGCTTCTGTTGGGCTGACTTCTTCACCACCGTCTCGTCGGAGGCGAGGGCGACCAGCATAGGCAGGTCGCGCAGATGGTCGAGCGCATGCGGCTGGAAGAATTCGCGGAAGACGTTGAGGGAGGCGACGACCCAGGCGATCGTCGGCTCGCGCACCGCCAGTCTGGGCTGGGCGTCTATGAGCTTGCGGTAGAGCTGCCAGCGCGGCTCGTCGTGCGTGAGCTGGTTGTTCTCGAACGTCTCGGGCGGCTGGGGCGGGATGGCGGCCATGCCGCCGAAGCCGAAAAGGCGCATCGTCCGCGCATACCATTTCTGGAAGAACCAGATCGGGATGCCCCACATCGGCGCGGAGAAGGCGGCAGCGGTGACTTCTAGTTTCTTCTGCCGCATCGCCTCAAGCGCAATGGCGCCGCCCATGGAGTGGGCGACGATGATCCATGTCTTCGGCGCGCGACGCCTGATCTTGTCGAGACCGAGGGCGAGCGCCTCGACATAGTCGGTGAAGGAGCGGATGTGGCCGGCGAACGGGTTCTTCTTCAGGCGGCCAGACAGGCCCTGGCCTGGCCAGTCAAAGATCACGATCGCAAAGCCGCGCGCCTGCAGGTCGCGTGCGACTTCGAAATACTTCTCGATCATTTCGGTGCGGCCCGGGCACACGATGGCGAGGCCGCGTGTCTTGACGTGATTGTCCGGCGGCTCGGGTGCGTACACCATCCGCAGGTGAAGGCCGCCCCTGCCCTCATACCAGATCACCTCGGCGCCTTCCGGCGGCGGGTTGTCCGCCACGAGGACAAGGTCGGCAGGCGCGAGGCGCGCCGACTGGGGTGAGGCGCCGTCGCCCATCGCCTGCCTATTTCAGCTTGGCAAACAGCGACTGCAGCTTCATCGCCACGCCCATGTCGCCGGCCACTTTCAGCTTGCCCTGCATGAAGGCCATGGTCGGGTCGAGCGCGCCTTGGGCGAGCTTGATGAAATCGTCGAAAGCGACCGTGACAGTAGCGTCGGCAGCGCCATCCTCGTTCGAGGCCTTGCCGGCCGCGCCGTCGATCAGGAGCTTGCCGACCGAGCCGAAGTCGAACTTGACCGTCTTGTCGAAGCCTGAACCCGCGCCAAGTGCAGACTGAACGCGGGCGGTGACGTCGGCGAGATTCATGTGGGAGCTCCTGAACTGCATTCCGGGGTCTAATCTTCGCCCTTTCTCGCGCGTTGCGGGCTCTGGCGCAACCACGACCGGCCCCGTCCCGATCTCGAAACCGCCCCTCGCGCTCCCGGTTCTGCCCAGCTAGGGTTCTCTCTGCGGGAGGCCACATGAGCTGGAAAAGCCACATCGAAGAACTGCGGGCGCGAGAAAGACTTGCCGAGCAGATGGGTGGGGACGAGCGCGTCGCCCGGCAGAGAAGCCAGGGCAAGCTGACGGTCCGCGAACGCGTGGCGTTCCTGGCCGACCCCGGCAGCTTCCACGAAGTCGGCAAGATCGCCGGCAAGGCCGGTTACGGACCCAACGAACAGATCGCCGAATTCCTGCCAGCGACCATGGTGTTCGGCCGCGCCACGCTCGATGGGCGGCCTGCCGTTATCCTTGGCGATGATTTCACGGTTCGCGGCGGCGCGTCGGATGCGTCCATCGCTGGCAAGATGCTGATGGCCGAACAGATGGCTCACGAATACGGCATGCCCATCGTGCGCATGGTCGATGGAACAGGCGGCGGCGGTTCGGTAAAATCGTTGGAGCAGAATCCGCGCACCTACATCCCGACGACGCCGGCCTGGGAATGGCTGGTTGCCAACATGCAGCGCGCGCCGGTGGTGGCGCTGGCGCTAGGGCCGTGCGCGGGACTTGGCGCGGGGCGCGTCGCGGCGAGCCATTTCTCGGTAATGGTGAAAGGCCTGAGCCAGGTGTTCGTGGCCGGGCCTCCCGTGGCGAAGGCGATCGGCGAGGATGTCGACAAGGAAGGCCTCGGCGGCTGGGAAATCCAGGGCCGCAATGGCGTGATCGATAATGTCGTGAACTCCGAACACGAAGCCTTCGCGGCAGCGAAGCGCTTTCTGTCTTACCTGCCCTCCAACACGGATGAACTTCCGCCTGTCCTGCCGTCGGAAGACGACCCGAACCGCAAGGAACAGTTCCTCCTCGACATCGTGCCAAAGGATGGCAAGACGCCCTACATGCCGCGCAGGATCATCGAAGCGGTTTGCGACAAGGGATCCTTCTTCGAGATCGGCGCGCTGTGGGGACGCCAGGTGGTGACCGGCTTTGCGCGCATCGATGGGCATCCCGTGGCGATCCTCGCAGGCGATCCCTTCTTCCTCGACGGCGCCTGGACAGCGGATGCGTGCGACAAGGTGATCCGGCATTTCGATCTCGCCGACACCTTCCACCTGCCGATCGTGCATTTTGTCGACTGTCCTGGTTTTGCCGTTGGCGCCAAGCATGAGCGCGCCGGCGTCACACGTCATGGCGTGCGCGCGATGGCGGCGGTCTATCAGGCGCAGACGCCGATCCTGCCCATCGTGATCCGCAAGGCCTATGGGCTTGCGGGCTCCGCGATGTTCAATCCGACGCGCACGCGCTGGCGTTACTGCTGGCCTTCAGGCGACTGGGGCTCGCTGCCGATGGCCGGCGGCATCGAGGCGGCTTACAAACGCCAGCTCGAAGGCTCAGCCGATCCTGAAGCGGAGTTGAAGGAACTCTACCGCAAGTTCGAGGCGATGCGCTCGCCCTTCCGGACGGCTGAGGCTTTCATCGCGGAAGAGATCATCGATCCGAGAGACACGCGCCCACTGGCGGTCGATTTCGTCAGGCATGCCTATCGCGTGCTGAAGACGGGGCAGCGCAGCTACGGGATGCGGCCATAGCCGGAAAAAAACAAAGCTACCGCCGCGCCCGGACCAGACCAGAGGCCTGTCCATCCTTACTATGCTTGCCGGCACTCAGGTCAGAGGCTGCATCAGGCGCCCCTGCCCTCTCCCGTGCGATTTCATCGTCGATGGAATGCTGGGCCGCTAGAGCCCTCGCGCCGGCCTCTGGACACTGTCGAATAATCGCCATCAACAGCTCGCGAATCTCGATCGGCTTGGACACATAGTCGTTCATGCCATCGGCCAGATACTTCTCGCGGTCGCCGGCCATGGCGTTGGCTGTGAGGGCGATGATTGGGACATTTGCAGCATCGCAGGCAAGTGCGCGAATGGCTCGCGTCGCCGCCGGGCCATCCATGACCGGCATGCAGATATCCATCAGCACAACATCGAAGCCGGAGGTCGCAACCGCCTCAACCGCCTGCGCGCCATCTCCAACGAAGGTGATATCGAGCCCATGATGCGACAGGAGGGCGCGCAGGACCTTCTGGTTGATGGGATTGTCCTCTGCGACGAGCAGCCGCAGAGGCATGGCGAAGACAAAGTCCGGCTCTACGTCATCGGTCCAATCGGGTTCGTCACCTTCAGAAGTCGGCAGGCGGAACCAGAACGTGCTGCCCTTGCCGGGTTCGCTCCTGACGCCGATTCTTCCGCCCATGCTTTCGACCAGCTGCCGGCAGATCGCCAGGCCGAGTCCCGTTCCGCCGAACCTGCGTGTGGTTGATGAGTCCGCCTGTGTGAAGTGCTTGAAGAGCCGCTGCTGGCCGGCCTCGTCGATGCCGATGCCGGTGTCTTTCACGCTCACACAGATTTCGCCGGCGTGTTCTCCGTGCGCGTAGCGAAGCGTAACGATCACCTCTCCGGCTTCGGTGAACTTCACAGCGTTGCTGACCAGGTTGATCAGGATCTGACGGAAACGCGTTGGGTCCCCGGTCACCCAGGGAGGCAGGTTCGAATCGACCTCGACCTTCAGCGCGAGCCCTTGCCTGGCGGCTTGCGGTTCGAGCACGGAGACAACGTCGTCGGCCAATGCGCTTGCACTGAACGACAATTGTTCGAAAGCGACCTGGCCGGCTTCTATCTTGGAAAAATCGAGGATATTGTTGAGAATCTGCAGCAGCATGGCAGCCGAGTCGCGCGCCGTTACAATCTCGTCGCGCTGCGCCGCATTCAGGTTCGAGCGCATTACAGATTCGAGCATGCCGAGAACTCCGTTCATCGGCGTCCGGATCTCGTGACTCATGACAGCGAGGAACTGGGCCTTTTCGGCCACCGCAGCTTCAGCCGTCGATCTGGCGTTTTCCAGCGCCGTGGTCAGCTCGCGAAGGCGGCTGGCCTCCCGTTCCGCCCGCTCCCTGAGAAGGCGGCTCCGGTCGACAAGAGCCATCGCAAGCCCGGCGAGGACGATGGCCGCAACGCCGACTACAACGAGGCCGGCGAGCAGACCCTTCGAAACGACGGCGACAGCTTGCGTCTGTTCTGGCGAAACGACCAGGACCGTGCCGCTCATCCCCGTGTAGTGCATGCCGCAAATTGCAATCGCCATCACAACGGCCGCAATCATGCGATGCCACACGCGATTGACATTCGTCGCAAGCCAGAGAGCTGCGGTTGACGCCGCAAGGGCGATCAGGATCGACAGCGAGAAGAGTTCTGGACGGTAGATCACCTTGGCCGGAACGATCAGGGCGCTCATGCCCACATAGTGCATCGCGGTCACGCCGGCGCCGACGACTGTCCCCGAGATGGCAAGCCTGAACCAGGAAGGCCTTTTTCCCAGCACGATCAGGCCGACGATGACGGCGGCGATTGCGATAACGCCGGAAAGGAAAGTCAGCAGCGGATCATAGCCCTGCTCGAACGGAACATCGAACGCGGTCATGGCGATGAAGTGCATGGACCAGATGCCGGCGCCCAGGGTCAGGCCGCCCATCGGCAGCCAGAACTTGCCCCTTCCATCCTCCGAAGACCGCCATCGGCTCGACATGTCGAGCGCGCTGTACGAGGCGAAAGCCGCAACGAGAAACGACAACACGACCAGGCCGGGAGCGTGGCCCCCGGTTATGCCGCCGGTTGTGGAATCAAAACAAAACCCGAGCAGGTTCATGAGGGCGTCCCCCCGAAGCCCTGCGCACAGTCTGAGTGTATGCTTCTAACAAGGAGTTACCGCGGGTCGCGAAACCTGCCCTCCGTGCGAAGCTTCAACTCTACTGATCAGGCGCACCCGCCGGAAGCGCACCAGATGCAGGTTTTCTGAACCTGAGCGTCATGCGGTCGCTTTCGCCGATGGCCTTGTAGGCCTCGACGTCATAGCCGGCGCCTTCCGGCGTGCCCAGTGTCGGCGCGCGCAGGTTGGGCGGCAGCATCCACACGCCGAGCGGGTGATCGGCATTGTCCTTCGGGTTGGCGTTGATCTCCGAAGACTCTTCCAGGATGAAGCCAGCATGCTGAGCGAGCTGGACGACGTAATTCTCAAGAACATAGCCGGTGGAAGCGGTGAGATCCTGATCGCGCGCGGACGGTAGGCGATGCTCTTCCACACCGAGCACGCCGCCGGGCTTCAGCGCGCGGAAGGCATCCGCGAAAATCTTGTCGGCATACCCGCCGGCCATCCAGTTGTGCACATTGCGGAAGGTTAGCACCGCGTCCGCCGAACCGTCTGGCGCAAGGCCCGGGCTGGTTTTCGATGCAACCGTGATGTCGATCTTGCCGTAGGTTTCCGGATGCGCCTGGAAAGCCGCGACATAGGCGTCGACATTGGCCTTCGCGCCAGCGGACGAGGCGGGATCGGGATGGGCAGCGTAGAGCAAGCCGCCGCCAGACTTCAGCCACGGACCTAGAATGGCGGTGTACCAGCCGCCGCCTGGGAAGATCTCAACCACCTTGTCGGAGGATTTTACGCCGAAGAAGGAAAGCGTCTCGACCGGATGGCGCCATTTGTCGCGCGCCTTCTCTGTGTCGATGCGCCAGTCGCCTGCAACCGCCCATTCGAGGCCACCCGCGGGTTTCTCGAGGACCGGATCGCCGCCGGGCAGGTTGCCGGCCGCCTTCGCGGCATCTTCGCTGCCGCTGCATCCGGCCAGCGCGAGGGCCGCGAAAGAGAAAAGCAAACGGCCTGTTTTCATGATCGGTTTCCTGGTCGTTTGCTGCCGGAACGGGTCGTTTGCCTGGCGATGACATTATCCAATCGGCGTCACTTGACCACCCGGGGGCGCATTCCCAATTCGAATGGCGAGGCGCCGCAGAGGCGGGCCTTGGAGACCGAGGCGTTGACCAATAGGTGGCGCCGCGAACGGTCTTCAAACTGAAACCGCGGCTTCCAGAACCGGAGCTGCACTGTTGCTTGAAGAAGGACAGACAATGAGCACGTTCGACTTTTCCCCCCTCTATCGCACCGTCGTCGGCTTTGATCGGCTTGCCAGCCTGATCGACACTGCATCCCGGCTTGATGGCGCTCAGGGCTATCCCCCCTACAACATCGAACAGTCCGTCGAGGACGAGAACGCCTATTCGATTGAGCTTGCCGTCGCTGGCTTCGCGGAAGACGACCTCGATCTCGAAGTGAAGGAAAGCCAGCTGATCGTCGTCGGCAAGAAAGACGGCAGTGAAGCGAACCGCAAATTCCTCCACCGCGGCATTGCCGAACGCGGCTTCATCCGCCGCTTCCAGCTTGCCGATCACGTCGTGGTGAGCGGCGCCGCGCTGAAGAACGGCCTGCTTCGTATCGAACTGAAACGCGAACTTCCCGAGGCCATGAAACCTCGCAAGATCGCGATCGGCGACACGGCGACTCACCAGGTGATTGACGGCGGCGCGAAGAAAATCCGCACTGCGTCAGCCGCTTAACCGGTTTGTTTTCTGGCTCTTGAAAAGCGGTCTGACCGACCCGAACTAATCATCTGGTCTGCAAGACCCTGGCGGCGAGCCGGCCGGCCCTCTCCCTCCCCCCGGATGAGCTGGCCTGGATCCCGCCAAAGAGAGCGGCGCGTCCCCCCGGGCGCGCCGCTTTTCTTTTGCCCGCAATCTCTTCGCGTGGTCTCGAAGGTGAAGCTCAGAACGAGGTCGGCAGGGTAGCCATGACCTGCTGCCACAGACTCTGCACGGCCAGCGGCCAGAACATGCACACCATCACAACACCCATCAGCGCGCCGCCCAGGTGGGCGGCGTGGCCGATGCCGTCGCGTACCTGTGTGTGCGAGGCCCAGGCCGACCAGACGATGTAGCAGGCCGCGAACACGATCAGCGGCATGGGCAGAGCGAAGAAGGCGTAGATCGTCGCGAAGGGCGCAAACAGTGCGATGGCCGTGGTAATGCCGGAGACCGCGCCCGACGCGCCGAGCGCGCGATAGTTCATGCTCCGGAAGTGCTCCATCAACGTCCACAGCGAGCCCGCGAGCAGCGACAGAATGTAGATCGCGAAAAAGGCCCCGGTACCGACGAGGTACTCCAGGGATGGGCCGAGGAAGAACAGCGCCAACATATTCATGAAAAGATGGATCGGGTCGGCATGAATGAAGCCGGACGTAATCATCCGATACCACTCGTTGTTGCGGCGCATGCGGCCAACGTCGAACAGCAGGCGGTCAATCAGGCGCACATTGCCGAATGCGATAACCGAAAGACCTATGTTGCTGACCAGTAGCGCCAGCGTCGCGGGCGACTGCAACAAGAGTTGAAGATCGTCCATGCGGTCGCTCCGGCCAGGCGTCAGTCTTCGGAGTCGCCGCCGTCCTCGCCTGCCCGATCATCACCGGGAACGTCATCGCCAGAGGCTTCGGCGGGCGCATCATCACTACCGCCATCTGCCCCCGCGTTGCCAGCTTCGCCTTCACCGCCACGACCCCTGCCACGGCGACGGCGGCGGCGCTTGCGCTTGCCGGCGTCCTGACCGTCGCGCGGCTGGCCCGCATCGGCTTCCGCGGTCGTTTCATCCTCGCCCACCGCTTCAACCTCAACGGTCTCACCTTCAGCCAAAGGCTCGGCGCGTGGCGGACGCTGGTCCTGCCGCTCCGGACGCGTATCCGGGCGTGCGGGGCGCAGCAGGAAGACGGTCGAAGCCGTTTCGTCGGTGAAGGCTTTCAGCGCCTCAATGGCCTGACCCGTGACGAACTTGCGGCGCAGTTCGCGGAACGAGCGCGCGGCAGACCGCAGTGGCGCAAGCGTCAGCTTCTCCTTGCCGAGCGTCACTTCGAACGTCTCATTGCCCGCGAGCGAGTTTTCGAGATTCTCGGCTGCCCACGGCAGGAAGGCCGCGGCCAGTTCATCGGCGAACAGCGGCGCCAGCGTTTCCTTCAGGTCGTCGAGCGCGGCGAACGGGCCAGACGCGGTCGGCGCCGACATGAATTCGCACCATTTGGCGACGAACTCGCCGTCCTTCTCAATGATCTTGGCGGGTGTCGGATCTTTCAGCATCTGGATCAGCTGACCAGCGATGGCGAAGTCCGCGATTGAGGGACGGCCGCCGAAGATGAAGAGATGCTTCTTGAGATGGTCATCGAGCAGCTTGATGAAACGCTTGAACGATTTCTCGACCGCTCCTCCCAGCTCGCCTTCGAGCTGCATGGTCTTCAGCTGCGCCGTCATCGTCTCGATGGCGAGGTCTTCCGCAGCCTTGCGGTCTTCCGGCGGCGTCGTGACGTAATAGTCATCGATCGAGCGCGCGGCCGCGAGCTTCTGATCCTTCTTGCGCGTCCAGCGATAGTGGAAGGCTGCCTTGGCGAGCCACACGTCGGCATACTCTTCCAGCACGCACGCTAGGAAAGACGTGACCGGATCGGCCGGCGTCGCGGAGGGCTCCGGGCTGTCGGCCTCAAGCGCTTCCATCATCGGCGTGGTGTCGTGGACGGCAAAGCCCGACGACGTCACCAGCACCGGCAACGTTCCAAAGCGCGACAGTCGCTTCAGCTCGTCTTCCGATTCCTGCGTGCGCGGGACCCAGTCGAACGGAAAGGACTTGTACGCCAGGTAGGAGCGCATCTTGGTGGAATAGGCCGAGGTCTCGGCCCCAAACAGGCGATAGGACATCACTGTCTCCGGAAATCGCGCGGAAACTACGCGGGATGGCCTCCAGCTTCAACCGGTGTTTGCGTCGCGGGCGGGAACCGGCTAAGCGGCCCCGAACGCCCTACAAACAAGCTGTTCCAGAGGCTTTTCCCCGGATGCGCGTACTCCATGTGATGGCCGGCGCGAAGGAAGGCGGGGCCGAGAACATCATGCTCGAGTCGGTGCTGGCGCTGGCCGGGGCGGGCGTTGAGCAGGCCGTGGTGACGCGCGCCGACAACGAATTCCGTGTCGCCAGGTTCCGTGACGCCGGCATCAGGGTCGAGACAGCAGGCTTCTCGAAGCTGTGGCCCTTCCAGACCCGCAGCACGATCGCCAAGGTGATGCGCGAGTTCAAGCCGGACGTGGCCGAATACTGGATGGGCCGCGCCGGCCAGTTCGCCCCGGCGTCCTTCCGCCCGAAATCGATCGCCTGGTATGGCGGCTACTACAAGCTGGCGCGGTTCACTAACTGCGCGTGGCATGTGGGTCTGACGAAAGACCTGCTGCGCCATATCCGCGAGCAAGGCGTCGCTGAGAACCGCTCCGTGATCATCCACACCTATGCCGACTTCGAAGGCGTTGCCCCCGCTGACCGCGCAGCGCTCAACACGCCCAAGGATGCGCACGTCGCGCTCGCCCTGGCACGGCTTCACGTGAAGAAGGGCCTCGACACGCTTCTGGATGCAACAGCCAAGGTCCCCGGTCTCTATGTGTGGATCGCCGGCGAAGGCCCGATCGAGGCGGAGCTGAAAGCGCAGTGCACAAAACTCGGCCTCGACGATCGCGTGCGCTTCCTCGGCTGGCGCAATGATCGCGGCGCCCTTCTGGCGGCCTCGACCTTCGTTGCTTTCCCGTCGCGCTACGAGCCTTTCGGCACGGTGACGGTCGACGCGTGGGCCGCCTCCCGCCCGCTGGTCGCCGCTGATGCCGTGGGCCCCGCGGCCTATGTCGAGGATGGCGTCAACGGCCTCCTGATCCCCAAGGACAATCCCGACGCGCTCGCTACGGCGATGAGCCGCGTCATCAACGAGCCCGGACTGGCGGGGACGCTGGTCGAAGGTGGCCGCAAGTCCTACGAGGCCCAGTTTACGCGGCAGGCTTTCGTTAGGGACAGTCTGGCTTTTTATCAGCGTGTTTTGGCCGGTTCCTGAGCAATTCGCAGGACTGATTTAATCATTCTCTCAAGCGGTTTTGCCACTCTGCCCGTTCCAAGTGAGGGACGGCGGAAAACCGCCGCTTGGTCATGGACGCGCACGAACTCGAAGCCCCCGGCGGGCTCAATCTCGCGGAACGCATTCGCCGCCTGGCCAACGGGCGGAACACGATCGATGTCGCGCGCTTCCAGTTCATCGGCCTGCACGAGGTGCGCGACCGCTATGGCCTGCGCTGGAACGAGAAGCGCGACCGCGTGCAGCAGGTGGCGCGCCATTTCATCGCGCAACGCATTTCGCCCGACGACGTCCTGATCGCTGGCGCCGATGGTTTCCTGCTGGTGTTCGGCAGCCAGGCCGGCGTGCTGGCGGACGCCAAGGCGCACCGTATCTCGGACGAGCTGAATATCTTCTTCGTCGGCCAGCCCGATCTCAACGATCTCCAGTTCGAGGCGCGCCACAAGTCGATGAGCGTCGACGATTTCGCGCAGGCCTTCGGCGACCTGATCGCTGAATCGCATGAGCTCGCAACGCAGGCCTTCGACATTGCTCCCGGCGAGATCCCGATCGCCTATACACCGGTGTGGGATGCAAGGCGCGGAGCGCTTACGACCTTCTTCGTGACGCCGCTAGACGCCGCGACAGGCTATCCTCTGGACTGGGACCCTTCGCTGCGCAGCCATACCGACATGGACGAGCTCAAGCTGAAATCGTCCGAAGATGCGATCAAGAAACTGTTCGCCTCAGGCAAGCGCGCGCTGGTCGGCGTGGCGCTGCATATCTCCAGCCTCAACAACCAGCAGAGCATGTCGCGCCTGCTGACGGCTGCAGCGAAGTTCGACAGGCGCCTTGCGAAATATCGCATCATCCGGATCAGCGGCGTCGAACCGGGCTTTCCGCGCATCTACCTCGAAGACGTGATGCGCACGCTGCGCACGCGCCTGCCCAACATCGCGATCGGGTTCAACTGGTCCGAGCCGGACGTCGCCTCCGTGCTGAAACTGCAGCCAGCGGTGATCGGCTTCTCCCTGCCCCCGGGCGCGCTCGGCAAGCACAGCCAAACCGACGTCTATGCGCGCATCCAGGCAGCAGCCGAGCTGGCGCGGCATCACAACATTCCCGTGGGCGTCGAGGGCGACATCGCCGCCGAGCACGCCCTGCGCTTTGCCCAGGACGGCGTGCAGCACATGGCCTCGCCGCGCCTCTGGCCCGTGCGACCCGGGCTTACGGCTGCCGAACTCTGGCACGCCTCGCGCCTCGCGCCGCCCGCGAAAGCCGAAAACGCGGCCTGAACAACGCCCCAGGCCGCGCGCAATGACAGCGAGTGCTGCGCGCGCTCGCTTGCCGCAAATCATGAAACTGGTAGGTTTCCGGCGCCGCGCGGGGTTGGCCGCTCGGACAAAAAGGACGGAGACCTCCCCATGATGAAGCGGACACTGATCGCTGCCGGCGCAATCCTCGCCTTCGCGGCGCCTGCCTTCGCGCAGGACATGACGACACTGCAGTACGTCACCACCAAAGGCACGTTGATCAAGGCCGACATGCAGGGCCAGGCCCTCGAACTGCCGATGAGCTACAAGGCGGACGGCACCTACACGACCAGCGCGATGGGCCAGGAGATTTCCGGCAAGTGGCGCATCGACGGCGACAAGCTCTGCACGATCAACTCGATGAACCCGACCGAGAGCTGCATCGCCTATCCCGCCGGCAAGAAGCCGGGCGACGAATTCAAGGTGACGAACCCGATGCTCGGGGAAGTCTCCGTCACGATCAACAAGTAGGAGCGGCAAACATGAGAACCCTTATTGCCTGCCTCGCCATGGCGGCGTTTGCCGCGCCGGCCTTCGCCCAGCAGCCGACGACACTGCAGGAAGTCACCACCAAGGGCATCGTGATCGAGGCCGGCGGCATGCAGATCGACGTGAAATACACGCCGGACGGCAAGTTCACCGCCATGGACGGCCAGGTCACCGGCACATGGCGGATCGACGGCGAGAAACTCTGCACCACTTCGAACTTCTCGCCTGCGGAAGAATGCACGGCTTATCCCGCCGGCAAGAAATCTGGCGACTCGTTCGAGCTGACCGGCGCGCAGGGTCCCGCAACCATCAAGATCAAGTAGCCAGGTCGTACAGGACAGGACAATGAAGCACCCCGCACGGCAGCGTGCGGGGTGTTTTGTTTGAGAGGCAGCAGCGTGGCCTGTCACTCCGGATCATGTCCCGGTTACGTCCGGTCATGGCGGTAGTATCAGATACTGGGAATTGTACGGGCTCCGCGACGCCAGCGGAGAGGATCAGGAGTCTGTCGTTGGCATTTTCAGTGGGCGACCGGCGCGGGCATATCGCGGCAAGTCTTGGCTGCGCGCTGGCCGCCGCCGCGGGACTTGCGTTGCTGGCGGCGCCGACGGCCTATGCTGCCAAGCTGCAGGTGGCGCCAGATTCGCCAGCATGGATGCATATCGGCGCCGATATCCTGCTGTGGGCCCACATCGGCGGCGGAGCGGCCGGCGTTGTCACAGGCATGGTCGCGCTGGCAAGCCGCAAGGGCGGCAGGATCCATCGCTCGGTGGGCAAGCTGTTCTTCGCGGTGATGCTGGTCAGCTACGGCGTGGCGGCGTGCGTTGCGCCGTTCATGCATGTCGAGCAGCGGACGAACACCCTGGCCGGGCTGATGGCGCTCTACCTGCTGCTGAGCGGCTGGCACGCGACACAACACAAGGAGATCAAGGCGGGGCCCTGGCAGCTGACGGGACTGGCCGTGGCGCTGAGCATCGCAGGAGCGGGCGCGTTGTTCATGCAGCTGGGCGCGAACAGCCCGACAGGCACGATCGACAACGCACCGCCGCAGGCTTTCATTGTCTTCACGGCGTTCGGTCTCATCGCGGCAGCAGGCGAGATCAACGTTCTTGTGCGGCGTACGATCAGCGGGCCTGCGCGCCTGTCGCGGCATCTGTGGCGGATGTGCCTGTCGCTGTTCGTCGCCTCCGGCTCGTTCTTCCTCGGCCAGCAGCAGCTCCTGCCCGACTGGGTGCGCAGCAACATGATCAACGTGGTGCTGGCGCTCGCGCCAGCCGTGGTGATGCTGATCTATCTTGTGCTGGTGCGGTTGCCGAAGCGGCGGAAGCCAAAGAGGGCGGAGCCTGCTGGCGCCACGGTTGATTGAACGCTCTGCACTGGTCCCCCGCCCGGAGGGCAAATGATGAAACCCGAGAACACGCTGACCACCATCTCTCTGTCGATGATCGTCCTGATGACGATTCACATGAGCCAGGACATCGTCTACGGGTATGATCCAAGCGGGCCGACAAACCTGATCGGCATACTGATCCTTGCCGTCTGGCTATACTCAGCGCTCGCACTGTCCGGGCGGCGATCCGGGTACATGATCCTCATCCTCGGCTCTTTCATTGCGACCATGATGCCGGTGATCCACACGTCCGGATCGGGCGTTCGCGCAGAGGTTGTCACGTCTGGCGGAGGATTGTTCTTCCTCTGGACGCTCATGGCATTGGGTGTGAGCGGGAGTGTTTCGTTCGTCCTTTCGATGCAAGGACTGTGGCGCCTCGAGCGAAGCTTGTGGGGCTTCCTGCTGTGGAGTCTGGTCACGGTCGGAGCGGGCGCGGCGCTGTTCGGCTCTCTCATCTACTTGCTACGATAACGCCGCGAGCGGGAAAGTCCCGTGAACCGGCTTCGACTTGATCGGCGAGCGCAAGACCGTCAAAAAACCCGGCCCAGAAACGGCGACCCCGGCTGCTGCTTTCACAGAGCCGGGGCTACACCATGGTTGTCCGCCAGTTCGTCCTTCGAGCTTCCGCCCTGATCAGGGGCACGCCCGTTCGACGCCATCCGGCGAAGCTGAGCCTAGAGCGTCTTGGTTCGGCGTCCACACAGCTCCGGAACTCTCGTCCCGCTTCCATGTTTCCGCGCGGCTGAGACCACGCTCGTGTCCGTTTCCATCCCCTCTCGGGGGCCCTTGCGGTTTTGGATCCCGCCTGGGCGTGATGCCTGCCCTGCGGGGGCGCGGCTTCACTTCCGGTGCTCGTTTTGCTCCCCTTGTTCAGCGCTGGTCCAATCCAGCTTACCAGTGGGGACATTCAGTTGCTCGACCCGCGACGGTCTCCTCTCTGAACGAAGTCAGGCTCTCACAAGTCTCGCGGTTGGAGAATGGCTGCAGCCTGTGGAAACTGTTGACGGCCCTGTTGATAAACAGTGACGCGTGGGGCAACGAAACGAAGTCTTCACGGAGTGGGAAAATGGCGCTCGATCTCGAAACGCGGCAGCAACTGATCGAAACGGTACGCCGTTTCGTCAACGAGGTCTGCCGCCCGAACGAGCAGCTCGTTTCGGAGACCAACGCCATCCCGGAAAAGATCGTGCAGGAGATGCGCGACCTCGGCCTCTTCGGCATTTCGATCTCCGAGGAATATGGCGGGCTCGGCCTCACCATGGAGGAAGAAGCGCTGGTGATCCTGGAGATGGGTCACACGTCACCGGCTTTCCGCTCGACCTTCGGCACCAATGTCGGCATCGGTAGCCAGGGCATCGTGATGTTCGGCAATTCCGATCAGAAGAACGAGTGGCTTCCCAAGCTTGCAAGTGGCGAGGCGATCGCGAGCTTCGCGCTGACTGAACCGGATTCAGGCTCGGACGCAGGCTCCGTGAAAACGAAAGCGGTCAAGGACGGCAATCACTACGTCCTCAATGGCTCGAAACGCTTCATCACCAACGCCGACAAGGCCCACATCTTCACGGTGATGGCGCGTACGGACCCGAACACGCCGGGACCGAAAGGTCTCTCCGCCTTCATCGTCGAACGTTCGACCCCCGGCGTCACAATCGGCAAGCCTGAAAAGAAGATGGGCCAGCAGGGCGCCAATGTCTGCGACGTGACGTTCGACAACGCCCGCGTACCGATCACCAATCGCCTCGGCGAGGAAGGCGAAGGCATGAAGGTCGCGATGTCGGTGCTCGACCGCGGCCGCCTGCACATCTCGTCCCTCTCGGTCGGTATCGCCGAACGGCTGGTCGAGGAGATGACGCGTTACGCCTCCGAGCGGAAACAGTTCGGCAAGCCGATCATCGAGCACCAGCTGGTAATGGGCATGATCGCCGACAGCTATGCCGAAGCTGCCGCCGGCCGCGCCATGGTGATGGATGCGGTCAAGAAATACGACACGAAGGAAAAGGTCACCTTGCTGGCCGCCGCTACGAAGATGTGGACGACCGAAATGGTTGGCCGCGTGGCGGATCGCGCCGTGCAGGTGTTCGGCGGCTCAGGCTACATCGCTGACTACGCCGTCGAGCGCTTCTATCGCGATGTCCGCATCCTGCGTCTCTACGAAGGCACCACCCAGATCCAGCAGATGGTCATCGGTCGCGAACTGCAGCGCATGGCCAAAGCTGGCGAGATCTGAGCCATGGGCAGCACGATCGCCAAGCTTGCCCTGGTCGTCCGTGACTATGACGAAGCCATCGCGTGGTTCGAGCGTTGTCTCGGTTTCGAGCTTGCCGAAGACATCGACATAGGCGGCGGCAAGCGCTGGGTCGTCGTCGAGCCGACAGGCACGCGTGGCGCGGCTCTGCTGCTGGCGCGCGCGGTCGGGCCTCAGCAGGAAGCCGCTATCGGCAATCAATCCGGCGGACGCGTCTTTCTGTTCCTCGAGACCGACAACTTTGATCGCGATCACGCGCGGATGCTGCGCGAAGGCGTGAAATTCCGCGAAGCGCCGCGCAGCGAGCCCTATGGCAAGGTCGCGGTGTTCGAGGACCTGTGCGGCAATACGTGGGACCTGATCGAGCCGCACTGATTTCCTGCGACCAGACCGGCGCCACCAGCATTCAAACGCCAGCACTCAAATATCTGTCGTCTGCCGCCACGGCGCCGCTTGCGCTTGACGGCGTCAACTGCGATCCATTCTCAAAATAGAAATCAGGGAGGCGACCATGCGGCTGACACGGCGCGGGCTACTCGCAACAGTCTACGGGACAGGTCTCGCAGCGTGCGCACCAGCGCCGGTCGCCGTTCCTGAAGCCAGCCACGACTTGCCCGACGCGACCCAGCTCGCCTCCATGATCCGCAACAAGGAGATCTCGGCGGCCGAGGCCGTCGAGGAAGCGATCAAGCGCGCCGATGCAATCCAGCCGCAGATCAACTTCATGGTCACCGACACCTATGCGATGGCGCGCGAGCGGGCGAAGACGCCGCTGACTGGCCCGTTCGCAGGCGTCCCCTTCCTGATCAAGGATCTCGACGATGTCGCCGGCGTGATCACGCGCTATGGTTCGGCATCGACGGCTGGCGCGCCTCCGGCCGCAACGGATGACACCTTCGTGGCGGCGACGTTCGCCGCCGGCCTCGTCTGCATCGGCAAGTCGACCTGCCCTGAAAACGGCTATCTCCCGACAACCGAACCTCTCGCCTTCCCGCCCTCGAAGAACCCGTGGGACACGACACGCTCGACAGCCGGTTCGTCGGGCGGCGCAGCCGCGGCGACGGCTGCCGGCGTGGTGCCGATGGCTCATGCGAACGACGGCGGCGGATCAATCCGCTTCCCGGCGGCCAATAACGGCCTCGTAGGTCTCAAGCCCTCGCGCGGCCGGATGATCGACGAGGAGCCGGGCGCTCGCCCGCTTGATCTTGCAGTCCAGGGCGTGGTCTCGCGCACCGTGCGTGACACGGCTGGCTTCTTCGCGGCGACCGAAGCCACGGGGGGCGCGGCGGTCTATCCGCCGGTCGGTCTGGTGACAGCGCCGGGCAAGGCGCGTCTCAAGGTCGGCGTGCTGACCAAGGGTTTTGCCGGCTTCGAACCGGAAACCGAAGTCGCAGGCATCGTCCAAGCGACGGCCAAGCTGCTCGAAGGCATGGGCCACACCATCACCGGCTCGACCAGCTGGCCGCTGGCTGCGACGTTTGGCGATGACTTCCTCGCCTTCTGGTCGCTCGGCGCCGCGCAGGACGTCGCAGGTGTCGAGAAGGCGCTGGGCAGACAAGCCGACGAGACAATGGTCGAGCCCTTTACACTCGCCATGGCCGGCAACGCCACCAAGCTGAAGCCTGCAGACATCGAGGCGATCCAGCAGCGCCTGCTCGCCGCAGCGCAGGCCTATGACGCATGGATCAAGGGTTTCGACGTGGTGATCTCGCCGGTCTTTACCTCGCCGCCCTCGCCGCTCGGCTATCTGCGTGGCGACGTGCCGTTCGACGAGTTGCGCGAGCGCCTGCTGCACGAGGTTGGCTATACGCTGATCCACAACGTGTCGGGCGCGCCGGCGATCAGCCTGCCGCTGGGCTGGACCACGTCTGGCCTGCCGGTGGGCGTGCAGTTCAGCGCCGCGGTCGGCGCCGAGAAGACGCTGCTCGAGCTCGCCTACGAGATCGAGGCGGCCCAGCCCTGGATCGGCAAACGCCCGAAAGTATGGGCCGGCTGAGGCCTGGTTTGCCGAAACACCGGAAACGGCCTATGGTGGGAAGACATCGATCTTCCCATCGATATGCTTTCGACTAGGCGCCGGTCCCTCTGACTTTGGCCGTTTTCCTGGTTTTTTGCCGCACGCAACCTGGAAACACACGATGAGCCATCGCTCGTCTGGACGACTCACGCCCAGAACAACGACAAAGACAACAGGAACAACAACATGAAACGCGGCAACAACAACGGCCGCTGGAGCCCCTCCTCCAACAAGAACGCCCAGACGCGCCCCGCTCCCAAGCCCGTCGAGATGAATGCGCCTACGCCGCCGCAATCGCTGGCTGAACGGCTGCCGACACTCAGCGACACGGAACTGGCGTCCCTGCTCGGCAATGCGAAACGCGTTTCAGAAGAGGCCGCCAACAAGAAGATGGCCACGGCGGCTGAGCTTATCCCGCTGATCGAGGCCGAACAGGCCCGTCGCCTGGTGACGAAGGCCGAAGCAGGCGTCGTGCGCAAGAAGGACATGGCGGTCCAGCGCGCTACTGTGAAGGCACGGCGCATTGCCACGGCCGCAGCCGAAAATGCGGGAAAACTGGACACCGTGGATGAGGACGGCGAGGAAGAATAAGTCTCGCTTTCTTTCGCAAGCCGCCGGATTGGACTACCCTCGCGCTGCGCCTATGGCTGGCGATGGAGGGGACAATGGCCGCAGAAGCCGCGTCCGAGACCCGGATCCCCGAGACCCGGATCAAGGTCTTCATCTCCTATTCGCGCGCCGACAAGGCGTTCGCGAGCGATCTGGTGCTCGGCCTCGCAGCATGCGGTTTTGCGCCGTACATCGACCGGCAGGACATTGCGGCCGGCGAGGACTGGGAGAAGCGGCTCGCCGGACTGATCACCGAGGCCGACTCGGTCGTCTATGTGATCTCGCCCGACAGTCTTGGCTCGGAGAACTGCGCGCAGGAGTTCCGCCAGGCAATCGCGCTGCAGAAGCGAATCCTTCCCGTTGTGTGGCGCCCTGTGGACGATGCCGCCGCGCCGCCCGAGATGAAGCGGCTGAACTACATATTCTTCGCGGGCGAGGGCCGGACGTTCGCAGCTGGCCTGGCGGATCTCGCTGCTGCCCTGCGCACCGATATCGACTGGATCCGCGAGCACACGCGGCTGGCTGACCTGGCGCGGCGATGGACGTCGCGCACGCGTGCGCCCGAACTGCTTCTGCGGGGCGATGACATCGATGCAGCAAACCAGTGGCTGGCGAGCAAGCCGATCACCGCGCCAGCCATCACGGATGAACAGTCAGATTTCATCAAGGCGTCATCCGATGCCCGCGTCGAGACCGAGCGCCGGGCGCGGCGAGCGCGCGCCGGTCTGCTGACAGCTGTCTCGATCGCGGCCGTCGTGTTCGCCGGACTGGCCGGCGCCGCTAGCTTTGCCTGGACGCAGGCCGACCGGGCCAAGCAGGACGAGGAAGTCGCGAACAAGGGGCTGCGCTCGGCCAACATCCGGCTGGGCGCCGAAGTGTGGCTGCGCACGGCGCCGTCCGACACAGGTTATTACGTCGTCGACAAGGGCTGGTACCCGGTGGCCGCCAGCTATTCCGGCGCCATTGCGCGCGTGGAGCGATCGGGTGGCGGGCATCCAACCTGGCAGCAGACCGGCTTCATCATCGATGGTGGGCTGGTGCACCCTCGCTATGCCGGTGAACCGCTTCTGGTGATGTATGCCGCCGCCGCGGTGGACATGGCTGCTCCTGTTTCGGCGGCATCAGGCGCGTCAGGACGTGCAACGCCTCCGCAACCACGATCGGCGCCGCCAGCGGACACGTTGCGTCCAAGCGCGCCCCCAAATCCGCGGATTGTTCCCGCTGACACGCTTCCGGCGGACGCGCCTGTCGACAGCAAGATACTCGAGATACGACGGCAGGAAGAAGAAGCCAGACGATTGCGCCCGCCTTCGCCGCAGCCGCCGCCAGATGCGCCGCCGCCACCGCCGCCCGACCGGGTCTCGCGCACGGGGCCACCCGGCGTCGCTCCGCGCTCGCCCGACGACACATTGTCAGCGGACGATCCGGAACAGGTCCAGCGCATGCTTGTTTCCGACGAGGTCGAGGAAGGCCCGGAGCGGATTTCGGTCACCTTCCCCGCGCTTGGCGATGGCGGGGGAGCCATCAGCGGCGCTGAGCTGGTGTGGAAGACGCCGGTTCATCTCGGCGGCGAGCGGCCCTTCCAGATCTGGCGGCTGAAGGGCGACCTGCCCTTCGGCTGGCGCGCCATCACGCGTGACGACATCGATTGCCAGGGCTTCGAGGCGACGCCCAGGGATCGCACCGTCGCCATGCTGGGCGTCGCGATACCAGCTGAAGGCGGGCCGACGCCGAAGGCGCTGGCGCTCAATATCAGCCAGCTGATCGACCGTACGACGCCACAGTCGATGTACTATACCCACTCGACGAACAAGGCGTCAGGCGGCGCGCCGGTGTTCGACCTGTCCACCAGCGGCATATTCGCCGTGCATGTCGGGTCGGGCCCCGATCCCGATCGCAAGGGTTTCCGGCGCGGCGAAGGCTATTCGCTGCGGCATCTTCTCGACATGGCAAGATCGAGTATCAAGGACGCACAATTGAAACCCATGTGCGAAAGCTGAAAGGCGTGAAAACTTGAAACGCAATCTTGTCGCCGCCCTGGCGCTGCTGGTCCCCGCTTGCGCATCGACCCCGCAAAGCCCTCCGCCGCCCTCTCCGCCGATGGTCAGCGTTTTCACCGTCGCGCACCAGGACGACTGGCAGCTGTTCATGAACCCCGAGGCCTATCGCGGCATGGACGAGCCGCAGGAAAAAGCCGTGTTCATCCATGTCACCGCCGGGGATGCGGGCGCAGGCGCAGGGGGCGAGCCGGTTCCCTACTATCTGGCGCGGGAAGAAGGGGCGTTGCGGGCGGTGCGCTTCATGGCGAATGCGGCCGAACCCAAGGTCGGCAAGGGCGCGACGATGGAAAGCGCAATCGTGGAGCGTGGCGGACATGGCGTGCAGCGCTACGCCTATGCCAATGCCGTTGTGTACTTCCTGCGCCTGCCGGACGGAAACATCGTGAACGGAACGGTCTATACGCCTCATCCGGAATCGCTGACACGGCTGCGTTCAGGCGAAGCGGCGACCTCCGGGACGGTGGAGCAAAGCGCGCGCTATGAGGGCTGGGAAGATCTGGTCGCCACGCTGAATGCGATCGTGGACTCCGAACGCGTGGCGGGATCCGGCCTGAAGCTGCATATCGCGGAGCTGGATGAGGGTTTGAATCCGCTCGACCATCCGGACCATCGCGCAACCGCATTCGCGATGGAGGATGTGGCGAAGCTGCACCCTTGCGCGCCCGTTTACCGGCACATCGAATATCACACCAAGACCAAGCCGGTGAACATCACAGGCGAGGACTACATGATCGATGCCGGCACGTGGGCTGCGACCGCATCGGGTCTCAGCGACAATCACGCCAGGGCGACATGGGAGCCGGGACACAACGCCTGGATCGGGCGCAGCTATTCGCGCACGGCACAACCGTCGGGACAATGCTCTGTGGCGCCCACAAGCTGACAGGCTATTTCGGCGTCACCTTCACCATCATCTTGGTGTAGCCCTTCACGAAAGAGCTCGGCAGGCGCTCGGGCTCGCCGAGCACTTCGATCCTGTCGAAGCGCTTGAGGATCTCTTCCCACAGCACCTGCAGCTGGAGCTCGGCAAGACGGTTGCCGACGCAGCGGTGAATGCCGAAGCCAAAGGACAGGTGACGACGCACCATCGGACGCTCGATCCAGAGCACGTCTGGGTTGGTGTACTGCGTCTCGTCGCGGTTGCCCGAGGCGTACCACATCAGCACTTTTTCGCCCTTGGAGATCTTCTTGCCGCCAAGCTCAAAGTCCTGCAGCGCCGTGCGGCGCATGTGAGCCAGAGGCGTCTGCCAGCGAATGATTTCGGACACCGCCGATGGGATCAGGGAATGGTCTGCCTTCAGCTTTTCCCACTGCTCCGGCCACTTGTTCATCGCGTAGACGCCGCCCGTCATCGAATTGCGGGTGGTGTCGTTGCCGCCGACGATCAGCAGCAGCAGGTTTCCGAGGTACTCGTTCGGCGTCATGTTCCGCGTGTGCTCGCCATGGGCCAGCATCGACACAAGATCGCCCTTCGGCGCGACATTGACGCGCTCGTTCCATAGCCGCGTGAAATAGCCGAGGCATTCCAGTAGCTCGCCGCGCCATTGTTCCTCGCTGGTGACGATGTCCGGGTTGTTGCGGCCGGTCGCAACGTCCGACCAGCGCGTCAGCTTGCGGCGGTCCTCGAACGGGAAATCGAACAGCGTCGCGAGCATCATAGTGGTCAGCTCGATCGAGACCTTGTCGACCCAGTCGAATGGCTTGCTGACGTCCAGCGAATCGAAAATATCCGCCGTGCGTGACCGGATCAGGCTCTCGAAGCTCTTGAGATTGTCTGGTCCGACGATCGACTGCACCGTCTTGCGCTGCAGGTCGTGCTTGGGCGGATCCATCGCGATGAACATCGGCAGCTGGAAGTCTTCGTCCTGGTCGACGACCGTGATGCCGCCTTCGGACGAGAACACGCCGTGCGTTGTGTCGACCGTCATGATGTCCTTGTAGGTGGTGACGTTCCAGTACGGCCCGTAGGGGCTCTCGGGCGTCCAGTTCACCGGCGCCTCTTTGCGCAGGCGCGCGAAATAGTCCCAGTAGACTTCCTGGCGCCAGTATTCCGGGTCGGTGATGTCGAAATTGGCGAGATCGATTTCGGACGCCGCAGGCGCACGTCCATCGCGCGCAAGAGCATCCTTCCTGAACGCTTCGGCGCCTGCCTTCATTGGCGTCGCCACAGTTGCCGTGTCGGCCATCGTCCTAGCTCCATCACCCTGGGGCGGCATCTTCACTCTGCCTGCCCTGACACAGTCTAGCAGACGTGCGCGTCAATTGCAGTCCTGTCCTAGCGGCAACTACAGTCGCCTCATCGACGATCCGGGAAATCCCGCGCCAGGCCAAACTTCGCGTTGATGACCCTGGAATAGACCGCCGCATGCAGGCGCTCGACCTCACCGGATCGTTCCGCGGCCGCACGAAAGGCGTTGTCGAGCTGGGCCATGTCCCTGGTCTCGATCATGATATGGAATTCGCCCATGCCATCGGGCCCGAGGCCGAGCTTTCGGCGCAACAGACGCCAGCTTTCGATCCTTCCGGCCGCCTTGTGATGGTTGAGATAGGCCGTAACGGCGGCCGCAAAATTGAGATGTTCGCGTCCGTCTTTCAGGTCGCACCAGATATGGTAGACGTCCATCCCGCTTCCCCCGGCCGCTTCAAAGCGACCGTTCTGCTCGTTGTTAGCTGACCCGCATCGTTCTGCACGCACAAGGGACTGCCGCTTTGGGATCTGACCAGCCGCGCCGCGCCCTCACCGTGCTGATACCCTTCTACAACGAGGCAGGGAATATCACGCCGCTACTGGACGAGTGCCACGCCGCCCTCAAAGGGATCGACTACGAAGTCGTGTGCGTTAACGACTGCTCAAGCGACGGTACCGCCACCGAACTTGCCGCCGTTCAAGCCGCCATGCCCGATCGCATCAAGGTGCTCACCCATGTGAAACGGCGCGGCAAGTCGGCTGCGCTGTTTACCGGCCTCAGGAGCTGCGCAGGCGACTGGGTGCAACTGCTCGATGGCGATGGCCAGAACGATCCGACCGACGCCCGGCGGATCTGGGACCTGATTGCCGCAAAGGACGAGAACCCGGCCCTTGGCATCGTCTGCGGTCGGCGCACCAGCCGCAATGACAGCGGCTTCAAATGGGTTCAGTCGCGCGTGGCCAACGGCATCCGCCGCTTCTGCCTACGCGATGACGCAACCGACACAGGATGCGGCTTCAAGCTGATCCGGCGGCGCGCTTTCCAGGACCTGCCCTTCTTTGCAGCCATGCACCGTTTTCTCCCGGCACTGATCAAACGGGCCGGCTGGGACGTGCGTGAAGAGCCTGTGGCGGATCGCCAGCGGCTGCACGGGGTATCGAAATACGGTTTTCTTGGACGTTTTGGCGCCGGGCTGGTGGACCTGCTCGGAATGATATGGCTTGTGCGGCGCGGGGGCTATGGCGTGGCAGCTGAATGGAACGATCCGCGCGCATCGCGCTGACCGGTCCCGTCTCCCCATATTCTGGGGCGCCACGAAGTGTAGTGTGGAAGAACGCGTGTGAAGCAGCCTCGCAGGCAGCCAAAACCGACCGGCAAGGCCGCCAAGGCGCGCCGCCCGCCGCCGCGCGAGCGCCAGTCGTCGTTCGAGGCGTTCATGCGCCTCGACAAATCGGCGGTGCTGTTTGCGATTTTCGCGTTCTGCGTCATCCACTGGGCGATCCGCGTCTTCATCACGCCGGTCTATACGGTCGAGGAAGCAGACCAGCTCCTGCTCTCGCAATCCCTGCAGGTCGGCTATGAGGCGCGCCAGCCGCCCATGCTGGCCTGGCTGCACGCCCTGGCGGTGATGGGTGGCGGACTGTCGCCGCCGATCGTCTTTGCGGTGAAATACGCTCTGCTGTTCATCGCGCTTGCCTTCTATTATCTCGCTGCGCGCAATGTGCTTGTCCGGCCGGGAATTTCGGCGGCAGCGACCGCGGCCTGGGCGCTGACCTTCCAGGTCGGCTGGACCGCGCACGAGGACCTGCTTGGCGGCGTCGGTCTCATGGCCAGCCTTGCGATTTGCTTCCATGCCATCACGCGTATCCTCACCTGGCGGCGCTATCGCGACTGGGTCTATCTCGGCATCGCGATCGGTATCGGCCTTCTCATGCACCACCTGTTCGTGGTGTTCCCGGTTGCGCTGATAATCGCGATCTTCATGTCGCCTTTCTTCCGGGACGCCATGACGCCCGGCCGGCTCGCCATCGCGGTGCTGGTCGCCGTGCTGATCTACCTGCCCTATGCGGTGTGGGTCTCCACCCATATCGGCTCGATCGGCGACGCCTGGAGCGAATACGCCGCCTCGTGGGAGATCGATCGGGCATGGATCGAACGGGTGGGCAATGCCGCGGCGCAGCTGGGCCGCAGCCTGCTGGAATTCTCCCTGCCACTGCTGCTGTTCTGGCTGATGCTGTTCTGGACGCTATGGCTGCCGGTGATCTACCCGGTGTTCGCCCGCCGCAATACCGATGAAGAACCGCATGAGATGTCGTGGCGGCGGCTGTTCGCCCGCTCGATGTTCTTCGGCATGCTCGCCTACGTGGTCAGCGTCCTGTTCGGCGTGCAGAGCTACAAGGACTACTGGATGATGCCGGTGCTGTTCACGCTGCCGGTCTGGCTGTTCACCCATGTGAAGCGTGCGGGTGACTTCCCGGTCGCGATACGAGCCTTCGCGGCGGTAGTGATTGCGTTTGCCGCCCTGGTGATCGGCGGCCGTTTCATCGAGTGGCGGCTGGAAATCGCCATGTGCGAGGAATGCAGGCCCTATACGCCAGTGCGCGACTGGGCGGACGAGCTGAAGAAGGCAGGCTTTACCCAGGGCACAATCGTCGGCGCAGACATTCATCTCACTGGAAACCTGCGCGGCGCCCTGCCGCGCGCCAGGGTCATGGACGCATCGATCTCACCGGACGCCTTTCCCGCACCAACCACCAACGGCGCCTGCCTCGTGGTCTGGCGCGAGACGGAATTCGATGAGACTCGCAAACTGGCGGTCATGCCGCCTGCGCTGGCAGACTATGTAACGGAGAAGCTCGGCGCCTATCCGCGCGACAAGGGCGCGGAAGGCGCCATTCGCCGCAATCTGCGCCTGTCGGACGAGAAAGCCGCGACGCTGTATTTTCAGTTCGTGCGGCCGTCTGACGCCTGCCGCTGAAGGTTGTCAGGCAGCAGCGCCTCGTCGGGATCGGCGTGCAGGACTCGGGCATCCATGTCGACCTCGGGAAAGATCTCCTCGGTAAAAGGCAGAAGGAAGGACGCGCCTTCCGCCGGCTGAATCTCGATCAGATCACCCGCCCCGAAATTCTGAACCGCTTTCACGACGCCCAATGTGCGGCCATCGGCATGACGAACATCGGCGCCAATCAGGTCGGCGACATAGACCTCGTTGTCGTCCGTATCCGGCATGGCCTCGCGTGGGACGTGCAGCAGCGTGCCCTTGAGCGCTTCCCATTCCTCGCGCTGGCGCTGTTCCTTCGCCAGGACGCCAAAGCCTTCATTCAGGGGGCGATGCCGCACAGGCGTGATCACCACGACGCCCTGTGCATCCACGAGCGGGCCGTAGGTGAAGCACGCTTCGGGATCGTCGGTGAAGGACCGCACGCGCGCCTCACCCTTGACGCCGAAAGCGCCGGCGATCTGGCCGACGACAATGAGACGCTTGTCGCTTGCTGCGCCGGTCACAGCGGCTTTTCCAGCATGGCAACGACCTTGCCCGAGCGCGACGTCCGCGACAGCAGGTGGCGGAAACCAAGACGCGTATGAAAAGCCATGCTGTCCGGGTTCGGCGGATCCTCGTTGACCTCGCAGGTCAGGCGTTCTTCGCCAAGCTTCGCGGCAATGCGCGAGGCCTCATCATAGAAGGCTCGGCCGGCGCCCTGCCCCTTGGCGGATTCGCTGACGGCGATGCGGTCGATGTAGAGATGGTTGTCGAAAGTCTCTTCGAACCAGCCGTAGTTGTCGCTCGGATAGTCGGACCCGGGCCGGATCAGGATGAGAAAGCCGGAGGGCTTGCCGCCGATCTCGGCGACAAGCACGCGGTAGGCCCAGCCGGCGATCTCGCGAAAGTCGTCGCGGTCCATTTCGGCGACCGCAGGCGTTGACGCGGCGTTGAGGGCGAGGATGAACTCCTCGTCCTCTGGCGCCGCGTCGCGGACGGTGACGCCCAACCGGCTTACTCGGCCGGAGCGGCTTCTTCAGCCGGGGCGTTCTTGGCTTCTTCAGCCGCGGCCTTGCGGGCTGCATCGCGCTCGGCGCGCTCGGTTTCACGAGCCTTGGCCTTCTCGCCGGGAACAGCGGCTTCCGGGTTGTTGCCGTGCTCCCACTTGATGAGGCCGGCGGCGCCGAGGAAACGGCCGACGCGATCGGTCGGGGTCGCGCCTTTCTTCAGCCATTCCTTGGCCTTCTCAAGGTCGATCTCGATGCGCTTGGGGTCTTCCTTCTTGAGCAGCGGGTTGTAGGCGCCGATTTTCTCGATGAAGCGGCCGTCGCGGGCAAAGCGCGAGTCGGCGATCACGATACGGAAGTACGGACGGTGCTTGGTGCCGCCACGGGCGAGACGGATCTTCAGGGACATATTCTACCTTCTACTTTCCAGTTTGGTTTTGATGGTTGGGTTGAAGTTGATGGGGCTAGTGTTTGGTCTGGGTCTCAATCTCGCGGGCCTTTTCGACCAGATCGGCTGGCAGCGGCGGGGCCGGCTCCGGCCGCTGGAAGGGAACAGCGCTCACAGGCGCGAAATCCTCCTCCGTGATGCCGAAACCCGTTCCGACATAGATGCTGTGACGGCGCTGGCCCGGCGCTTCGGCACCCCTCCTCGGATAGCGCCAGGATGCAAGCTGGCGCTCCACGGAATAGGTCAGGGCGCCTTCCGCCAGCCTGGCCCAGTCTCCGGGCAGCGGCACGCGCGGCGAGGCGACGTTGCAGCGGGTCTGGAGATTGACCACCTGGCCGGCCTCGTCGAGGTCGAACATCGACGCGCAGCTGCCCTGGATGGCCGCGTTCACGAGATGCCGCGGAAAATAGGCGTTGCAACCGCTGATCGGCGCCGGCCGTTTCTCATTCTCCTTGGGACCGCCATAGGAAAACTGGTTGTCGAAATAGCCACAGGTCGATTTGTCGATTTCCGCCTTCACGTTCTGCAGCGCCGGCGCTGGCGTCGTGGCAAGGTCCGCAGGCCCCGGATAATTGATGCAGCCCGCCACAGCGACAGCGGGCGCGAACGCAAGAACGGCCAGTTTCAGCATCAACTCTTCCCCTGCAGTTTCTCGTGATGCCGGATCACTTCCGTCACGATGAAGGCAAGGAATTTTTCTGCGAAGTCGGGATCGAGGTCGGCCGCGTTCGCGAGCTTGCGCAGGCGTTCGATTTGTTCGGCCTCGCGCGCCTTGTCGGCAGGCGGCAGGCCGTGTGCGGCCTTGAGCTCGCCGACGGCTTTGGTCGCCTTGAAGCGCTCGGCCAGCATGTGGACTACAGCCGCATCGATATTGTCGATCGAGGCGCGCAGGCGTTTGAGTTCGTCTTGCGGCAGCGTCATTTCTTCTTGTCCCCACCAAGGCCCGGAAGGCCCCCGCCGAGGCCAGGCAGTTTTGGCGCACCTGCGCCGCCCATGCCGCTACCGAGGTTCTTCAGATTGTTGAGCGCTGCCTGGTTCACTTGCGGGCCCTGACCCGGCATCCCGCCGCCCATCATGCCGCCCAGCGCCTGCGCCATGCCCTTCATGCCGCCCTTGCCGATCTTCTTCATCATGTCGGCCATGTTGCGGTGCATCTTCAGCACCTTGTTGACCTCGGCGACGTCGACACCGGCGCCCGCCGCGATGCGGCGCTTGCGGGAAGCCGCGAGAATATCGGGCTTCTTCCGCTCCTGCGGCGTCATCGACATGATGATCGCTTCTTGCCGCTTGAGCATCCTGTCATCGATGTTCGCGGCCGCCATCTGTTGCTTGGCGTTCTTCACGCCCGGCAGCATGTCCATCATCCCGCCAAGCCCGCCCATGCGCTGCATCTGGCGCAGCTGGCCGGCGAGATCTTCCAGGTCGAACAGACCCTTCTGCATCTTCTTGGCGACGCGCTCAGCCTCGGCCATGTCCATCTCGGCCTTGGCCTTCTCGACCAGCGAGACGATGTCGCCCTGTCCGAGAATGCGGCCGGCGATGCGTCGGGCGTCGAACACGTCGAGCCCGTCGAGCTTTTCGCCCATGCCGATGAAGCGGATCGGCAGACCGGTGACCGCACGCATCGACAGCGCAGCGCCGCCACGCCCATCGCCATCCATCCGCGTCAGCACAAGACCCGTCAGCGGCAGGCGTTCATGGAAGCGCTTCGCCGTCTCGACTGCGTCCTGACCGGTGAGCGCGTCGGCAACCAGCAGCGTCTCATTCGGTGTCGCGATGGCGGCGATCTCGGCCGCCTCATTCATCATCTGGTCGTCGAGCGTCGTGCGACCCGCCGTGTCCAGCATCACCACGTCATAGCCACCGAATTTCGCGGCCTGGATGGCGCGGCGGGCGATGTCGGGCGGCAGCTGGCCGGCAACGATCGGCAGCGCATCGACGCCCGCCTGTTCGGCGAGGATTTTCAACTGCTCCATCGCGGCCGGGCGGCGCACGTCGAGCGAGGCGACAAGCACCTTCTTGCGCTCGGTCTCCTTGAGCCGTTTCGCCAGCTTGCCGGTGGTGGTGGTTTTGCCCGAGCCCTGCAGGCCGGCCATCATGATGACAGCGGGCGGGCTGTCGATCTTCAGCGGCGGCGGCTCTTCCTCGCCGCCTAGCGTGTCGACCAGCGCGTCATAGACGATCTTGACGACAAGCTGGCCCGGCTTGATCGAGCGGATGACGTTCTCGCCGATCGCCTTCGGGCGGACGTCATCGATGAATTTCTTGACGACAGGCAACGCGACGTCCGCCTCGAGCAGCGCCACACGAATCTCGCGCAGCGCCTCGTTGACGTCCTTCTCGGAGAGAGCGCCGCGGCCTGTCAGGCCGTCGAACACCTTCCCAAGCTTGTCTGTCAGTGCGTCGAACATCGCCACTCCTCTTCCCTGCCGGCTCATCCGACATGGGAAGCGATCTTCTGCGATCAAACGCCGTTCTGCCCCGCCGGGCGCAACGCGCTGAGCAGGGGACCTCGCCGGTCTCGTCCGTTGACCCTTTCTCTCGAAAGGCGGGGGTTGTACCGGTCAAGGCGCAGAACGGAATTCTGCGCGGAAGGCGGCCTCCCTAGACCTCCTTGTGGAGAAGGTCAAGGAAAACGCGTTTTACATGGTTTTTCGGGGTTTTGGATGCGCACAATCGGCCTGATCGGCGGAATGAGCTGGCAGAGCTCGAAGATCTACTACGACCGGATCAACCAGCTGGTCGCAGACCGGCTTGGTGGCGCCCATTCGGCCCAGCTGATCGTCAATTCCCTCGATTTCGGGCCGATCGCCCGGATGCAGGCAGACGGTCATTGGCGGGAGGCCGGGGCGGTTCTGGCGAACGCCGCCCAGTCGCTGGAGCGGGCCGGGGCGGACGTCATCGCCATCGGGGCCAACACCATGCACAAGGTCGCGGCTCAGGTCATGGCGTCAGTCCGCCTGCCCCTCATCCACATCGGCGACACGCTCGCCGCCGGCCTGAGGCAGCATGCGCGCTGCAAGCCGCTTCTGCTGGGCACGCGCTACACCATGGAAGACCCGTTCATGGTCGACCATCTCGCGGCAAAAGGCATCGACGCCATTGTGCCGGACAAGGCCGACCGCGACACCCTTCACGCCATCATCTACAGCGAGCTGATCAAGGGCATCGTGACGGATGCTTCGCGAACGGCAGTACGCACCATGATCGACAAGGCCGGCGATCAGGAAGCCGACGCCGTGATCTTCGGCTGCACCGAGATCGGCATGCTGTTCCCGCCGACCGATGCAGGCCTGCCGAGCTACGACACGCTGGAACTGCACGCCCAGGCGCTGGTCGATTTCGCGCTGGCCTGATCCGCCTCAGCCGTAGGTCTGCTTCGGCCGCCAGCCATCGGGGCCTTCCGGCAGCAGGTCGAACAGCCGCCACACCGGACAGAACTCGTCGCTGTCGTTGAAGCCGCTTGCTGACACCCGAACGATCTTCCCGTCCTGTTTCTGGAAGGCCGATACGCCTGGCATCGGCTTGCCCGCCGGGTTGGCGAACCCCATGTCGGCGGCGAACGGCGTGCCCTGCGTACTCACCATGGGAAACGTCCAGCCACGAGAGGCCGCGAATTCCCGCTGTGTTTCGGGGGCGTCCGGGCTCGATACCACGAATGACGCGCGATCGGAGATGTGCGGATAGAACCCGTTGAACCCATCCGCCCACATCGTGCAGGAATTGCAGCCGACGCCCATGTTGTGGATCACGAACAGGTCGCGCTTCTTCCCGAACAATTCGGACAGCCTCACCGGCCCCTTCCGGTTTGCGAACACATAATCCTTCACCTCGCCGCGCGCTTCTTCAGCCAGCGCCTTGTGCAGTTCGGCGCGCGCCTCGAAGAACTTCGTCCGCAGCGCGACAACGCGCTCGTCCTGACCGATCATTTGCGCTTTCCCTTTGTCTTCTTCGCCGCGCGTTTCGGCCCACCCTTGCGTGAAGATGGCGGCGGCAGCGCCTTCACGAACGCGGCCAGTTCGTCGAACGATTGCTGCCAGTACTTGGTATAATGATTGATCCAGACCGCGGCGTCATAGAGCGGCGCGGCGTCGAGATTGCAGCGCGCGATGCGGCCTGTGCGCTCCTGCGCCACGAGCCCGGATCTCACCAGCACCTGAATGTGTCGCGACACCGCCTGCAGCGACATCTGGAATGGCGCCGCCAGCTCCGACACGAGAGCCGGGCCCTCGTCGAGCCGGCGCAGGATGGCGCGGCGCACGGGATCCGACAGCGCAAAGAACACGCGGTCCAATGCCTCCCCCCCTGCTTCCGCCGACGTGCGGTCCCTGACCAGCGCCAAAGTCATGTCGTCACCTCACGGCCCGAACAGAGCGGCTGCGCGAGGATTTCCTCGAGCACCGAGCGATGATTCACCGCCGCCCGCGCCGCATAGTGTTCGCCATGCTCCGCCACCGCCGGTGCAATCGCAATGCTGACGGCGCCAATGGCGAGCAGTGCGGCCATGCCGGCCAGGCCCGGCCGCCGCGCCAGCGAGGCGCCGATCCGTCCCGCCGCGGCGAGATTGCCGGCCATCAGCGCACCGAGAAGGCAACACAGCATCGAAACAATTTTCCGCTCGCGCCACTTGACGCCCAGCTTGACTATCAACACTTCGATTGACTATCAACATTTATGTTGATCATTGGAGAGAGAAAATGATGGGCAAGGTTGCAACACGCGAGGAATGGCTGAAGGCGCGCAAATCCCTTCTCGCCGCCGAGAAGGAATTCACGCACCAGCGTGACGCGCTGTCAGAAAAACGCCGCGCCATGCCCTGGGTGAAGGTCGACAAGGACTACGCGTTCGACGCGCCGACAGGCCCTGTCAGCATGGTTGACCTGTTCGCCGGCCGCGGCCAGCTGGTCGTCTATCACTTCATGTTCGCGCCAGAGGCCGAACTGGGCTGCAAATCCTGCTCGTTCTGGGCCGATCATTTCGACGGCGCGATCCCGCATCTGAATGCGCGCGACACATCCTTTGTTGCAATCTCGCGCGGCCCGATCGAGAAGCTGCAACGCCAGGCCAAACGCCTCGGCTGGAAATTCCCGTGGGTGTCGTCGGGCAAGATCACGTTCAACTACGATTTCGCCGTCTCGTTCGAACCCGACGCCAACGGCGAGGCGCTCTACAACTATGAAAAGCAGAAAGTACCGTTCAAGGACCTGCAGGGCGTCAGCGTCTTCGTGAAGGGGACAGACGGCGCGATCTACCACGCCTATTCAACCTATGGCCGCGGCCAGGACATCCTCAACGGCGCCTACAACATCCTCGACATGACACCCAAGGGCCGCGACGAAGGCGCACTGCCGTATCCTATGGCCTGGGTGAAGCTGCACGACGAATACGAGGGCGCATAGCTACTCTCCTGCGCCCTGCTCGAGCTTCCTCCCCTGCGCCTCGAACACACGAGCGCCAGCGAGGATGCCGGGCATGGCGTAGTTGCCTTCGTGGCAGGCGAATTCGTAGCTGACCTCTCCATCGCGCACCCAGCTCATCTCGCCCTTCCAAGGCTGCGAATAGAAGGTCGGGTCATCAATTGTGAACTCGTAGAGCAGTTCATCGGCAGCCGTACGCGTGAAACGCTCGATCACCTTCGCCCTGTCCGACAGGAAGGCCGGGTGGTCCTGCCAGGAATGGTAGGGGTTGAAGCTGGTCGTCTCGACCACCAGCGTGTTTCCCTCCCAACGCCCGATCGAATCCCCGAAAAAGGGGGCGATCGCGGCGGGCTGGTGTTTGTCGGTCAGCGCCACGATCCGTGCATTGCTCATCATCTCGGCGTGGATCACCACATGCGTCGGCGATTGCGCGATCTGGAAATGGTTGTTGTAGAGCCCGTTCATCATCGGCGGCCCGTTGCGCCCGACCGACGCGATGCAACGGTCCGGCAGCGGCCGCGACTCCGGATCGGAATAGCCCAGCCTTGCCTCCGCCGCCGCGGCGAGCTTCTTCCCTTCCGCCGAGAACGGAATCTTCCCGTCCGGCGGATCGACGATCCACGACGAGCGATAGGTTCCCTTCACCCTGCCGAGCGTCGACCCGCGATCAAGCCAGAATGCGTTGTAGCCCGCATTGCTGTTCCGGTCAGTCGGCGCGCCGGCCGACTGGTCGGTAGGGGCCTGCGCCCGCTGGTTGGCGACATAGCGCTGGCGCGCAGCCTGCTCGGCCTCCGCATCGGGTACGATCAGGTCCTTGAACTGCCCCGTCCGCTCCAGGTTGGTGAGCGAGCCGCTGTTCCACGTGCCCTGGAGATCCGGCTGGCCTAACGAATTGCGAGGCGTCCTCCAGTCTGGCGTCTGCGCCTCTGCCGTCATCGCAAGCAGCGCCAGCGCGCCGATCACGAAGGAAGGGTGCGTCCTGGCGACAGCATGCATGGCGCTACTCCTCGTTGGCCTGCTCCAGCGGAAGGCCCTTTGCTTCTCTCACGCGAGCGCCCTTGAGAATGCCTGCCATCGCGTAATTGCCTTCATGGCAAGCGAATTCGTAGACGTTCTCGCCCTCGCTGCGCCAGGTGGTCTCACCTTTCCAGGGCTGCGTGTAGAACACCGGATCGTCGACGGTGAATTCGTAGAGCAGCTCCTTGTCGGACACGCGAGTGAAGCGCTCGGTCACTTTAGCATTCTCCGACAGGTTCGCCGGCACGGCCTGCATGGCGCGGATTGGATCGAAACCTGTCGTCTCCACCACCAGCGTGCCGCCCTCCCAATGTCCCACCGCGTCGCCGAACAGCGGATGCAGGCTGGCCGACGCATGCGGCTGATCCATTCGAACGATGCGCGCCCAGGTGATCATCTCCGACATGATCATCACCGCGTCCTTGGTCTGCACGATCTGATAGTGGTTGTTGTAGAGTCCGTTGGTCATCGGCGGCCCCGTGCGCCCGCCCGTCGCAAGGCAACGATCCGCCAGCGGCCGCGCCTCCGGATCGGAGTAGCCGAGCTTCGCCCGCCCCGCCGCCGCGAGCTTCCGGCCTTCCTCCGACCATGGAATCTTGCCGTTCGGCGGATCGATGATCCACGACGTCCGCGTCTCGCCTTTCACAACGCCGAAGCGCGTGCCCGGATCGATCCAGAACGCGTTGTAGCCGCGCCCCTGCGCCAGATCCTTGCCGTTGAGCAGACCATCGGCGAGCTTCTGGTTGTCGTCGGTTGCCTGCCGCACGACCTGGGGATGCACCCTTGTCATGGCCTCGACCTGGTCAGGCGGGATCACCAGCGTCTTGTAGCGGTCCGCGCGCTCCAGCGTGGTGATCGAATCCGTCGACCAAACACCCTGCAGGTCTGGATGGCCGTCAGATGCGAGCGGTGGGGTGTAAGGCGCCTGCGCCATGGCCGGCATGGCGGTGAACATTGCGGCGGCAGCGATCCCGGCGCGTAACCCGTTCATGTTGTCCTCCCCATCCAAGCACCGACCCGTCTTGCCTTTGGCCAGCCTTGCCTTGGATAGCCGCAAGGTCGTGAGTTCGTGATGCAGGCCAGCTTGCCTGCCGATGGGTTGGCCTGCAAGCTGGGACGTTACTGGCGGAGCGGGTAATGAAGGTCTTGTCGCGTCTGAGGGGGGTCGGCGCCCTCGCCCTTGCGGGCATTATCGGCCTGTCCGCCCCGGGCGTCGCCCAGCAGCAGGGCAAGTCAGTGCGGGTCGATCTCGAGATCGTGCTCGCGGTCGACATCTCCCAATCGATGGACCAGGACGAGCACGCCCTGCAGCGCAACGGCTATGTCGACGCCTTCCGCCACAAGGACGTCATCAACGCGCTGCTATCGGGTCCGGAAGGCAAGATCGCCGTCTTCTACATGGAATGGGCGGGCGATTTCGATCCAATCCCGACGATTCCTTGGACAATCATCGACAGCGAAAAGGCTGCCCGCGATTTCGCCGACAAGCTGGAGCAGGAGCCGATCTACGGCGAACAACGCACCTCGATCTCGACAGCGCTGCTGACCGCGCAGGACTATATCCTGAAGAATAACATCTCCTCGCACCGGCAGGTGATCGATGTGTCGGGCGATGGCGCCAACAATGCCGGCCGGCCGGTCGAACCGGTCCGCGACGCCGTGGTGAAGAGCGGCATCGTCATCAACGGTCTGCCGATCATGTTGAACAAGCCCAAGGAATTCTACGACATCGACCATCTCGACCGGTACTACAAACACTGCGTCATTGGCGGGAATTCAGCCTTCATCGCGCCTGTGTTCGACCTGAAACAGCTCGCCGCCACGATCCGGAAGAAGCTGGTGCTCGAGATCGCCGGCCTTGAAGTCGCGCCGGAAACGGCACCGGTCCAGTACGCCGAGGATGATCGCACCGAAGCGCCTGCAACCTCTGGCATCGTGCGCGCGCAGCTGAAGCTGCCAGCCGAAAAGACCGACTGCCTGATCGGCGAAAAGGTCTGGGGCGGCGGCCGCGGCTTTGGCGGCTTCGGTAATTACCCCGATCGGTAAGCGTTAACCCAGCGAGCTAGCCTTGGGCCTGCTGCGCCCTGCGGTGCAGCGCCTTGTCGGCGTACATCGCCTCGTCAGCGCGTGCGAGAACCTGCTCGGCCGTGTCGCCAGCCTTGAAATGCGTGATGCCGAAAGCCGCCGACACGAACAGTGGCGCTCCATCGAAGAGCACGCGTTCGGTGCATAGCGCGGCGGCCAGAGACTCGGCCTTGATCTTCGCGGCTTCCGGATTGACGTGGGTCAGCACCACGGCGAACTCGTCGCCACCGATGCGGCCGACAATGTCGGTCTCACGGGTCTGGCGAACAAAGATCTCGCCGATTGCGCGCAGCACGGCGTCACCCGCGGCATGGCCGTGCCCGTCATTGATCTCCTTGAAGTTGTTGAGATCGAAATAGATCATGCTCGCTTCGATCTCATGGCGCTTCGCCAGCGCGACCACGCGCGAGGCTTCGCGCATGAAGGCGCGGCGATTGTAGACGGGCACCAGCGTGTCGTGGTCGGCGGAAGCCTCGGCCTCAGCAAGCGACAGCTTGAGCTGCTCGACGTCGAGCCGCAGGGAATCAACTTCGGCGATCAGGACATTGAACGCCGTGCGCACCTGGGGCGTCAGCTGGTATTCCGGCACGCCAAAGATCTGTGCAACACGCAGGGCCAGATCGACCGGCTTCTCAACCGGAGCGACATCTCCCGGCCGGCTCCGCGGAGCGAAGATAGAGAATAATTTCATGGGGCGGACGCGTCTCCTGCCGGCATTCCAGCCGATCCACGTTAGCGTCTCATTAATCGCGTTTGTCACTGCCGTTGCCGAAATGTGGCAGAACCCTGTAGAAGGCCGCTTTCCGGGCCGGAGAGCCTCATGACCGCGCGCGCCGCCAATCCTCTTGTGGGTATCGTCATGGGTAGCCGGTCGGACTGGCCGACGATGGCCGAGGCCTCGAAGATACTCACAGAACTGGGCGTTCCACATGAGGCGAAGGTGGTTTCCGCCCACCGGACACCGGACCGGTTGGTCGAATATGCCAAATCCGCTCGCGGACGCGGCCTGAAAGTAATCATCGCCGGCGCCGGCGGGGCTGCTCACCTGCCCGGCATGGTCGCCTCGATGACCTCCCTTCCTGTGCTCGGCGTGCCGGTGAAATCCAGCGCGCTGTCGGGCCTCGATAGCCTGCTCTCTATCGTCCAGATGCCGCGTGGCGTGCCCGTGGGCACGCTGGCGATCGGCGAGGCAGGCGCTCTCAACGCCGGCGTGCTGGCAGCCTCGATCCTTGCAGGTAGCGACAGCGCGCTTCAGCAGCGTCTCGACGCCTGGCGCAAGGCGCAGACCGATGCGGTTTCGGAGTCGGTGGAAGACGGCAAATGACAAAGTCTGTCGCCAGCGGCGTGCTCGCCCGGCCGGGTGACGCGATCGGCATTCTTGGAGGCGGACAGCTCGGCCGCATGCTGGCGCTGGCGGCGTCAGATCTCGGCCTCGACGTCCATGTCTTCACGCCCGAAACCGACAGCCCCGCCTCGCGCGTGGCGCGCAAGACATGGGTTGCTCCGTTCAACGATCGCGAGGCGCTGAAGGAATTCACCGCCAGCGTGAAGGTCGCCACCATCGAATTCGAGAATATCCCTACCGATGCGGTCGATCTCATCGAGGACGAAGGAACGCCGGTGCGCCCGGATGGCCGTACGCTCGCGACTGCGCAGGACAGGCTCGCCGAGAAGACCTTCTTCCGCGAGATCGGTGTCGAACCGGCCGCCTTCGCGCGCATCGATCGCCCCGACCAGATCCAGGAGGCGCTGAACCGTCTGGGCGGCAGCGGTGTCCTGAAATCGCGTTTCTCCGGCTATGACGGCAAAGGCCAGGTACGGCTCCAGGGAGAGATCCAGCCCTTCCCGGCGTGGGCCGAGGCAGGCGGCACGATGGCGATCCTCGAAGCGTGGATCGAGCACGACCGCGAACTATCGGTCGTGGCCGCACGCGGCGCCGATGGCGAATTCCTGGCCTACGATCCGCCGGAGAACGATCATTCCGGCGGCATCCTGCGCCGCTCGACCTTCCCCTCCTCCGCGCCGAAGGCCGTGCTGGACGAAGCTGTTCGCCTTGCGAAGAAGCTCGCCGATGAACTCGACTATGTCGGCGTCCTTGCGCTGGAACTGTTCCTGACCAAGGACGGCAAGCTGCTTGCCAACGAATTCGCCCCGCGCGTCCACAATTCGGGCCATTGGACACAGGACGCCTGCTTCACCGGCCAGTTCGAACAGCATATCCGCGCTGTCTGCGGCTGGCCGCTGGGCGATCCGTCACG